>NZ_AEJF01000134.1 GCF_001028175.1 Caballeronia mineralivorans PML1(12)
TGGCGCGCGTGGCTGCGGCCTGGCGCGATGAGCGCGCCGATCATCGTGCTGCTGCTGGTGATGCTCGTGTATCCCGTCGGGCAGTTGCTGCTGTTAAGCGTGCACAACAACAGCGGCTTCACGCTTGTCGAATACAAGCGGCTGTTTGCATCGTCGGTCTATGTGGATGTGTTGTTGATCACGCTGAAGGTATCTTTGTGGACGACCTTCTTCTCCGTGCTCACCGGTTATCCGATTGCGTACCTGATTTCTTCGCTGACGCGTGAACGCAAGAACCGCCTACTGTTCTGGGTGCTGCTCTCCTTCTGGACCAGCTTTCTAGTGCGTACCTTTGCGTGGGTCGTGCTGCTCGGGCGCAACGGCGTGATCAATCAGGTGTTGCTTGGACTCGGGATCATCGACCGCCCGTTGAGTCTGCTTTATAACTTTTCCGCCGTGATCGTCGGCATGGTTCACGCACTGATGCCGCTCGCGGTGCTGACCATGCTCTCGGTGATGGAGAACATCGATCGCCGCTTGCCGAGCGCCGCCGCCACGCTCGGCGCGCGTCCCGGCACGGTGTTCTGGAAGGTCTACTTTCCGCTGTCGCTGCCGGGTGTGGCAGCCGGCGCGTTGATGGTGTTCGTCACGGCCATCGGCTTTTTCATTACGCCCACGCTGCTCGGCGGACGGCATCAGACCATGATCACGCAACTGATCATCGACCAGGTGATGCAAGCGCTGAACTGGGGTTTCGCGGGGGCAATCTCTGTGCTGTTGCTGACGGTCGTGCTACTCGTGTTCCTGATCTATGACCGCATGGTCGGACTCTCGACAATGGCCGGCGGCAGCTCCGCGGCACGTGGTCCGAAGCAAGGCGGCCGATGGAGCCGCAAGCTCGGCGATGTGATCCTAACCACGCTAGGCAATGCAACCGACGCCGTGATCGGACTCTTCCCCAAACGTCGCAAACGCGCCGCCAACGGTGAAAGCCTGACCTTACGCGTAGTCGTGATCCTGCTGCTCGTGTTCCTGAGCGCACCCGCGTTCCTGATGATCCCGCTCTCCTTCGATTCCGCGTCCGGCCTCGCGTGGCCGCCGCGTGGTTTCTCGTTGCAGTGGTATCGGCAGATCGCGGATTCACCCTTGTGGATGCAGGCCATCACGCGCTCCATGCTCGTGGGTATCGGCACCGGTTTTCTCTCGATGCTGATCGGCACGCCCGCCGCGTTCCTGCTCGTGCGCGGCGGCATGAAGGGCAAGGCGGCCATGCTCGCGTTCATACTCGCGCCGATCGTCGTACCGCGCATGATCATTGCGGTCGGCGTGTTCTATTTCTTCGCGAAGATCGGCTTGATCGGATCGTCGTTCGGTCTCGTGTTGGGACATACCGTCGTAGCCGTGCCTTACGTCGTCATCACCATGATGGCCGTGCTGCGCAATTACGACACGCGTCTCGATCTCGCTGCGCACAGCATGGGCGCGCGCCCGTGGGCCACGCTGCGCCGCGTCACGTTCCCAATTCTCAGCGCCGGTTTGATGTCGTCGTTCCTGTTCGCTTTCGCCACGTCCTTCGATGAACTCACTATCGCCCTGTTTTCGTCGGGCGGTTTGAGCACGACCTTGCCCAAGCAGTTCTGGGACGAAATCACGATGCAGATTTCCCCGGTCATTGCCGCTGTTTCAACGTGCCTGTTTGCCTTTATAGCAATCTTGATCTGGGTGGCGGACCGGTTGCGCCGACGCAGCCTCGCTTCCTGAATAACCTTGTTTTCTAGGACTTTCTCATGCTTTCAGCTCAACAACTGCGTGGCGTTTTGCCGGCCATTCCGACTCCCGTCAATCCCGACGACACGATCAACGCGGACGCCGCCCGCGCACTCATGCGCTATCTGCTGAAACAAGGCGTCGACGGCGTCGTGCCGCTGGGCGGCACCGGCGAATACGGCGCTCTCTCGCGCGTCGAGCGCATTCGCATGGCGGAGATTACGGCGAAGGAAGCGGCCGGAAAAATCCCCGTGGTGGCGGGCGTGCTGGACCCCGGCTATCACGACGCGATGCAGGCCGGCAAGGATTTCGCTGCGGCGGGCGCCGATGGTCTGCTTGTCTTGACGCCCTACTACACGAACCCGACGCAAGGTGGCATACGCGATTACTTCATGCGTTACGCCGATGAATCGCCGCTGCCGATCCTCATCTATGAAATCCCTTACCGCACGCGTATCGCGATCGCGCCCGAGGTACTGCACGAGTTGTCGAAGCACGAGCGGATCATCGGGATGAAGGCGTGCAACACGGACATGTGGCATTTCCTGCGCACCGTTGCAGGCGTGGACGAATCGTTCGCCGTGCTGAGCGGTGAGGACACGCTGTTTCCGCTGCATGTGGCGGCCGGTGCGCGGGGTGGCATTGTGGTGACGGCGACGTTGTTGCCGACGGCGTGGAGAAAGATTTATGAGCTGGCTTCGCAGGGGAAGACGCAAGAAGCGCTTACGTTGCATCGCTCGCTGATTCCGCTGATGAACATGGCGTTCGCCGAGACCAATCCCGGTCCGATGAAGTCCGTGATGGATCTGATCGATGTCCACGCGCCGGACATGCTTGCGCCGCTGGTTCAGGCAGACCCCGGGTTGTCGGCGAGCTTGCGAGTCGAACTGGAAAAACAGCTCGCCTTGTTCGAACGAGGTCTTTGAAGCTTCGCTAAAGGCTCAACGCTTATAACCCGACAGCCGCGCCTTCGAGATCGAAGTCGCAGCAACCTGCACATGCTGTGCGAGTTCAGCTTCCACCCGCTCGATCGACCAACGCGAAGTGGGCACCGAGATGTTGATCGCGGCAACGGCCATGCCGCCATGATCCGTGACCGGCGCGGCGACGGAAATATCGCCAAGCACGGTTTCATTCTCGATCACCGCGTAACCACGCCGCGCGACTTTGCGTACGCGTTCGAGCAGTTTGTCGGGATGGGTTTCGGTGTAGTGCGTAAGTGGGTCGAGGCGGGTCGACGCAAGAATTTCGCGCACACGTTCGTCGGAAAGACGCGACAGGATGGCGATGCCCGCGGCGGTGAACATGGCCGGCAAACGCGCGCCGACCACAATGTCGATGTTCACCAGATGCTGCCCCGGAAAGCGCGCGACAAACACGATTTCGTGGCCGTCGAGTTCCAGGAGGTTGGTGGTTTCACCAAGACGGCGGCTGATGTCAAGCAGATACGGCGAGGCTTTATCGATGAGTTCGTTGGCCCGTACATAGTTGTACGAGAACTGCAGCACCTTCGTCGTCAGGCCATAGTTGCGCGTTTCCGGCACACGGTAGAGGTAGCCAAGCACTTCGAGCGTATGGACAAGACGTTGCGTCGCGCTGCGGTCGAGTCCAGACGCGCGGGCAATATCGACGAGAGTCATGTGGCGGCTCGGACCGTCGAAGGCGTGCAGCACCTGGAAAGCCTTTTCAGTCGATCCGACGAACAGCGACGAGCGCTCAAGAGCTTTCTCGTCGGGCTTTTGCGGCGTGCCAGCGGCGCTTTTGGACATGCTTGTGGGCGTTGGAAGTATCGGATTGTGATTATCTCAATTGTAGTGCAATCGAATCACGGGTTTGTGGCCGATTGTAAATCGTGGAGCATTGATGCTTTCCTCTGTCGCTGAATACCGGATCGCCGCACAACGGCGCTTGCCGCGACTTGCCTTCGATTATCTCGACGGCGGTGCCGAAGACGGCGATGCCTTGCAGCGTAATAACGATGCGTACCGGCAGTGGCTTTTCAAACCGCGTGTGCTCACCGACGTGTCACGCTGTTCGAGCGTGACACAATTTTTCGGACGCGATGCAGCCGCACCCATGATCGTCGGACCGACGGGTCTGAACGGCCTCTTCTGGCCGCGGGCCGATGAACTGCTCGCACAAGCCGCGAGCCGCGCAGCCTTGCCGTTCGTGTTGTCGACGGCATCGACTTCGCTGCTGGAAGATGTGCGCACCGCCGCGCCGCATGGCGATCTTTGGGTGCAGCTCTACGTGCAACAGGATCGCGGCATCGCAGAAGATCTGATGCGGCGCGCAAGCGCTGCGGGTTATTCAACGCTGGTTCTCACCGTCGATGTCCCCGTGCACGGCAAGCGCGATCACGACACGCGCAACGGTTTCCGCATGCCGTTGCGGCTGTCGCCCAGGCTTCTCGCCGATTGCGTGACGCATCCGCATTGGTGCTGGCAGATGACACGGTCTGGTTCTCCGCAATTGAAGAACATTGCGAAGAGCGTGGGCGAGCGTGCGGATTTATCCCGCCATGCCGCGATGCTGAGCCGGCAGATGGACCTGACACTGGGCTGGGCGGATCTGGAATGGGTACGACGGCACTGGAGCGGCAAAGTGATCGTCAAAGGGGTTATGGGTGTCGACGATGCGTTGCTGGCCGTCACGCACGGCGCGGACGGGATTGTTGTATCGAATCATGGCGGGCGGCAGTTGGGAAGCACGTTCGCGCCGCTGGAGGTGTTGCCGGGGATTGTCGAGGCAGTACGCGGACGGATGGAGATTTTTATCGATGGCGGCGTGCGGCGGGGAAGCGATGCGTTGAAGGCGGTTGCATTAGGCGCGCGTGGCGTATTGCTTGGGCGAGCACCGCTGTATGGTGTCGCATCGTGCGGCGGAGCCGGCGCCAGTGAAGTGCTCGCGCTGATGATGGACGAGATGCTGATTTCGATGCGCTTGTTGGGGTGCCAGGGGATTGCCGATGTGAGTCCGGCGTTTGTCGGGCACGCCGGACGCGCGGTTTAAACAATGCGATCCGCGAGCCGCTTATAATCCCGGCCGCCGGAGCGCGTTCGCACCGCCTCGAATTCATCACTATTGGAAGGAATCATGTCCACACTCCCCGCCTGCCCGCTATGCGCGATGGAAAATACCTACGCGGACGCCGACCGCATTATCTGCGCAGACTGCGGTCATGAGTGGTCGATGACGGAAGCCGCATCAGCCGATGACGACACGAACGCCGTGGTGAAAGACGCCAACGGCAACGTGCTGGCGAACGGCGACTCCGTGGTGCTGATCAAGGACCTGAAAGTGAAAGGCTCGTCGATCACGCTGAAGGTGGGGTCCAAGGTGAAGAGCATTCGCCTGGTTGGCGGCGACCACGAAGTCGACTGCAAGATGGACGCTGGAAACTTTATGCTGAAGGCCTGCTATTTGAAGAAGGTTTAACGGGCAACTGGCGTTCATGGAGCCATGGCACGGTCATGGCTCCTCAAACAAGAAACAGTTGCCCCCAGCATTCAACTTCACGCAATCGGATTGCCCTGGTCGTCCGTATCGAAGGTCTGCGACTGGAACGCGAAGAAAAATGCGCGCCACGTGTTGTCCGCATACGCGATCATGAGCGCCCCGTCCTGATACGTACCGTTATCCTTCTCGTACTGGCCGCTGTTGCCCTGGTTCATGTGGATGTCGTGTACGCCATTGCCGGGGACAAACTTGAAATACTGATCCGGCTTGTTTTCTTCAGGACCCCATCTCGATCCAAATGCGTAGACGATCGATCCTTCCATGGACATCGCCGCGACGACCGCGCTTTCCAGCTTGTCTTTCAGGTCGTTGGTCGTGCCGATTGCGTCGGCGGGAACGGGTGTCATCGCTTTGGTATCGACGAGGCCGCCGCGTACATAGTCAATTGAGAGACCGCCGGGCGTAGACGGCAGCTTGGTGAACCCCGGCGTCAGCGCGGCGAGGCCACGCGTCAATGCGTCTGGCAGCGTGTCCCGCTCTTCGAACAAGACCGTTGAAGGCGCGTGCGGCGCCGACGATTTCACGTTCGATGCAATTCGAAAGACCGTTGTTCCTGCGTGGACCAGGATCTGATAGTGGTCGTCATCGGCATTGCGAAGATGACCGGTCACGGTGCCCTTGAGCACCCCGTAATTCACTGCCATGCATCCTCCTCGTATTAAAGCCGGCAGCAACCGCTGCCCATGCGAAAAACAGGGTCCTGCACCCTACCCCTGCGAACGTGTCTTCTCGAACATTGCGCGCGCTGTCGCCGCGCCTGCCGTGCGGCCAAGATCGGGCGCGGCGAAGTGCGCGATCTGACGCGTAGCGAGATCGACGGTGACATAGTCGCTGGGCGACTTCTTCGAAATCGTGTCGGATGTTGCGTGATATTCGATACGAAGCTGCGCCTGCGTCACGACAACACGCAGATAACCGTAGTGGTTGTCGTCGTAACTTTCCAGGACGACCTGATCCGTCGTGCTGGTTGCCGCCTGGATGACCTGCGGCGCGCGCATCGTGGGGTCGCCGTGTTTCGCAAGCTTTGCCAGCCCGTGGCCGCCATTTCCGCACACCAGATAAGGAATATGCGTACCGTCCGCGCTGCGCGTGCGCGTGAAGCGTTGATAGTTGTGCGCGTGCCCCGACAAGAATGCATGCGGCCAGATCCCGTTGGCGCTGCAGACCTTGTCGATCTGCGCCAGCATCTCGACGCTCCAGCCATGAGCCGCAATGGTGTATGGCGGATGGTGATCGGCAATAAGCAGCGCGCCCTGATAGTTCTCCGCGCGGACCCGCTTGAGTGCCGCATCGAGGAATTGAAGCTGGCTCTTGCCTATATGCGAATCCGCGATCACGCCGGGATCTTCCAGCGTATTGCTGTACAGCACCAACACGCGGACGAACGGTGCTTCGAACGTGAAGAACACCCCTGGCTGGATCTGCGCCGTGCGCGACAAGTTACCCGCTTCCGGTGTCACCACGACTCGTTGCGAGCAGAAATTCCGCAGGTAAGCGTCCAGGCTCTTCGCGTGCGCTTCAGGCGACACCATGCCGTCGTGGTTGCCCGCGCAAGCCAGGATCGGCGCCGGATAGTCGCGATACGGTTCGTAGAACTGGTCGTAGTAGTACCTGCCCTCGCCGAAGTTGTAGACCACGTCGCCGAGCAGCAAGGCGAACTGCGGCACTTCGTTCGCGGCCGTCTCCAGGAAGTCGGCGGTCATCGTGTCCGCCACCTGGTTCTGGGACGCTGGACCCTTGGTGCTGCCGCAATCGCCCGTTGCGTGAAAGACGAGCTGGCCGCCCGCATTGATCCTGTTGATTGCGGTCACATTGCCGCCCATCACTTCGGCCAGCGTCAGGGTTGGCTCGACTCCGCCTCGCGGGGTGGGGAACGGCAATGGAAACAGCTTGTGTTCGGCATTGAGCTTGTCGATCTCCTTGTAGGCCGCGTCATCGGACGGATGGGGAACGCGGAATACGGTGGGATCGGGGGTTGCCTGCGGCTGCGAAAAAACCGGCTGGGCCAGCACGCGCGGCGCAAGCGGGTTTTTCTTGCTGGCAACATCTTGTGCAGATGTTTTGCTACCGCGCTTTGTTGGCGCGGTGGCGCGCCGCGTGGCTGACAGTTTTCGAGTGGCTTTCTCGCGACCACCCTTTGTACTCGACTTGGATTTCGCTGGCATTCATCCTCCTTGCAACCGATCGACGTGTGCGAAGCGACGCAGCCGTTGCGCCCGCCGCCGATCGGTTCGACAAACAGCCTGATAGGAAGTGCCGCCGAAACTGCGCACCTGTCGAATACCCGGTTCAATGTGCGTTTGCCATCAAGACGTCATGAAAAAAGTGCAGCGGCGGCGATCGTCCTTAGCGCCCTTTTGTCTTATGTACGCTCGCAGACACATTGCCTTTTGTGAGGGGTATGTAATGTCATTAACGCGACTCCTTGGTCACGTACAGTGCCCCGTTCGAGCACCGAAACCGTCTATCAGGTCCCGCGCCACCCATGAACACACCCTCCCTCTCCGACCACCATGTAAGCGACAGCTCCGATAGCCAACGGCTAGGCCGGGCATTCGCCGCAAGACTTGACATGACCATCAAGCGCTCCGGGCTTTCGTCCAGCCGCGTGGCGAAATCATTGGGTGTAACCGAGGGTGATGTCGCGCTATGGCGAGCCGGCATTACGCTGCCGCGAACCGCCGACTGCCGTCGCTTGTCGGAACTGTTGCACGTGGATGTGCTCTGGCTGAACGCCGGGTCGAAGCCGGCCAAAGAGGGCGAACGCAAGTCAGACGGAGTGAATGCAGCTGCCTAGCTTCGTTAACTAGCGGCGCGGCGTCACGCTCCCGTGTGCCGCGCCCGAACGTCGAGCGAACATGCACCTAGGCATTCACGCGCGCCGCCGTGTCGAAGAACTCGATCCAGCGCGTCAACAAGCCGTCCTTGACCGTGCAGATGTGAACCCACTCTGACTCGAACGGCTTACCAGTTTCGGTAAGCGTTACCCGGACAAATCCCAGAACGACAATATGCTCGTTCGCGTCGATGAACTCCCGCGGTTCGAACACCGTGATATCGCCATCCGCTGCGAGCTCTTTAAAGAAGCGCGCGACCTCCTGCCGGGTGTGACATTGCGTTGGGAAGGGTAACGAAGCCGGGCCTACTATCCGCCAGTCGACCGTCGGGGCGATGCACTCGAGGACACCCTCGATGTCGTTACGGCCGAACGCCTGGTAAGCACGCTTCACAACAGCCATGGGCGTATCCATGAATTCCTCCTTGGGGTGAAAGGGTGGTGCGGGACGGCCCCTCGGACGAATCGAGTTGTCGCGAAGGGCGTTGCTTGCGGCCGGACCGCCTGCATCAGGCAGCGCCGTCATGAGGGGACCCACGCATCCCCTCGACACGCCGTCCCACGTGAGACGGTTAGCCTTGCATGCTTTAGACGGTGTTATAGGTTGCGCATGGACATAAATCCAGGGTGTGGCAGGCGAATCGACCACGGCCATGGCAATAAATACTGAATCAAGGATGCCTAAGTATTAAGTAGCTTACTTTGAACATCGCTTGCTGAAGCAATATGACGATTCGATCGACAGCGGGTTCCAGATTTGTCAGCGCTGAACCCAATGCCGGAGCAAAGGCTTGGTAACCAACGCTAGGACGCGAGGCTCCAGCGCGATTTGCCCATTGCCTTGGCAACGTTCAGCGCCTTGTCGGCGGCATTGAGCGCCGTCAGCACGTCGGTGCCGTGATCGGGAATCAATGCCACGCCGATACTCGCACCCACATTGACCGAGATATGCGCCGTCAATGCAAACGATGCCGACATTTCGCTGATCAGGCGATCCGCGAATGCAGCCGCTTCCTCATGGTCGAGCGCGCTGACCGTGACGACAAATTCGTCACCGCCAATTCTAAACACCATGTCGTCCGGACCCTTCAATGCGTTGAGACGGCCACCGATCATCACGAGCAAGAGGTCCCCCGCCTCGTGTCCATACTGGTCGTTGACCGGCTTGAAGCCGTCCAGGTCAATGTAAAGAACCGCAGTTTTCACGGCGCTCTCCGACGCTGTTTTGTACCGCGTTTGCGACGCATGGATCAACCCTGCCCGATTCGGCAAGCTGGTCAGCGCGTCATGGCGCGCGCGATGGTCGTTCTCCCGTTCCGCTTTCATGGTCGAAACGAGCAGCCCGTTCAAGCGAAATGCAGCAATGCTCATTGCGACGAGATAAAACGGAATTTGAATAAGCGTAATGCTCAGAATGAGCTCCTTGGACATTGCCGCTGCAATACAGCAAGGGCCTAAGGACAACAAAATCATGATCGCCACCAGCCTGGGCGCGCCGAAATTTCTGAAGCAAATGCCTCCCACCATCGCGGCGGCCGACAAGCAGGAAAGCGTTGCGGCTATCCAGTCCGTGCTCAGGATGCTGATAAATGCACCGTAACCCACGCTTGCGCCCCAAAGGACCCCCAGCAGCAGGTAGACATCGGTGAAAGTCGGCTGTCCACGCCGGGCCGCCCGATGCGCCGCCACCAATAAGATCAGGCGCGTGCCGCACAGGACGACCTCAATCACCACCCAGGCGATAAACGCTGCAGTAGGTTCGCGAAGGGCGATCACAAGCGAAACAGCAATGGTATTGAGCACGCCCCCGGCGAAAATAGGCAGCGTGCCAAATAGACTCCCGATCAGCGCTACACGAATGTCATCGGGTACAGCTGGCCCGGAATAACATAACCAGGTCGTAAATCGCCAGCGGGGCAAGCTAAACGGCGCTATTTTCGTATCCATGGATTGTCTGATTCATGCGCGACGGCCTGGCCACCTTGGTGTCGCAATTTTTGCCTGCCATGGACTCAATCGGGTTTGTTGAAGATACGACTATCGGCCATGCCAATTGGTCTGCTAGTCGCGGCGTTGGCGCTTCTCCGGGAGCGCTAGCGGACAAATCGGTATTCTATGCCTGCTTAGATAGTCGTCGCTATTGCGCGCTTACCGAATGTTGGCGGTAAATCCGCTAAGGCAGGAGAAATCGGTGGGCTCGGGCGGCGGGCTCGGGCAGCGGGTTTAGTCAGATGACGCAAACCGGATGTTCGAACAATTGCTCGTTTGTCATAACGCTGACTCCGACTTGCGCTCTCAGGACAGATATGGAAGCTCACCGGCGCTGATTCGATAATCTTTATACTTCGCGTGGGCGCCGGGAAAACCACTCGACGCTGGGACCCAAGGCCACGCCATCCCGGCAAAGCGGTGTCAGCCGGATGCGGATTGCGTCGGAATGGCCGGGTTTCCCGGTGCTGTCGAACCGTAAGCTTCAGGCGTGTGCAACGGGCGTCTTGACTTGACCTGCGTTCGCTATTCTACTTACGCCCCTATTGGGGAATGTCTGCCGGAAGCGGCATTTGAGGAGAGCAATGCGCGGCCCAACAAAGAAGCAACTGACCTTAATCGAACTCGTCGACCAGGGCTTAAGCGTCGAGGAAATCGCGACGCGCACCGGGAAACTGGTGGCGTCGGTTCATAAGCAGTTGAACCGGGTTCGACGCAAAGTGCGTGAAGGGCACTTTGCGCCCGCCCCGCTTCCCATCGAACGTGCAGCGGCGACGCCGCGTGTCTATCTTGCTGGCTTCGACGTTTTCCGAAGCGACGCGCTAAGTCACGGCCAGCATCTGAAAGCGCTCTGTCAGGTCCGCGGAATGATCGGTCTGTATCCACTCGATAAAGAGGTTCCCGACGAACTCGAGCCACGCGTCAAAGCGCAGTGGATATGCCGCGCGAACATGGACGCGATTCGTTCCGCCGACGTCGTCATGGCCAACCTGAACGACTTTCGCGGACCTGGCGAGCCGGACAGCGGCACCGCGTTCGAAGTGGGTTTTGCCGCAGCGCTCGGTAAGCCGATTTGGGCTTACGTCGATGACGATCGCCCGCTCCTCGAGCGCGTATCGGTAAGCACGGACGGATCCGCTGCCTATTGTGCAAAGGGTTTTGCGGTCGAGGATTTCGGCTTGAACGTGAACCTCATGCTGGCGTGCAGCGCCCGCATTGTCGTAGGCGGTCCGCAAACCTGCCTGGACGCCATGATTGCGAGCATGCAGTTCTCTTGAATGGAATGCAGCCTCTCTTTATCGCTTTCACGTTTAGTCCCGTGCTAAGCGCGGACTATCGTCATGCCGGCGTCCTCTAGCGGCCTGGTTAGTGCAAGCTCGGTCGCCCGTTCAACGATGATCGTCTGAGCCAGCGTAACTTCGCCGATCACATACTGCGACGCGGCGTTGATCTTGTCGGACGATGCCAGCACCACCGTTTCCGCCGCGCGCGCCGCAAGGGCTCGCTTCACGAAAGCCTCCTCGAAATTCCCGGTGCTCAAGCCTGCCGTCGGATGCACGCCGGTCACGCCCATGAAATAGATATCGGCCTGGATATGCGACATCGCTTCCACAGCAGCGGCGCCGACCGTCACGATCGAATGCTTGAAAAGCCGGCCGCCGATGACAATCACCTCGATCGACGGATGATCGACCAGCCCGACGGCAACGCTCGGGCTATGTGTCACCACCGTCGCGGATAAATCGCGCGGAATCTGGCGGATGAGTTCGGCGGATGTCGTGCCGCCGTCGACAATAACAACTTGCCCCGTTTCGATCATCGCCGCCGCCGCTGCGGCGATCGCGCGTTTGGCGGATGACTCCAGCCCCCGCCGCTCGGCGAACGGCGCTACGGCCGTTGAAGCGGGTAGCGCGCCGCCGTGAACGCGCTGCAGCAAACCCTCGCCGGCCAGCTCGCGCAGGTCGCGCCGCACAGTGTCTTCCGATACCCCGAAGGTCTCGCTGAGTTGCTTGGCGAGCACTTGCCCGTCGCGCGCCAGTGTGTCGAGGATCGCTTTCTTTCGTTGAGAGGTCAGCATGGGGTTTGCACGAAATATCTTGATATTGCACGAAACCGCACGATACCATGACTCTTCCTTTTGCGCGACGTGGAGCTAAGAGATGGTTGCTACGAAAGACAGGGTTCGCATTATCGACACAACGCTTTTGTCCGAGGATTGGTACGTGCTGAAGAAGACGACCTTCGATTTTCTGCGTCGCGACGGCACGTGGCAGCGTCAAAGCCGCGAGACCTACGACCGGGGTAACGGGGCAACTATTCTGCTGTTCAATCGCGACCGGCGGACCGTCGTGCTGACCCGGCAGTTCAGGTTGCCGGCGTTCGTCAATGGCCATGACGGCATGATGATCGAGGCCGCCGGGGGGCTGCTCGACAACGCTTCGCCGGAAGAGCGGATCCGTGCCGAAGCTGAAGAGGAAACGGGGTATCGCGTGCAAAACGTGCAGAAGATTTTCGAAGCGTATATGAGCCCTGGTTCGGTCACGGAGAAGCTGCATTTTTTCATCGCCGAGTACGACGCGTCGGCGCGCGTGGGACATGGCGGCGGCCTGGAAGCAGAGGGCGAGGATCTTGAGGTGATTGAACTGACCTTCGACGATGCGTTGCATGCGCTGCGTCGCGGTGAAATTGTCGATGCGAAAACCATCATGCTGTTGCAGTTCGCGGCGTTGAACGGCGTGCTTGAAAGGAGCGTGTCGTGACAGCTCTATTGATACTCATCGCGGGGCCTTACCGCAGTGGCACTAATGGCGATGCCGCCTTGATTGCCAGAAATCTTCAACGGCTTGAAGAGGCCGCGTTGCACGTCTACCGGCTCGGGCATATGCCGATGATCGGCGAGTGGGTGGCGCTTCCTTTAGCGGCAGCGGCGGGCTCCAAAGCCGTGGGCGATACGGTAAGCGAAACGTTCTTATATCCAGTCGCGAATCGCCTGATCAGGCAATGCGACGCGATATTTCGCATCGACGGTGCGTCGCAAGGTGCCGATAACGATGTCCGGCTCGCCGAAGAACTAGGCTTACCGGTTTATAGAAGCCTTAGCGATATTCCGGAAGTTGAGGCGATGGCTAAAGCGTAACGCGGTCAAACGAGTCCGGCTAAGTTCGCCCGATAGAAAACGCGGCTAAGCTAAGGCACCTCACGCTTCGGTGAAGAGATCCATGTGCGCTCCTTTCTCCAAGGCAAGGAGCGCTTGCTTGCGGTCAATTCCGCCCGCGTAGCCGGTCAAGTCGCCCGTAGAGGCGATCACGCGATGGCATGGCACGATCAAGGACACAGGATTCTTTCCATTGGCGCTTCCCACCGCCCTGGCCGCACCGCTAGTCAATCCCATGCGTTGCGCCATTGCACCGTACGAGACCGTCACGCCATAAGGAATCTTCGATAACTCTTTCCAGACCAGCCGCTGAAATGCCGTTCCCCTAAGGTGCAGCGGGACCGTAAATACGCGTCGCTCGCCCGCGAAGAATTCGTCTAGTTGCGTTTGTGCCTGACGAGCAACCGGCGGCATGAATTGCTGAGCGGACGTAATAGACAGAGCCGGAAAATACTTCTGGCCGACGAAAAACAGGCCCGTCAATAAATCGTCTTCAACCCGCAAAACGATACCGCCTAAAGGACTGGCAATGCGGTAACCGGGTGTCATGAACAATGCTCCTCAGAGTGTCTCCAGATATGCAGCGTGGCATAGGCGCGCCAGGGTTCCCAACGCGTCGCATGCTGCCTTAGCGCCGACGGGCTGAGTTGATCGAGTTGGCGCTTCAACACAGCGTCGCCTTCCGGAAATGCATTCGGCCACGCGAGCGCACGCATGGCGATGGTTTGCACCGTCGACTCCCCAACGCCACGAATCCGGCGCAGCGCCGCCAAGGTGTCGTCGAGCGGTGCCATCGGCTCTAAAAGAAGGCGGCCGGATGCGACTTCTTTAGCAAGTTCGATAATCGCTTCCGTGCGAATTACTGTGATGCCAAGGTCCGACAGCGACGAAGCTGGTAACGCAGCCAAAACGTCGGCAGAGGGGAATGTGGTGGCGATGGCGTTGGGCGCATCGATAATTTTTGTACCGAATCGAGCCGCAATACATGCCAGGATCGATCGTGTTTTCGATGCCGAAATCTGCTGCCCCACTATTGCGCGCACCGCTATCTCAAAGCCATCGAACGCGCCGGGCACCCGCATTCCCGGCATATCCGCGGCAAGCTCTCCAAGCTGCGCATCGATCAGATCGGGCCGCGCGTTCAGGTCGAAGAGCCGGCTTACTCGCCCGAGCACCTGCCCGATGACGGGCGCGAGAACCATCGGCACGGTCACCTCGATTGCGTGCCGCTGCGGGACATGCTTCACGCTGAGCCACGCAGCCAGCTTGCGTTCGCCGCACGTCAATTCGACAGCGCGGCTGTAGACCTCGTCGTCGATAGCTTCAACCGAAGATATCGCGCGACGCGACAGGAACGCCAGGACGCCGGGCCATGAAAATGGCGGCCGGTATCCCAGCATGAAGCTCAGATGATCTGTGGCGCTAGCGCCGGATGCCTTCCTTAGACGGAGCGGATTCAGTCCGTAGCGCGTGACGAACAAATCGTTGAATCGCCTGACGCTGCCGAAACCCGCCGTCAGCGCAACGGCCGCGAGTGGAAGCGCTGTATCGGTCAGCAAGCGTTTTGCGAGCAGCAAGCGCTGGGTTTGCGCGAACTCGATCATTGAAACGCCGTACGCCGTGGCGAAGATGCGCCGAAGGTGCCGTTCCGTCACGCCCACCCGATTCGCCAGATCCGTGAGGCTTGCGTCGTTTAGAAAACCTTCCGTAATCAGCGTCGCCGCCGCGTGCGCCAGCCGGCTGGAAACGTCCAGCAAGCCATTGCCTGGAGCCAGCTCGGGACGGCAGCGCAGACACGGACGATACCCCGCCTTCTCAGCCGCCGCGGTGGTCGAAAAGTAGCTGCAGTTCTCACGCTTGGGCGGGCGCACCGGACACACGACGCGGCAATAGATTCCCGTGGAAGAAACGGCCACGTAAAACCACCCGTCGAATCGACGGTCCCGCGAAAGCAGGGTTCGATAACACATGTCTGGATCGAGGTTCATGTCCAGACTCTAAAGGAAAAACCCTCCGGATTCTGGCCATATTCGGACATGAGTATTCGTGCCTCGCTGCAGGCCTCAAGCACCTTCCGGCATCAAGCCCGCCGCCTTGGCGTTTTCCTCTAACGAAGCCTCAAAACAGGGATCACTAAGCCAGAAAACGCTCATCGATTCGCGGCAATATCAGAGCATCGAAACGGAGGTTGATCATGGTCTCGCTGCAATTGCTGCTCGTCTTTATCGGGGCCCTCGCGGTAGTTTATGCACTCCCCGGCCCGGATATGGCGCTCATCCTGCAGACAAGCTCAACGCGTGGGCTAAAGCACGGGCTCTCGACCGCCGCCGGCCTCGCGATTGCCCGCAGCCTGCACGTCACGTTGTCCGCGCTTGGCGTTGCAGCGTTGTTGCGCAGTGCCCCGTGGCTTTACGACGGCGTGCGTATTGCCGGAGCGCTGTATCTCGCCTATATCGCGATCCAGATTTTCCGCTCGCCGGCGTTCGGTCTCGACGACAACAACAATACGACCTCGAAGACACGCCCGACGCTGCGCGCAGCCATGTCGAAGGGCGTGCTGAGCAGTCTGCTCAACCCGAAGGCACTGCTGTTCTGTTCGGTCCTGCTACCGCAATTCGTGCATCCCGAGGCGGGTACGGTGTGGTCGCAAGTGGTGGAACTCGGTGTGGTGCTGGTTGTTATAGGCGCGGTTTTCGACACGACGCTCGCGTTTTCTGCCGTGCGTATTTCGGGCTGGCTGCGCAGTCATCCGCGCGCTCAGGTCGTGCAGCGCTGGACGTTCTCGGCGGCATTGCTGGCGTTCGCGTTGAGGCTCTCTATCGAGTAATACCGGCCAAGCTCTGAATTAAACCAGCGGGCCGTCGGCCTGCTTGCGCCGGATCGCAACCAATATCGAACTGCCGACAATCAGCAGAATTCCCATCAGCGACACCATGCCGACAGTCTCACCCCAGGCCACATACCCAAATATCGCCGCCCAGACGATGCTGGTGTAGTTATACGGCGCGAGCGCGCTTGCATCGGCTTGTCGAAATGCCATGGTCAACAGCAGTTGCCCCGTGCCGGCCAGGATGCCAAGCAAGCCCATCAATGCCAGGGAATCTAGCGTCGGCGTCTGCCACGCGAAAAAGAGCGAAAGCCCGCTGACGAGTGCGCCAATCATCGTGAAGTAGAGCACGGTGACACTCGAATCGTTCGATGCGCGGATGCGTTTGATTTGCAGAATCGATAACGCCCCGAAAATCGCGCTCAACACAAGCAGCACGGGACCAAGCCAACTCGTCTGGTCGCTGCTTGGACGAACGACCAGCAGCACGCCAATAAACCCTATCGCGGCGGCGCCCGCGTCGCGCCGTCTTAGCGTTTCCTTGAGAAGCAAGGGCGCCAGTACGATCACGAAGATGGTCTCCGAATAGACAATAGCCACCGCCTCGCTCAACGGCACGTAGGGCAACCCGGCGAAGAACAAGCCGAGTGCGCAAAGCAAGGTCACCGCGCGCAGCGTCTGCGCCGGAAAATCCAGTGTCCTTAAGCGCTCGGTCAGTGGTTTTCCTTGCATGCACATGGCAATGGCGGGCAGCAAGCCGAAGATCATCCGGAAGAACGTGATCTCGTTAGCGGGGTATTTCAGGCTTAGCGACTTTGCAAGTGCATCGACCAATGCAAAGCAAAACATGGCGGCCAGGATTTGCGTGATGCTGCGCAGCGGCACCGCTCTGCTTTGGGCGATGGAAAGAGGCATAGTGATTCACGGTCGGAAGGGAAACGCGGAGGTCCGCGTAGCTTATCACCGGACGACCGTATGTCAGATGATGCTTTTGCTCACGCTATTGATTAAAAACGACGAGGGTTTTTGAGTCGTGGCGGATTAAATCACCTTGGTGACGGCTTAAGACATTCCTCTTTAACGGGGCTGTGCTTAGCCGGATTCGCTTAGGGTAAAAAGAAAACCGAACGGTTTTAATCACGGTACCTTAGACCGTTACATCGCTCGAGAGAATGGCGCCTTCTTCCTTTAGCGCGTGGATACGTTCATCGGAGAAACCGTATTCCCGCAGCACTTCCGATGTGTGTTGACCGAGCAGCGGCGCGGGCACGGGCGATTGCGTACGGCCCTCGGAGAAGTGGATCGGCAGACCCAGACCGCGCATGCGCCCCGCAACCGGATGCGTCGTCTCCACAATCATTCCGCGCGCGATCGCTTGTTCGTGCGCGACTGCTTCGGGCACGCCGAGCACCGGTCCCGAAGGCAGGCCGATTGCATCGAATGCCGCGAGCCATTCATTCGTCGTCCGCTCGACAAGCCGCACGGTCAGGATTTCGACAAGCTCGCCACGATGCTGCAACCGTCCAGCGTTGGTCTTGAAACGCTCATCGTCGGCGAGACCCGAAATATCCAGTGCACCCACCAGACGCTCGTAATTGCTCTGATTCGCCGCGCCGATATTGACCCACCCGTCGCGTGTCCGGAACGCCTGATATGGCGCGCTCGTTGGATTAGCCGAGCCAGCCTTGGGCAACACCGTGCCGTCGGCGAAGTAGTTGGCGAAGGCCCAGTACATCTGCTGCAAACCCGCTTCGAAAAGCGACGTGTCCACCATCTGGCCCAGCTCGGTCCGCTGCTTGCCGGCGTAGGCCGCGCAGATTCCGAGCGCGGCGAGAATGCCTGCGTTGATATCGGTGACGGGCGAGCCTGCCTTGATCGGCGCCTGACCGGGTTCGCCGGTCATGCTCATGAGGCCGCTCATGCCCTGCGCGATCAGGTCGAAACCGCCTTTGTCGGCCATCGGTCCGCTGCGGCCAAATCCGGAAATCGCGCAATAGATCAAGCCGGGATTCTCGGCCTTGAGCGCTTCATAACCCATGCCGAGTTTTTCCATCGTGCCGCGCCGGTAGTTCTCCGTGACTACGTCTGCGGTGGCCAGCATTTTGCGCAGCACTTCGCGGCCGCCCTCGGTCTTGAGGTTGATTGCGACGCCGCGCTTATTGCGGTTCACGATCATGAACGACGCCGACTCGCCGCCTTCCAAAATAGGTGCGAAGCGGCGGCAATCGTCTCCGCCTGGAATCTTCTCGACCTTGATGACATCGGCGCCCATGTCGGCGAGCATCATTCCGCAGATGGGGCCGGACATGATGTGAGCGAGTTCGATGACGCGCATGCCCGCAAGCGGACCTTTGCTGCGTGTTTCTGTTTCGAGCATTTCAACGCCCCTTGAATTCCGGTTTGACCTTATCGAGGAAGGCCTGATAACCCGTACGAAAATCTTCCGTACCGAAGCACGCAAAACCTTCGTCGCGTTCCTCGGCCGTTAGCGGCGCCGGGTTCATTGCGCGCTTCACGAACTGCTTGTGCCAGCGCGCGACGAGCGGCGCACCGTCGGCAATCCGGCGCGCTGTGGCTAGCGTTTCTGCGGTGACCTGATCGTCGGCGACGACCCGCGTGACGAGTCCTTTGGCAAGCGCTTCTTGCGCGCCGAAAATGCGCCCTTCCAGCAAGATTTCGAGCGCGACGGCGGGACCCGCGAGTTGCACGAGGGCATCAAGTTCCGCGTGCGCCATCACGAGGCCAAGGTTCTTGATCGGCACGCCAAAGCGGCTGGATTCCCCGCAGATGCGCAGATCGCACATGGCCGCAATTTCGAGCCCACCGCCCACGCAGATGCCGTGAATCATGGCGACGATCGGATGCCGGCATGCGCCAAGCGATGAAAGCGTGCGATGCATGATCGCGCCATACGCGCGGGCTTGTTCGACGTTGGAGCGATCGGTCTGAAACTCGGCTATGTCGTTGCCCGGCGAGAAGGCTTTCTCGCCGGCGCCGCGCAGGATGATGCAGCGGATGGAATCATCGGCGGAGAGCGCTTCGATGTTTTCGCCCAGCGACTGCCATAACGGCTTGGTCATGGCGTTGAGCTTCGCGGGCCGATCGATGACAACGGTCGCGATGAAATCATCGCGTTCGATCAAGATGGATGGTTCAGCCACATCGTCTCCTGGAGCAAGAAATAACCGCTTCCGGCGCGATCGCGCTTCTAAACAAGCTTCTAAACAAACTTCCGCTCCGGCTCCGCGCCCTTCTTTCCTTCAGCACCGGCAGCAACGTCATCCAGCGCCCGGTCTGGCCGCATGGTGAACGAAAGCACAATCCCGACAACCATCAAGATCATGGACACCGTGAAAGGCAGATTCCAGTTCCCGGTCCGGTCGATCAGGAACCCGCCGACAACCGGGCTAATAATCGCGGCGAGCGCAGAACCCGAATTCATGATTCCGCTAGCGGTGCCCGCGTGTTTCGGCGCGATGTCCATAGGCACGGCCCACATCGGTCCGATTGTCATCTCGTTGAAGAAGAACCCACCGCTCAGGCACGCCGCGGCCAAGGTGATCGACATGTTGGAAACCAGCATGATGGGCGCAAGCGAAAGCAGCGTCAGGAACATGCAGACACCGACCATCACATTGCGAGCCAGGCGGATGTTCCCGCTGCGCCGCAGGATGCGATCTGTCACTGATCCGCCGAGCCAGTCGCCAAGCACGCCGGCAAAGAAAACACCCGAAGCGAACAACGCCGACTTCCCTAACTCCATGTGATAGTTGTGGAGAAAGTACTGCGGAATCCAGCCAAGGAAGAGCCACAGCACCCAGCCGTAGCAGAAGTACACGGCGGTCACGGGGGCCATCCGTCCCAGCAGTGCACGCCACGGCACGGGCACGCGCTGCTTGACTCCGGAGAACGACGAAAGCGTGGCGCACTCGTCGGCGGTAATGCTCTTATGCTCGCGCGGGTTATCGCGGAAATAGAAGATCCACACAACCGCCCACAAAAAGCTGATAACCCCCGTCACGATAAAAGCACCACGCCAGCTCGTGGCAATCATCAACCAGACGATCAACGGCGGCGCCACGGCGTTACCGATGCGCGATGCGGCATGTGTGGTCCCTTGCGCGAAACCGCGCTTATCGGCGGGCATCCAGTTCGACATGGCGCGGGTAGCGGTGGGGAACGTTGCCCCTTCGCCCAGCCCGAGCAACAAGCGCGCGATGATCAGCGATACGAACCCGCCGGCCAGCCCGGTCATCACCGTGGCTGCCGCCCAGATCACAGCGCAGACGGTGAGCGTCCGTCGCGGCCCGAACCGGTCGCCCACCCATCCGCCAATAATCTGGAACACGAGATACGGATAGGCAAACGCCGAAAAAACAAAGCCGATCTCCGTATGCGACAAGTGCAGTTCCGCGCCGAACTGCGAGGCGGCGGTACTGACGTTGACACGGTCGACATAGGTAATGAAATACATTGCGCACAGCAACAACAGAACGCGCGTCGTAGCTCGACGGAACATCATCGTCTCCTTGATTAGTGCGTGCTTCATCACGACGCCCACGGGCGCCTAAAGCGAACTGCATCTGAAACGTCGATAAGGCTTTACTGAATGGGCGTTAAAGAGATGTGTCGAATCCTGGGTCTGCGCGGTCGTGCCATGCTTGTCTCCTGTTCGCGGAACGTGAGCCCATCCGCTGTTTATGTGAATCCCTGCGCGTCGCTAATCTTTTAGCGCCGATGCCAATACCTGGGCGACATGCAGCGCCTTCGTGTTCGTGCCGTCGGCTATCTGATGACGGCAACTCGTGCCGTCAGCGACGATCACGGCGTCCTGCGCCCGGCGTACGGCCGGCAGCAGCGACAACTCCGCCATCGCCTTCGATGCTTCGTAGTGCTCGGCTTCATAACCGAAGCTTCCGGCCATGCCGCAACACGACGATTCGACCACCGACACATCGAGTTGGGGGATCCAGCCGAGCACGGCCTGCACGGGACGAAACACATCGAAGGCTTTTTGATGGCAATGGCCGTGAACCAGCGCCTTCGGCTGAACGAGGGGTTTCAAGGAAAGCTTCAGCCGTCCCGCTTCTTTCTCGCGAACCAGGAACTCTTCGAACAAGAACGAGGATTGCGAGAGCTTGCGGGCTTCGTCGCCATAACCGTAGTCGAGGAATTCATCGCGGAAAGAAAGCAGGCACGAGGGTTCGAGCCCGACGATGGGCACACCGCGTTCCAAGTAAGGCCGCAGCGTGTCCAGCGTGCGGCGCGCTTCGGCCTTCGCTTCGTCGACCCGTCCCGCCGACAGGAACGTGCGTCCGCAACATAGCGGCCGTTCGCCCGCCTTCACATTAAAATAAACCGTGTAACCGGCCGCTTCCAGCACGCGCTGAGCGGCGCGGGCGTTGTCGGGTTCCACGTAGTTGTTGAAGGTATCGACGAAAAGCAGCACTTCCTTGTCAACCGGGTTGGGTGATGAGGGCTGCGCGGCCGTCGATAAAAACGACTTCAGGAAGCGCGGAAACGAGCGCTGCGGCGCAAGGCCAAGGCGCGTTTTCAACCAGCCCGCGAAGCGCGGCAAACGTTCCACCGATCCGAGCAACGACGGCACGCGGCTCGCATACGGTGCGTAACGCGGCAGGAATGCGACCAGCCGGTCACGCATGCGCAGGCCGTTCCTCGCAGTCCACGCCGCACGCGCTTCGATCTTGATCTTCGCCATATCGACGCCGGTCGGGCAATCGCGCTTGCAGCCCTTGCACGAGACGCAGAGGTCCAGCACGTCCTTCACGTCCTGGCTCGCAAGGCCGTCTTCGCCGAGTTGTCCGCTGATCGCGAGCCGCAGCGTATTCGCGCGGCCTCGCGTGACATGCTGTTCGTCCTTGGTGATGCGATAGCTCGGGCACATCGTGCCTGCATCGAACTTGCGGCAATGGCCGTTGTTGTTGCACATCTCGACGGCCTTCGCGAGACCGCGGGTGCGATCGTTGCCCGTTCCCGGCGCGGTCTCTACTCCGGTCAACGGATCGCGTGTCACGTTCCATCGCGACCAGTCGAGTTGCGTCTTTAACTCACGCTCGCGGTAGCTCGGCGGGAAACGAAAGTTCGTCGCGTCGTCCATCTTCGGCGGATTCACGATGCGATCCGGACTCATGCGATTCTCGGGATCGAACAGCGTCTTGATCTCGCGGAACGCAGCGTTGATGCGCGGTCCGTATTGCCACGCAACCCATTCGCCGCGACACAAGCCATCGCCGTGTTCACCCGAATAAGCGCCCTTGTATTCGCGCACCAATGCCGATGCTTCTTCCGCAATCGCCCGCATCTTCTGCGCGCCCGTGCGACGCATATCGAGAATCGGCCGCACGTGCAGCGTCCCGACGCTCGCGTGTGCGTACCAGGTGCCTTCGGTATGGTGCTTGTGGAAGACCTCGGTAAGACGCGTGGTGTACTGCGCCAGATGTTCGAGCGGCACGGCGCAATCTTCGATGAACGATACTGGCTTGCCGTCGCCCTTCATGCTCATCATGATGTTGAGGCCAGCCTTGCGCACTTCCCACAACGCTTTTTGTTGCGCGGCATCGGGCATCTCGACCACCGAACCGGGCAAACCGAGATCGCCCATCAGCTCCACGAGTTGCGCGAGCTTCGCGACTTGCACGGCCTTGTCAGCACCGGCGAATTCGACCAGCAACACGGCTTGCGGTTGACCAACGAGCGCCTGTTCGATCACCGGACGGAACGCGGGATTGGACATCGACAGATCGATCATCGTGCGGTCGACCAGTTCGACCGCAACCGGTCCCAGCTTGACGATGTGCTGCGTCATGTCCATTGCGTCGTAGAACGTCGGGAAGTTCACGACGCCGAGCGTCTTGTGCTCAGGCAACGGCCACAGCTTCAGCGTGAGTTGCCGGCTGAATGCGAGCGTGCCTTCGGAGCCCACCAGCAACTGCGCGAGATTCGGTTCGCCGTCGGCGCTGAAGGGCAAGGGGCTTTGGCAATCGAAGAGATCGATGTTGTAGCCTGCAACACGCCGCAGCACCTTCGGCACCTGCTCGCGGATTTCGTCGCGTTCACGTTGTGCGATGCGCTGCACGCCTTCCACCAGCAAGCGTGTGCGGGGGTCGGATGACATTGCGTGCAATGCGGCGAATGTAGCTTGATGACCATCGGCCAACACGGCGTCGATCGAGTCCACGTTATGGACCATGATCCCGTATTCCATTGACCGCGAACCGCACGAGTTGTTGCCCGCCATGCCGCCGATCGTGCATTGCGCGCTGGTCGAGACATCGACGGGAAACCACAAGCCATGCGGTTTCAGCCACGCGTTCAGATGATCGAGCACCACGCCCGGCTCCACCGTCACCGTGCGCGCTTCACGGTCGAAGTGGACGATGTTGTTGAGCCACTTGCTTGTATCGATAACCAGCGCCTCGCCAATCGTCTGCCCGCACTGGCTCGTCCCCGCACCGCGTGCAAGCACGGGCACGCCGGCGTCGCGTGCAATCTCCAGAGCGAGCAGCAAGTCGGCCTGATCCTTCGGCACAACTGCGCCCAGCGGCATGATCTGGTAGATCGATGCATCCGTCGCGTAGCGTCCACGCGCCGCACGGTCGAACAGCACATCGCCCTTCAACTCGCGGCGCAGACGCGTAGCCAGCGGCGACAGCGTGGCACGCGCCGAAGCCGGCATCAGGTGGATGGGCTGGACGAGTGCTTCGGAAGATTTAGTCAGCATCGGCGTCTGCGCGCGGTTGATTTATAGGAGCGATCAAGCAGGAGCGATCAAGCTTGCTGCAGGTCCCGCTTCGCGTCACGCCGCCGCTCTTAACACCGGCGCTGCCGTGTGGCTCGTCAAGTAGTCCATCGCCGCGAGGACACCGCTGCCGGCGAGCTTCACGCCCGACAACTTGAGGCCCATTTCGCATCCTGTGAGGGTGGCCATCAGCGTGAGGTCGTTGCAGTCTCCCAAGTGCCCGATGCGGAACATGCGGCCTTTGAGCTTGCCGAGACCGGTGCCGAGCGACATATCGAATGTCTCGTAGATGGTCTTGCGGATCGCGTCCGCGTCCACACCCTCAGGCGTCATCACGCCCGTCAGCACCGGCGAATACACGGCTGGGTCGGCGCATTGAATTTCGAGTCCCCACGCGTTAACAGCCGCCCGGCAAGCCGCGGCCAACCGTTGATGGCGAGCGAACACTTGATCGAGGCCTTCGTCGCCGATCATCTCGAGTGCTTCCGACAAGCCGTACAACAAATTGGTGTTCGGCGTGTACGGCCAGTACCCGCTCTTGTTCATCTCGATGATCTCGTCCCACGCCCAGAACGCGCGCGGCAGCTTCGCATCCTTGCTCGTCTTCAGCGCCTTCTGCGAGACCGCGTTGAAGCTGATCCCCGGCGGCAGCATCAAGCCTTTTTGCGAGCCGGACACGGTGACATCGACGCCCCATTCGTCATGCCGGTAATCCGCGGACGCAAGGCCGGAAATCGTATCGACGAGAAAAAGCGCCGGATGCCCCGCCGCATCGATCGCGCGGCGCACCGCTGCGATATCCGACGTGACGCCAGTCGAGGTTTCGTTATGCACCACGCAGACCGCCTTGATCGTGTGCTGCGTGTCTTCACGCAAACGGGCTTCGATCATGTCCGCCTGCACACCGCGCCGCCATCCCTCGATGCCCGGGAGGCCCAGGAATTCCGGCTTCAGCCCGAGGTTTTCGGCCATCTTTTTCCAGAGCGTCGCGAAGTGACCGGTCTCGAACATCAGCACGGTGTCGCCAGGGCTCAGCGTGTTGCAAAGCGCCGCTTCCCACGCGCCCGTGCCCGAGGACGGATAGATAATCACCGGCTGCGCCGTCTTGAAGATCGCCTTGATGCCATCCAGGACCTTCAGCCCCAACGCACCGAATTCCGGCCCGCGATGGTCGATTGTCGGGTAACTCATTGCCCGCAGGATGCGGTCGGGCACCGGGCTCGGACCCGGAATCTGCAGGAAATGGCGACCAGCGGGATGGAAGTCGAGCTTCAACATGATGCGTCCTTTGAATTTTGCATGCAAAATACTTTAGCGCAGCGTTGCGACGACTCAAAGCGTTAAATGCGTGTTTTGCTTAGGTGAAAACCCGTCCCTCCTATTTTGTGAGGGTCGTACGGTAAAATCGCGTCAACAGAATGATTCGAGGTTTTGAATGCAAAATGATCACCTGCCTGGTGCGGAGATCGCACAGATTGCGCAGATCCCGACCATGCTTCCGAAAGTCGAGCGGCAACGGCTGCACGACACGGTGGTCGATCACCTTCGCAATTTCATTGTCGAGGGGTTGCTCGCGCCGGGCATGAAGCTCAACGAACGTACGTTGTGCGAGACGCTCGGCATTTCGCGCACGCCGCTGCGTGAGGCGCTGAAGGTGCTGGCAGCCGAGGGCCTGATCGATATCCTGCCGAATCGCGGCGCGTCGGTGTCGCAGATGAGCGAGGCGGAGATTCGCGAGACCTTCGAATTGATGAGCGGGCTGGAAGCGTTTTCGGGCGAACTCGCGTGTGAACGGATGACGCCCGCCGAACTTAGCGAGATCAAGGCACTGCATTACGCCATGCTTGCATGCCGCGAGCAGAACGATCTGTCGGGGTACTACAGCCGCAATCAGGCCATTCACGACAAGATCAACGACGCCGCGCGGAATTCAGCTTTAAGGCAGACCTATATCGCGGTGAACCGGCGGCTGCAGGCGTTACGGTTCCGGTCCAACTTCCAGACGGTGAAGTGGGACAGTGCGATCCGCGATCACGAAGCGATGATCGAAGCGCTGGAAGCGCGCGACGGCAAGCGGATGGCGGCGATCCTGCGCGGCCATTTGCTGTCAAAGCGCGATGCGGTGCTGGCGGAAAGGACCATGACGACGCTGCGGCCGCGCTCGGAAGGCGGAACGGTGGATGATCCGCCACCTGGTTGATCGCGCCGGGGCTTAATCTCCGGCGCCGTTGCTCACCAGTCTTCAGTATCGAACCATGTTTTCGGGCAGCAAGGGCAAGACCGCCGTCCGCTGACCGTCGACAGTCGCGCCTGCAAACGCAAAGCTTGGCGAAAGGTCCCTGTTGATATCGGCGGGGAAGTTGAGAGCCGGCTTCGATGCCTCGTCGAGCGCCGCGATCTGCGCCTCTGTCAGCTTGAGCTCGAGCGCAGCAAGATTGGCCCGAAGCTGATCGATCCGGCGCGCACCGATAATCGTCGAGCTCACGCCCGGACGGCTTTGCACCCACGCAAGCGCCACCGCCGCCGGACTGGCATTCGCTTCCTTGGCGACAGCGGTCAGCGCGTCGATGACCTGAAAATCCCTCTCGCCCGGCAAGCCGACGAGAGAACCGCGATCGGACGTCACGGTCCTGACGTTGTCACGGCTGTATTTGCCCGACAACCACCCGTTCTTCAGAGGACTCCACGGCATCACACCGATACCAAGCTCTTGCGCCATGGGCGTGAGTTCGCCCTCCACGGTCCGCTGCAGCAGGGAGTATTCGACCTGCATCGCGATCAACGGCGTCCAGCCGCGGAACTGCGCGATGACCTGCGCCTGTGCGACCTTCCACGCGGGTGCGTCGGAGAACCCCAGATAACGCACTTTCCCGGCGCTCACGAGATCGTCCATTGCGCGCATCGTCTCTTCAATGGGCGCGGTGCGATCCCAGTTGTGCATCCAGTACAAGTCGATGTAATCCGTCTGCAGTCGGCGCAGCGATTGTTCACATTGTTCGACGATAGCCTTGCGCCCGGCGCCGCCGCCGTTCGGATCCCCACGATACAGATTGCCGAAAAACTTCGTGGCGATGACCGTGCGATCCCGGCGGCCTTTTTGCCGCGCGAAGAAGTCGCCGATGATCTTTTCGGAATGGCCGACGGTGTAGATGTTGGCGGTATCCAGGAAATTGCCGCCCCGATCGAGATACTCGGCGAGGATGGTTTCTGCCTCAGCGGGGCTCGAGCCCCAGCCCCAGTCTTCGCCGAAGGTCATGGTGCCGAGACAAAACGGGCTGACACGAAGGCCGGAGCGGCCGAGGGTGACGTAGGAATCCAGCGGCATGATGTTTCTCCTGAAAATTGACGGGTTCGCCTGACATCAATGAGACCACCGTGCGCTTGGCCTACGGTAGATCAAGGCTCGCAAGTTCTTGCACAATCCTGCCAATGTTGAGCGAATCATGCGTTCCAGCCTTGCGTCTCGCGCGTTCGTCCCTTACCGTAGAAAGATGGACCATCTCGCCGAACTTCGCTCATTGATCACCCGCCACGCCCGCGCCAACATGATGGTCGAGGCGCTGCCGGGCGTCGCGGTAGTAGCCTCCAACGCCACCACCGAGCCGATCCATCATGTGTACGAACCCGCGCTTGGCGTGGTCGCCCAAGGCACCAAGCGCACCGTGCTGAACGACAAGATTTTCGAGTACCGCGCGGGTCAATACCTGGTGGTGTCCGTCGACCTGCCGATCACCGGCCACGTGGTTCAGGCTAGCGCCAGCGAACCCTTTTTGGCAATGGGGCTGGTGCTGAAGCCGGCGAACATCGCCACGCTGCTGCTGGAGACTGCGACCAGTGACCGGGCCGTGATCGAGCCCCTGGGTCTGGGCATCAGTAACGCCTCGCCCGAATTGCTCGATCCGGTCGTACGTCTGCTTCGTCTGCTGGATCGTCTCGAGGACATTGCCGTGCTCGCGCCCATGATCGAGCGCGAAATCCTGTGGCGGCTGCTCGCGGGCGAACAAGGTGCCATCGTGCGGCAGATCGGGCTGGCGGACAGCCGGTTATCGCAAGTCAGCCATGCCATCCGCTGGATCCGCAGCCACTATGCCGAGACGCTCGCGACCGAAGAACTCGCCCGGCTGGCGGGCATGAGCGTTTCGTCGTTTCATCGGCATTTCCGTGCAGTTACTTCGATGAGTCCGCTTCAATATCAGAAGCGCATACGCCTGCAGGAAGCGCGCGCCCGGCTCCTGAGTTCAGGGGATGTTGCCGCGGTGGGATTCGAGGTGGGCTACGAAAGCCCGTCGCAGTTCAGCCGCGAATACAGCCGCCTGTTCGGCGCGCCGCCGGGACGAGACGCGGCGCGCTTACGGACCGAGCCGATGCTGGAGCAAGGCATCGCCTGAGCGTTCAGCGCTTGACTCCCCCTCGCTTGCGAATTCCCTGAGCGTGAACCCTTGTATAAATCCATTTGATGGGTTTATAAGAAAACACAATTATTTTTATGGTTTTCAGCTTTGTACAGTCCGATGCAGTCACAACGCGCCAAGCAATTAAAAACGAGCGCGATAAAAACATCCACTCGCCACCGGACCACCATGAAACTACTCAAGCTTGCTCCCCTCGCGGTGCTCGGCGCCTTCACGGCTTCGTCGTATGCACAGAGCAGTGTCACCCTTTACGGCCTGATTTCAGGCGGCGTCGGCTTCGCGACTAACCAGGGCGGTCACAACGCCTATCAGGCGCTTAGCGGCACGAACCAGAATCCCCGTTGGGGCTTGAAGGGACGAGAAGACCTGGGCGGTGGCCTGAGCGCGGTGTTCCAGCTTGAAAACGGCTTCAACCTCATGACCGGCACGGCCTCGCAGAACGGCCGCGAATTCGGCCGCCAGGCATACGTCGGTCTTGCGGATAAAACCTACGGCACGCTGACACTCGGCCGCCAATACGATGCGATCCACGATTACATCGGCCCGGTGATCATCGCGAGCAACGGCGTGAATATCGGCGATAACGACAACGGTTATAACGACATCCGCATCCAGAATTCTGTCAAGTACGTGAGCCCGGATTATCGCGGGCTGAAGGCGACCGCCATATACGGCTTCAGCAACGCGACCGGCTTCAGCAACAATAGCGCGTACAGCTTCGGGATCGGTTATGAGCACGGCCCGCTCAAGTGGAGCGCGGTCTACGCCCAGTACAACCACCCGTACAGCAGCACGAATCAGGACGGTGCGATCTCGAACGACTACGCTTCGTCGCTGCTGATCTTTGCAAAGAGCGCGACCACGCCGTCCGTGTTCGCGAGCAAACAGCGCATTGCCGGCACCGGCGGTTTCTACACTATTGGCCGGGCGCAGTTCGCCGCGCTCTTCACCGATGTCCACTACGATTACCTCGACAACTCCCACCTGCATTTGCAGAATTTCGGCCTAAACGTGGTCTACACGATGACCCCATCGCTATTCCTCGGTGCTGCATACGGCTACACGGACGGCAAATACGACGTGATCAACCAGAGCCCGAAGTGGCATCAGGTGAACTTGCAGGCAGACTATTTCCTCTCGAAGCGCACGGACGTAGCGTTGACGGTGATCGGCCAGCAAGCCGCCGGCGACGCCCAGCATGCGCAGATCTTCGCGTTCGCCCGTTCGACGACCACGCGCCAACTGGTCGCCACCATCGGCATGCGCCACGTATTCTGATCATGAGCCAGACTTCTCGTTTCCCTCGCCGTACGTTTCTCAAGGCATCGGCGGCGCTGACTGCCGGTGCGCTTTTCAACCCGTTGGCGCAGGCTGCGAACGAACGCCGCACGGTGATCTTCGACTGCGATCCGGGCCAGGACGACGCCATCGCCATCCTGTTTGCGCTCGGCGCTCGAGACCGGCTGGACGTGCGCGCGCTGGTGGCCGTTGCGGGCAACGTGCCGCTGAATCTGACAGAACGCAACGCCCGCATCATTCGCGACTGGGCGGGTCAAACGAAGACGTTGCCGGTGTACGCAGGCTGTCCGCGTCCACTGATGCGCCCGCTGATCACCGCTGCGAACGTGCATGGCAAGACGGGCCTTGAAGGCGTGGAGTTGCACGAGCCGCTGGCGCCGCTTGGCGCCCAACATGGCGTGGCGTATCTCATCGAAACCTTGAAAGCAGTCGCGCCCCATAGCGTGACGATCTGTGCGACCGGACCGCTGACGAACCTTGCCACCGCGCTGACCGAAGCGCCGGAGATCCGCGAAGGCTTGCGCGAAATCGTCATGATGGGGGGTGCGTTCTTCGAGCGCGGCAACATCACGCCGGCCGCCGAATTCAACATCTACGTCGATCCTGAAGCGGCCAGCATCGTGTTCGCGAGCGGCGTGCCGATCATCGTGCTGCCGCGCGATGTCGCCGTGAAAGCGTCCATCACGCCCGCGCGCATTGCGCCAATACGCGCCATCGGCAACCGCTGCGGCGCGATCGTCGCGGACATCATGGCGGCCGAGGTCAAGTATCAGAAGGGCCGCCGCGGCGTAGAAGAAGCGCCGATGTACGACCCCGCCGCAGCCGGTTATCTCGTCGACCCGACGTTGTTCAAGGGGCGCCAGGTCAATGTTGTGGTGGAAACAACCGGGCAATGGACGCTGGGCGAGACGGTGGTCGACTGGAGCGGTCACAGCGGCCGTGCGCCGAACGCAACCTGGATCACCGAGGTCGATGCCGATGCGTTCTACGCCGCGTTACGGGCGAGCATTGCTACGCTGCCCTAAACCGCCGTTTACCAATGTCTCAAATGTGCGCGGCGATATAGTCCCAGCACGCTTTCACATGCGGACCGCGATCCTCGCCGACCAACGAGATCAACGCGATGGCACGCGTGACGCGCGGTTTGTCGAGACGCAGGGCTACCAGTTCGGGATCGTGCAAATGCAGCGTGTAGAGGCTCGGCAGCACCGCAATCGCGAGTCCGTTGCGCGCCAGCGCGTAGAGCGGTTCAGAGTATTCCATCCGGTACGCCACCGAGAGGCGCAGGTTTTCATCGCCACTCGTACGATTCAGAGCGTCGCTCACGCTGCCGCGCACGAATACAGCGAGATCGCGGCCAACGAGCTTCGCCCACGGCAGCGTCTTGCGCTTGGCGAGTGGATCGTCGCGTCGCAGGACCACCACGATCTCGTCTTCAAAAATGTCCTTGAAGCGCAAGGCCTCGTGGTTTGCTTCCGGCTCATGCACGCCGATACCGATATCCGCCACCCCGTCGCGAACAGCGTCGATAAGCGCCGTATTCGGCAAGTCGGTAAGCGTGAAACGCAGCGAGGACCGTTGTTCGCGGAAGGCGTTCAACACCGGCAGCAGGCGTCCCGCCACCGATGGAATCATCGCGATACGCACCGTCTGCAGACGTTCGGCGAAGGTGCTGGCCATGTCGTCGAAAGTGCCGCGCGCGTGATTGAGCAGGCGTTCGGCGAGCGGCAGTATGCTGGCTCCGGCAGCGGTCAGTGTCAGACGGTGGGCGGAACGCGCGAACAGGGGACCGCCGAGCAGGAACTCGATCTGCCGGATCGCGGCGGTCAGGGCGGGTTGCGTCAGCGAGAGCGATTGCGCCGCCTGCGTAAAGCTGCGCGCGTGCGCGAGCGCAACGAAGTACTGCACTTGCCGCAGCGTCAGCGCAGGCAAGAGGGACGAACGATCGGACATTGAGCGCCACCGCTTGAGACAGATGCGCCGCAGTATAAAGCGCGTGCAAGCCTGGCCGGGCAAAGGAAATTAATAGTGAACAAGGAATCTTCGATGTCATCTCCCGACCTGACCGCAGCAAAAACATCAAGCGGCTGGCTGGATCGCCGCTTTGCATTGAGCGCGCGCAATACCAGCGTGCGCATCGAGACGCTTGCGGGTATTACGTCGTTTTTGGCGGCGGCCTATCTCCTCGTCGTGATTCCTTCGCTGCTTGCAACGGGTGGTATGGATCGGGGCGCGGCCACCACGTCGACCATCATCGTTTTCGTTTTGAGCACCATTTTCATGGGGCTTTATACGAATCTGCCATTTATCGTCGGGCCGGGAATTGGGGGGTCCGTGATCCTTGGCGTGACGCTGGCTGCAACCGAACATGTGGCGTGGCAGACGGGTCTTGGCATCGCGTTCATCTCGGGCGTGCTGTTCCTGATCCTCACGCTGGTCGGCGCGCGCAGTCTCGTCGTGCGGCTGATTCCGGCGCAGATCAAGCTGGGATTGGGCGCGTCCATCGGGCTCTTTATCGCGGTGCTCGGATTCCGCAACGCAGGCATGGTGATCGCCAATGCGAAGACCAACTCTCTTGCGCTCGGCGATTTTTCGCGGCCCGGCACCATCGTCGCGTTGATCGGATTGGCAGCGGCTGTTGTGCTGCAAGGGCGCCGTGTTCCCGGTGCGATTCTCTGGGCGATCCTGATCGCAGCGGCTGCAGGTGTACCGCTTGGCGTCACGCATCTGCCGTCATCGATGATCTCCTTGCCGCACGACATCATGCCCGTTGCGTTCAAGCTCGATATCCCGGGCGCGCTGACCGTTGCTGCGATTCCTTATCTGTTCGTGTTCTTCGCCGCCGAGTTTTTCTCGACCCTCGGCACGACGCTCGCGGTCGGCGCCAAAGCCAATCTCCTCGATGAAAACGCCAACCTGCCGAATATCAACCGGCCGTTCCTCGTCGATTCGATCGCGGCGACGCTTGGCCCCGTGTTCGGTATTCCGGCGCTCACGGCGCTGGTCGAATCGGCGGCGGGCGTGGAAGCTGGCGGCCGCAGCGGTCTCTCGTCGTTGGCCGCCGCAGCCATGTTTGCGTTGATGCTGCTGTTCGTGCCCGTCGCGCTCGCGATCCCGAAGGAAGCCACAGCGCCGGCGCTGATCCTGATCGGCCTGTCGATGTTCAGCACGATCCGCCACGCGCATTTCGATGATTTCACGGACGCTTTCCCGGTCCTCTCCATGGTCCTGCTCACGCTGATGTCGAATAGTTTCGGCACGGGCATTGCAGGCGGCCTGTTGTGTTTCGTGATCGTGAAGCTGCTTGCCGGGCGCTTTAAAGAAGTCCCCTGGGGTCTTGTTGTGCTGGCGATTCCGCTGGGTTATTACTTCTGGACCGTTGTAAAACATCATTAATTTTGCACTACCGCAAGTACTGAAAAATATGAACGAGACATTTGGCAACGTGCCTGCTTCACGCACCGGCGTAACGATCACGCCCGCGCACCGGGCATTCTTCAAGGCAATCCCGAAGGTCGAACTGCATTGCCATCTGCTGGGTGCGGTTCGGCACCAGACGTTTATTGCGCTGGCTGAAAAAAGCCGCGCGCCGATCGAACGGGCTGAGATCGATGCGTTTTATACGCGCGGCGAGAAGCCGGTGGGCGTGTTGCGCGTGCTGCGCGCGCTCGATGAATACCTGCTCACCGATGCAGACGACCTGCGCCGCATCACCTACGAATATCTGGAGGACGCCGCTGCGCATAACGTGCGCCATGCTGAATTTTTCTGGAATCCGACTGGCACGGTACGCGTATCGAAGATTGAATACGGCGATGCGCAGGCGGGCATTGTCGCGGCTATTCGCGATGCCTCGCGGGACTTCGGAATGTCCGCGCGTCTGATTCCGAGTATCGATCGTGAGGCCGATCCGGACGAAGCGGTGACCCTGGTCGAGTGGATGAAAGCGCATCGCGCCGATGAAGTCGTGGGCATTGGCGTGGATTATCGTGAGAACGACCGGCCGCCGGAGTTGTTCTGGAAGGCATATCGCAATGCTCGCGAGGCGGGTTTCAAGACCACCGCACATGCCGGCGAGTTCGGCATGCCCTGGCGCAACGTGGAAACTGCGGTCGAGTTGCTGAAGGTGGATCGTGTCGATCATGGTTATACGATCATCGACAATCCTGCGCTGGCTGCCAAGTATGCGGCGTCAGGTTTGGTGTTCACGGTCGTGCCGACCAACTCTTATTATTTGCGCACGCTGCCGCCGGAGAAATGGGCGGAGTTGCATCCGATCCGCCGGATGCCAGGGCTTGGTTTGAAGATCCATCCGAATACCGACGACCCGGCGCTGCACAAGGTGAATCCGAGCGAAGCGTGGGAACTGATGTTCAGCCATTTTGGGTTCGGCATCAGCGATTTGCGCGGTTTTATGCTGAACGGGATTGACGCGGCATGGATCGATGGCACGACGCGGGACGCCTGGAGAGTCCAGTGGCTTGGGGAGTTCGATGCGCTAGCCGCGAAGTTACCGTAGGGGGTTTGCTCGCGCCGGTGGACGGGTTTTGGGTTCGCACTCAAGCGCGAGTATTCGCATTGCCTTATCATTCGCCGACCAGAAAAAAGCGACCCATGCACATGGGCACAGCCGCCAACGACCGCCCATGTACCCCGCAGCAGACCACCTGACCCACGCCCCAAAAGCAAAACCCGCCCGCATTGTCCTGGCGACCATCATCGGTAACGCGTTTGTCGCGTATGACTTCACGGTCTACAGCTTCTCCGCCGTCATCATCGGCAAACTTTTCTTTCCGTCGCACAACCCGCTGTCTTCGCTGTTGCTGTCGCTGGCGACCTTCGGCGCAGGCTTCGTCATGCGCCCGCTCGGCGCAATGATCATCGGGCAGATCGCCGACAGCCGGGGACGCAGGGCCGGCATGGCCTGCTCGCTCGCGCTCATGACACTCGGCACATGGCTGATCGCATGCCTGCCCACCGTTGCGTCCATCGGCCCGGCAGCAACCGTGCTCATGGTCGTCGCGCGGCTCATGCAGGGGCTCGCGGCAGGAGGGGAGATCGGCCCGGCGTCAGCGGTGCTGATGGAATCGGTCGCGCGCAACCGGCGCTGTTATCTCACCAGCTGGCGTGGTGCGAGCCAGGGCGCCGCCGCGTTCGCCGCGGCACTGGTCGGCGCAATCACAACCGCCTTGCTTTCTCCCGCCGACATGCAGGAATGGGGATGGCGGATTCCATTCGTGCTCGGCGGCCTGATTGGCCCCGTCGGCTGGTATCTTCGCCAGCGCATGCCCTCGGTTGTCGTGGATGCGCCCGAGCGCCCGCGGCTCGCCAGCCTATTCGCTCAACACACCCGCCCGCTGCTCTTCGGAACGTTGATGATGGCCGCGCCCTCGGTGGGCATCTACATCACCGTGTTCTACATGCCGAGCTATCTGGTGCGAACGCTGCATCGGCCCGCAGCCATCAGCCTGATGACCGCCAGTCTGTCCGGCCTTGTGATCCTGGTGGTCAATCCGCTGCTGGCTCGCATCGCCGATCGACAACGGAGCCGCAAGCCGATCCAGTACCTGACCCTCGTGATCTGTCTCGTGATGACTTATCCGGCCTTTCTCGGCCTAAGGTCAGGCGTAGGCGATGTCACCGCGCTGCTGATCATCCTCGCGTATGTCGCCGTGGCGCTGAGCAATGCCGGCGCCAGCACGGTGCTGATGCTGGAGGCCTTTCCGCAGCATCAACGCGCCGCCGCGCTGTCCATCATGTACAGCTTCGGCGTGACGATCTTCGGGGGTTTCTCGCCGCTCATCGTTACGTGGCTGATCGCCGCGACGGGCAATCCGATGATGCCCGCGTGGTACCTGATCGCCGCCATCGTCATCACGCTATTTGCCTTGCAGCGCTTTCCCGAGACGATGCTCGACTGATCGCGTCAGCAAGTCATCGAATCATTTACCGCCGGGCGCGTGCGACGACAGCATGTCCAGCCTGCTCGCCCGCTGCAGCTCGAACGCGCGGGCGCGCGCATCTTGCGGGCTCATGCCGTAAGCGCGGCGAAACGCGCGGGTGAAATCCGACGCACTGTTGAAACCCAGGCCATAGGCAATATCGATGACCTGCAGGTGCGGGAAGCGGACCAGCTCGTCGGCCGCCTCGCGCAAACGGCGATTGCGGATATAAGCCCCCAGTCCGCCCTCATGCTCGAACCAGCGATAAATCGTGGCGCGCTTCAGTTGCAGCGCGTGCACCACGCTCGAGGGCGAAAGGTCCGGCTGGTTGAGGTTCGCTTCAATAAACCGCCGCACCTGGCTCATCACCGCGACCTGCACGGCCGCACGGGCATCGCCTGTCAGTCGTGCCTGCTTGTGAAAAGCGGCGAGCAGCAGTTGCGCGCCGGCATCCAGTTCCTGCGCTGCCAGCGCCGCGCTCATTCGCAGCAGATTACGGCTCAGTGCGGTGGCGTGATTCATGACGAGCTGGGTCAATGGCGCACCCAGCTCGACCACGCGGCCATGAATCGAATCGACATCCGGGAACGCCGCCGCAACCATCTCTTTCGGCACGAAAAGCGTTAATACATGGCACGCAGGCCGCTCGACGTGAAACGGCTGATCCAGGTCGAAAGCGATAATTCCCCGCACGGAATTCGCGGCGCTGCGTTTCTTCTGCATGCCCGTTACCGTGCCGACCTCGCCCTCCGCGAAGACGTGGAAAACATAGTCGCGCCGTGCGTCGGTGGACACTCTCGCGACCGAGCGTTCGAGCTGCATCGCGTCGGTGACGGTGTCAGTGAAGACGAAGTCGCCGACCGCGTACCGGTCGATACGGCCGCTGAAGCCGCCGGCGATGTGCTCGTTCGAAGGCGGAACATCCACGATATGCCCCACACGGTCACGCCAGGCCAGAAGTTGCCGGTCCACTGCCGTGCCGTGCGTGCTGAAACTGCTGCGGACGATGCCGACATCTGGCGTCGCAGCCTGAACGGACCCGTCCGGACGGGAGTGTGAAGACATTTTCGTTACCTGATAGCGCCCCAAAAACAGCCAGACAATCCGGCGGGGACACAGAGTTCAATTTATTTCGAGAACTGAGACATAGGGTAAAGCCTGCCAAAAACAGTGCGATATCTTCAGATTAATAACATCGCTGTCCATTCCCGATCACGAATGGCGATGCTTGGTTTACGGCATTGCACGCTGGAATCGCAGGCTCACTCTTCAGAAAGACCGGAGTAACGGTACCGCGGCCCTTGTTCATCGGAATGCGTATGGGCTGAGCGAGCGGATTGATCGGCGATGTCCGGACGAACTGATCGCAGCATCCTTCCTGAGAAGCTCAGCGAAGCAAGACGAGATATCAGCAAATGAGCGCTTTAAAGAAAGCACCGTCGCCTAGCCCCGGCAACTTGCTGCCCGCAAGTCTAGCCGATCGCCAGCTTGACCATATTGAACGCATGGTCCGTTCCGTCGCGCGTGCCAACCCCGTCGGACCGGTTCACGGCATGGGCCAGGAGTACTGGGAGAGCCGGATTCGCGCGTTGGTAAAGGAGAACAACCTGGTGGCCGTGCAACAACACCGCGTGCAGCGACTGTTAAAAGACCTCTCTAAGCGGGCGCGGCCAAATGCGCTGAAAAAAACGGCAGCGTGAGCTGCGAGGCGGCGGTCGAGGGGCGGCTAGATTGCTTCCTGCCACGGACGATTGGCGAAGACCCCAACTATCCACTCCACAAACGCGCGGGTCTTGGCCGGCTCATGTTGAATGGATGGCCGCACCACGCTGACCCCCGACTCTCCGCTAACCGCCCAGTCCGTCAGCACCGGCACGAGCCGGCCGTCGGCCAGTTCCCGCGCCACCTGCCAGTCGGCCGCCATGAGGATGCCCACGCCGGCTAGTGCTGCCTGGACGCCGGCTTCCGCATCGTCCGTTTCCAGCCGTCCTGTGATCCTCACCGTCCGGGTTTTGCCATCGCGATTCAAATGCCAGACCGGATAGGTAACCAGCCGCGTGAAGCCGACGCAGTCGTGACGCAGCAGATCATCCGGCTCTCTCAACGCGGGCCGCCGATCAAGATACGAGGGCGCGGCGCATAGAAGCCGGCGCGTCATCGCGAGGCGGCGGCCGATCAGCCGGCTGTCTTTCATCTCGTCTAGCCGGATACCAGCATCGAATCCTTCGGCAATCAGGTCGGTGTATCTATCGGTATAAAGCGCCTCGACGCGAACCGCCGGATACCGTGCTAGGAACTCGGGCAACCGCGACGCAATCCACATACGCCCGAACGTAACGGGTAGCGTAAGCCGCAGCAGACCCGTCGGCGAAGCGGCCATCGCGCGCGCCTCGTCTTCGGCTGCGCGCACCATCTCCATGGCGTCGCGCATCCGGTCGCGGAAACGGACACCGGCTTCGGTCGGCGCCATGCGGCGCGTCGAACGTTCGAGCAGGCGAATGCCGAGGCGCGCTTCGAGTGCCGCAACCCGTCGCGACACGACCGATCCATCACGACCGAGTTTGCGGCCGGCCGCTGAAAAACTCCCGAATTCGACAACGGCGAGAAAAGCCGCCGTCTGGTCTGCTTCTACGCTATCCATTGATGCACCACACGCAGTAGTGTTTTGTTTTCACGATGAATTATAGCGTCGGGACGTTGTTACGATTTTCTCCATTGCCTCCTGGAGATTGCCATGCGTGCCTTCCACCTGACCGCCGCTTCGATCGATGCCCTGAAGCGTGTCGATGCCCCTACACCCCGTCCCAAGCCCGATGAAGTATTGATCCGTCTGCACGCGGCGAGCCTGAATTACCTCGACTTGATGGTCGCGTCGGGACGATTCGGTAACGCGATCATGCCGTTTATCCCCGGCACGGATGGCGCGGGCGAGATCGTGGAGACCGGTAGCGGAGTGCAGGGCTGGGCGGCCGGCGACCGGGTCGTGCCCGGTCTGATGATCGACTGGCCGGCCGGGACCTTGACGGCCGTGGGCGTCAAGCGCCTGCGTGGCGTGACCATGCCGGGTTCGCTCGCCGACTATGCTGTCGTTCCCGCCACGTCGCTGGTCCGGATCCCCGATCAGCTTTCGTTTGTAGAAGCCGCCACGCTGCCGATAGCCGCAACGACCGCCTGGAACGCTATCGTCACCGGACGGGTGCGCCCGGGATCGACGGTCATGTTGCTGGGTACGGGCGGGGTCAGCCTGTTCGCGCTGCAGTTCGCCAAGGCGGCAGGGGCTCGGGTGATTATCTCGTCGGCATCGGATGAAAAACTCGAGCGCGCGCGCTCACTCGGTGCGGATGTGACGATCAACTATCAATCGACGCCAGCCTGGGACGAAGCGGTCCTCGCCGCGACCGACGGTTTGGGCGCAGACCTGATTGTCGAGACGGTGGGCGGGCAGACATTCGCGCGCTCGCTTAACGCGGCGGCTGCGGCCGGGACGATCTTTGTGGTGGGTTTTGTCGGCGGGATGGAGCTCACCATTCCGGTCTTGCCCATCAACCTCAAGACACTGAATATTGTGGGCAACAACACGGGATCGACAGCGAATCTTGCCGATGCGGTGCGTGCAATCGCCATGGCCGGCATCAAGCCAGTGATCGATCGGACCTACGGCTTCGAGCGAGCCGTGGATGCTTACCGGTTCCTTGAAAGTGCAGCGCATTTCGGGAAGGTCGCCATCGATCTCGACGCTTGATTTTGATATTAAAATCCGTCCAATATGAGCGCCGCGGCGCCAGAAGGAGACGATATGGACGGGTTACTCAAACAGCACTTCGACACATTCGCGCGCTACAACGCGTGGGCAAATGCACGACTCTTCGATGCTGCCGCCCTCTTGAGCGACACCGACTATCGAGCCGATCGCGGTGCGTTTTTCCGATCGGTACATGGCACGCTCAATCACTTGCTGGTAACCGACCGGGTGTGGATGTTTCGCTTCACCGGCGAGGGCGATGCGCCTGACCGGCTCGATGCAATCCTCTTCGAGCAACTCGAGTCGCTGCATCGCGCGCGCGAGGTGGAGGACGCACGGATCGTGCGCTACGTAACCGGGCTTGAAGAGGCCGCGCTGGAAGGCTCGATTACGTACCGGCGTGTATCGACGCCCGAAGCAATCACGCAACCGCTCGCGCACTGGTTCAATCACCAGACGCATCACCGCGGTCAGGTGCATGCGTTGCTGACCGGCCTGGCCGGGCGTGCGCCTGAACTCGATCTGCTGTTCTACCAACGCCTCGCGGACAAAGGGCTTGCTTGAACACGAAGCGCACTGTGTCGCTTAGAGCAGCTTGCGATAGACCACGGACCCTTGCTTCTCGGCGACCTTGTCGTACAGTTGCATCGCCGTGGTGTTCGTCTCTCGCGTGTGCCAATACACGCGTTCCACGCCTGACGTCTGCGCGCATCGATAGACCTCGTTGATCAGCCTGCGACCGACCCCTTTTCCTCTGGCAGATTCCGCTGTAAACAGGTCCTGCAGATAACAACTCGGTCCCAATTGGATCGTGCTTCGATGAAAAAGAAAGTGCGTAAGGCCGATCAACTCTCCCGCGCTTTCTGCGACCAATGCATGCATGGGCTCGTAGGCGTCGAAGAACCGCGACCACGTCATCTTGGTGATTTCAAGTGGTAACGCCGTGTCGCCGTGGCGGCCATAAAAGGCGTTGTAGCCATCCCAGAGAGGCTTCCACGCGGGAAAATCGGATAACACAACAGGGCGTACGTGGATGGCTTCGGTCATATCGAGTGCTTGAGTGATTAGCGGCCCGGTGGCCGCGATTGGAATGGTGCGTCATGTAGAAGCAGCGCAGTCGCCGAGCACCGTGTAGCGCTCCGCCGGCTGAAGAGCTCGCGTTTGCTTTTCTCGCGCTGCGGCGGTGCGGCTTGCCACGCATAACTCGACATTTCTCTTCGACGCGTCAGCTATGCGACGAATAGGGTGAGCGAACGCGAGCGCCGCGACGAGCACTGCGGCAAGCAGCAGCCGAACCAGATTCCATGCGAAAGCACGCGTTTCAAGTTGTCGTGTAGTCGTTCGCATCGTGCTTCTCCGGCTCGTCAGGTCGGTTATAAGAATAAAATGGTGTTGGCACCATTCATAGACCCAATAAACTCATTCGAACTAGAGCCACGGCCGGACTCCCGCATGGACCTTGCGCTGCTGTTTTCTTCATTCACTGCCCGGCTAGACGGCAGAAAAATAACGCAGCAGCGAATGCTGTATGAAGCGTTGCGCGATGCCATCCTGGAAGGTCTGCTCCCGGCAACTACGCGCTTACCGGCAACGCGCGCGTTAGCGAAAGAACTGGGTATCGCCCGGAACTCGGCGATGTTCGCCTACGAGCAACTCGCGGAGGAAGGCTTTCTCGACGTCAGCCGCCAAGGCTCGGTCGTCGCGCGGGTCGGTGCGGCATCGCTGCTGAAGTCGACCGGGCACAAAACGGCTGCGGCGAAGTTGTCGCGCCGCGTCGACGGATTGAGGCGTGAGCCGCTCACCCGCGAGACCCCCATTTCGTTTCGTCCCGGCCTGCCCGCCCTCGACGAGTTTCCGATGCGGCCATGGCGGGCAGCCATCGCCCGCGCGTGGCGCAATCTGGACGCGGCGGATCTCGGTTACGCAAGCAGCGCGGGCCTGCCCGACCTTCGGCACGCGCTGGTCGACTATCTGAAGGTATCGCGGGGCGTGCGATGTGACGTTGAGCAAGTGTTCATCACGGACGGCACGCAGACCAGCCTCGATCTATGCGCGCGAATGCTGGCCGATGCCGGCGACCGGGTCTGGATCGAAGAACCCGGATACATCGGTGCGCGCGCCGCGTTTCAGGGCGCTGACCTCACGCTTTTACCCATACCTGTCGATGCTGACGGCATCGCGCCATCGCCGATGGATTGGGTGACCTCACCGCCCAGACTTATCTACGTCACACCCTCGCATCAGTATCCGCTCGGCAGCGTGCTCAGCATCGAACGGCGGATGGACATGATCGAGCGCGCACGGGAGCACGGCGCATGGATCATTGAAGACGATTACGACAGCGAATTCCGTCACACCGGTTCTCCGTTCGCCGCCATGCAGGGACTGGCGGCGGATACGCCCGTCGTCTATCTCGGCACCTTCAGTAAAACCATGTTCCCGGCGCTGCGGATCGGCTTCATGGTCGTGCCGGCCGCTCTGTCTAGCGAGTTTGCCCACACGCTTGGCGAGATCTCTCGCCAAGGCCGCGTCGCCGATCAACTGGCACTCGCCGATTTCATGCGAAGCGGCGCATACACCCGCCACCTGCGACGCATGAGGATGCTGTATGCGCAGAGGCGCGTTGCATTGATCAGTGCCCTCCAGCGCCACTTCGGCGAGGCCGTGACCATTTCAGGCGACGCCGGTGGCATGCATCTGACGGTACGGCTGAACGTGCCGCTCGTCGACGTGGACGTGTGCCATGCCGCTCGATCCGCCGGGTTATGGGTCGCACCGGTCAGCACATTCTGTCTGGCCCGGGGAAGAGCCGCTCGCTACAACGGCCTTCTGCTGGGTTATGCAGGCGTGGCCGCAGCACACGCCGACGAAGCCGTCGGCAAGCTTGCCCAGATCGTACGGTCCATGTTGAAACCAACGGCCAAGCCGCCAAAGACAAGCGCTAAAGTCTGAGTGTCACCTGCCGATAACGGGTAAACACCTATGCCACGGATTCTCTATTCATATAAACATATATATGTTTCATCGAATGGTTGACTATGGGTCAATCTCGGTTCGCCTCATTCATCCAAAGCACGACAAAGACGCACGGAGACTCGATGTTTTCCTGGTACCGGCAGGTTTCTCAAGGTGAGCGATACACGTTCTGGGCGTGTTTCGGCGGCTGGGCGCTCGACGCCCTCGATGTCCAGATGTTCAGTCTTGTCATTCCCGCGATCATCGCCGAATGGGGCATCAGCAAGACCCAGGCGGGCCTCGTGAGCGGTGTCACGCTGGTGGCGTCGGCGCTTGGCGGATGGATCTGCGGTGCGGCGGCAGACCGGTACGGCCGCGTGAAGACGCTGCAGGTCACCGTGATTTTTTTCTCCGTGTTCACGTTGCTGTCGGCGTTCGCGCAAAACTATCCGCAGTTCATCGTGCTGAAGGCGCTGCAGGGGTTTGGCTTCGGCGGCGAATGGGCAGCGGGCGCGGTGCTGATGGCGGAGACGATCCGCAACGAGCATCGCGGCAAGGCGATGGGCGCCGTGCAAAGCGCGTGGGCCGTGGGCTGGGGCGCGGCCGTGCTGCTCTATGCGGCCGTGTTTTCGTTCATGTCCCCCGATATGGGCTGGCGCGTGATGTTTGCCATCGGCATCTTGCCTGCGCTCCTGATCATCTACATCCGGCGTAATGTGAAGGAGCCGGTTGCGCCCGCGAGCAAAGCGGCGGTAGCGAAGGGCACAAAGGAGCGCACGCCCCTGCTGTCGATCTTCGCGCCGGATGTATTGCGCATGACGCTGATCGGCGGCCTGCTCGGCGTGGGCGCTCATGGCGGGTATTCGGCCCTGACCACCTGGCTGCCGACCTACCTGAAAACCGAGCGCCATCTTTCGGTGCTGAGCACCGGCGGTTATCTCGCGGTGATCATCGCGGCGTTCTTCTTCGGCTGTCTCGCCGCGTCCCAGTTGCTGGACCGGATCGGGCGCCGCCAGACCATCCTGTTTTTCTCCGTATGCTGCGTGGCGACGGTGATCGTGTACTTGTTCGTGCCGCTCTCCAATCACGCGATGCTGGCGCTCGGCTTCCCCCTCGGCTTCTTCGCCGCCGGCATTCCGGCCAGCATGGGCGCACTGTTCAACGAACTCTATCCACGCGGCACGCGTGGCACGGGCGTGGGTTTTTGCTACAACTTCGGCCGGGTGGTGTCCGCCGGATTCCCGGTGATGGTGGGACATCTGGCCGCGAAGTATTCGCTCGGCTTTGCAATCGGCGTGGACGCGGCGTTCGCTTATGCGATCGTCGCCGTCAGCGTGATGATGCTGCCGGAAACGCGCGGGCGCACGCTCACTGAAGACGTTGCGGTATAGCCAACCATGACCGATAGCCTAATTACCGGCATCGACACGCATGCCCACGTCTTCACGCGAGACCTGCCGCTCACAGCCGGCCGGCGTTACGCGCCGGCCTACGACGCCACGCCGGATCGCTACCGGGCGATGCTCGCGAGCATCGGGATGTCCCACGGCGTGCTGATCCAGCCCAGCTTCCTCGGCTTCGACAACAGTTATCTGCTCGCGTGTCTCGACGCCTATCCGCAGCAGTTGCGCGGCGTCGTGATGGCCGATCCGGAGAATGCCCTCGGATATATCGACGATTGGCATGCACGGGGTGTCGTGGGAATTCGCGCAAACCTGATCGGCGCCCAACTGCCCGATTTCGCCGATAACCACTGGACCGCCCTGCTATCGCGAATGGCCGCGCTCGACTGGCACCTCGAAATGCAGATCGACGCGGGGCGACTGGACCAAGTGACGCCCGCCCTGCTGGCGAGCGGCGTGCGGATCGTGATCGATCATTTCGGCCGCTTCGATCCGGCGCTTGGCATGGGCGACCCGGGTTTCGCGCACCTGGTCTCGCTCGGCCAAACGCGGCGCGTGTGGGTGAAGGGTTCGGCGGCGTATCGGGTAAGCGCAAAACCGGGGGATGCGGAAGCGACCTTCGCGACAGCCGCGAGCGCCTGGGCCGCACTGCTGCCCGCTTTCGGCGTCGACCGGTTGCTCTGGGGCACGGACTGGCCGCACACCCAGTTCGAGCAAGTCTGCGATCCCCAACGCGCGATAAACGACCTGCACCGCCTTGTCACCGATGCGTCACATCGGCAGGCCGTGTTGATCGACACGCCTGCGGAGCTGTTCCACTTTCGCTAATAACAAATAGCTAAGTCGATAACAGGAAAAAAACCCTCAAGTCTTCTGTCCCCGGTCCGTTAAACATAGTCATATATATGTTCATATCATTGAGGCCAACGGACAGTGCTTAGAAACCTTTCAATCAAGACAGGCTTGACCCTTGCGACAAGCGTGTTCGTCTTGCTGGTACTCGTTGTCGGAACGTGTGCATTTGTTTCGCTAGGCCAGGCAAACCACGCGCTCAGTGGTATGTACGAGCACGATCTGGCGGGGAGCACGGCGTTGACCCGCAGTTCCGAGTTGCTGTTGCGTTGCCGCTCGGCGAAGAACCGCTATGAATCGCTGACAGCCGATAACAAGGCCGACGCCGCCGCGAAACAACTGGCCGCGGCCCACGAGTACTGCAACGAATCGCAAAAGCAGTGGGATGTGTTTGCCGCGTTGCCGGTATCGGGCGACGCACAGGCGCTCATTACCGACGCCGCCGCCAAGCACGCCGCGATGATGCAAAAAGGCATCATGCCGGAGTTCGACGCGCTCGAAGCGAAAGACTTCGACGCGTATAAGCGTATCCAGATGCAGTTCAGCAGCCCACTCTACAACCAGTTCGACCAGCTTTCGCAGCCGTTGCTCGGCTATGTATCGACGCGTGCCCAGCAGCGTTTCGAAGCCGCAGAGACAACCGCCGACATCGTGAACACAGTGCTGGCCGCATGCGCGCTGCTGGCGCTGGTGATTGGTGTCACGGTGCGGGTTGCGTTGACGCGTCTGGTCGTCGAGCCGATCACGGCGATGGCCGCCGACTTCGAGCGCATTGCTGGCGGCGACCTGCGTACGCCGATCGTCGTTGCGAGCGACAACGAAATCGGCCAGTTGCAAGGCGCGTTGCGCCGCATGCAGACCGAACTCGCGACCACGGTGCGGCACATTCTCCATTCAGCGGAATCGATTACTGTCGCGGCCGGCGAGATTGCATCGGGTAACACCGACCTGTCATCGCGTACCGAGCAGCAGGCGGCCTCGCTGCAGGAGACCGCGGCGAGCATGGAGCAGATCAGCGGCACCGTCGAACGCAACGCCGACAACGCCACCCAGGCCACCGCGCTCGCCGCGAACGCATCGGCGATTGCGAGCCACGGGAGCACGGTGGTCGACAACGTGATATCGACCATGGCCGATATTTCGAAGAGCTCGGCGAAGATCGCGGACATCATCACGATCATTGAGGGAATCGCGTTTCAGACCAACATCCTGGCGCTTAACGCAGCCGTGGAAGCCGCTCGCGCGGGCGAGGAAGGCCGCGGGTTCGCGGTCGTGGCAGGCGAAGTGCGTAGCCTCGCGCAACGGTCGTCGAGTGCGGCGAAAGAGATCAAGGACCTGATCGATACATCGGTGGAGCGGGTGAATGCGGGCTCGGGACTCGTCGGAGAAGCAGGCACGACAATGACGCAGATCACGCAAGCCGTGAAGCGCGTGACCGACATCATGAGCGAGATCTCGGCGGCATCGGGCGAACAGAGCCGCGGCATCAGCCAGGTCGCCACCGCCGTCACCCAGATGGACGCAGTCACGCAGCAGAACGCCGCACTGGTGGAAGAGGCCGCAGCCGCCGCGCAATCGCTTGAGGATCAGGCGAAGTCGTTGAAAGACGCGCTCGCGATTTTCAGCGTGGGCCCGGAAGCGCGGACGTTCTGAATACGCTCGGGCGAGCGGCTCAGCGTATCTCGGACTGATACAGGAACTGGCTCGCCGGGCCGCGCGAGCGACGCCATTCGAGCGGATGGCGGTCGTATCCGTAGGCGAGCCGCTCGATCACCACGATCGGCGTTCCCTTCTCGATTCCCAGCAGCTTCGCGTGTTTCGGGCTTGCCGCTTCGACCGTCAACGTTTCCGTGGCCGACGCGACGACCTGATTACATTTCGCTTCGTACACGGGATAAAGCAGATCGCCGATGGACTCGAGCGGCAAATCGGCGAACGCCGCGAAACGGTCGAGCGGCAGCCAGATGTCCTCGGTCAAAACAGGTGCGTCTTCGATCAGGCGTAGCCGCACCATCTGGATCACATGGGCACCGGGCGCGATCTGCAGCGTCGCAGCGACAGTGGCCGGCGCCTCCACCACGCTGCGTTTCAGAATCTGGCTCTTCGGAATCCGTCGCTCGCCCGACTTGCTTTGGAAGCGGAAAAAGCGGAACAGCGAACCGTCAAAACTCGCACGGCGGACGAACGTGCCGCGCCCTTGATAACGTTCGAGCAGGCCTTCGGCGACAAGCAGGTCGATCGCCTTGCGCACGGTTCCAACCGCGAGATCGAAGCTCTGCGCAAGTTCCTGTTCTGTGGGAATGGCGTCGCCGGGTTGCCAGCGACGCTCCGCTATCCTCGACGCGAGCTCGTCGCGAAGGCGTTGATAACGGGGAAGTCGGCTGTCGGATTGCATGCGTGATTTTCGGTGTAATACATGCACAGGATTGTATGACTTCCCTCGTATTTTGTTGCGTCAAATTGTTGGCGACGTGACATGGCGTGTCGCGCTCTCAGCCGATCTCAGGCAGCGCTTCGATCTATTTCGCCGGCAGCGACCGGGCGAATTCGAGAGCGGCGTCCATCAGCTTCCGGCGTAACGCGTCTTTGCCATAGACTTCCGGGGCAGCCCACACCCAGCCTTGCATTCGACGGCCTTGTGAAATCATAGGGACGATGCCGGGTATTTGAAGAGCCCAGGCATCCTTGTCCTTGCCGAGCCGCGCCAGCATTCCGTCTTCCCGGGCGCCGCACAGAAGGTTGCCGTTCACCAGCCAAACCCAGCCGCCGAACATCGCCTTTTCCGTGATTCCCGGCTCCTCCCTCAGCTCGTCGGTTAATAGTTCTTCGAGACCTTTGTCGCGTGCCACGGTGTTTTCCTGTTTGGTTGATTCCACTATTCAGGCGCTGCTGAGAGAGCAGCAGTATCGAAGCTCGGTCAGCCACTTGCCGCCGAGCTGGACACCTCTGCTGGAGTTATCGCAGACAAAGCCGGCTCGCTTATAAAAGGCCCGCGCGCGACGGTTGTCCAGCAAGACCCAAAGCGCGACGTCCGTATATCCGGCGGACTTCAATACATGTCGCGCAGCGTCGATCAATCGCTTGCCCACGCCCTTTCGCCAGAACGCCGGGGCAATGTAGAGCGTCTCTACTTCGGCCCAGTGGTAATCCTTGTCCCCGTCCCGGCTGCGCCCGAATGCGATCCAGCCGAGAATCGTTTCATCGGTATCGGTGTTAGCGTCGGCGACCAGGACCCGGGGTCTTCCAGACATGATGGATTGACGCCATGCCTCGCTGCGCGCCTCGACAGTCAGCTTCGCCAGGTAACCGTCGGGCAAGATTCCCTGATAAGCCGCTTGCCAGGAGTTCACGTGGATCTTGGCGATGGCCTCCGCGTCTTCGACCGTTGCCTCCCGTATTCCAACAAGCATGGAAAGTCCTTCTGATTTGGGTTGCGCTACAGACTAACTTTGGCAGATCGGCGGCCATTCTACAAAGCGGCTAACTTCCAGCAGCGGCGGCCTTACCTGTGTTGGCCGTCGCGACAGCGGGCTCTGCGGATCGCCGTGTCGCCGATGTTTAAAGCCTTGCGCTGAGCCGACGCAGTAGATTTTCTGTTCTGCCGCGCGTCACGCGCATAGACTCGTCAAAAAGTGAACTCCACACCTGCTTAAATCGTCCGATAATCGGATTATCGGATCGGAAACCGCTGTTACGGGGACGGTTGCCGATAAGCATCGGAAGTTGCACTCGCACGATGAGAGGCCATATGCGAAAACAGTTGATTCAATGGGGATGCGCCGGGATTGCGGGTCTGTTGGCGCTGCCTGGCGCGGCGTTCGCGCAGCAGCAGGCGTACACCAATAGCCCGGTCTATATGTTCGCCGGGCCCGCGGGAGATTATCCGGCCGTGGCTCAGTTGCCCGGCGGCGTGCCCGTCACCGTGATGGGTTGCGTCAGCGACTATTCGTGGTGCGACGTCGTTGTGCCCAACTTGCGCGGCTGGGTCTACGGGGCAAATCTCAGCTATCCGTATCAGGGCAACAATGTGCCGATCCTCACTTACGGGATGGTGATCGGCTTACCTATCGTGACGTTTTCCATCGGCTCGTATTGGGACAGGTATTACCGTGGCCGCCCTTGGTATAACGACCGATCGCGCTGGGAAAGTCATCCGCCGCCACGGCGTGAGCCGGGCGAAGGCGGACGTCCACCGCAGGGGCCACAGCCTGGGCATGGAGAAGGCGGACGTCCTCCGGGGCAACAACAAGGTCAAGGCATGGCCGGGGGCCGCCCTCCGGGGCAACAAGGGGGCGGCGGACATCCTTCGAACCCACAGCCCAGTCACGGCGGCGGGGGTGGTGAACAAGGCGGTGGTCGCGGAGGCGAAGGCGGTCACGGTGGTGGCGGTGGTGGCGGTGGCGGACGAGGCGGTGAAGGAGGACAAGGCGGAGGTGGTGGCAATCAGCCGCCTCACAATTAAGCGCGACATCGCGTCGAACAAGAGGAAATCCGGATATCCGACGTCGGCGACAAAGCGCGAGCGATTGCAGAAATCTCAAAGCTTTCGCGACGTCGGTGTCACCGCAACGACCTGCAAGAACCAACCCTCTCGACGAGCGCCCGCTTTTACGGGCGCTTAAAGGATCGATACCTGCTGCAAAGAGGGATCGGAGAGCACTCGAGCCAGGAACAATGCTGCCAGCCAATGCGTCGACGCAACATGCTAGCCAAAAGACTTTCGCTGCCAAGATGGTTTTCGTCCTGCTCTGGTCGGGCGGTTTCCCGATCGCGAAACTAGCGGTTGGATACGCGCCGCCGCTGACCTTGCTGGCGCTGCGCTACGGATGCACCGTCTGTTTGCTGATCCCGCTTTTCATCATCACCAAACCTGCTCTGCCTAAAGATCCCATTGCCTGGGCGCATGCGAGCGTGGTCGGGTTCCTCGTGCAGGTTATCTACTTCGGCATGAGTTACCTCGCCTTCAAAGCGGGGGCTTCAGCGGGCGTGGTGGCAGTCATCGTGTCCTTGCAGCCCGTGCTGGTTGCGGCGCTTGCTCCACGACTTGTTGGTGAGCGGGTAGGCGGGCGGCAATGGCTGGGTTTGGCGCTCGGGTTGATAGGTGCGACGGGAGTGATTATTGCCAGGTCGAGCTTGTCGGTGAATTCGGCATCTGGTCTTTTTCTCGCGATTGGTGCGTTGATTGGAATGACGGCTGCCTTGCTCTATGAGAAGCGGTTTGGTGTAGGACAGCATCCGGTGACGGCGAATCTGATCCAGTACTCGATCGGCTTGGTCTTTTGCGCGCCTCTGGCGCTTCTTCTGGAAGACGCTCATGTGGAGTGGACCGGGACGTTTATGTTTGCGCTGGGTTACCTCGTGATCGGCAACTCGCTGATTGCGATTACTTTGCTTCTTGCGCTGGTTCGGGCGGGCCAGGCATCGAAGATCGCGTCGTTATTTTTCTTCATTCCGCCGGTTGCCGCCGTGCTCTCTTCGCTGCTGTTGAAGGAAGTCATGCCACCGCTCGCGTGGGGCGCGATGGCCTTTGCTGTTGCTGGTGTAGCGCTGGCAACATGGTCGACGTCGAATGCGAAACTGCGAAAAACGTGACGATAAAGCCGTAAACCGAATTAAAAGTGTCGCCGTTGCGCCTATAACAAGCCTCAACGCACTGAGACGGTCAAAGTTGCTTTGACCGGTTTTCCAAAGCGGCAATGGTTCGCGAGGAATGAGATCCTTCAGCCCCGCCCAGCCCAGCCTGTCTCTCCCACCTTGCTATAGCAATTCTGAAGCAGACCGGCTTCGGAGCGATTACCCCCTAGTACCGTGCGCGACAGAACCAACCCTCTGCAAACTGGGCCGCGTCGTGGTTACGTGTGCGTCAGCCAGCGCGCACCCTGGCAGCTTTGCCCCCGGGGTTTAAGCAAGCCAACCACAGCGTCAATTCAGTGTTGCGAAAACGGAGGTGGCCAGGGATTTGAGCTCTCGCATCATGGGTTGATTGATCGAAATTATTGATGCTGAGGGTAAAAATATATCGTTTTTACGCTATTTTTGTCATCCCTAGACTGCTCCTCATGGCGTGTTCTCCAGGCGCACCAACATGGCGGGAAGATCCGGTTGCGATCCTGTCGCGGGCTAAATCATTCAACTTATATCGGTTTGATCATGAGCGGCACGACTGCAGTCACCTCTCCTTTCCATCTTGCGTTAACAGGCCACGATGGTCTTCCTCGACCCGTCAGGTAACGCGTTCGAGATCAAGGCATTCGCACATATCGAATTGCTGTTCGCAAAGTAAGCGTTGCGCTGCGTGTTCACTTCGTAAATGACGGCACCGTCATGACGCCGCTCATTGCATTGCATTCCCCCTGAAGCCGGATCTGCCCCATGAAAAGCGCGTCCTACCTGCCAGAAGCTGAGGCTATTCCTGAGTACGCATGGTCGATCTTCCCATCGGGCGAGAGCCTTCTGATTATCGAGGTGGCGGGAACCGACCGCATCGTGCAGAACCAGCTTGCGCGGAACTTTGCAGCGTGCGTGGCGGCCGCGCAGCTTGCCTGTGTGATCGATATCACGCCTGCCATGACGACTGTCGGCATTCACTATGCGCCGTCGCGGGTTCCGCTGTCACATCCGGCAGAGGCGCCTTACGACGCGCTGGTGAAAGTAGTGACCGGCCTGCTGGAACGCGCAACTGCAGCGCAGCCCAAGTCGGCGCGCATCGTGGAGATCCCCGTGTGCTATGGCGGGGAGCACGGACCGGATCTTGAAAACGTCGCTCGTTCGTGCGGTCTCTCCAGCGATGAAGTCATCGCGTTGCACAGCGAGTCGCTGCTGGATGTGATGCTGCTCGGCTTTGCCCCCGGACATCCGTACATCGGCATGTTCGACGAACGCCTGTCGCCGCCCCGGCGCGCAACACCTCGCGTGGCGGTCGCGCCTGGCTCCGTGGGTCTCGCAAACCGGCAAAGCGTCATCTATCCGATGACCATGCCGGGCGGCTGGAATCTGATCGGCCGGACCCCCAGTCTGATGTTCGATGCATCGCGCGATACACCCTGTCTTGTGAATGCCGGCGACCGGATCCGCTTCGTGCCGATCACGCCGAAGCAATTCCAGGCATGTCAATCGACGGATCGGCATGCGAGGGCAGCTCGATGAGTATCGAGGTCATCAAGCCGGGTGCGTTGAGCACGTTTCAGGACCTCGGCCGCGTGGGATATCAGCATCTCGGCATTCCGGTCAACGGCGTGATGGATGAACGGGCGCATCGGCTGGCCAATGCACTGGTCGGCAACCCGCCCGCCACGCCGACGCTCGAAATTACGCTGATGGGGCCGACGCTCAGGTTTCACGACACGGCAACGATCGCGTTCAGCGGCGGCAATCTCGACTGCCAACTCGACGGACAGCCGCTCTTTAGCCATTGCGCCTTGAATGTGCCCGCAGGCGGCGAGATCTCGTTTGGCGATCGCCGAACGGGGCTACGCACCTACCTTGCCGTGCGCGGCGGCTTCGCCATCGAACCGGTCATGGGCAGCACGAGTACGTTCGCCCGCGGCGGTTACGGCGGCCACGCCGGTCGCCCCCTGAAGAAAGGCGACAAGCTGGTCACGCGGGAAAGCACGCCATGGCATAGCCGCTCACTCTTTTCGGAAACGGTCTTTGCCGACGACGTACTGTCATCGAATAACGCGCCGATCAGGATCACACGAGGGCGCGAATGGCGATATTTCACGGCGGATGCACAGCGGGCGCTCGAACATCAAACGTACAGGATCACTGCGCAATCCGACCGCATGGGTTATCGCCTGCAAGGCCCGGAACTAGGCCTCGTGGCTCCCCGGGAAATGGTGTCCGAGGCGGTGGCTTTCGGCGCGATCCAGGTGCCCGCCGATGGCCAGCCGATCATCCTGATGGCGGACCGCCAGACGACCGGAGGCTATCCGAAGATCGCGCACGTGTGCGCCGTCGACTTGCCACGTCTCGCTCAGCAGATACCCGGAGACAGCGTCCGCTTCGCGCTGGTCGACCTGGCCGAGGCGCAGCGCCTTCTTCTATCGCAGGAAGGCAGCTTCGCGCAGTTGGAGCAACTGTGTCATGCGTAATCGCGATTTGAATCGCGACTTCGACCGCGATCCCGGCGGGACGAGTCTATCTTTCACCCCCACAACGGAACGCACAATGTCCCACGCCCCAACAGCCGCCTTTAACGAAGACATTCCGCCTGCGTCCCTTCCGGCCAAACACGTCGCTCGCAAGGCCGCGACTGCCGCCGCCGTCGGAACCGCGATCGAGTACTACGAATTCGGCGTGTACGGATACATGGCCGCGGTAATCGGGCCGCTGTTCTTTCCGTCGGACAATCCGACTGCGGCACTGCTTTCGATCCTGGCGATCTTCGGCAGTGCATTCCTCATGCGCCCAGTTGGCGGAATCGTGCTGGGGCGCCTTGGCGACAAGCTCGGGCGCCGCGCAATCCTGCTGGTGACCGTTATCGGCATGGGTGTCGCGACCGCCGTCATTGGCCTGCTGCCGACCGCAGCGAGCGCGGGTGTGTTCGCTCCGGCGGCGCTGCTGGTCGTGCGTCTCGTGCAGGGATTTTTCTCAGGAGCGGAAGTGACCGGTGCTGCCGCTTACGTCGCGGAGTCGGCGCCTCACGGACGGCGCGGATTCTACGGCGCATTCACGCCCGTCGGTGTGGCTCTCGGTGGCGCGCTTGCTGCGGCAGTGTGCGGGTTGACTACGGCTGCCATCAGTTCGTCGCAGTTGCATGACTGGGGCTGGCGGATTCCTTTCCTTGCGGCGGTTCCGCTCGTGCTGATATCGGCTTATGTGCGCAAACGCGTGGAGGAGTCGGTCGCGTTCAAGAAGACGCTCGAACACAGCGAGCCGCTGAAGGCGCCGCTCAATGAAGTGTTCGCGCACCATCGTGCCGCCATGCTCAAGGTCTTCCTGATTTCGTTCGGGCAGAACGCCGGGTATTGGGTAGGTTTCGTCTTCATGACCATCTACATGACCACGTACCTGAAGTACGACAAGACAAGCGTCTACTGGATCATGTCGATCGTCAGCATGTCGATGGCTGTTCTGATGCCCCTGTGGGGAGGACTTTCGGACCGTATCGGGCGTCGTCGCGTGCTGGCGATCGGCTTTGTCGGATACATCGTGCTGGTGTTCCCGATGATGATGCTCATGAACCATCAGAATCTCGCTCTTGCCTTCCTTGCAATGTTTATCGTCGCCCTGCCGATGCCTGTTGTTCAATCGGTTGGTTATCCTACTTATGCCGAGCAATTCCCGACGCGGGTGCGCCACACCGGGATGGCCTTCAGCTTCAATTTCGGCGCCATGCTCGGCGGCGGCGTGACGCCTTACATTGCGACTGCGCTGATCGGCAAGACCGGCAACCTGTTGAGTCCAGCGTTCCTGCTGGTTGGCGCGGCGGCAATCGGTTTGTTGACGCTTTCCAGGACGCGTGAGACCGCAGACTCCTCCTTGCTGTAAATGCCATCGCGCAACACGAATCTCAACGCAATCCTGCTTGAAGGACCTGTCATGAACCAGGCAATTGGCGCATCGCCGGGCAGCGTCCTGGCCGGCTTGGCTTCCACGCCTCGCGGTGCGAGAGCCCTTATTCGTGCCGGCTTCAACGGCAATACGAGCGGTATGGCTCCCGGCTTCGCACAGGGCAACCTCGTGGTTCTGCCGCAATCGTGGGCTGACGATTTCATCGCGTACTGCCATGCCAATCCCACACCTTGCCCGCTCATCGGAATGACCGACCTCGGGAGCAGCCTTGTTCCGATGTTGGGCGACGACGTCGACCTGCGCACCGATATTCCGCGCTACCGGGTCTGGCGCGACGGCATACTCGTGGAGGAACTGACGGATATCTCCGCGATCTGGCAGGAGGACTTCGTTGGTTTCGTGCTTGGCTGTTCGCTGTCATTCGAGCACGCGCTGGAATCTGCAGGTTTGCGGGTGCGGCACGTGGACGAAGGTAAGGTCGTTCCAATGTACCGCACCTCCATTCAGACGCAATCCGCTGGCGCTTTTCGCGGGCCGATGGTCGTATCGATGCGGCCGTACACGCCGGCTGAGGCGGCGATCGCGTATGAGGTTTGCCGGAAGTTACCGGGCGCGCACGGTGCGCCCGTCCATATGGGTGACCCTGCGTTGATCGGGATTGCGAATGTGGACTTACCCGATGAGGGCGAACCGACCGAGGTCCGCGCCGGAGAGATTCCTGTTTTCTGGGGCTGCGGAGTGACGCCCCAGGCAGCGGCGATGGAAGCACGGCCGCCGATATGCATCACTCACGCCCCGGGTTACATGCTGATTTGCGATGTAAGGACGGAGGATCTAACACTCATTCGATAGTGTTGGACGGTAGCTCACATCCTTTGAAAGAAACGAAGGGCGCCCCGCACAGTGGCTGATAATGGTAAAGAAAACAGCTAGGACAGACCGCGCAAAGGCCCGAGCAGCAACAACCCGGCATCGACCCAGCCCAACGAGCGCCAGAACCCCAAAACCCGTCCACCGGCGCGAGCGAAAACCCTCCCTCTAGGTGTTTAACCCGACCAAACCAAACCCTCGTAACAACCCGCTATTACCCGCTTTTGTGTCAACGTTGCATACTGAAGTGACGCTACGACACGAGTCCGCGCATGTCCAAATTCCTTCACCTCATGATCCGCGTTGAATCGCTGGATCGCTCTATTGCGTTCTATCAAAACGCCTTCGGTATGCGCGAGTCGCATCGCCTTGACTTCGATACCTTCACGCTCGTTTATCTCCGCGATCCCGAGAGTGGCGCCGAGATCGAACTCACTTTGAACAAAGGCACAACCACGCCATACACCCACGGCACCGGCTACGGTCACGTAGCGTTTGCCGTCGACGATATCGAAGCATTCCGTGACCGTCTGCTGAGCCTGGGCCTGCAACCGGGCGACCTGAAATCGCTAACGCATAACGGCGCTATCGCCGCGCGCTTTTTCTTCATCACCGATCCCGACGGTTACAAGATCGAGGTGTTATCCAGGGAGGGTCACTACGTATGAACTGAGGTTGCTGCAGTACAAAATATAAAAGGAGACAAATCATGCCAAAGGCAATCCCCATTGCCATAGTCGCCGCCGAGACCTTCACCGGATCGACGGGCGATGCGATCCCCGCTGTGTCGTCTGCGCGCGTAAGCCGCAGGCACTTCCTCAAAGGTTCCGTGGTGCTGTCCGGTTTGCTGGTAGCCGGCACCCCGATCGCCCTGCTTGCGCCGAGCCGAGCCTGGGCGGTGGAACTGAGCCATATCGATCAAAACCAGGCTGACGCCATCATGGTGCTCGCGCGCACGCTCTACCCGCACAAGACGCTGCCGGATGCGGTCTACGCGCTCGCGGTGAAAGATGTGGATGCAAAAGCCACCGACCCGAAGACCGCCGATGTCATCAAGACCGGCGTGGCGAAACTGAACGACGCGGCGTCCGGCAAATGGAATGACACCGCAAGCCTCTCGGACGCGCAGCGCACTTCAATTGTCCAAGCGAACCAGGCCGATCCGTTCGTCCAACTGGTGCGTGGCCAGTGCATCACCTCGCTGTACAACAACGATATGGCGTTTGCCCATTTCGGATACGAAGGTGAAGCGTTCAGCAAGGGCGGCTACGTTTACCGCGGCTTCAACGACCTGAACTGGTTGCCCAATCCGCCCGCCGACGCAAGTCCGCCGGTTGCCTGAGATCCGGGCGCACACCTGATACCTGCCGAGGAGGCAAGCATGGCTAAGTTCGACTACAACGACGACTCCGTTGTCGTGATTGTCGGTTCGGGCGCGGGCGGCGGGACGCTGGCGAACGAGTTGTGTCAGAAAGGCGTGAAAGTGGTCGTGCTGGAGGCTGGCAAGCGCCAGTCGTCGGCCACGTTCATCAACGACGAATGGAAGTCGTTCGGGCAACTCGCCTGGACCGACAAACGCACCACGTCCGGTAACTGGCGCGTCGCCAAGGACTTCCCGGAATTACCAGCGTGGGTCTGCAAGACAGTGGGCGGCACGACCACGCACTGGGCCGGCGCGTCGCTGCGGTTTCACGAGCACGAGTTCAAGGCGCGCACGACCTATGGTTCCGTCGATCAGGCGAACCTGCTCGACTGGCCGATCACACTCACCGATCTCGAACCGTACTACGCCCGCGCCGAGAACAAGATGGGCGTCACGCGCACGAACGGCATTCCGGGCCTGCCGGGCAACAACAACTTCAAGATCATGTACGACGGCGCGACGAAGGTCGGCTATAAAAGCTGCAATACCGGCCACATGGCGATCAACAGCCGCCCGCGCGCCGGGCGCGGCCGTTGCATGCAACTCGGCTTCTGCTTCCAGGGCTGCAAGTCGGGCGCAAAATGGTCGACGCTCTACACCGAGATTCCCGCTGGCGAAGCCACCGGCAGGCTCGAATTGCGTCCCGAATCGCATGTGATGCGCATCGAGACGAACGCGGCCGGCAAGGCCAGCAGCGTGGTCTATATGGACGCCGACGGCAAACAGCAACGCCAGCGTGCGCGCGTGGTGTGCGTTGCGGGGAACTCGATAGAAACACCGCGCCTGTTGCTGCTCTCGGAATCATCGAAGCACCCTGACGGCCTCGCGAACAGTTCGGGCCAGGTTGGCCGCAACTACATGCGGCACACCACCGGCTCGGTATTCGGCGTGTTCAAGGAACCCGTGCATTTTTATCGCGGCACGGTGATGGCAGGCATCGTCACGGATGAAGCCGGGTTCAATCCGAAGCGCGGATTTGCGGGCGGTTACGAGCTGGAAACGATCTCGCTCGGCCTGCCGTTCGCGGCGGCGTTCTTCGACCCTGGCGCGTGGGGATCGGACTTTACCTACTATATGGATAACTACGCAAATACGGCGGGCATGTGGATTGTCGGCGAGGACATGCCGCATGAGTCCAACCGCGTCACGCTGAATCACGACGTGAAGGATCAGGTCGGGTTGCCAGTCGCAAACGTCCATTACGACGATCATCCGAACGACATCGCCATGCGCGATCATGCGTACAAGCAAGGCGAAGCAATCTACGCGGCAGCCGGGGCAACGAAGACGCTACGCACGCCGCCCTATCCTTCCACGCACAATCTGGGCACCTGTCGGATGAGCGCGAAAGCCAGCGACGGCGTCTGTAACAAACACGGCCAGGCCTTCGATGTGCCAAACTTGTTCATCTCCGACGGCAGTCAGTTCACCACGAGCGCGGCTGAAAATCCAACGCTGACGATTGTGTCGCTGGCGATCCGGCAATCGGACTACATCGCGGACCAGATGAAACGCCGCAGCATCTAGCTTTCTCTAGCGTGCGCAGGAGCCGTCGCCCGGCGGTTCCTGCTTCTTTTTGAGGAGATATCATGTGCAGAATCTACGCTCAAACCGATCCGATTCTCTATGAATGCCGCGCGCGCTCTGTACGCATCAGCGGCGTGACGACCACTATCCGGCTGGAAAACCTGTTCTGGCAGACGCTGTCCGAACTCGCCGCCGACAACGACATGACGACCAACCAGCTCATCGCGAAGTTGCATGAAGAGGTCACGCAGCATCTGGGCGAAACGACGAATTTCGCGTCGTTCCTGCGCGTAACCTGTCTTCGATATCAAGGGCTAAGAGCGAATGCATCGATGGATTTTCGCAGCCACGTGGCAGCCGCGGCGACTGACAAGGTGGCAGGCTGACCGATGACAAAATGGCCAGGCAGTCTATTCAGTCTATTACTAGCTGCATTCGCACTGACGGCGCACGCAGCGCCTGACGGCGCGGCGGCGGCGTCGATCGTGCAAAAGAACAACTGTCTTTCCTGCCATGCCGTGGATTCGCAGGTTGTCGGGCCGGCGTATCGGGAGATCGCGAAGAAGTATCGCGGCGATGCCACGGCGCCGGACAAACTCTTCGCCAAGGTCCGCAATGGCGGAGCCTTCGTTTGGGGCGAAGTTCCCATGCCCCCGAACCCGGGTATCAGCGACGCCGACCTGCATACCGTGATCGCGTGGATTTTGGCCGGCGCGCCTGACCACTGAATCTGCTTGCACCGGTGCGCTCCCTCCGGGCGCACCGTTATCCCTCATCTAGGTAAAACCCCTGATTCCGCGTGCCCTTCTCACGCACTACTCTCGCGTCACCGGTAAACAGAACGTCGTTCTACCAGATAGAACAACATAAAAGCGAGACACCCATAGGAGGATTCCATGGCAAGCCTGCCGATCGATGCGACACACGGGTCGCCTAACTCAAGCGCCGGCGGGGACGAAACAACGCCCGGCGTTAACGCGCGCATCGACCGGCTGCCGGCGACGCGTTCCGTCTGGATGCTCGTGTTCCTGCTGTCCATTGGCGGCTGGTTCGAATTCTACGACCTGTTTTTCACCGCGTACGTCGGTCCGGGCCTCGTCAAGAGCGGGCTCTATTCCACGACAACCGCCTCGTTCTTCGGCGTCTCGGGACTCGGCGCATTCGTGGCGGCGTCGTTCGCGGGCTTGTTCATCGGGACGTTCTTCCTCGCGGGTCTCGCCGATAAATACGGCCGCCGCACCGTCTTCACCGTCTCGCTGCTCTGGTATTCCGCGGCGACGCTGGTCATGGCGCTGCAAACCACCGCGCCCGCGATCAACCTGTGGCGCCTGATTGCAGGCATTGGCGTGGGCGTGGAACTCGTGACCATCGATACCTACGTCAGCGAGCTCGTCCCCAAACACTTGCGCGGCCGCGCGTTCGCGTTCGTGCACCTGGTTCAATACACGGCGGTGCCCTCGGTCGCGTTTCTCGCGTGGTGGCTTGTGCCGCAAAAGCCGTTCGGCATGGACGGGTGGCGCTGGGTCGTGCTTATCGGCGCGTTGGGAGCGGTCGTGGTCTGGGCGATCCGCCGGCGCGTGCCTGAAAGTCCGCGCTGGCTCGCGCAGCAAGGCCGCACAGCGGAAGCTGAAAAGGTGTTGCAAGCGCTGGAGGCGAAGGTCGCCGCGCAGTACGGACGCGCGTTGCCGCCACCGGTCGCGACCCTCGAACCGGCGACGACGAAAGCCGCGTTCCGCGAAATCTGGCAGCCGCCGTATCGCAAACGCGCGATCACCATGCTCGTCTTCAACTTCTTCCAGGCGATCGGGTTCTACGGTTTCGCGTCCTGGGTGCCGACGCTGCTCGTCTCCAAAGGCGTCACGATCACGCACAGCTTGCTGTACTCGTTTGTCATCGCGATCTCGAATCCGTTCGGTCCGCTGATCGGGATGGCGATTGCGGACCGGATCGAACGGAAGACGCTGATTGTGCTGTCGGCGTTCGGCATCGTTGTGTTCGGCAGCTTGTTCGCCATGCAAACATCGCCGGTCATGCTGATGATCCTCGGCGTGCTGATCACGCTCTGCGGCACGTTGCTCTCGGTCGGTTACCACGCGTATCAAACCGAGCTGTTCCCCACGCGTTTGCGGGCACGCGCCGTCGGTTTCGTTTATTCCATCTCGCGTCTTTCGGCCATGTTTTCCGGCTTCATGATCGCGTTCGCGTTGCGCCACTTCGAGGTGACCGGCGTGTTCGCGTTGATCAGCGTGTCGATGGTGATGGTGATGGGCGCGATCGGCATCTTCGGGCCGCGTACCAACAACCGCAATCTCGATGAAATTTCGCAATAACGGTTTGCATCGGCTTTTTTAGCATCGAACAAGAGGGTTTGACATGACGCTTCCGTTGGCTGGCGTGCGGGTGCTGGATTTATCGAATGTGCTCGCCGGGCCGTTTTGCGCGTATCAGCTCGCGCTGCTCGGCGCGGAAGTGATCAAGGTCGAGCATCCCGAAGGCGGCGATCTGGCAAGGCGTCTGGGCGCCGATAAAGAAGCGTCGGCACGCGACATGGGTGCGTCGTTCGTGGCCGTCAATGCGGGCAAGCAGTCGATCACGCTGAACCTGAAAGACGCACGCGGCAAAGAGATCTTGCGCTCGCTCGTGAAGACGGCGGATGTGCTCGTGGAGAACTTCCGGCCCGGCGTGATGACACGTCTCGACCTGGGCTACGACGCGTTGAGCGAGATCAATCCGAAGCTCGTGTATTGCGCGATTTCCGGCTTCGGAATGGACGGCGAGTTTTCGAAGCGCCCGGCTTACGACCAGATCATCCAGGGCATTTCAGGCGTGATGAGCGTCACAGGCGATGCTGACAGCGCGCCTTTACGCGTCGGCTATCCGGTCTCCGACACGGTCGGCGGCCTGACCGCGGCGTTCGGCATTTGCGCAGCTTTAGTCGATGCCCGCGCGAGCGGTCGCGGCCGAATGCTCGATGTATCGATGCTCGAAGCCACGCTCTCGACCATGGGCTGGGTCGTGTCGAACTACCTGAACGCGGGCGTCACTCCCACGCCAATGGGCAACGAAAACTTCACGGCCGCGCCGTCGGGAACGTTTAAAACGGGCGATGGTTTGCTGAACATTGCTGCGAACGAAACGAAGCAGTTCGTGAGTTTGTGCCGTTTGATCGGGCGGCCGGATCTCCCCGATGACCCGCGTTTTTCCGAGCGCAACACGCGCAAGCTGAATCGCGCAGCATTGAAAGCCGAGATCGAAGCGGCATTGACGACGGATAGCGCGGCGAACTGGGATGCCAAGTTTATCGATGCAGGCGTGCCGGCCGGACGCGTGATGTCGGTGCCGGAAATCCTCGCGCATCCGCATCTGGTATCGCGTGAATTCGTACGCGAGTTCAACAGCGACGACACCACGACAAGACAGCGCGTCACGCGTGCGGGTTTCCGTTTTTCCGACGCGGATACAGCCCCCGCCACCCCGGCGCCAACGTTATCAGCGAACACACGCGAGCATCTCTCGACGCTCGGTTTCGACGACCAACACATCGACCATCTGCGCGCCGAAGGAGTGATCTGAACATGACGCAAGCTGTTGACGCCGCCGCACTCGCCGCGGAGTACTGGAGCACCTCGATCATCGATATCCATCCGGGATCGATCAACGTTCGCGGCTTTCCGATTCAGGAGCTGATCGGCGCGGTCAGTTTCCCGCAGATGATCTGGCTGATGCTGCGCGGCGAATTGCCTGATCAAGCGCAGGCGAGCTTGTTTGAAGCGGCGCTCGTGGCGTCGGTGGATCATGGTCCGCACGCACCGTCCATTGCCATTTCGCGCATGGCGACGAGTTGCGGTTTGCCGTTGAACGGCGCGATGGCCTCGGCCATCAATGCACTCGACGACGTCCACGGTGGCGCGGGCCAGCAAGCGGTCGAGCTATACGATTCGATCGTCGCGCTCGAAGATGCGGGTGCCGCTTTGAACGATGCGGTCGCGCAAGGCGTGGATGCTTTTGTGGCCGAACGCGGTAAATATCTGCCCGGCTTCGGGCACCGGTTTCATCCTGTCGACCCGCGCGCGGTCAAGCTGCTTGCTTTAGTCGATGCAAGCGTCGAACAAGGCGCGATCAGCGGCCGACATGCTTCGGTAGCACGCGGTATCGAAGCGTTGTTGAAGCAGCGCAAAAACAAGCCCGTGCCGATGAACATCGACGGCGCAACGGCCGTGATTTACGCAGAACTCGGCTTCGCGCCGGAGTTGGCGCGCGGGGTGTTTTGCCTATCGCGCGCAGTCGGGATCTTGTCGCATGCGTGGGAACAGCGCGGCCGCAACGAGCGCAATAAAGGGCCGATGCCGCGTCAGATGGCCTACCAATACACCGGCAAAGCCGAGCGTCATCTGCTCTGAATTCCGGCCGCACGCCGTTGCGCGCTGCGCAACGCGCGCGCGTCGCCGCCG
>NZ_AEJF01000135.1 GCF_001028175.1 Caballeronia mineralivorans PML1(12)
CGCCGAGCGCATCGGTGGCGCGGGCGGCGCAATCGAAGAGCGCGCCGATGTTGCGTTCCACGAATACCTGATCGATCCGCGAGCTCGGACCCGCGAGCGTCAGCACGCCGCGCAAGGTCTGGCGCACGCCGAAGACGGGCATCGAAATGCCGGCTGTTTCGCGGTCGCGCTCGCCCATCGAGACGCAATAGAAGTCGTCGCGAATGCGCTCGAAAACTTCGCCTTCGCTGCCGCTGAACGCCAGCAGCGCCAATCCGCCCGACCCGCTTTCCAACGGCAGAACATCACCTTCGCGTACGTGATAACGCACCGCGTGCGTCGAATCCACACGATGCAAACACACGCGCACCGCTTCGTCGCGAACATAAAACGACACGCTTTCATCGCTTATTTCGGCGAGTTCGCGCATCAGCGGGACGAGGATGTCGCCGAGATTCAAGCTGCGTTGATACAACGCGCCGAGCATGAAGGTGGCCGGGCCGAGTTGGTAGCGGCCATCATCGAGGCGCAGCAGCAAGCGGTGCTGGATCAATGCGCCCGCAAGGCGAAGCAGCGTGCTTTTGTAGAGCCCGGTACGTGCCGCGAGTTCGGCGAGCGTAAGCGATGTATCGTCCGGCCTGAACGCAAACAGGATCGCGCAAGCACGGTCGATGACGGCAACGCCTTCGCTCTCTTTCGGGCCAGATTTAATCTCGGGCGTTTGCATGGGTTAAGCGAAGCGTCTCGTCTCTTGTCGAAAGGGAAATTTTACGCGATGCAGCTCGTGTCTCATATGGTTCATATCGGAGACTGGAAGGCCGTTTTTCTGCAGAACATGCTTTGATGGACATGGGGCAATAACAAACTCGAGGGCGCCGGCGGGGCAGACAGTTAGTTGCTTTTATTAAATAAGAGCGCGCCGCACAAGACACCCCCTCTCGCCCTCATTTCACGCTATATCTGCGTTCGAGTTCGTCGTAGAAATCCTTGTTCACCAGCCGCTGGCGCTCGGCGAAAGAGGCCACGATCGCGGGGTCTTCATCGATGCGCCCCCGCTCCTTCAGCACACCAAGCGCCTTGTTCATGCCTGCCACCGCGCCCTGCAACGCGGCGTTGGCATACAGCACGATCGAGAAACCCATCGCGCCGAATGCGTCGGCGTCCAGGGTCGGCGTCTTGCCGCCGATCACGATATTGATCAGCAGCGGCCGGTCGAGCAGCTGCGGAAGTTTGCGGATCTGCGCCTCGCTCTCCACGGCCTCCACGAACAGGATGTCAGCGCCCGCCTCGGCCATGCGCTGGGCCCGTTCGATAGCGGCATCGAAACCCTGCACCGCCGCCGAATCCGTGCGGCCGATGATCATGAGATCCTGGTCCTTGCGGGCATCGGCGGCGGCCTTGATCTTCGCCTCCATGTCCTTGATGTCGATCACCTCCTTGCCCGAGAAATGCCCGCACTTCTTCGGGAAGATCTGGTCTTCGAGCTGGATCGCATCGGCGCCGGCGCGCTCGAGCATCTGCACGGTCCGGTAGGTATTCACGGGATTTCCAAAGCCCGTATCCGCATCGACGATAACGGGAATTTCAACCGCGTCGCGAATCCGCGCCGTGTGCTCGCAGATCTCGTGCAGGCCGATGAACGACAGATCGGGAATGCCCATGCTCATGTTGGTCACGCCCGCGCCGGTCACGTAGACGGCGCGAAAACCGTTCTCGGCCACCACGCGCGCGCTCATCGCGTTGAACGCACCGGGTACGACCAGACCGCGCCGTTCATCGACCATTTTCCGCAATGCGGCTTTGCTTGAGTCCATGTCTCACCTCGTCTCGTGTTGTTTCGTTTCGTGGATGGCGCCCCTTGGAAAACTGGTGCGAATGATCGACAGAGTATCAACGCAGCGGGTCATGCACCAGCGTCCGAACCGCTGGAACACGCGGTGGGAATTGCGTGTCAATATGATTGCCCCCTCTGTCGCGGAGAACTCGCATGGACGATCTGAACCTGCTGGCACGCACGACCAAACTTGAGATTGCGTACACCGAGTCGGGACCGGCCGACGGGCCGCCCGTCATGCTCGTGCACGGCTGGCCCGACGCGGCGCGGGCCTGGACAGCCGTGGCGGCACGCCTCGCTGCGGCGGGTTTTCGTACGATCGTTCCGGACTTGCGCGGTGCCGGCAACACGCGCTTTCTCTCGCCCGACACGCCGCGTGACGGCTCTGGCGTAGCGCTCGCCCAGGACGTTATCGATCTGGCCGACGTGTTGGGAATCGATCGTTTCGATGTCGTCGGCCACGACTGGGGTGCACGCACGGCGTACACGCTGGCGGCGCTTTTTCCCGGGCGCATCGGCCGTATCGCCGGGCTCGCGCTGCAGTTCCAGCCGAAAGGCGCGTTCGAATTGCCGCACTTTTCGCAGGCCCGGAAGTTCTGGTATCAGTGGTTCATGGCGCTCGATGGTGGTCCCGCAGCGGTCGCCGCCAATCCAAAGGGTTTCGCGCGCTTGCAGTGGGATACCTGGTCCCCGCCGGGCTGGTTCGACGAGGACGAGTTCGCCCGCACCGCCGCCGCTTTCGATAACCCCGACTGGGTGCCCATCACGCTCAACGGGTATCGGCGGCGTTGGCGTGAAGGCGAGGTATCGGATCCCGCGTACGCTGCATTGCGGGAGAAACTGGCGACCATCGACCAGCTTTCGACGCCCACGCTGATGATTCAGGGCGGCGCCGATTTCTGCGATGAACCGGCTTCATCGGAGGGGATGGAGGGGCATTTCACGGGTGGTTATAAGCGTGTCGTGCTGGACGGTGTCGGGCACTTTCCACCTCGCGAAGCACCCGACAAAGTGGCGGATCTGGTCATTGCGCATCTGCGTGCTGGGTGAGCGCGTGGGTGCTCGGATGATTTGCGAGCCTCTCCCGCGAAGCTAGGCGGGTATACAGTGGCAAAGCGAACTCCCGGTTAACCGATTCATCTCCGGACGATCACCATGAAAAATTCAACTGTGTCCGTGACCTCCGTCGCGTTGCCGGCCCGGTCACACGTAACTGAAATGTACGCGAGCCCAAACCTCGCCGATGCCTACACCATCCGCTTGCCAGACAACGCAAGCACCGATCCCGAGCTGCTCGCCCGATTCATGTTTTCGCATCAGGCCGCATGGGTTGGAAAACTCATGCAGCTACGCGACGCACTCGTTGCCAGGTTTGGCCTCAAGACGGCGAAGTGGCTGGCGGAGTCCGCACGCTCCCAAAGTGATAAGCATATCTACATATTCAGGATCTACGAGCGCACCGTCGACGAGATCGTTATCGGCGAGGACGACAAGCATCTGGACTTCAGGGTGTCCGTGTTCCAGGAGACGAAAGACGATACCGCAGGCGGTGAGCGTTATCTGACCGTATCCACTGTTGTCCGGTGCCACAATCTTCTGGGGCGTAACTACATCAGGCTGATCACGCCATTCCATCAAATGGTGGTTCGCTCAAGCTTGCGCCGGGCTGCGCGGTTGGGTTGGCCTACTGCTTCGTGAAGCGGGTTGCTTGTTGCTTGTTGCTTGTTAGTCCGGCGATTCATCGCGTCATCGATCTGAAAAGACAATCGATGTCCCCGCAATACCGCGCCGGTAACGATCCGGCAAGATGCTTCGGATCTTTAATCGCAAGAGGTGTCTGTCTAAAGAAGATTCACCGCTTCGCAGCACTCTTGCGCTCGCACCGCACGATTCGCTTTCGCAAAGCCGAAACCGGCGATCTTCGAGGAGCGCTTCAGGACCATCGAACGCGTCTTTGCCTGGGAAGATAAGTTCCGTCGCCTGCTGCTGCGCTTCGAACGCATCAGTGACGTTCACTACGCGTTAAAGACGCTCGCCTATACGATGATCAATCTGCGGCACTACTGCCGGAACTGATCTCACTTTCGGGCTTTGCGTAGCATCGTCGGCGCTCGGCGTCGCGATCGTGCTCGACCTGTTGATACCTTCATCTTCGCAAAACGAAATATACCTTCGCATTTTCGGCGTGCTGTACCCGACATCGATTTGCGCCTCAGGCTTGTTCCAGCTCTCTCTGCAAAATCAGCGTCAAAACTCGCAACCAGTTGATACACAAAAGCACGATCCATAGCGTGGACGAATTCTCGCTCTACAGGAGTGAACTGATTTTGCGAGCGACAGGATTATCATTTCTCTGCACCCGGATAACAATGAGTCGACCTCAACAAACGGGAGCCTCACATGATCGACCATCGCACTGCGCCGTATGGCGCCTTCCTTTTGCGCATCAGCCTTGGTGTGCTATTCCTTGCCCACGGTGGCCTGAAGCTGTTCGTCTTCACGCCAGCCGGCACCGCGCAGTTCTTCGGCAGTCTTGGGCTGCCACCGGCTCTGGCCTATTTCACGATCGCCCTGGAGCTTGTTGCTGGAGTCGCCTTGACGCTCGGTATCTGGACGCGCGTCGCGGCGCTCGTTGTCATTCCGGACCTGATTGGCGCAATCGTCACCGTGCATGCACACGCTGGCTTCTTTTTCAACAATCCGAATGGTGGCTGGGAGTTCCCGGCGTTCTGGATTGTTGCCCTGCTTGGCCAGGCATTGCTGGGAGATGGTGCCTATGCACTGCGCCCGACTTTCGCATTCGGCAAGGCCTCACGCGCGACGCACTAGTGGCGTGAACCGATACCCGTCCCAAGGCTAAATCATGAAATACGCACGCAAACTCCTTTTGCTCTTGCTGGCGGGATCGCTGATCCCGGCCTACGTCTGCGCGGCCCAACTGGGCGACAAACCGGAGCTGACGCTTGACGCGGCCAAGCATGCAGCGGCTGCAGCGGAAACTGCCGCTCACACCAAAGGGATTGCCGTAACAGTGGGTGTCGTCGACGACGGAGGGCATCTGATCTATCTGGCCCGCCTCGATCACGTCGCGAGTGGCATGACCGACGCAGCGATCATGAAAGCCCAGACTGCCGCGAACTACGGACTGCCGACCAGAATGCTGGAAGACGCAGTCGCCCAAGGACACGTGAGCTATCTGAATCTTCCTGGCATACTGCCTCTCGAAGGTGGCCTGCCAATTTTGATTGACGGACGCGTTATCGGCGCAATCGGCGTGGCAGGCGCTCAATCATCCGAAGACGACGCCGCTATCGCGCGAGCCGGGCTAGCGACCTTCGCTCGCTAGTACTACCTGAATGTCGCGGTCCCAAGCTGGCTCAGGCGAGAGTTTTTCGACCAGAAAATCGACGAATGCACGCACCTTCGCGGGTTGTCGGCGGTTGGCCGGGAACACCGAGAAGATGCCGTGCAGTTCGATCGGTGCGTGATCGAGGACAAGCGGAACGAGCTGGCCAGATTTCAATGCATCGGCAACCAGAAAGGTCGGTTGATAGGTCACACCGTGACCAGCGACAGCGGCAGCGACCAGAGCGTCGCCGTTGCTCGCGCGCATATTTCCTGTGATCGGCACCGTGACTTCACCCGCCGCTCCGAACGTCCAGCGATCAGCACCCAAAGGTCGCGATAACGTATAGCCGAGGCAATTGTGCCCGGCCAGGGCGGCGACGCTCGTCGGAGTACCGTGCTCAGCCAGGTAGGACGGCGCAGCGCAAACGACCATCCTGCAATCAGCGAGCTTACGCGCAACCATGCTGGTGTCTTTAAGCTGGCCAATCCGGAGCGCAACATCCCAACCTTCCTCTATCAAATCCACAACACGGTCGTTCAGCCCAAGATCGATGCTGATCGCCGGGTGCAGCTTCGAAAACTCCACCATCAACGGGACCAGCACCAGGTAACCAAACGAGAGCGGCGCGTTGATCCGCAACGTGCCACGCACTTCCACCCGGTCCGCACCCGCACTCGCCTCCACCTCGTCGACGTCGACAAGGATCTTCTCCACGCCGTCGAGATAGCGCCGACCGGCCTCGGTCAACGTCAGACGGCGGGGCGAGCGGTGCAGCAGTTTGACCCCGAGCCGCTCCTCCAGTGCCGCTATGTGTTTGGTCGCAAGGGTTGGCGACATGTTCAGCGAACGCGCCGCTGCGGACAGTCCGCCGAGAGCCGCCACGCGTACGAACACCTGCATGCCGGTAAGACGATCAAGCATAGCGATCTCACTCTTTCGGTGTGAATTGATTTTTCAGTTGAGAGGATTATCGTTTGCGCCGCAGACGATAACAATCCGTTCATCGCGTTGTTCGGGCGATGTCTGCCACTGAGCCCCCCCCAGATTCATGACAGAAATTCCCGGAATTCTGCATTGAGCCTAGTTGCGTCCACTTCTTGACTGGGCGCCATACCAAGGAATGGGGCAAAGAAATGCGCCGTTCACCCGGAAGCCCAGCCTGGAGTTCGGGAATCAGAGTCAATCAGGAGACAGACATATGTTGGAAGCCCCCTTGCTTATCGATCACCACAACCTGGCTGCTAAGCACGGCGCCACTTTCGAGCGGCTAAATCCGATCACCGGACAGGTCTCCACGCGCGCGGCGGCAGCAAGCGTCGAGGACGCGCTCGCCGCAGCCAACGCCGCAGCGGCCGCCTTTGCAGCATGGTCAGAAACCGGCCCGTCTGCGCGACGCGTGATTCTCAATCGCGCAGCGGAGCTGATGATGGCACGCAGCAGCGACTTCGCCGCCGCGATGGCCGCCGAGACTGGTGCGACCGCGAGCTGGGCGCAATTCAATTGTCACATCGCTGCAGAGATGCTGCGTGAAGCCGCCGCGATCACTACGCAGATTGCCGGACAAGTCATTCCATCGAACCACGCCGGCGCCACGTCGCTAGCCCTCCGGCAGCCGGCAGGCGTCGTGCTCGGCATCGCCCCCTGGAATGCACCCGCAATCCTCGGCGTGCGAGCAGTGGCGATGCCACTCGCGTGCGGCAACCCTGTCGTGCTGAAAGGCTCCGAACTGTGCCCGACGACCCATTGGCTGATCGGCGATGTAATACGAGATGCGGGCTTGCCGGCAGGCGTGCTCAACGTGATCCTCAACGCGCCGGCTGACGCCGCAGCGATCGTGGAGGCATTGATCGCGCATCGTGCAGTGCGCCGCATCAATTTCACCGGCTCAACTCGCGTGGGTCGGTTGATCGCCGAAATCAGCGCGCGTCATCTCAAGCCGTGTCTGCTGGAACTCGGAGGCAAAGCGCCCTTTGTTGTGCTCGACGATGCTGATATCGACGAAGCCGTTAGAGCTGCCGCCTTTGGCGCTTTCTTCAACCAGGGACAGGTCTGCATGTCGACCGAACGCATCATCGTCCACGCCGATGTAGCAAGCGAGTTTGTCGACAAGCTTGGCGCGAAAGCCGGATCGCTCAAGGCGGGATTGCCGACGGACGACAGTTGCGCGCTGGGCTCGATGATCGGCTCTGACGCTGCTGCACGCGTCAGAGCGCTCGTGGACGAGGCAGTCGCAAAAGGCGCTACGCTGGTGGCAGGCGGTGGTGTGCGCAACAGCATCATGCAAGCGACCGTAATCGATCGCGTGACCCCGACCATGCGTCTTTACAGTGAAGAGTCGTTCGGACCAGTCGCGGCTATTACGCGTTTCAGCAGCGTTGAAGAAGCAGTCTCTCTAGCGAACGACACGGAGTACGGTCTGTCCGCATCCGTCTTCGGACGTGACGTACAGCGCGCACTAGCGGTTGCACATAGGATCGAATCCGGCATTTGCCACATCAACGGGCCGACCGTCCACGACGAAGCGCAGATGCCGTTCGGTGGCGTCAAGGCGAGCGGCTATGGACGCTTCGGCGGCAACGCTGCAATCAACGAGTTTACCGAGCTGCGCTGGATCACGATCCAGTCCGGACCGCAGCACTATCCGATCTGACCTGCCGGGGCACCCTCACGCGCGCCCGCTTCCTCGCTTATTGATCGCACGACCAACGGGATGCTTCGGCATCCCGAGGGGTGACGTTGGTCGCACGTGCCATACAGAAACGCGTGAAAACCATGAGATAACCAGGAGACATCCATCATGAATGCACCTGCGACGCGCGCGTGTTTCTCGCAGTGGCGCGCGAAAAAACGCTCCGCGGAGCGGCCAGGACGCTCAATCTCGATCAGGCGACGGTCGGCAGACGGATTGCGGGACTCGAGCACGCGCTGCGTGCAACGCTCTTCCTGCGCACATCTGACGGTTATGCCCTGACCGCCGCCGGCGAAGCGGCGCTGAAATCGGCGGAGAAGATGGAACACTCCGCGCACGAACTCGTCAGACAAACTCAAGGCATGGATACACGGCTTGCGGGGGATGTAAAAGTCACCGGCACCGACTCGATCGCGCTCGAATTCCTGCTTCCCGCGATCGAACGCCTGCATGCCGTGCATCCCGAAGTGCGCATCCTACTGAACACGTCAACGCGCACGCTTAATCTGGCAAAGCGTGAAGCGGATATCGCGGTCCGATCCATAAGGCCGGACAATCCGGGTCTTGTCGCGCGCCGCCTTGCACGCTGGCCCATGGCTCTCTTTGCATCTAACGCCTATCTCGAGCGGCACGGCAGGCCCGTCGCTGGCTCCGCATTCGCGGGCCACGATCTCGTCCTCTATCAGGCAAACTGGACTGGTAATTCCGGTAATCGATCGCCGACACTTACCGGCGAACCGATCCATGCGGGGCGCATTGTATCGACCTTCAATTCCAGCCTCATGCTGCGTACCGCGGTAAAGGCCGGTATCGGAATTGGTGAGCTTCCGATACATCTGGCTGAACACGACGGCCTCGTGCAAATCTGGCCAGAACCCGCTCGCGGGGCGGTCTACGAAACCTGGCTGGTTACGCATCGGGACCTTCGGCATACCGCCCGCATCGCAGCGATGAGACGGCATCGTGTCCGCGTTCGAAGACCACGCGAGATAGTCATGCACGACCGGGCCGCGCCGCTCCTACGTATACCGTTACGCGCAGTCGGAATCGCTTGCCAGCAGGGGTTACCCGTCATTCGATGCGTCCAAAAATCTGGACTCTAGCCGATTTTGCCCTGACGCTCAGAAACCCAGCCTGGGCAGGGCTGGCAGACAAATTCGACCATCTCGAAAAACTCGCAACCAGTTGGATTGGTCGCTTATCTCAAGGACCCGCGATTCCCGCCCGCGCTTAAAGCGCGCCCGGATGAGTGTTGCACACGCGTCATATGCAAAAAAAGCCCAACATTTAGCTGGGCAAATCCATCGGGATCGGAGCAACCCCGCTGGAGGAGGTGCTGTTCGTCTATTTGAAATGGATAAGCGCGCAGGATCGCCGCGCGCTCGTCAACCCATCTTCAATACCGCCAGGGTTGCTGGCGGTTTGGCAACGCGATTAATTAATGACCGAAGTAGACCGACTTCGCGTTGTCGTTCAGCGCGGGGCGAACAACTGCGCGGGCACCGGCTGCCGACGTTCCGTCGGTCACGCCGCCGAAGCCGGCAGCTGCGCCGTTTTGCGCAGCGACGCGCGCTTCAGCGGCTTGAATGTTTGCCGGGTATTCCGGGTCATCGCGGCCGGGTTGATAACCCGCCTTTTCAAGCTGAACCAGTTGAGCTTTCACTTCGGCGCGGGTAACAGGCGCATTCGATTGAGCGAAAGACGAGACAGCCGGGACGGCGAGGACAGCAGCAACAATAAGAGATTGAACGAGTTTCATGACCTACCTCCGAATCTTGGTTTTTGTCGCGAACAACCCTGTTCGCGTTTCAGTGATTCAAGTGTAGGTAAGTGCACGCTTAAGATTAAGAGCAGAGTGCACAAGGGATTATTGTCGAATTAGGCGTAAACCCTAGGGCACCCGAGTGCCGACGATATCATCCAATTACGATTGCCTGACGGTCTTGCGCGCCTTGGTCGTTGATAACACCTTGGTCAGACGGGTCTCTTGCTGGCGCCGCTGCGTATCGGACCGGCACGTTCCTCCATCGCGCGGCGAACCGGGTCGCGCAGACCCAGAAAAAACGCCAGCTCGGCCACAATGAAGAGCGGCCCAACCGCCAGCCCGATCACATCGTCAACGAAAGCCGGTTTGCTGCCTTCGAAGTAGTGGCCGATGAACTGGATCACCCAGCCGACAAAAAACAGGCCAAGGCCCCAGGCGAGCCACAGTCCAGTCGATTGCGTGGCGAGTAGCTTCCCGGCCCACACGCTCAAGGCCAACAAGACAGTCATCAGGATGCCCAAGCGTATGTCCAGCCGAAGATAGAATATTGCCACCGCGGCGGCGACCAGCATCGCCGGTGACAAGGTCAACGCAGCGCTCATATCGAACGACGGACGTGCCAACAGGGTGGCGACCGCGACCACGATCATCGGAATGCCGATGAGGTGCGAAACAATGTTGCGCAAGTCGCGGTGATACACCGCGTACTGTCCAAGCTGGTCAACCAGGGATTTCATGGCAGTACCCTCCTGAGAGTGGCAAACGACATCATGCCCCGAACGCCGCCTCTAATCTGCCGGGTTCGTGAATTCGACATTGGAACCTTACCGCGAAAAACTGCGAGCCTGCCAGTGGTTCTGTGCGTTACCCGAGACCGTGCTGGAGGATCTTATCGCGCGCAACGACGGGAGCCTTGGAAAGCTGGAGCGCTGGTTGCCTCCTGTAGAACGCAATAAGATTGGCGACGCCGGTCAAACTGTTCCGCGATCCGGTCTAGCGAAAGCGACGACCGCTTAACGCGCATTCGAGTTCGGCTCGATATTTCTCCGCGCGTCCAACAACTTAAAGGCGAGCATGCCTGCAAGCATCGCTGCGAGGAAAATCACAGCGGCAGTTTTCGCCGCGCCTGCCGCAACCACGGCGGGTCCCGGGCAGAATCCCGCAATCCCCCAACCAACTCCGAAAATCGCGCTTCCCATGATCAGTTGCACGTCGATTTTTTTCTTCGCGGGAAGATGCTTTGTTTGATCAAAAAGCGGCTTTCCAGCCCGTCGGCTTGCGAAAAACCCGATTGATGCAAGCGCGATCGCGCCGATCATGACGAAGGCCAGCGAAGGATCCCATTGCCCCGCGAGGTCGAGAAAGCCAAGCACTTTCGCAGGGTTCGCCATGCCGGACAGGATCAGGCCGAAACCGAAAAGCAGCCCGACCAGAAGTGAACTAAGGTTGCGCATACTAGCCACCCCACAGATGTCTGATAGCGAAGACTGTCCCGAAGCCGGCCACCATGAATGTCAACGTTGCGACCCCCGAGCGGACTGAGCCACGTGATATTCCACACACGCCATGACCACTTGTACAGCCGCTTGCCGCGCGTGTGCCAAATCCAACCAGCAAGCCACCGAGAACAAGAAGCGGTGCGCTGGTCTGAACAACGATCGGAGGTAACGGTGTCAACAACACGTAGAGCATTGGCGCGCCAAGCAACCCTGCAACAAAAGAGACTCTCCACCCGTCACGCCATCCGCCAGCCGTCAAAAGGCCACCAAGAATCCCGCTTATCCCGGCAATACGCCCATTGAGCAGCATGAAAAGCGCAGCGGACAAACCGATCATCGCGCCACCTGCTAGTGATTTTATCGGCGTGAAATTCGCCCAGTCGACAACCATTATTCGCAATCCTGTCTTTGTTTGCAGTCGTAGATTCACGGGCTACTTGGCGAGGCTTTTCCCTTCATGGCTTGATCGACGGCAACGCCTCCGGGAAATCTCGACGCTTATGCGTGCGCGGCCACCGCTTTCCTTTCATGACAATGTTCCAATACAAGTACGGAAGGAACGATCGTTTGAGCCACCAGTAGATCTTTCGCGGCGAACGCGGGTCCATCGGGAAACTTGGCGTGACCGCTCCGTCATAGCAAAACTCGGCAAGCATCACCTTCCCTGCGGAAGTGGTAAGCGGACAAGACGCGTAACCGTCGTATGTCATGGTTTGCCCTTGGCCGGTCAGCGCTGCCATCAAGTTCGTGGCGACCACGGGCATCTGGTTCTTGACGGCCGCCGCGGTTTTGCTGTTAGGCGTGGATGTGCAGTCGCCAATGCCAAAGATGTTCGGAAACCGCGTATGCCGCAGTGTTGCCTTGTCCACCTCGACCCAGCCGCCAGCATCGGCCAGCGGGCTTTCACGGATAAACCGAGGCGCACTTTGTGGTGGCACGACGTGCAGGAGGTCGAATTCGATTGGCTGGATCGACTTGACCCCATCAGTCGTGATTTCAAAGTAAGCGGTCTTCGCCGGCCCATCGACTCGCACAAGCTTTTGACCAAAGCAAGCCTTTGCCTGGTAATCGCTCATGACACGATCCAACGCTTTCGCATAGAACGGAACACCGAACATGGACGGCCCGGGCGTAAAGAAACGGATGTCCGCGGCTATCCGGTGTTTTCGAAAGTAATCGGCTGCGAGGTAGAGGATTTTCTGTGGCGCACCGGCGCACTTGATTGGCATCGGGGGCTGCGTGAAGAGCGCCGTACCGCCTTTGAATTGCTGGACACACTGCCAGGTGTAAGGCGCGAGGTCGAAACGGTAATTGCTCGTCACGCCGTTCTGGCCAAGCGTGTCGGTCAACCCCTCGATTGCATCCCAATCAAGTTGAATTCCAGCCGCCACGACTAGGTACTTGTAGCCGATCCTCGTGTCGCCCTCAAGAACGACCACGTTCTGATCCGGCTCAAATGCGGTTACCCGGCCGGGAATAAATTCGACTCCATGCGGTAAGCACTCACGCATCGGACGCCGCGTTTTTGCGCTGTCGTATTGGCCGCCACCGACCAACGTCCAGGCCGGCTGGTAATAGTGAAATTCCGACGGATCGATGACAGCAATGTCGAGCGTCGGACTCATGCGCTTGAGGCGCGCAGCGACACTTGTCCCGCCTGCGCCCGCACCCACGATCACCACGCTGAACGATGTTCGAATGCCTGCGTTCGTAGCCACGACTTCTTCCTCCCGTTGACTTTCGATGGTTTCAATACTATATTCTATACAGATATAAGCTTATACTAAAAAGTAATATAGCGTTTTTTCTGAGGTTATAAGGCGATGCTTTTCCGACAACTTTTCGACAGCACGTCGAGCACCTACACCTACGTGCTCGCCTCTCGAGCAGGCGGGGAGGCAGTCATCATTGATCCCGTCAAAGACCAGCTCGAGCAATATCTCAAGCTGATCGAGCAGTTAGATCTGCGACTGGTTCACGCCATCGACACCCACACGCACGCCGACCACATTACAGCGCTCGGTGACCTGCGGGATACCACGCACTGCACGACGATCATGGGCGAATTGTCGCAGGCGGATTGCGTGTCGCAGCATGTGCGTGAGGACGAGATCGTCCGTGTCGACGGAATCGAATTGCAGGCTCTCTACACGCCTGGCCACACCAACGAGTCGTTTAGCTTTGTCCTGAACCCTTCGGCACCGAAGGCGGTTTTCACCGGCGATGTACTGCTCATTCGCGGCAGCGGGCGCACAGACTTTCAGGGAGGAGACCCGCATCGGTCGTGGGATTCGATCGTCAACAAACTGTTCAAGCTGCCCGACGCAACCACGCTCTACCCCGCTCACGATTACAAGGGGTGGACCGCCTCAAGCATTGGCGAAGAGAAGCATTTCAATCCGAGACTGGCGGGGAAGACAGAGAGCGAGTACGTGCAGATCATGAGGGGCCTGAATCTTCCGAACCCCAAGATGATGGATGTCGCCATACCCGCGAACCTGGCGTGTGGTCAGCCCTCCGCGCTGGCGAAGCGGCAAGGCTGATCCATGATCCTTGCCTCCACCCCAATGACGCAAGGTATCGCCGCGGCGCTATGCGGCGGTTTCGTGAGCTTCTCGCTTGGCCTGGTCGGTGGAGGCGGCTCGATTCTCGCCGTGCCGCTGATCCTCTATGTCGTCGGTGTTCACAACCCGCACATCGCGATCGGGACCGCGGCGTTAGCGGTCGCAGCAAGCGCCTACATCAACATGATTCCGCACGCGCGCGCCGGGCATGTCCGGTGGGGGCCGGCCTTCGCGTTCGCCGCGAGCGGCGTGCTTGGCGCGACGCTGGGTTCGACCGTTGGCAAGCTCGTCGATGGTCAAAAGCTTTTGACCTATTTTGCGTTCCTGATGTGCTTTGTCGCTTTCCTCATGCTCCGGCCGCGCCCTGCAGCAACCACGACTGCTGCCACCTACCCGACGCCTTATTCGCGTCTATGCGGAACGGGACTGGGCGCCGGAAGCTTGTCGGGATTCTTTGGGATCGGCGGAGGCTTTCTGGTGGTCCCGGGCCTGATGTTCGCCGGTCGAATGCAGATCGTCGATGCAATCGGAACCTCTTTATTCGCCGTGGGTTCGTTTGGATTGACGACAGCGATCAACTATTCACTTTCGGGTCAGGTCGATTGGCTGGTTGCGGCGGAATTTGTGGGCGGCGGCGTTGTTGGCGGCCTCTTGGGGACACGTGCTGCAAGTCGTCTCGCACGCAAGCGTGGCGCGCTGAATTTCGTTTTCTCCGCCATGATCATCTCGGTCGCTGCCTATATGCTCTATCACGCTTGGCAAGCACAATGAATTTCGACAATTTCCGTCTAAGGACCTGCTAACAAGTCATGACGCAAGAACACTCCATTGCCGGAACTTCTGTCATAGAGCAATTTGGTAAAGCGCATTGGATCGAGGATGCGGTTCATGTTCCGGACCCGTGCACGACATACCAGATCGTTTTCTCGGTGAGCGCTCCAGGCAAGAAACCCGACGCACCCCATGCGGGTCTGGAGCGCGTCGCGCGAGCAGTGAACTTGTACAGCATGTCCGGAGTGACGCCCGATCGACTTCGATGCGTCGTCGTTATCCACGGCGAAGCAACCGCCAGCGTTTTACACGACGCGCCATACCAGGCCTGCAACGAAACACCCAACCCGAACGCGCGCCTGATTGCTGCCCTGCAGGCTGCTGGCGTTGAAGTATCGGTTTGCGCGCAGGCACTGATCGCCAATGGCTTTACGCAGGACGGACTTCTTCCCGGTGTTACGCGCTCGCTCTCAGCGCTCACGACCATTACCGTTTTGCAACACGACGGGTATAGCTTGATGCCGCTTTAGACGGCATCAAGCATGGGGGTTGCAATGGATATAGGACATTCGTCAATGTCGCTTACCTGCGATCCGGTGTCTAAAGAAGGTGCGGCGCGCTTCGCGAAGCGGGGTTTGAAAGCCGCCCCCTGGTGAGTACAAATCTGACCGGGTTGAGTCCGCAACCTGCTTTGAACCATCACTCGGAGACAGTGAAATGACTGAAAAGAAGGCTCGGCGCGACGCGTTGAAAACGTTTGGCCTCGCAGCCGGTACGGCGATCTTGAGCGCGACAGGTCAGTCACGAGCAATCGCGGCGGAAGCTGCCTCGTTGTTACCCTCCGGCGCACCCAATCTGGCTCAACTCACGCAGCGCCTGGCGCGAGCCCCCAGGCGCCGTGATTTTAAAACCGTCCCGATGATACTCGAGCGTTCGGACCAATGGGACCACGAGGCATTGTCCGAAGTGATCGGATACCGCGGCGGGGAACGGCAGGTGTGGGATAACACGGAGATCGGTGGCCCGTGGCTCAACCTGATGCGCAACTCTCTGAACGCGCAGGTCTGGTCGTTCAAACATCCCGAATTCCTGGTCGTCTCGGCAACCCACGGGTCGGCCCATCTCGCCTTGTTTCAGCAAACGATGTGGGACAAGTACGGTCTCGCGAAAATGGCCGGAGACAAGTTCACGGCCAACACATTGCTCGACGACAAATCGGCCAGTTCACAGGACGCAACGAATCACGAAAGCGCCGAGGGAGCATTTTCATCGCACGACAACAGCATTCCCGCGTTGCAACGAAGGGGAGTCGTCTTTCTGTCGTGTCATAACGCGATTTGGGAACTGGCCGACCGACTGATCAGCGCAAACATGAATCCCGACAAGCTTTCCCTGGACGCACTCGCGGCAGAGCTCACCAACCACGTCATCCCCAGCGCGATCGTTACACCCGGCGCGGTCGGAACCTTGCCTGAACTCCAGCAAGTCGGCTTTCACTACGCAAAGTGAAAGAGATCATGGCGACGCTCAACAGGAGATGATATGAGCGGTGCAGTTGGAAAGGTATCGTCAAGATCCGCGTTCGCCATGTGTGTTGTCACGATTGCCTTGGGCATGGCAGCGACCGCTCGTGCTGACGACATGATGGCCGGGAAAACGATCGCCACGCAGGGCACCGCGAAGGGCGTCGCAGCGTGCATCAGTTGCCACGGTGCGAAGGGCGAAGGCAATGCTGCGGCCGGCTTTCCCCGGCTAGCCGGTGTCAACGCTTCCTATCTTTCCGGACAGTTATCGGCGTTCGCCAATGGAGAACGCCAGAGCACCATCATGCAGCCGTTCGCCAAGCTGTTGTCGTCGAATGGGCGCAGTGCCGTCGCGCTTTACTTCAGCGCTCTGCCGCCGCCTGCGGGAATAAAAACCAACGACCGTACTGCGATCAAACCATCGGACATTGGCGCATGGATCGCCACCCGGGGCCGATGGGATCAGGGCCTTCCCGCATGCGCGCAATGCCACGGCCCTGGAGGCATTGGCGTGGGCGTGACGTTTCCACCGCTCGCGGGCCAGCCGGCAGCGTATATCGAGAGCCAGTTGCACGGCTGGAAAAAGGGCGCCAGGCCGCCCGGTCCGATGGCGCTGATGCCGGTTATCGTGAGCAAGCTGTCCGATACGGACATCTCGGCGGTAGCCGCTTACTACGCAGGCAATGCCGGACCCTCTGACAACGCGGCGCCGACCGGGAGCAAGCAATGATCAGTCAATCCTGGCGCTCTAAAGGAATGCTCACCGGATTGCTCGTCATAGCGTCCGGTGCAATGGGCGGCATCGCCTACGCAGCTGAAGGCTCGACGCCCGGCTCCGCGCCGAAGCCTTCCGCGCCATCGGCTGCGAAAGCGTTCGTGCCACCCGCCGAAGCAGCGATGCCAACGGACGAGTTTGGAAAATCGATCAAGTTAGGCGAGCAGATCTTTACTCACACGCAGGAATTTGCGGGGAAGTACGTTGGCAACTCATTAAATTGTGCAAGTTGCCATCTGGACGCGGGCCGCAAACCAGACTCAAGCCCACTTTGGGCGGCGTATCTCGTGTATCCGGCGTATCGAAGCAAGAACGGGCACGTCAATTCATTTGCCGAACGTTTGCAGGGATGTTTTCGCTACAGCATGAACGGCAAGGCGCCGCCGCTTGGCGATCCCGTGCTCGTCGCACTCGAGACTTACGCCTTCTGGCTGGCGAAAGGAGCGCCGGTCGGCGAAAAGCTTCCTGGGCAGGGATACCCCAAGCTTCCCGCGCCGGCGCTGAAAGCCGACTACACGCGCGGCAGTCAGGTCTACGCGCAACACTGCGCGTTGTGCCATGCAGCGCACGGGCAGGGACAGTCGAGCGGAGGCAAGGCGGTTTTCCCGCCGCTTTGGGGCGCGCATTCTTTTAACTGGGGCGCAGGGATGGGCGAAATTCAAAACGCTGCTGGGTTCGTCAAGGCGAACATGCCGCTGGGCTTGGGCAATACGCTGACCGACCAGCAGGCGTGGGACGTTGCAACGTTCATGGATAGCCAGGAGCGGCCCCAGGATCCTCGCTTTACCGGTTCCGTCGAAGCGACCCGTGCGAAATACCACGACTCACCCAATTCGATGTACGGGGAAAAGATCAACGGCCGGGTATTGGGAGCGCCTTGAAGATGGCTTTGTCGCGATGGAGATGGTCCGCGCGCAGGCGCCTACACAATGCGCTGCGTATAAGCCGGCAGATCCGGCTCGGGCAGCATGGCCAGCACCATCGTCGAATCGTGGTTGCTGCGTCAGGCGCGCATGAATTCGTTCCAGCGGCGCACCAGGTAGTTATGCTCGTCCATCACGGAATCCCACACGGCGATACGGCCCATGCACGCAACGTAATTGCCGCCGTCGCGCTGCTGGCCCGCGGTGACCAGATGCTTGCTGGTCGGCGCGGGCAGTTCCGCCGCGGCGGGTCGTTTTGAGATGTGGGAAAAGGTGCGTTGCCGAGGAGGTGACGATTGGTTAGGGCGGTGGGCAAGCTAAGCCAATGGGTCGCTAGGCAGCGGTAACTGCACACCGCCGATAACGTCGGTGATTTGCATGAGGACCGCTTTTCCGCCCGCGCGGGAGCCGACCCGGCCGAACATTGTTCCTGTTTTGGGGTTCACCGATCCTTCTACGCTTCCAGCACCCGCGCACTCAGAATGCGCGAGAGATTCACCTCGATCCAGTCCGCCAGCGAAGTGACTTGCCGCGCGACCTCCTCACCCAGCGGCGTCAGCCGATAGTCCACATGCGGCGGCACCTCCTCGTACGCGGTGCGTATCACGAAGCCATCGGCCACCAGCCACTGCAAAGTCTGCGCGAGCATCTTTTCGCTCACGCCATCCACCTTCCGACGCAGATCGCTGAAACGGCATGTCTGGTCCAGCAACACCATCAAGACGAGCACGCCCCATCGGCTGGTGACATGCTTGAGCACCTCCCTCGACGGGCAGTCCGCCGACAGCAATTCGCCGCGGCGCACCTGGTCCGACAACGGGACGCCGTCGCGGGGGAAATCAACGTCTGAGCCCATGGATACTTACCTCGGCGTACGTACTTACGAAAAGTTAGTTTATCCGATACGGTACGGCTTCTGTTGTCATTTCCTCCAGGAGTTTGATCATGATCGTCGTCACCGGAGCTACGGGCCAACTCGGCCGACTCGTTATCCAGGCATTGTTGAAGACCCAACCCGCAAGCGAAATCGTTGCTGCCGTTCGCAGTCCGGAGAAGGTCGCCGACCTCGCCGCGTTGGGCGTGCAAGTCCGGCGCGCCGACTATAACGAACCCGCCACGCTCGACGCTGCCTTCGAGGGCGCGGACAAATTGCTGCTGATCTCATCGAGTGAAATTGGCTGGCGCGCGGTCCAGCATCGCGCCGCTATCGAAGCGGCGAAACGCAGCGGCGTCGAATTGATCGGCTATACCAGCGTGCTGCACGCCGACACGACGCCGCTGGGACTGGCCGCCGAACATCGCGAAACCGAAGCGGCATTGCGCGCGTCGGCGGTACCGTTCGTTTTGCTACGTAACGGCTGGTACACCGAGAACTACACGCACAGCCTGGCCTCCGCGCTCGAACACGGCGCGATCCTTGGCTGCGCGGGGAACGGCAGGATTGCGTCCGCGGCGCGTGCGGACTACGCGGAGGCAGCAGCGATCGTGATGACACGCGACGCGCAAGCGGGATGCGTCTATGAACTGGCCGGCGATACCGCGTACACCCTCGCCGATCTCGCCGCCGAGGTGACACGGCAATCGGGCAAGAAGGTCGAGTACCGCAATCTCTCCGAGCCGGAATATAAGGAGGCATTGATCGAAGTTGGATTACCGGAGGCTGTGGCCGAGCTGTTGTCGGATTCGGACACAGGCGCATCGAAAAGAGCGCTCTTCGATGACGGTCATCAATTGAGTACGCTCCTCGGCCGGCCGACAACTCCGTTGGCGGCCGTGGTTGCCGCGGCTCTCGCGGCGTAATCGCGGGTTATCTAGATAGGGATGGTGCGGGTCGGTCGGTGATTCAGACCGGCTTGCACGATTCTCATCCAGCTCTCGTTGCGCTGAACGATACATCGCAAGGCTCGACTCGCGGTGCCACTCCACTCATCAGCTTTAGTTTTCCACCCAGCGTCCGGATGCGGACACTTCGGTCTTCTCTACTCCCTCTGATTCTATTTGGAGCTCGGTCATAGCGCGTCGACCACCGACGACGCACGACCATCACTCACCCTGCTCTGTACACTTATCAGATGTAGCGTTTTTTGTTGTCAAACCGCCCATGCGCTGGTAGCCTCCTTCCAAGCTATTGAAACCAAAGCATAAATAACTCATGTCGGCTGCTTCGCCTACGTCATCTGTCCACAATCTCGAGAACCGCTCGTCAATCAAGCGGCTCACGCGCGAACATTTCGCGCTGTACCGCGGTTATCTGGATGGCGTTTCGATCGAACAGCTACATGCGACCTACGGCGACGCCACTACCGACGTCCGTGCCACCCGCCGCCTCATCGAACTTCTACGCGACACGCTGTCCGGCGCTGCACGCCGCACGCGCGATGTCGAAGCCACGCATCTTCTGCGCCTCAGGCCGGGCAGCATTCCAGAAGCACAACGGTTGGCAGCAAGCGAAATGCCAACGCTGGAGGCCTATCGCGAAGCTGTCGATCCAAACGGTTTTCACAGCGAAGCCGAGCTTCTGGAGCTTTATCGAGCGGAGTTTCCGCTGGAAAACGCGCCGGGAGTCGACCGGCGCACGACCCGGAATGCGCGTCTGCGCCGGCGCCAGGTCGACGCGCTCGCTCGCATGGAAGTCAGTCTGGTCCAGGCGCCGCAGCGTGACCACCCTGTCGCGAGCTGGCTCGAACCCGCGATTGCCGGCCGGCTTCAACGCACTGGCATCCATACGCTTGCCGACCTCCTCGGATTTGTCGAGCAGCGCGGCCACCGCTGGCATGCAAGCGTGCCGCGCGTCGGGCCGAAAGCGGCGCGCCGCATTGTCGACTGGCTTGCTCTTCACGCCGATTCGCTGCGTCATACGCTGTCGAAGCGCGCGGTCACGCCGCGCCGGCGCTTGTCCAGCAGCGATCCGGGACTTGCACGGCCTCGCCAGAGTGGCATCGTTCCGATCGAATCGCTTGATGTACCCGCGGAAATCGACGGATCGAATGGCACGAACCGGGCGCGTAACCTCATTTTTCAATGTTCGCTGAACACAGATTTGCAGGCAATCGATGCATGGCTCGCCACGCGTCAACACAGCCCGCACACCGCGCGCGCTTACCGGCGGGAGGGGGAGCGGCTACTTCTGTGGGCGGTCAATGAGAAGAACAAGGCGCTCTCGTCGCTGGATAACATCGACTGTGCGCAGTACATCGAGACGTTTTTGGCCGACCCTCAGCCGGCTGCCCGCTGGGTGGGGAGCGCGAAAATCGAGCGTTTTCATCCCGATTGGCGGCCTTTTGTCGGCGGTCTCTCCGACCGTAGCCGGGAAACCGCGCGTGCGATTCTCCACGCGATGGGCCAATGGCTAGTCGACCAGAACTATTGGGCGAGCAATCCGTTTTCGGGTTCCCCGGCAGTGGCGATCGACGCGCGCATCGACGTTTCGGGGCGTTCCCTTGACCATAAGCAGTGGCAAAGCGTGGTTCGGGCGACGTCTCGCGACCGGTATTCTCAACGAGAATTGCGTGACTATCTGGCGCTGAACCTTGCCTATTCGACTGGGCTCCGCCGAGCGGAATTGGCCTATGCCACGACTGGCCGGCTTACCCATACGGCGCTGAGAAGCACAATAGACAAAGGCTGGCAGTTAGCCGTACCCGGAAAAGGCTGCGCGGCGCGGATCATCCCGGTCCCGCAGGCCGTGATGGAACTGATTTTTGAGAGTCTGCGAGCCCGCGGTTTGCCCGGGGATCCTGGCGCGTGTCCAGTCGATACCCCGCTTCTCGCGCATTTCCGTACCGGCAAATCACTCACGCCCGATGGCCTTGGGCAGGTATTCCGTCGGCTGTTCTCCTGGACCGCCCCCCTTTCGACGGCGCAAAGCCTGGCCGATTTGCGTAATCGCCCTAATGCCAGCACGCATTGGATCCGCCATACCCACTCGCACTACGCGCTCGAAAGCGGCGCGGATTGCCGGGAGGTTCAAGCTCGCCTCGGCCACGCGAACCTTTCGACGACGCTTCTTTATGTGAAAGCTCGTCGCCATGGTCAGGTCGCGAGCGGTAAAACCGGTGTTCTGCCGAATCGATAACAGCAAGAAATTCCTCGCCGGCGCTTGAATCTGCAGACCTAAAGCGCCGCAAAACCCCCAATTCGCCTCAAGTCTTTTCTCATCTTTTTCCCCGAAGTCCAACAACCACGTGCCTTTGCGGCCATCGCGGTCCGGCAAAGTTTACTTGCGTTTACTCCGTATACCTCTTAGTCTTCGGTTACCGTCGGTTCTACCTTTTCAGGGAGAATCCACGTTTTTGGTAGAACCAGAGCCACCGGGAAGAACGCATGGATATTAACCTTTCGACGCCACCCATCGAGGTGACGCCGGACGACCTCGTCAATTTGGCGGCTCGTTCCGCGAAAATGCTCGAGCGAATTCGCACTCAAATGCTCCAGCCGTTCCCACGGAAGGTTGCCCCGGCGTTCCCGAGCGGCAAACTGCAGGAACTATGCGGCATTGACAAAGCGCGCTTCTCCTATCTGATCAAGAAAGGAGAACTGCCGCAAGGCACCCAGGAAAAACCTGGAGCCGCGCGGCAATTCACGCTCGCCGAAACCATTGAATGGGTCAAGGCGGAACGCAAGCCAAGACAGCGTCCGCCTGGAAAAGACGGAAAGGTCATAGCGATCGGCAACTTCAAGGGCGGCGTGACTAAAACCACGACGTCGATGGTGCTGGCGCAGGGCCTGTCTCTGCGTCACGGCCGCCGGGTTCTTCATATAGATATGGATCCCCAAGGGAGCGCCACAACGCTCTACGGCATCAACCCGCACGCGGAAATCAACGGCGACCAGACCATTCTGCCGTTGATCGAGGCCTACGTGAGCGGCGAAACCTTTGATATGAAGGATTTGCCCATGCAAACGTATTGGGAAAACCTCGACCTGATCCCGTCGTCTACCGATCTGTTCAATGCCGAATTCATGCTGCCGGCGCGCGTCCACGCGTCACCGAGCGCCAAATTCTGGAACGTGCTGAACGACGGGCTCAAGGAACTCAAGCACGAGTACGACTACATCATCATCGATACCGCGCCCACGTTGAGTTACCTCACCATCAACGCACTTTTCGCGGCGGACGGAGTCATTGTGCCGGTGATGCCGGACACGCTCTCGTTCGCATCGATGGTTCAGTTCTGGTCGCTTTTCTCGGACATGGTCTCCGGCATGAAGCAGTTTGGGGAATCGGCGGACGAGGCCAAGGTGTTCGATTTCATCGACATCCTGGTGACGCGCATGCCGAATAAGGCGAACGCATCCATTGTCCGCGACTGGGTTATCACGACCTATGGCGAGCGTGTCTTGCCGGTCGAAATCCCGGAAACCGACCTTGCGCGCACGACCACCAACGATTTTTCCACGGTGTACGACTTCCCGAACTACGACGGCAATGCCGCGACGCTTCGACGAATCCGCGTGCCCTATGACCAGGTGGTGGATTTGATCGACAGCAAGGTTTGTTACCTCTGGGACAAGGAGTAAGCATGTCTACAGCAGCGAAACAAAAGGCGAAGGCAGCGGGTATTCGTCTTGACGACGACAGTGCAGACACGCCTTCGGAGCCGGTCCTGCCGCGTACCGCGCCTGGGCAACTGATCGGCCTTCAAGGTCGAGTGCACAGCCAGCAAGCGGAAATCGACAAACTGAAACGAGCGCTTGAACAGCGAGCGCCCGGCAAGCTGCCGCTGGACAAGCTGCATGAAATTCCAGGGCGGCGGCGAAAGCTCGCCCCTGCAGAGTACGCCGAACTTAAAGCAAACCTGACGGCTTATCCTCTCGCTCAGCCTATTACGGTGCGCGAGCGCCACGATGGCGAGTACGACATCGTGGCGGGGCATAACCGCGCTTCGGTGTATCGCGAGCTTGGACGCACGGAAATCGACGGCATCGTGCTGGACATCGATGCGTCGATGGTCGAGTACGCAGCATTCTTTTCCAACCTCCTATCGCCGACACTTTCCGATTTCGAGAAGTTCTGGGGCTTTAAATCACTTCAGGACTCGACCGGAATTACGAAAGAAGATTTAGCAAAGGCAGCCGGCATCAGCGACTCGCACGTCGGACGGATCATGAAGTTTGATCTACTTCCCGATGAATGTAAGGAACTGCTGTCGGCCCGCCCGGAACGATTGGGAAGCAACGCTGCAGAGCAGATGGCGAAGGCGGTGGCTGAGGGTCGGGTGGACAAGGTTAAAGCAGCGATCGAGCGACTCTTGGCCGACGATACATACACTCAGGCTCAGGCGGTTGCGGCTACGAAACCGGATCGACTACCCCGTGAAAGACATGAGCCCTTGGTTGTCAAACGGGGCGCGAAGAAGGTTTGCCAGATTTCAGCGCGAAACGGCGTTGTCGGCGTGTCGTTCTCCGGCAAAGCGGCTGATGAAGCAGAGCACTGGGCTGAACGAATTCACGCTTTTATCGAGTCGGAACTCGAAAAACAGTAATCCCTAGTAGGGAACTGCTTTAAATCAATGACTTAGCGTGCAGCACACCAGCAACTCGAAGTCCTGATCTTGACGCTCAAGACTTCCCTAGTAGGGAATCGTTAAAAATCATGGACTTAACCAAACGACCGAGAACGATCATGAACTGATTTCAACGCAGGAAAAACAAAAGCCTTCGGCGGGAACCGAAGGCTTTTGAGTAATCGGGCTTCGCTGTCGCTTGCCCACCGCTGCATTTCTCCGACGGGAATCGGATAAAGGCCCAACACCTCGAAGTGTAGCGGATAGCGATCGGCAGTCAAGCGTTTCTCTTCCATTTTGAAGAAATGGACGTGTGACATGCTTATCGCGCAACTTTCCGTTGCTGGCGAGGGGGACTTGTACCCTCTTCCACCCCCCGACGACTCCGTCAACATCGATTCCATCAGCATCGATTCCGTCGACCTGGATCAGACTGCGCTGGATGAATTCCTAGCCGGTCAATCTAACCTCCCTTGGGTCGTATTCCGGGCCGCGCATCGCGCTGCGAACTTTCCTGCACTCCCTGCTCGCGCTCGGGCAGTGCTGGCTGCCCTTGCCCGCACTGTCGACGCCAATCGTCCCTATGCCGCCATATTCGCCCGTCGTGAGCTTTTGACTGGCCGCGCCATGCAGTCGATGCGAACGTTCTATCGGAGCCTGGACGATCTCGAAGCGGCTGGCCTGATTGAGCGAGTTCCCCAGAAACGCTTCGGGACAGCGGGTTTGTTTGGTCGCGCCTATCTTCACCTCACCGAGAAATCCGCAATCGTCCTCGGGTATATCTCAGCGCCTTCTGCCCAGCAGCCTTCAGGTCCACAACCCGACGAGATACCTTCGTCGAATGCCGAGCAAGTCAACGAACCCGATCATTCATTTAGCTCGCCGTATGTCACCGTGGCAGACGGAGCTATATATAAGGATCTGTTCCCTAAGAATCAAAAGAGACAACCAGGAGACCTCCCCGCGGACCTCCAGCGCCTGCTGAGCTTGGGTTTTCGTCAATTTTTGATTTTCAAACTGATGCGCGAAGCGAAGGCTCATGCGAAGTTGTTGTCCGATGTAGTTGAGGCCACCTGGGAGCATTTGCGAAATGCGAAGCGCCCAATCAGCTATCTTCGAGCCCTGCTTCGCTCACCCGTCGATTTTGGTCATCAGATTCGCGCTAAGCGCCTTGCCGCGGAACGATTGGCTGAGGAGAAAGCGCGCGCTGCAAGCATTGATGCCACGATTCTCCAGTGCGCCGGACACACCTTTATCGACAGCGCCAGCACCCGGCTTATCACGATCTCCAGCGCCGCCGATTCGATCATGGTGCACCACTGCCAGGAAGCAAGGCCACGCGTCGCAACCGGACAGTGGGCAGCTGCCTTCGTCACTGCGCTGAACGCAAGAGAAGTCGTTCCCGCAACGTCCGGGCAGATCCAAGATTTCCGATTGAAGTGCAACCGTAATCGTCACACAGTCCAGTCGACGACCACGACAATACCCGAACACGCAATGCCGCGAACCCGGACGTCAACGATCAACGATCGTCTCAGTGAGATGAAGAAGATGTTGCGGGCTACGTGCGCTGGGGTCTCGTTGGAGAATCGCGAAGACCGGTTTGGCGAGGGTTCAGAGCATAGCCTGCCTGTGAACGGTTGACCGCTCGATTCGGGAATTTTCCGCAGAGGTCACGAAAATGGGATGTGCTTTGTTAGCCACAGCATCCGGTTTGCAATTGCTTTACCAGATTCGCGCGTCGTGGCAATCGAGGGAGAAATGGGCCGAAAAAACCGCCCCAAGCGATTTGGGTTGTTCGTTCACCGACTGCGTTTCGGACCTGTTGATGACACGCAAAACAGGCGCAGCCCCTGTAGATATTTGTACCGCAACAGCACGGCGAAATCCCACGGACCGACGCGAGATTCTGATCGCATCGCGGATAGATAGGAACCTCCAACTTGATCGCTGCGGATAAACGAGAACCGATGGGGTTTGAACGACCGCAACTAACGGTCAATTCATGCAGCATCCACCCTCATAGTCGAGCCGAGTTGGATTGTCGTCTCCGCAACCCAAAAATGCTCTCCAGAACAGGGCTTTCGAACAGGTGCGATCAGTTCGCGAACATCATGGCGAGTTCCCGGCTTACCACTTAACCAGAGGCATCCGAACTATTCAATATCGCCGATCTCCGGTAGTACGGTTATCTTCAGCAGTTCGAGAACATGTACGACAATCATTCAATAATATAAATGAAATAGAAGCACGACACTCGTCGCAACCGTACCAGCCTGAGCCGTACGGTCATTCTTTTCTGCATGCCACATCAAGTATCATGTCGACATGATTTTTGTCAGACGAGAATACAATAATGACAACCGAAATGGGTTTGGTGCGGCCGGAAACGCTGCGCCACCAGGTGGAGAACGTACTGCGACAGGCCATCATGTCCGGACGCTTTGCGCCGGGCGCGCGGCTCATCGAGCGTGAGCTGTGCGAGACGCTGGGTGTCAGCCGGACATCGGTTCGGGAGGCCCTGCGCCGGTTGGAAGCGGAGAAGTTGGTACGCAGCGTGCCGCACAAAGGACCTGTGGTCGCGATCATGTCGAAGCAAGAGGCGGCTGAGTTGTACGCAATCCGCGGCTTGCTCGAAGGTTTTGCCGCGGCCGAGTTCGCCCGCATTGCCGACGAAGGGGCCATCGCGCAGTTCGGTGAAAAGGCCAAGGCCCTTCGCGCGCAGGCGCAGGCAAACGATCAAGCGGGTGTGCTCAAGGCGAAGACCGAGCTCTACGACGTCCTGCTCAACAACTGCGGCAACGCCCTCGCGAAGGAGATCCTGACGAGCCTGTATTCGCGGGCCAACTTGTTGCGCGCGACCTCGCTGATGCATCCGGATCGGCTACCAAGTAGCCTTCGTGAAATCGACAAACTGTTCAAGGCACTGAAGGCCCGAGACGCGGAAGGTGCCGGGGCGGCCGCACGGCTGCATGTGGCAAATGCGGAAAAGGCCGCAATGCGCATGCTCGATGAATCGTCGGAAGCTGAGGAGTAGTAGGGCGCATGAGCTGCGCAGGAGACAGCAGCGTCCATGGCCAATAGTGGATGCAGCCGGTTAACTATCTTCCCGCAGCGAACGCTGAAACCTGTAAGCAACGCGAATCGAAACACCACCGAAAGATGCCGTTCCAACCCGCGTTGGAACGGCATCTTTCGTTTGAACTCAGCAACTTTCATTGAGCGCATAAACTGGCCGCCGGCAACGCACGCCTCAAGCTTTTGGCAATGAGCCAGCGACGAGACAGAGGCTCCGACTCCATTCATTCAGGAATGAGACTACCGTCGACCACTGTGGACGCAGTTGGCTCGCGTCACTAACCTCCGCCATTTTCTGTGCATGTCACCTATCCAGACGAGCACAAGCCAGCCAACTCTCAACGACCGAAATAAATCGAATGCGTGCCATTCGCCGGGCTCATTGGCATCTGCAGGCCCGAAGCGGAACTACCGCTGATCGACGGACCATACGACGTTGCGGACACGCCTCGTTCCGTTTCCACGCGCTGTTCAGCAGCTTGTGCATGGTCAGGATAGCTCGTGCGGTCGGCTGCGGGGTTATAACCCGCCTGCTCCATTTGCTGAAGGTCCATTTTCACTGCCGCGCGAGTCACTTGCGTGTTGTCCTGAGCAAATGCGAGCGCCGGTGCAGCAACGGTCGAAGCGATGACAAGCGCGGGAACGAAAGACTTGAACATGATTGAATCTCCCCTGAAATTTGCCCATGAAATATATGCAAACTGCAGGCCAGATCAGCGATTGCTTGGTCTATCCGCCAATTCTCCATACGAGCCGCAATAATCCGGCTGACAGCGTTCGCGCGGTCGCTGCCTCGTTGCGCCGAAAGTAACAAAAGCCGCGTTAAGGATTGCCGACAGTGGTCAGTATTTACCCGAGCCGGAAAAATACGACATAGCAGCCTGCCCAAACAAACAGGCCCGAAAACAAGGCTCAAACCTAACCAAAACCCTGAGCCTCCCACGATATCTCTCCGTCCAACATCCTTATTTCAATTACTTGTTTTTGAAAAATGTAATAAACGCCTACGATAGTTTCTTGAACGTATCAATTCCCTGTCGTGAGCAGCTCACAACCCTAACGGCCATGACCTACGACGAATCCGAAACGCGCTCTCCTGATCTGCTAGCTCCGCCCACGTCTGCGCCCGTGTCCACAGTGCTACGCGGCGACGACGCTTACGAGCGTATCCGCCGCGACCTGCTCTCATGCAAGCTGATGCCCGGATCGACTGTGACCGAAAGCCAGCTGATGGCGGCGTACGACATTGGCAAGACGAGTTGCCGCATTGCACTCGTGCGGCTAGTGCACGAAGGCTTCGTGCGTTCGTTGCCGCGGCAGGGTTACCGGATCGCCGCGATCACGCTGAAAGACGTGGAAGAAGTGTTCGCACTGCGCGTGCAACTCGAGCCGCTGGCAGCGCGGCTGGCGTGCGGCCGTGTCGATGTGGAACTGCTGCGGCGCCTCGAAGCGGCGTGCCGCGTGCCGCATCCGGAGCGCGCGTTATCGGCGCAAATCGATGTATTCCTCGACGCCAATCGCGAATTCCACCTTGCAATAGCCGCGGCAAGCGGCAATGAGCGCTTGCATAGAACGCTGGCGAGTCTGCTCGATGAAATGTCGCGCCTCGTCGCACTCGGCTTTGGCGTGCAGGGCACGAAACCCGAGATCAAGCACGATCACAACGCGATGATCGACGCGTTCGTCGCGGGCGACGAACGCCGCGCGGAGACCATCGCGCGCCGTCATATAGAGACGTTCCAAAGCATGACGATGGAGAAGGTCTACGCGAGTCTCTCCAGCGCGGGCGCATCCTTGCCGCTTTACACGGTGGCGGAGTTGCGCCGATGAGCGCTGCCATTTCATTGCGCGGCGTAGGTAAGCATTTTGGATCCCTGCAGGTGCTGGACGGTGTTTCCTTCGATGTCACCCAAGGCGAAATCGTGGCGCTGCTGGGCACGTCGGGCTGCGGCAAGAGCACGCTGCTCAACATGGTCGCCGGGCTGCTTGAGCCGGGTGAAGGTGAACTCTGGATTGATGGCAAGCGCGCTGAAGGAACGAAGGACCGCAACGCGCTCTCCTACATGTTCCAGGAGGACCGCTTGCTGCCGTGGCGCACAGCACGTGCGAATGCCGAGTTCGGCCTCGAAGCGGCGAGCCCCGCTATTGCGTCACGCGATCGTCATACGCGTGCGAACGCAGTCCTTGATCTGGTAGGCCTGCAAGGTTTCGCCGATGCCCATCCGCATCAGCTATCCGGCGGCATGCGCAGCCGTGTCGCGCTCGCAAGGAGCCTTGTCACCGGTCCGCGCATCCTGCTGATGGACGAACCGTTCTCGAAGCTCGACCCGCAGATGCGCTCGCAAATGCACGACGAGCTGCTGCGCATTCACGCAATGCAGCGCATGACCGTTTTGTTCGTTACCCACGACGTGGAAGAAGCCATCGTGCTCGCCGATCGCGTGGTCGTACTCGCGCCGCGTCCAGGTCGCGTGCGCGAGATTGTCAGTGTCGATCTGCCGCGTCCGCGTACCGCTACCGATCCGACCGTCGCCGAAGCGATCCGCCAATTGCGTCTCCTGATCTGACCTATGTCCACAGTCCCGCGTAGTTCGTTCGCTTCGACCATTGCGCAACGCGTGGTGCTCGTTGTCATGCTGCTGACGCTTTGGTGGCTCGCGTCGCTACGCATGCCGCAGTTCGTTTTGCCCGGGCCGCTGAGAGTCGCGCATGCATTCGTCGGACTCCTACAGAGTGGAACGTTCTTCAATGACCTCGGCATCACACTGTATCGCGTAGTGGGGGGATTTTTGCTGGCGGCCGCGGTCGGTGCGCCGCTCGGCATTGCACTCGGATCGAACCCGCGCGTGGCGCATTTTTTCGAGCCGCTGCTGTCGATCGTGAATACGGTGTCGTCGGCGATCTGGGCCGTGTTCGCCATCATCTGGTTCGGCATTTCGAACTCGACCACCATCTTCGTGGTGTTCATGACCGCGATGCCGCTGATCCTGACCAACGTGTGGCAAGGCGCACTTACTGTCGATAGCAACCACGTAGAACTCGCGCGCAGCTTTCGCATGTCGCAGACGCAGATCATGCGCAAGATCTTCCTGCCGACCATCCTGCCGCATTTCTTCGCCGGTGCACGTCTAGCGTTTGGTTTCGGCTGGCGTGTGTCCTTGGTGGCGGAGACGATCGGGTCGTCGAACGGCATTGGATATCGCTTGCGGCAAGCCGCCGATCTCGTGCAGACCGATCAGGTTTTCGCGTGGACCGTGACGCTCGTCGTTCTTATGCTCGCGCTCGAAGCAGGCGTGTTGAAGCCGCTCGAACGCCATCTGTTTCGTTGGAAAAAAACCGACTGATACTGATCTAACGGGGAACAAGAAATCATGAGAGTCAAATCATTCTTCAGGCGAGCGGCGCTGTTCACGGCCGTAGCAGTGAGCGCGACAATAGGTACGGTGGAAACCGCGCAGGCGGAACCCATGCGCATCGGCTATTGGACCAGCGGCGTGAGCCTCGGCTTCGGCGCGGTACTTGAAGCGCAAAAATTCCTGCAGCAACGCGGCCTCGACGTCACCTTCATCCGTTTCTCCGATGTCAACGCGCCGAATCGCGCGCTGGCCGCCAACGCGATCGACTTTGCGTTCGCCGCGCCTGCCGCGGCTGTTTTTAGCACGGCAGCCGAGGGCGTGCCGTTGAAGATCGTGCTTGCGACACAACCGGCTGACGTCGAATTTGTCGCGGCGGAAGACTCGCCCATCAAGTCGCTCGCCGACCTGCGCGGCAAGAAGGTCGGCATGTCGCCGCCGGGCAGTTCGGTCGCAGCAATCGCCACCGCGGTGCTGCAGGGTAACGAGGGCATCAAGGCCGCCGACTTCTCCATCGTCCCTGGAAATGAAGGGCGCCTCGCTCAGTTCCTCGTGCAAAAACAGGTGGATGCAGCCGCACTGCGCTCGGTGACCATCGCACAACTAAAGGAGTTGAAGGTCAAGCGGCTCGGTAGTTTCGGCGGCGAATGGAAGAAACTGACGAAGTCCGACGCAACCCCCTACATAGGCGTGAGCGCGATCCGCGCGGATTACCTCGCACAGCATCCGCAAGATGTCGCGAAGCTGATCGCGGGGATGCGCACGGCGCTGCAATGGGGCGCGACGCATCAGAACGATGTCGCCGCGATCCTGCAGAAGAGCGCGAACCTGCCGGCCGACGACGCGCAAGCGTACGCCGCGCGCTGGTCGGATATCAACCGCGTGACCTTCGAGCCGATCGATCTGGAGACGCTCAAGCGTGAGCACCAGATCTTCGTGGACGGCGGTGTGATCAAAGGCACGCTGCCCGCCGATCTCTTCGATACCGGCCCGTATGCCGCATCGAAATCAATCCAATAACGTGGAGTAGACACCGTGACAACAAGCATTCCATCGACCATGAAGGCACTCGTGCTAAACGAGCATGGCGACCTTGATCAACTGCATGTGGTGAGTGATAAACCCGTGCCGAAAGCCACGCCCGGACACGTGGTGATTCGGGTGCGGGCATCGTCGTTCAATTATCACGATGTGTTCACCGTTAAAGGCATGCCGGGCATCAAGGTACCGTTTCCCGTTGTGATTGGCCTCGATATGGCCGGCGAGATCGCGGAGTTGGGCGAGGGCGTGGAAGTCTGGAAGACGGGCGATCGTGTACTCGTGAATCCGCTTTATCCCGAGAAGGGTTTGATGGGCGAAATGCTCGACGGCGGCATGGCGCAATACTGCCTGGTGTCAGTCGGACAGTTGATCCCGTTACCTGACGCCGTGAGTTACGACGCGGCGTCGGCGCTGCCGGTGGCGTACGGCACTGCGCATCGCATGCTGATCACGCACAAGACGGTGAAGGCCGGTGACCGCGTGTTGATTCTCGGCGCGAGCGGCGGGGTGGGCACGGCGTGCATTCTTATCGCGAAGCAACTGGGCGCGGAAGTGATCGCGTGTGCAGGCAGCGACGAAAAGTGCGAGCAACTGAAGGCGCTGGGCGCCGATCATACGGTCAACTACAAGAGCACGGACTTCTCGAAGTGGGCGATCGGTCAGTACGGCAAGCCGCAGCGCCGGACTTATGAGGGCGGGGTGGACGTGGTGGTGAACTTCACCGGCGGCGATACATGGGTGTCGTCGCTGAAATGCCTGAAGCGCGGCGGCACGTTGCTCGTGTGCGGCGCGACGGCCGGTCACGCACCCGCAGAAGACCTTCGATACATCTGGAGCTTCGAGTTGAAGATCATCGGCTCGAACAGTTTCTACGATGAAAACCTGCGCGCGCTGCTCGATCAGATCGCGGCGGGCGAACTGGTGCCGTCCATCGACCGGACGCTGCCGCTGGAACAAGCCGCCGAAGGACTGCGCCTGATTCGCGACCGGGAAGTGCTGGGCAAGGTCGTGGTCAACCCCTGAATCTATCGATGAGCTGAGGAAAACATCATGAGCGAAGCAACATTGCCGAGCGTGCAGGATATCGAGGCGCGTTTGCGGCGCGGTCCGTTCCATGAATGGCTGGGTTTGAAAGTGGTGTCGGTGAGCGAAGGCGAGATCGAACTGACCGCCACCTGGCGCGAAGAGTGGGTTGTGAATCCGGACAAGGGCTACACGCATGGCGGCATTCTCGCCGCGCTCGTGGACCTGGCGGCGGACTGGGCGCTGGTATCGAAGACCGGGCGCGGCGTGCCCACTATCGACCTGCGCGTGGACTATCACCGCGCCGCGTTCCAGGGCGACCTGACCGTGAAGGGCAAGGTGATCAAGTTCGGCGCGCAGGTCTCCGTGTCCGAAGCACAAGTCTTCGACAAAGACGGCAAGCTCGTCGCCAGTGGACGTGGCGCCTATTCAACAACCGCAACCGGGACCGCAGCGCCGGCCATTCCCTGATGCTGAAGCTCGATCATCTCGTCATCAACACACGGTTCGATACCGACGCTGCTCAACGCACCTTCGAGCAACTCGGCTTCACGGTTACGCCGCGCGGGTATCACACGCTCGGTTCGCTCAATCACGCGATCGTGTTCGATGACCACTATCTTGAACTTATCGGTTTGCCAGCCGATGGCAAGACCGTGCGCCAGGAGATTGTGTCGAGTCCGCTCGGCGCCGATGGTCTCGTGTTCCGCACCTACGATCCGGCTGCGACCTTCGATACCTTGCGCCGCGCCGGTTTCGATGCCACACCACCGCAGACCTTCTCGCGGCCCGTCGAGCCCCATGGCGATGCAAGGTTCGCCACGGTCCGACTGAAGCCTGGTCAACTCGACGGCGGCAGGGTTTATTTCTGCCAGCATCTGACACCCGAGCTGGTTTTCCGCAGCGAGTGGCAGAGTCATTCGAACGGCGCGGAGGGTTTAAGCGCGCTGCATCTGATCGATGTTGCGCCTGAGCCATATGTGCAGCTCGGCGAGATCGAGGCGGGCTTCGGGCTGGTGTACTGGACGCGTGCAGATTTCTACGCGCATTTCGGCACGGTCGCGCAGTACGTGGCTGCACATGGCCCGCGTTATGCCGCGATCACCGTGCGCACGCCGGCCTGGCGATCGGTGGGTGAGAGCGCGGACGCGGCGGGTTTCCCGACTGACATCGAGGTGCAACGCGCGCTCGTCGCGCTGCCTCGCTTCGACACCTTGCTGGAATTCACTCCATGACTGTCCCGACGAATCTCGGCGCGTTGATCGCACGTGACGCACACGACGCTGACGCGCTCGCCATTATCGGTCTGGACGACGGTTTCAACGAGCGTCGATACACCTTCGCCGAACTCGATGCTCTCGCCGATGCAGTAGCCCATACGCTCGCCGCTCAATACACGCGAGGCGAGCGCATCGCAGTGCTTGCTGCCAACTCGCCGGACTATGTTGCGACGACGCTCGGCATCATGCGCGCAGGGCTGGTTGCCGTGCCGGTCAACTATAAATTCCCACGGGCGCTGATTGCGGATGTGATCGCGGACAGCGGGGCGCGTCTCGTCTTCACCGATCCGCAACGTTTCGCCGATGCTCCGGTTAGTTTGCCGCGCGTGGTATTCGACGGCGAGCAAGACGCCGACGGCGCGCAAGGATTTGCATCGTTTATCGTGGAAGCAAAAGCGCGGAGCCAGACGTTCGAGCCCATCGTTCCGCATGAAAAAGAAGCCGCGTTGTTCCTCTATACATCGGGCTCGACAGGCCGGCCGAAGGGCGTCGTGCTCTCGCACGCGAGCCACCTCTGGGTGGTCGAGACACGCTTGAAAGCGCAGCCGCTGGACGGTGAGCGCGTGCTGATCGCCGCGCCGCTTTATCACATGAACGCGCTCGCGCTGGTGTTTCTCGCGCTTGCCGCGCGCGCCACGACTGTGCTGATGCCGGCCTTCAACGCACGCAATTACATTCGCGCCATCGATACATATCGATGCACATGGCTCACCTCCGTGCCGCCGATGATCTCCATGATGATGCAGGAGCGTGAACTGCTCGCACGCACGGATCTGTCGTCGGTGCGTTACGTGCGGATGGGCTCGGCGCCGGTCAGCGGCGCGTTGCTCGCCCGGACTCACGCGCTGCTGCCGAACGCGAAGGTCATCAACGCGTACGGCACGACCGAGGGCGGACCGGTCGTGTTCGGGCAGCATCTTGCCGGCTTGCCTACGCCGCCGCTCGCGATCGGCGCGGCGCATCCGCAAGTCGAACTTCGTCTCGTCGACACCAACGGCGAACTCGCCGGCGAAGGAGAACTGGAGATGCGCAGTGCGGGCCTGATGAACGGTTATCACAACCGCCCGGACCTTGCGCCGCCGATCACCCCGGACGGTTTTTATCGCACGGGCGATGTGTTTCGCCGCGATGAAAACGGCTTCTATACGTTTATCGGACGACGCGACGACATGTTCGTCTCCGGGGGAGAAAACATCTTTCCGGGCGACGTGGAAAAGATGCTGGAACGGCATCCGTCTATCCAGCAAGCGAGTGTGATTCCCGTCGACGATGCCATCAAGGGCACGAAGCCGGTAGCGTTTGTGGTGTTGAAACCGGGTGCGCAATTGAGCGCGGAGGCGGTGAAAGCGTTTGCGTTGGAACACGCGCCCGCGTATCAGCATCCGCGGCAAGTCTGGTTCGTCGACGCGTTCCCGCTCGCGTCGACCAACAAGATCGACCGGGCGGTTTTAAAGCGCGAAGCGGCAAAGCGGTTGACGGATGACGGGCACCGGGAGAAGGCCTGAAGGGCGCGAACTATCAACTTATATCATCAAGTTTGATATATTTAATATCCGATGATATAGCTCGATAGACGCGTTCTCCAAAACCTTCAACCCCCATCCTCAAGACCAATCAGTGCTTGTTCACCGGCGCAAACAACTTGTCGTACGCAGCGAGCAATTTGCCGTGAATAGCGCTTCCTTCCATATCGGCTCCAAGCTTGGGCAGGCCAAAGAAACGCTCCTTGCCGTCGAGCAACGCTTCCGCCTGACGCAGCGTTTGCGCGCCGTAAAGCAACGTGAGCGAGTGCTTGAAATCCTCCGGCTCATCAAGATTCAACAGCGCCTCGACACACCGGTAAACCAGCCAGCGCCCGTGGTTCATCTGGCGATAATGGTGGATCCAGTCGCAGCCTTCACGCGCGGCCTCCGTATCGCCGATAGCCGGCGCCGGCAAAGTCTTCAGTTCTCCGATACGCAGCTCCTTCCATGTCGTCCCCACTGGCACGGCCAGCCCGAGAATTTCCCATAGCGGCCTTTCGTCGCCCAGGTTCATTGTCTGCAGATCGTCGAGCAGCGTGCGGCATTCATCGTCGTCGAGTTCGTTCAGGCGGATGAGCCCCGGACGGATCTCGTTACCCACGCTGTTGTTCTCCCATTGCAGATCTTCGACCGGATAAATCTCCGACATGCCGGGCACGAGAATGCGGCATGCATCGACATCGAGTTCTTCGAAATCGGAGATATAAACGTCCTTGCCTTCAGCCGCGATACACGCGCACAGCCAGTCGTAATCCTCTTGCGTCGTCGTGCTGAAGTTCCAGTCCGCGAACGCGTGATCGGCTTCTTCGCCAAGGAAATCCCAGCTCACCACGCCGCTCGAATCCACAAAGTGAATCTCGAGATTCGCTACCGCGGTGATCTCGTCCATATCGAAACCGGGTTCAGGGAAGTTCTCCAGCGACTCGAGCGACTGGCCTTGCAGCAACTCGGTCAGCGCACGTTCAAGCGCGATCTCGAAGCGCGGATGCGCACCGAAACTCGGAAACACGCCCTGATCTTTCGGATGCAGCAAGGTCACGTTCATCACCGGATAACGGCCGCCCAGCGACGCGTCCTTCACCAGGATGCCGAAGCCCGCATCGCGCAACGCCTTCACGCCGGCCGCAATGCCGGGGTACCGCGCGATCACTTCTTCGGGTACATCGGGCAGGCACAATCCCTCGCTGATAATGCGGTACTTCACGTGCCGCTCGAAGATCTCGGACAGCGCCTGCGTGCGCGCTTCGAGCTTCGTATTGCCCGCCGACATGCCGTTGCTCACATACAGGTTGCCGATGAGATTCACCGGGAACCACGTGATCTCGCCGTCACGCAAACGCGTATACGGCAGCGCGCAGATGCCGCGATCCACGTTGCCCGAGTTCAGATCGACCATCACCGAGCCGTCGATATCGCTATCTGGGTTATAGAACGCATGCAGTTCGGGATTCAGCAATTCGGCCGGCCATGCGCCGTCGTCGGTGGGGGCGAACCAGTGTTTTTGCGGGCAGTGCACGAACGGGCGCTCGGCGCGCGTCTGTCCGAGATAGAAGTGGGTCCAGAAATAGTGACAGCCCAGGCGCTCGAAGAACTCGCCGAGCGCGCTCGCGCGCGCGGCGAGTTCCGACGCGCCCTTGCCGTTGGTGAACAGCAGCGGACAATCCTTGTCGCGCATGTGCACCGACCAGATGTTCTCCGCCGGATTGAGCCACGAGCTTTCCTCGAGGAAAAAGCCGCGCGCCGCGAGCTTCTGCTACATGGTGGCGATGGAAAATTCGAGCGATGCGTCCTTGCCGGGAATGAAGCTTTCGGTTTGCATGATGTGGTGCCTTTATCTAGGTCGAGGAGGAGTGTCAGGTGTCGGTGGGTGAAAGGCGTGACGTGGCGCGCGAGTTACGCACGGCGTCTGAACCATCCCGTGAGCGACAAGCGGTCGCGCGTCGCGGGCAATACTTCGTGGAGCATGTCGGCGGATAAAAACACCGCGATCCGGCTGCCGACCGGCGAGATGTCCTGCGTGCTCAAACCTTCCGGATGCAGCCGTAAAGCGCCGCCGTGCTCGGGCAGCCAATCCGCATTCAGATAGACGATGACGGACACGGTCCGGCTGTCGTCGTGGCGAAACTGGTCGCGGTGCAGCATGTATGAAGCCCCCGGCGCGTAGAACGCGAAATGGCTTTCGTATTCATCGAGACCCAGGAAAAGCCCGCGATTCAACGCGATGCGCAGCGTTTCCATGATCGCGAGATATCGGTCGCAGGCGTCCGATTGTCCCGCCTCCAGCCACTGGATCTGGTCGCCGCGCACGCCGGGCTGAAGCGAGCGCGCCGCGCCCTGGCTGACACGCGCCAAGGTCAGTGTGCCGGCCGCCGCGAGCGCGGCGCATTCTAGCGCCAGCGCGAGGGTCAGGTCCGGCGGCAAAAAAATGTCCTGCTCCGACCAGCCGTGTTCATGAACGGCATCGACGATAAGACGATGCAGGCCATCTGCGGACGCATCGGAATGCGCCGGCGGGTGCGATCGGGTCACTGCGGGTTCCTTCGAACGAAGGTGCTGGGTGGAAATTCGGACGGTCGTCCGACGCGGGGCGTCGGACAGGCGGGTATCGATGAGATGGGGCTTTAATCTGAGCGGGAGATATTAACACCGGCGTCTGACGGTTCCTGTGTTGTCCATGGTGCGCCTTTGCCCTACGTGAGCCTGGCTGGTACCAAAAACCGTTCGGCAAGGAAGTCGATAAACACTCGCAATCGCGGTGGCAAAGTGCGGCTCGTCGTCCATATCACGCTCAAATCTATGACCTGCTCGACGTGCTCGTCGAGTACCGTGCACAGGGCGCCGTCGGCGAGCGCGGCACGAATCGAAAAGTCCGGCAGACAGGCGATTCCCAAGCCGCGAAGCGCAAAGCACAGGCGGGTCTCGATGTTGTTGCAGATCATCGATATCGGTACGTTGACTTCGCGTTCTTCGGCCTCGCGGCGAAGCGGCCAGATCTGCAGCTTTCCGGTGTTCGGGAAGCGGTAGTGAAGGCAGATGTGATTCGCCAGATCGGTAGGTTTGACGGGCACGCCCCGCTTCGCGAAGTAGTCCGGCGATCCGGCGAGCAGCAGCTGGAACGAGCCGAGCAAGCGCGCCGAAAGACGCGAGTCGGATAGCGCGCCGGTGCGTACGACGGCGTCGAATCCTTCTTCGATCACATCGACCATCCGGTCGCTGAAATCCAGGTCGAGCTCGATCTCCGGATATTGCAGCATGAAGTCGGCGAGCACGGGTAGAACCAGTGAACTGACCAGCGGCAGGCTGACGCGCAGACGCCCGCGTGGCACCTCGGAGCTTTGCGACAACTCGAGTTCGGCCGCTTCGATCTCCGCAAGAATTCTCCGGCTGCGCTCGAGAAACAATGTCCCTTCCGATGTCAGCGTGATGCTGCGCGTACTGCGATGGAACAAGCGCACACCGAGCCGCTCCTCGAGTCGCGCGACGCGCTTGCCGACAGCCGAAGCCGAGACGCCAAGCAAGCGGCCCGCGGCGACGAAACTTCGCGTCTCGGCGACCTGGATAAAAACCATGAATCCACTCAAGCTTTCCACGCCGCGCTCCTATTGCGGACATCAACGTCCTGATTCAACGGAACTCTAGCCCAGTTTTTCTTTAGTCGCCGGATTCGTACCATCGACGCAATCCCCCTTCTGAAGGAATCGCCATGTCTCGAAAGGATCACGTGCCCGGCGCATCGATTGCATCCGCGGCACGCCTGGACGCTGTTATTGACACTGCGCTTGCACAGCAGCGTCTGGTCGGCGCCGTTGTACTGGTTGCGCATAACGACGCGCTGGTTTACCGCCGCGCCGCTGGATTCGCCGATCGTGAACTCGGGCAGCCGATGAGAGACGACGCACTGTTTCGCCTCGCCTCCATCTCCAAGCCGATTGTCTCGACCGCCGCGATGGTCCTGGTCGCGCAGCAGCGGCTGCAACTCGATGACACGATAGAACGGTGGTTGCCCGAATTCCGTCCTCGCCTGCCCGATGGTTCCGTCGCGCGGATCACCGTGCGGCAACTGATGTCTCACACGGCTGGACTGGGTTATCGCTTTCTTGAAGCAGACGAACAGGGACCGCTTGCACGTGCGGGGGTATCGGACGGCATGGATCTGCCGGGTATCTCGCTGACCGAGAATCTGCGTCGCATCGCGAGCGTGCCGCTGTTGTACGCACCGGGTACGGCGTGGGGTTATTCGTTGGCGACAGACGTGCTCGGTGCGTTGATCGAACAGGTGAGCGACCGGCCGCTGAGTGACGCTGTTCACGACATGATCACCGGTCCGCTGGGTATGTCCAGCACCGCCTTCCATGCCACCGACGCGCAGCGGCTGGCGAGGCCTTATGTCAGCGACAAACCGCGTCCGCGTCGCATGCGCGAACGGGATACGGTGACGCCATTCGACGGCGCCGTCGGCATTCGATACGAACCCGCCCGCGCGCTTGATCGTCACGCCTTCGCATCGGGTGGTGCAGGAATGGTTGGCACTGCGAATGATTTTATGCGACTGCTCGAAGCGCTGCGAGAGGGGAGCGGCAAGCTGCTGCCGCAAGTGCTCGTCGATGAAATGGGCCGGAATCAGACCAGCGAACTCGGACCGTCCGATGCGCCGGGTTTCGGCTTCGGATTGGGCTTTTCCGTGCTGCGCGACCCGGTTTCAGCCGGCTCGCCGGAGTCGCCCGGAACGTGGCGCTGGGGTGGCGCGTATGGCCACTCTTGGTTCGTCGACCGCGCGCGCGGCCTGAGCGTGGTCGCGTTCACGAACACGTTGTACGAGGGGATGTCCGGCGCGTTTGTCGCCGACTTGCGGGATGCGGTTTATGCCGCTTATGGCGTTGGCAGGAGCCTCGATCGTGAGTGAACTCGACACCCGGAATCACATCTCGTTCACCGTCCCGGCGCAGCCGGACCGGTTGCCTATGTCCGGTTTGCTGGCGCTTGCCGCAGCCGGTTTCATCACGATACTGACCGAGGCGTTGCCGGCCGGCCTCCTCAGGCAGATGAGCGCCGACCTTGCGGTGTCGGACGCGCTGGTCGGGCAGCTCGTGACGCTTTACGCGATGGGATCGCTGCTGGCGGCTATTCCGCTGGTGTCGGCCACGCGCAGTTGGCGGCGGCGTCCGCTGCTGCTTGCGGGTATCGCCGGGTTCATCGTGGTGAATACGATCACCGCAATATCGGCGAACTACACCTTGACGCTTGCCGCGCGGTTTGTTGCGGGCGTCTCCGCAGGCGTGGTGTGGTCGCTGCTTGCGGGGTATGCGGGGCGCATGGCGCCGGAGCACCTGAAAGGCCGGGCAATAGCCATTGCCATGGTCGGCACGCCGCTCGCGTTGTCCCTGGGGATTCCTTTGGGCACGATGCTCGGCGCGACGGTGGGATGGCGATATACCTTCGGCGGAATCAGCGTCCTCGCGCTTTTGCTCGTTGGCTGGGTCTGGTGGAAAGTGCCCGATTTCGAAGGCCAGCCGGCTAGCCGGCGTGCACGGCTGGCGACGGTGCTGGCGTCGCCAGGCTTGAAGCGCGTGCTCGGCGCCATGCTCGCGTTCGTGCTGGCTCACAACATCCTGTACACGTACATCGCGCCCTTTCTTGCGCTGGCGCATCTGGAGAATCGCGTCGATGCAATCCTGTTCGTGTTCGGCGTGACCGCGTTGATAGGGATCGGGATTGTCGGTGCCCTGGTCGACCGGCGATTGCGGCAGCTCGTCCTTCTAAGCGTCGTTTTGTTTGCGCTTGCAGTCGTGGCGCTGGGTTCGGCGAGCAGTGTTCCGGCAGTGATCTATTTGGGCGTGGGCGCTTGGGGGCTGGCGTTCGGTGGTGCGGCCACCTTGTTCCAGACTGCGTCGGCGAATGCATCGGGCGCCGCTGCGGACCTCGCGCAGGCGATGGTCGTCACCGTCTGGAATGTTGCGATCGCTGCGGGTGGAGCATTGGGGGGAATAGCGATCGAATCATATGGTGCCGGAGCATTGCCCTGGGCTTCCGCCGCGCTGCTTGCGCTGGCGTTTCTGGTTGTGTGTTTTGCTTCGCGCAGCGGGTTTCCGTCGACGACGCAGACATGTTGAGCGTTTGATCGGCTCGCGCCGCTGGAGCCTCGACGGGTTCAGCGGCGCGAGCGAAACATGTTCGCTAGACCAAGGGCAACCACACTTCCGTCCGAAGCGCTTCCGGAGGAGTGACTTCGGGCCGGTTCAGATTGACCTCCAGCGGCGGCTCGTCGCGAAGCTGTTCTCCCGATGACGGCAGCCAGTCCCGATACGCCGCCTTCCACGTCTGATGCAGCGTCGTATAGGGTCCGACGTGGGTAAAAACCGCATAACGGCCGCTCGCGACCGGTTGCCAGTTGAGCGTCCCGCAAAGCGCCAGGCCATCGGATTGCTCGCACTGCCCGCTGCCATCGAATAACCGAACACCAGGCCGGCGACAAAACGGCAATGCGGATCGTCCGGACCTTTGGGGTCGTCGGGAACCACGCTCATGTAACTCGACACCTGTTCACAAAGCCCGGCGCCGTTCACCACTCGCATCAACTCTCCAAACGCTTGTTGCGCCGCACGCATCATGTTGTTGTCGACCATGCCGCGCCCCGTGGCGGTCAGCCCATCCGCTCAAGCAAATATTCCACGAGACTCATCAGCTTGCGTCGCGGACGGCGGTCGCGAAGATACACGAGGTTCACCGGGCGGGCCGCCGGCACATGCGATTGCAACAAGGGCACGAGTCGTCCCGCGGCAAGGTCGTCCGCCAGCAGGACTTCCGGCTGAAGTATCAAACCCGCGCCATTCACCGCCGCCGCGCGCAGCGCTTGCCCATCGTTGGAAGCAAAGCGCGTCTCTGCCGGCCACGCATACTCCGGCTTGTCTTCGAGTTGCCAGGCGGTTCGCCCGTTCCAGACCAGATGCGCCAGGCATTGGTGGTTGGGCAGGTCCGCCGATGTCCGCGGCACGCCCGCCCGTTCGAGATAGGCCGGCGCGGCACAAATAATCATCCGATAAGGCCGCAACGGCCGCGCGACCAGCTCGGAGTCGGCGAGCGCGCCGATTCGTATCGCCATGTCGAAACCTTCTTCGATCAGATCCACGCGCGTGTTGCTCAGCATCAGCTCGACCTTCACTTCGGCGTGCTGACGCAGATAGCCCGAGATCAGCGGTGCGATCGCGCATGCGCCGAGCGTCACTGGTGCGCTCACGCGCAGGAGACCGCGCGGCGTCGCCTGCATGGTCTCGATGGAATGCTCCGCCACGCGCACTTGCTCCAGCACCGTTCGCGCGCTTTCGTAGAAGGCTGCACCAGCTTCCGTCAGGCTCTGCCGACGTGTGCTGCGCTGGAGGAGGCGAGCGCCCAACAGCTCTTCCAATTGCCGGATGTGCTTGCCGACCATGACGGATGACACGTCGAGCTTGTCAGCCGCAGCGCTGAAATTCCCGGTCTCGACTACGGCGACGAACGCCTCCATGCACCGCAACTTGTCCATATTGCTAACCAGCAGTTAGAGATGTCCGAATCTTATGACGCTTCCCGCGCCGTGACTGGCACGATGAGCCCACCGCGAAAAAGCATGGATGTTACGTTAGCAGGGGCGCGAGACATGGTTTGTTTCGTGCGGTGCAAGAGCAAGAGCCTCGATGCCTGCGAAATCCAGCGCTTCGAGGCAATGCCGCATTTCAGTCAGAAACGCTGCGCATGAGGGGTGAATCCTGATCATGTTTTCGATCCATCGCTCTATGTCAGTCAGGCGTCCGTCCTTCGCAAGAACTGCTAGTTCGCGGCGATCGCTCTCTGGAGGAACGGTAACGGCGAACCGATGCTTGCGTCGTGGGCGGATCTGCGCAGAGCCGCCGGAAGAGTATTGTGCGACGTTCGACGGCGAAGCCTCCACATCTTCCGCAATGGGAACAATGAGTTCGAAAGAAAATGAGGTACCACGATGCGGCGCGCTTGAAACGCGCAAGTCACCGCCCATTGTGTTGACAATGCGCTGCGCAATAAAAAGGCCAAGGCCCGTGCTGCCGTTCACGGACTGTATCTGGCGAAAAGCCGTAAGGAGTTTTGACTGCGCTTCGATGTCGATACCGATGCCGGTATCTGCGACTTCAAAACCCATGTGCCATTGATCGTCCTGCCGGCGCGCTCTCACCGTCATCATGACGAAGCCATCACGGGTGAACTTGGACGCATTGGACAGCAGATTGAGCAAAACCTGTTGCAATCGGCGGCCGTCGATCGTCAGTCGACGGGGCAACAATGTCAGTGCCTGATAGTTGAACCGGTTGTTCAGTTGCGCGCAGAGTGCGAGCGCGTATTCGGCAATGTCATCAAGAAGTGCAGGCAGGTCGGTGGCGACCGGTACGATATCCAACGGTTGCAACTCGGCTTTCGCGTACCCGACCAGCTCGTCGATCAGACCGAGTTGATAGTTCACGCTACGCTCGATTGAATGGATCAGGTTCGCCTGCTTCGAATCCGCCAAATTCAGCAGCAGTCTGGCATAGCTTGTAATTGTTGCAAGCGGCGCACGGAGGTCATGACTGACATAACCCAAGGTTTCAATCAGTTGCTGGTTTTTCTCTTCCGCGTAGTGCAAGGTTTCGTTCAGCTCCAGTGTGCGTTGCGCAACCTGGTCGCGTAGCCGGTCGTGTTCGGTTCTTTGCCAGTCCGCGAGTTCAGTCCTTGCCGCTATTCGCTGCTTTCCAACGTGGTTTATCCATGCCGCAAGCACAATAAGATTGGTGGCCAATCCCGTGATTGCGACTACCGGGTTCGGATGAATGTCGGACTTCAGCCATGCCAGACTGGCCGGCAAGGATCCGAGCGTTTCGAGCATGCGCAACGCAAAGTTGAACAGCGAGAAGATCATGGTGAGCAGCATGATCCGCGCGGTGGGTGTCGACTGACGAGCGAGCCGTGCAGCAACGCCCACCGTGACAACACCGAACAGCGCGTTGATATACATGCCGACTTGCGCAAAAACGAACAGATTGCCGAATGCGGATCCTGTCGCTGCGACGCACTCTAGCAACGCAAACCCGAACAATACATAGCGGGCGGGCAGGGTCGCCTTTTCGTCGTGTGCGATGCGCAAGATGAAGACGATGAACTGCAGCACGGCAATGCATCCGAACACCGTAACGCTTCTGGAACTCCACTCGGTTGCGTGCGGCCATAGATATATCTTCGTATAGCCGCGATCCGCAGCTTCAAATAGCGCTGTCGTGGCGCAAAGGGTCGCCAGCACGAGAAACGAGGCGCTGCGGGAAAAATAGGCGATGAGCAGCGCGCACCACGCCAGTGCCAGTGTTCCGCCAATCAATCCTCCGTCCCAGAGCGCTGCACGTTTCTCCAGCGCGTCATATGCCGCTGCCGAATGCAGCCTCGGTTCGAGAGTGAGTGCGGTGTCGCTAGCCACCCGGATGAGGAACAGAAGCTGTTCACCGGGAGCGAGCGTGAAATCCACCAAGGGATAGCGGGACGAAGATGACCGAGATGCCGGATCGGCGGGATCGGTGCCGTCATGTGTCCAGTGGCCGCTGCGTCCGGTGTAAAAGTCTACGTTCTGGAGGCGCGCGTCCGAGAGCGCGAGAACGAGCGGGAGGGCTGTTGAACTATGGTTGCTCACCACCACGCGTAGCCACCATGCTGAGTGGGTGAAACCTGGCTTTAATCGATCACGCTGCATGGGAAGGAAGCCGCGCGGGTTTCCTGCGGACAGCGTGAGTATGTCGTCTAAGCTCATCTTGCCCGAGATGTCTTCGAAGACCTGTACCTGCCCCAGGGTGGGAACCGGTTGCGTTTGTTTCCCAGTCGTGTCGAGACCAACGGCCAATGAGTGAGTTGTCCACCAACTCAGACATAAGAACAGCAAGCGGCACCACCGGGCGGTCGTCATGATGACGTCACTCGGTATTGAGGGCGGGTTCCCGGGTGCTAGTCAGGTCCCGACAGCGGAGTTCTTCCCGATAGGTTGAAGGAGTCATGCCGAGTCGCTCGCGAAACGCCGTGGCGAAATTCGCAGCACTGGAAAAACCAATCTCTTCGGCGATGCTGGCAATACTCAATGACGTGCTGCTCAACAACCTTTGCGCAATCCGCAAGCGTTCGTCCCGGAGATACTCGAATACTGTCCGGCCAAGGTTGTCCCGAAACGCGCGCGACAGTCGTTTTTCATTGGTCCCCACGAGGTGGGCGAGTCGTTCGACCGTTGGCGGATTGTTCAGCCTTTGTGACAAATGTCGAATGGCCGCGCGAACGATCACACTGTTGCTTGTTAGGTCCGAAGCGGACACCTCTTCTTCGACATGCCGTTTGCCGTTCACCCGGGTGAGGTGAACGCGAATCCGTGCAAGTACCTCAGCCGCCTCGAATGGCTTGACCACGTAGTCGACGCCACCGATTTCCAAACCGTCGAGGCGCTCGTGGAGGTCACCGGCCACAGTAAGAAATATGACAGGAATCGCACACGTGCGGGGGTCCGCTGCAAGAAGTCGGCAGGCAGCAAATCCGTCCATCCGCGGCATTCGCACGTCCATCAGGATCAGGTCGGGTGAAATTGCCAGCGCTCGTTGATACGCCTGTGATCCGTCGAATCCAACGCTAATCCGGCATCCTGCATTGCGCAACAAGCCAATTAACAATTGAAGCTGTTCCAGCTGGTCGTCTACCACAAGAAGATGGGCATCCGTGAGGGCGGTATTTCGGGGCAGCATTGTGTATGCGAAAGGAGCTTGCGGGTAACGTTCGTGTTGGTTATCGGCGGCTGAATACGGAAGTTGAGGCTTGCAGAGTATCGATCATGTAAAGCCGCGAAGAATATCAGACTGATATTTCAATTTAAATTCAGAGGCATTGCGTGTTCGTTGGCACGCGACATTGGACTACGTTGGGCGGCAGGCTCCGAGGTACCGTGTGACCGGATGCCGTTCCTAAGCGGATAGCAAACGAATTTTCTCCCAAGCAAAGTATTTCGCCCCTCGGGCAAACGCATGTACCAGTAACGCTACGCATAATTCTTTACGACGCCGGGCGAACCAGTCTCTATTCAAACTCCGGCGCGCTCGTATCCGGTCCAGGCGTGTGTCAAGAATTAGATTTTAAAAGCATGTGTCAAAAATTAAATGTCAAATATCGCAATGTTCTCCGGTTTCCCGTTTTGTTTCCGTAGAGAAATGGAAACGCCTGCGCGAGAGTTTCATTGAGCCATGGGAACTTGTCTTGTGTCACGGAAAGTCCACGCCGACGCGAACATTTCCGGGTTATCAGTTCACATAGTGCGAAAAACATTGCTGAAACAGAAATATGACGCTTGCAGCGCGGCACATGAGCGTTTGTCATGCCGCGCCAGGAGCACGATCGCAGCACTTCATTGGGGGCGGTAACCATGAGTATTCCGGGCAGGACAGTACAAGGTAAACCGTTAACAAACCAACGATCGCATTCAGATAGGCAATTAGCGCCCTTTCGCGCAATTGGCGCCAATATGCCGTGGCCCTTCGGGCCTTCATAAGCCAACGGCCCGCTGCAGTCTGCACGGCCAGGATGCCGGAAAATAGACACGGTCTAGCCGCCCCTCATTGATACCTCCCTCATGTGAATTCTCCCGGCATGAGGATGGCGCACGTCAACACTTTGGATATCTAAATATCTATTCTGTACCAAAGGAAATTCAGTTCCCGCAATAAAGCATAAATCAACGCCAACATTTTCATTTCTATTCATATATGTAGTTATCCATATGAAATGTAAGGGGGTGAGCGATCGCAAGTTAGACGGCATGGAGAGGCTAAGCGGTCAGATAGAGCGTGACGGACACCAAGTATGAATTTTTTATTGTCAACTAGATAAGTGAGAAGGAAAAACGCAATGAACAAGAGCCGATATAGGTTGGTTTGGAATCGCCGGCTTGGCGCGCTGGTAGCGGCAGCCGAGACGCAGCGTGGTGTGCAGGGCGAGCCGGGGCAAGCGGAAATGGGACAGGGCGGTACCCCACTGAAATCGAAGGCGTCGCTTGCGGTATTAACGGCGTTGATGATGCTGCCCGTGGGGCAGGCGTATGCCGATAACTATGCGTCAGGTGGCGAAAACGGTACTACAGCTGTAACGATCGGGGGTGCTGCATCGGCGCCCACCGCCAGCACGGGCGGAACATTCCCAGCAGTCGCCGGTTCGGATGGTACGAGTCAAAACGAGGCGTTCGGTGTTAATTCAACCGCCAACGGCGGAGCAGCGGTATCGGTTGGCGACACTGTCTCAGCGACCGGCCAGAATGCGACCGCAGTGGGTAGCAATTCCACTGCCACCGGCACCAATGCCGTGGCGTACGGCGGTGCGTCGAATGCGAACGGCACCAACGCAACGGCGATCGGGGCTCAGGCAACGGCATCTGCGTCAAACGCAGTAGCGCTCGGCTCGACTGCGACGGCAAGTGGTGTAGCTACTGTGGCCGTAGGTGTCGGGGCGAACGCAAGCGGCAACAGCGCGATGGCAGTGGGTTTGGCAGCGACGGCAAGCGGTGGCAGCGCGGTGGCGCTCGGCAACTCAAGCGTGGCGAGCGGGGGGTCGGCCGTTGCAGTCGGTCAGTCCTCGACCGCCTCATCAGCCGGTTCTGTCGCGATGGGTTTTGGGGCGAATGCGGGCTCCGTATCCGGCGTGGCCTCTTTGGTCGATGACTGGGTGTCAGGCAGCACGGGCCGCATCTCTACGGTACAGGCAGGCAACACTGCGGTGGGTAACGCGGCAACGGCCAACGGCGACGGAACGGCATTGGGTACGAGCACCGTGGCAACCGGAACTGAGTCCCTTGCGGCGGGCGGGGGCGCGACGGCAACGGGCCGGGTAGGCGTGGCGCTGGGAGGCGGCGCGCTGGCATCGGGCGACTCGGCTGTGGCGATCGGCAACACGTCGAGTTCTGAGGGCGCGCAGTCCGTCGCCATCGGTGCGGGTGCGGAGGCGTTGAGCAATCAGGCGACCGCATTGGGCAACGCGGCATTCGCGAATGCGGCGAACTCAACGGCGCTCGGTCAAGGCGCGATCGCGTCGAATCCGGGTGATGTGGCGCTTGGTGCCGGCTCGGTGGCTGCGGCAGCGAATCCCGTGTCGAGCGCGACAGTCGGCAATACGACGTTTTCCTCATTTGCCGGGACGAATCCGACGAGCGTGGTCAGTGTCGGGTCGGTGGGAAATGAGCGGCAAATCACGAACGTTGCTGCCGGTCAAATCTCCGCCACCAGCACGGACGCCGTCAACGGCAGTGAGTTGTATGCGGTCGCACAGCAAGTGGACACGTTGTCGACCGACCTGTCAGCGGTGAGTCAGAACGTCGGGACGCTGTCGACCGGCCTTTCGACGGTAAATCAGCAGGTGGCATCGCTGGCAAGCTCGATCCAGGCGACGGCCGGCACGGCAACCGGAACCAACAGCATGGCGGTGGGCACGGGCTCGACGGCGTCCGGAGCGAACGGCGTCGCGACCGGGAATGGTGCGATCGCATCCGGCACCAACAGCTCTGCGTTCGGCGCGAATGCGTCGGCATCCGGCACCGACAGCTCTGCGACAGGCACGAGTGCAGCGGCGTCCGGCACCAACAGTTCTGCGTTCGGCGCGAATGCGTCGGCATCCGGCACCAACAGTTCTGCGACAGGCGCGAGTGCAGCGGCGACCGGCAACAACAGCACGGCGTCGGGTGCGAATGCGTCGGCATCTGGCACCAACAGTTCTGCGACAGGCGCGAGTGCAGCGGCGACTGGTAACAACAGCACGGCGTTGGGTGCGAATACGCAGGCGAGCGCCGCAAACTCGGTTGCCTTGGGTGAGGGTTCGGTCGCAAATGAGGCGAATACCGTCTCAGTGGGCTCGTCGGGCAACGACCGTCGGATCACCAATGTCGCGGCGGGTGTGAATCCGACCGATGCCGTGAACATGTCGCAGTTGCAAGGCGTGCAGGACAGCGTGAATTCTGTCGCTCGCAGGGCGTATTCGGGGGTCGCAGGCGCCGTCGCGCTTTCGATGATCCCGGACGTCGATCCAGGCAAGACGATCTCGGTCGGCATAGGCTCAGGGGGCTACCAGGGGTACGGCGCCGTCGCCCTCGGTTTTACTGCGCGCATCAGCAGCAACATCAAGGTGAGAGGCGGTGCAAGTACCAGCAGTGCGGGGACCGCCTACGGCGGCGGTGTCAGCTATCAGTGGTAAGTACAAGCTGGCATCGGAACAACGGACGGGTCGAATACGGCCTGTCCGTTGTCCCGGCGGCGCCTGCTGTTTGTTCGAACTCGAGGCACAGACCCTTATTCCACAAGGCTCGACCGCAACAAATGGATGACGTGCGCGCGAGTTGACATCACTATTGTCGCAACGTTGACAGTTCTAATGCGGGCTACGTCCCTGCACCGCAACTCGTCCATATTGCTAACCAGCAGTTAGAGATGTCCGAATCTTATGCGTCTTTTACTAACCAGGTAAGAGATCAACAATCGTGGCTCATCTTTATGCATCAGGGAGCTTGCGATGAAAATTGTGGTGATCGGAGGAACGGGAACGATCGGACGCGCGATCGTTGAAGAGATGCAGCCGCGGCATGAAATCGTCGTGGCGGGTCGGAGTCATGGGGACAGGCAGGTCGACATCACCGATCCCGCAAGCGTGCAGGCGCTGTTCGATCACATTGGACGATTCGATGCGCTCATCGCCGCAACCGGCAATCTGCATTTTGGTCCCGTCACTGAAACCACCGCCGAGCAGTTCAACCTGGGCCTGCGGGATAAGTTGCTCGGCCAGATACGCGTCGCCTTGGTCGGACAACATCATCTGAACAACGGCGGCTCGATCACACTGACGAGCGGCATCGTCGCCGACGAACCGATTCGACAGGGCAGCAATGCCACCACCGTCAATGCCGCAGTCGAAGGGTTCGTGCGAGCGGCCTCGATCGAGCTGCCGCGCGGGCTGCGCATCAATGCCGTCAGTCCGACCATCGTGACCGAATCCGCTTCGGTGTATGGCCCGTTCTTTCCAGGTTTCGAGAGTGTTCCTGCTGCGAAAGTGGCACTAGCTTATCGGCGTAGCGTCGAAGGGCCGCAGACCGGGCGCGTCTATCGCGTCTGGTAACGCGGCTCGCGCAATCCACGAATCGACGAATCCACCAATCGACATCGACGGAACCGGAAATGAATTTGACGCTTGAAGGACGCACGTGTCTCGTCACCGGCGCGAGCTCGGGAATCGGCGCGGGTGTGGCTCGCTTGCTGGCGCGGCAGGGCGCCCGTGTGGCGGGCATCGCCAGGCGAGCAGAAAAGCTGCAGGAGCTGGCTGGCGAAATACGCGCAGCAGGCGGCACGGAACTCCTCGCGATAACGGCAGACCTCACGCGCGCAGACGACATTAACCGAGCGGTTCACGAAGCGGTCGGGGAACTAGGACCGGTCGATATCCTCGTCAACGGTGCCGGCGCTGCCCGGCCGACATCGCCGGATGCGGGCGACGAAATCTGGGACGAGGCTTTCCTGCTGAATTTCACATCGATTCGCCGGCTGACCACTGCGCTGCTTCCCGACATGCGTCGGCGACGCTGGGGACGCATCATCAATATCAGCGGTTCGATGGAACCCCGCTCGCTCAACGCCGCAACGGCGGCCAAGGGGGCACTGCATTTATGGGCGAAGGGGTTGTCATGCGACATCGCCGTCGACGGCGTCACGGTCAACACCATCCAGCCCGGCCGCATCGACAGTGAACAGGTGCGGACCAAGCTGCATCCGACCGAGGCGTCACGGCAGGCTTTTATCGAGCAGAACATTCCGATAGGTTATTTCGGCGAGCCGGCGGACGTCGCTAATCTCGTCGCGTTTCTTGCATCGCCGCTCGCCAGATACATCACCGGGGCGGTGATTCCTGTTGACGGAGGCATGCACTTCTTCGCGCATTGATGGGCGGAGACGAAGCGGATCTTTCCTGGGCCACGCGCCGCTGACCAAAGCGAGGCAACGGCGCAAACTTGAGACACATCAAGCGCTTAGCGCGTCGCCAGGCACGTTATCCACAGGGTTCTCAACATAAACGGTGAATAACGTGCGCGCCTGTTTCACTTCATCGTTCCGTCGTGCAAACACGTGGCGTCAAACTAGACCGGAATCGGAAAATGAACGCCGGCCCGCTGGGCCGCGTTCACGATATGCGCTTCGATCGCGCGCCCGGCTTGTTCGCTGTCACGCGCCTTCAACGCTTCGACAATCGCCAGATGCTCGTGATACGTCGACAGCACCAGTTCCCGCCGATAAAACGGCAAGCGCTGGCTTTCCTTCATGATGTCGGCGCTGCCGCGCAGGATCGATTCAATAGCCGTATTGCCCGCGAGACTCACGATCCGCATGTGGAATGCGAAGTCGAGTTGCGCGGCTTCGTCGAGTTCGGCGCAGGTGAGGGCGCTTTGCAGCGCGTCGAGGTTATCTTCCAGCCAGACGATATCCGCGTCGCCAATGGCAGGCGCCGCCAGCCGCGCGACGAATCCCTCCAGCGCGAAGCGCATCTGGTAGGTATCGGGCAGCGATGCCTGGTCGGCGAAACGCCAGGCGTGCGCGCCGGCCGCCTCTGCGCTGTTCACATAAACGCCCTTGCCGGGACGGATATGCAGCATCCCGAGCGCTTCGAGCGTCGACAGCGCTTCACGCAGCGACGCGCGGCTGATAGCCAGTTCCTCCGATAACTGCCGTTGCGCCGGCAGCAAACTTCCCACCGGATAGACGCTCGTCTCGATGCGCTCGCGAATGGTCGCGATGGCGGCATCGGTCACGGTATGCGGAACATTTTTCATAGGACGTATGGGAGTAAACACGAAGTAGCGCGGTCTGACCGCCATTGTAGGCGCGACATTGCCAGGCGTCCGCTTCAATTCGATTTTTCCTCATACGAGCACACTAAAAAGCCGGGTAAACCGCTATCAAATGGCGCTTGACTCCACTATATCGGCTTTCTAATATTCCTCATCAGCAACTGGTCCGACCAGTCTGAACAGTTGACGTCATCATCCCGTGCCGTGCGACACCGAGGAGAAACATCGTGTTGAGATTTCTTAATTCCCTGTTTGGACGGGTCATGATCGCGCTGGTCGCGGGCATCGTGATCGGCGCGGTGTTTCCTCATTTCGCGCAGACACTCAGGCCGCTCGGCGACGGTTTCCTCAAGCTCATCAAGATGGTGATCGGGCCGATCGTGTTCTGCGTGGTCGTCTCGGGCATGGCAAGCGCGGGCAACCTTAAAAAGGTCGGGCGCGTCGGGCTGAAGGCGGTGGTCTACTTCGAGATCATGACCACGCTCGCGCTGGTGATAGGCGCCGTGCTCGCGTATGTCACGCGACCGGGCGTGGGCATGAACATCGACCTGCATACGCTCGATGCCGGCTCGCTTGCCACCTACACCGAACACGCGAAAAGCCTGAAGGACACGGCGGGTTTCCTGCTCAAGATCATCCCCGATACCGCCACCGACGCCTTCGCGAAGGGCGACATCCTGCAGGTGCTGGTGTTCTCCGTGCTGTTCGGCGCGGCGCTCTCGCTGCTTGGCGAGAAGGCGCAGCGCGTGACGAGTCTTATCGATGAGCTGTCGCACGTGTTCTTTCGCATCATGGGTTTCATCATCAAGCTTGCACCCCTCGGCGTGCTCGGCGCGATTGCGTTCACGACCGGCACCTATGGCGTTGCGTCGCTGAAGCAACTCGGCATGCTGGTGATCGTGTTCTACGCGAGCTGTTTGCTGTTCGTCTTCGTCGTGCTCGCTGTGGTGATGCGGCTCACCGGCTTCAGCATCTTCAAGCTCGTGCGTTATCTGCGTGAGGAATTGCTGATCGTGCTCGGCACCGCATCGTCGGACGCCGTGCTGCCGCAGATCATGCGCAAGCTCGAATGGATGGGCGTGAAGGACTCCACCGTCGGTCTCGTGATCCCGACCGGTTATTCATTTAACCTCGATGGTTTCTCGATCTATCTCACGCTCGCCGTCATCTTTATCGCGCAGGCCACCAATACGCCGCTCTCGATCCACGATCTGATCGTGGTCGTGCTGGTGTCGCTGGTGACATCGAAGGGCGCGCATGGCATTCCCGGTTCGGCCATCGTGATCCTCGCCGCGACGCTCTCCGCGATCCCCGCCATTCCCGTGCTCGGCCTCGTGCTGATCCTGCCGGTGGACTGGTTCGTCGGCATCGCGCGCGCCGTCACCAACCTGATCGGCAACTGCGTCGCGACGGTGGTCGTGGCCGTGTGGGAGAAAGATATCGACCGCGTCCGCGCCACGCGCGTGCTGAACCAGGACGCCGAATTGCTTTTCGTCCCGGCCGATCACGCCGGTTCCAGTCACAACCACGAACCCGCGCACGCTGTCTGAGCGCGCAACGCTCGTCGTTAGCTCCTGAATCGTTTCGAAGGAACCCACTCCATGGCTAGTCCCGTACTTGACCCCAATGCTCCGGCGTTTACCCGCCGCTTCATGAATCTCGCCGATCCTCGTCTCGGCGCCAAAGCGCTCTTCGCCAGTGACGAGTTCTTCGCGCCCAAGGAGCGCATGCTCGACCCGCAACCGGCGGTTTTCATCCCCGGCAAATACGACGACAACGGCAAGTGGATGGACGGCTGGGAAACGCGCCGCAAGCGGACCACTGGCTACGACTTTTGCATCGTCAAACTGGCGCGGCCGGGCACCATTCACGGCATCGACCTGGATACGAGCCACTTCACCGGCAACTTCCCGCCGGCGGCGTCCATCGAAGCGTGCATTAGCGAAAGCGCCATGCCGCAAGACGACGCCGACTGGCGCGAAATCGTGCCGGCGACCACATTGCAGGGCAACCAGCATCACTATCTGACGGTCGCGGATGCTCGCGCTTATACGCACCTGCGCGTGAACATCTACCCGGATGGCGGGATCGCGCGTTTGCGTGTTTATGGCCAGCCGAAGGTGGACTGGACGCGTGTCGAACGCGGGTCGCAGGTCGATCTCGCGGCCATTGAAAACGGCGCTTATCTGGTGGCGGCGAACAACCAGCATTTCGGACCGGCGTCGCAGATGCTCATGCCCGGACGCGGCGTGGACATGGGCGACGGCTGGGAGACGCGGCGGCGTCGTGAGCCCGGCAACGACTGGGCGATCGTGGCGTTGGCGCATCCCGGCGTGATCCATGCAATCGAAGTGGATACGGCCCACTTCAAGGGCAATTTCCCCGACGGCTGTTCGCTGCAGGCAGCACGTGTTACGGGCGGCACGGATGAATCGTTGATTACGCAGGCGATGTTCTGGCCGGTGCTGCTGCCACAACAGAAGCTCTCGGCGGACAACATTCATCGCTTCGAAAGTGAGCTGGCCGCGCTTGGGCCCGTCACGCACGTTCGCTTCAACATGTTCCCGGACGGCGGCGTGTCGCGTCTGCGCCTGTTGGGCGCGATCGAGTAAGCGGCCATGCAGACGCTTACGCTCGAACCCCTGACGCGCGCGGCGTTCGAGCCGTTCGGCGATGTAATCGAACTCGACGGCGCGCAGCATTTTCCGATCAACGGTGGCACGACCGAGCGCTTCCACGATCTGGCGCGGGTGGATATAGGCGTGGATAGCGGTGGCCGGCCGCTTATCAACGTGTTCCGGGGCCAGCCGCGCGCTCAACCGGTCGAGATCTCGATGATGGAGCGCCATCCGCTTGGCAGTCAGGCGTTCTTGCCGCTCGGCGTGGTGTCATATCTGGTGGTGGTCGCGCCGGCGGGTGAATTCGATGCGTCGAAACTGCGCGCATTTTTTACGCGCGGCTGGCAGGGCGTGAATTATGGGCGAGGCGTCTGGCATCATCCGCTGATTGTCCTGGATGACGCGGCGGACTTCATCGTGGTGGATCGCGGCGGTAAGGAAGCCAATTGTGAGGAAACCTATCTATCGGAGAGCCTGCGGCTGATTGAGGGTGATCTTGTTTGTCCGTCAGCCGCGTGACAGGCGGCTGACAGCGCTTCGAGAAACACCGGCTACGTCACCGCAAATACGCCCTCTTGCCCAGCGTCCTGGTCCGGTGCGCTGGGCGCGCCGCTGGCGCAAACCCGATTGCGCCCGGCGTTCTTCGCGCGATACAACTGCGCATCTGCAGCGCCCACCAGACTTTCTTCGGTTACGAGATCTAATCCTGATCCGCCTGCGCAATCCACCGCCACGACACCGAAACTCGCGGTGGACCGTATCTCGCGGCCATCCCAGGCGCGCGTAGTCGTCAGTTCGAACGATTGGCGCATTCTCTCGGCAAGCACGGTCGCCCCGGCGACATCAGTTTGCGGAAGCAACAGAAGGAATTCCTCGCCGCCGTAGCGAATCACGCTGTCGACTTCATGCCGCGTGTGGGCAAGAAGCAATGCCGCGAAGGTCCGCAGGACCGCGTCTCCTGCGGGGTGCCCATAGCTATCGTTGATCTGCTTGAAGTGATCTATGTCGCACAGGATGACCGCGAGTTTCGATTTGTATAACCGGGTACGCCGCAGTTCGGCGTCGAATAACACGTCGGTCAGGTAGCGCCGGTTGAAGCAGTCGGTGAGATAGTCGCGCACCGATAGATTCCGCAACAAGGCGTGCTGGCAGAACTCATCGCGGACCAGCCGATTGTGGCGGCGAGCCGTGACATAACCGAGCACATTGGTGAAGACGAGAAGCATCGACGAGGTCAGCAACGCCGATGAGTCGAGCGTCTTCAATGCCGCGGAAATGGCGATAAATGCGATGGTCGCGGCCAGGGAGATGAGCAAAGCCCAAATCAGCTTGTTCGGAATGAAGTTGTAAACCACGATCAGCAAGATGCACATGGACATGCAGTGCGTCGCCATGCCGTTGGGACGAAGCCACGTGATCATCATGAACCCAGTAAAGCCGACGATTTCGACCGCACTCGCGGCCGCGCGCAGGGAAGCGACGGAAACGTGCAGCAAGCTGGCGACGCGCAAGCCGACCACACACGTCAACGCAAGGCCGCAGCGCGCCAGGAAAAGCACGAAGGTGGTACGGGAATAACCGAGGGCGGCTATGTCGGAAAACGCGAAGGCGACGTAAAACACGCCGGAGAAGACGAGCGTTCGCACCAAGGTGGTGTGGGTTGCGATCCGGTGATGGTGCTGAAACTCCTGTTCCACTGACGCGTCTTCGAACTCGGACCATAGACGGTCAAGTTTGAAATTCGTCTCCGCGTCAAAGCGTGGAACTTCGGTTGGTTCTGCCATCGCTCGCCATGTCTGATGTCCCGGTTCGGGGCAACATGATAAGTCATTTTGTGTGTCGGGCGCAGGGCGCCGACCTCTGGACAAAGCGCAATGCCGGCGGTTCGAGGCGGCGCCGATGGGTGAATCGAGCCGTGCGAAGAGGAAGGATCAGGATTCTTACATCGCGGCGAGCGAGGCCAGCGTGTCGCGCAACCACACATGTGCCGGATCGGCTTGACTCCGAGGCGGCCACGCAGCAAACAACGTAAAACCGCGTGCCTCGAACGGCAGCCCAAAGATATCGAGGCGATCGCGATAACGCTCGGCAAACCGCGCGGGCAGCGTCGAAACATAGTCCGTGCGCAACAGCAGCTCCGGGACCAGCGTGAAATGCTGCACCGACAAAACAACGCGGCGCTGACGTCCCAGCACATCCAGATGTTCGTCCATGAAGCCATGAAAACTGCCTCCGCTTGTCGACACCAGCACGTGGTCAAGCGCGCAATAAGTGTCGAGATCCAGCGGTGCGGTGCCGCGAGGATGCTTCTTGCGCTGGACGACGACAAAGTGCTCATCGAAGAGTTTGCGGGCTTTCATCGACGCCGGCACCATGCGCTCCGAGCCCAGCAGCAAATCGATTTCGCCACGTTCGAGCCGGGCCGCCATCGACGGCTGATCGGCGACGACAAACGCGATCCGCACGCCCGGTCCCGCCAGCGTCGGGAGCTGCTCCATCAGCCGCTGGCCGAGCACGGCAGTGGCGTTGTCGTTCGCGGCGATCACAAAACTGCGGCGGTCCGTGTGCGGGTCGAAGGAGGGTTGGTGGCGCACGACCGCTTCGAGATTCTTCAATGCCGAATGCAACGGCTCCATCAACTCGAGCGCCCGCGTGCTGCGCGTCATGCCGCGGCCGGTCTCGGCGGGAATGAGCAACGGATCGCCGAAGATCTGCCGCAGCCGCGCAAGCTGCGTCGATACAGCGGGTTGCGTCAGATGCAGCCGAAGCGCCGCGCGCGTGACGTTGGATTCGGCGAGCAGCGCATCGAGCGAGACAAGCAGGTTCAAGTCGATACCGCGAAGATCAATCATATTGATAGGTCGCATTCCAGTAATTGATTTCAAGAATACGTACCCGGCGCCTAGAGTTCAACTGTCCAACCGACCTTAGGGGAATACAGATGAAAGCCTGGATGCTCGATGAACCCGGTACGCCGCTGGCATTGCGCGACGTTGCTCAACCGGCGCCGCGCCGCAACGCGGTGGCGGTCCGGATGGAAGCGGTGCCGCTGCTCAGCTACACGCGCGCCCACGTCGAAGGCAAATTGCCGTACGCGTATCCGCCGGGACCATTTTCGCCGGGAACGAACGGTGTTGGCCGTGTGGCCGCAGTCGGCGAAGGCGTGATGTCGTTTCGCGTCGGTCAGCGTGTTGCGGTGAACCCGTACTGGGTTGCCAATGAAACGGTACGTGAACCGGCGCAAGTGTTGATCGCGCTGACTGGCCTTGGCCCCGGCAGTGAGCCGATGATGGCCGAATTTCCGCACGGCACCTTGCGCGAAGTGGCGGAATTCCCGGCGTCGACGCTGATCCCGCTCGACGGACTCGACGATCTCCCCGCCGAACGCCTCGCGATACTGGGCAAGTTCGTGGTGCCGTTCGGCGGTTTGCGGCGCGGGCGGCTGGCGGCGGGTGAGACCGTTGTCGTCAACGGCGCGACCGGTTATTTCGGCTCGGCGGCGGTGCTCGCCGCATTGGCGATGGGAGCCGGCAGGGTGGTCGCGCTC
>NZ_AEJF01000136.1 GCF_001028175.1 Caballeronia mineralivorans PML1(12)
ACGCTCGTGGAGCTCGGACGAGGCCGCGTGGTGCCGGTCGTGCTCTCGGGCGATGCTGCGCAGGACGTGGCGGCCATCTGCTCGGCTGCGGGCGGCGGCGCGGACCTGGCCTTCGACATGGTCGGCAATGCCAGCGATGCTAACGCCACGCTAGCCACGCTAAGAAGCTTGCGCCGCGGGGGGCGCCTCGTGCTGATGGGCAGCATGCTGGTGGACCTGCCGGTTCCCTATGGCGAGATGCTGCTGCACAGTCGGGAACTGATCGGCCACTTCATGTACACGCCCGGCGACTATCTCGCGCTGGTTGCGCTGGTGGCTTCGGGCCAGTTGCCGCTGGAGTCCGTCGAATTGAAGACCTTTCCATTCGCCGCGCTGGAAGCTGCCATTGACGAAGCCGGCCGCATGTCGGGTCTGCAATGCACGGTGGCTTGCGGCGACTGGGTCAGTACAGATCGGTCTTGAGACATCCCCCTTCAGCGTTCAGTGCGGCGTGACCGGATCGAGCCCCGTCTGCCTGACGACTGGTGAGACCTCCGGCGAAGCTAGGTAGTCGAGCAGCGCCTTCGCTTCGGCCGGATGTTGCGCGCCTACCGGGATGCCGCCCGCGAATCGCGTGATCGACTGCACCGATTCGGGAATCTTGCCAACGAACGTCACGCCCGGCACGGGCAGCAGTTCGCTCACCTGCTGGAAGCCGAGTTCGTAGTCACCGGTGGCCACCACTGACGCCACCGGAATCTTCGGCACCATCGTGGCCTTGGGCCGGATCTGGTCCTCGATACCCAGGCGCTTGAACAACTCGTTCTGTATGTACACGCCGCTCGCGCTGTCGGAATAGGCGACCGACTTCGCGTGCAGCAACGCCTCCTTCAAAGCCGCCACCGTGCCGATGTCCGGCTTCGGTGCACCGGCGCGAACCACCATGCCGATAGCGGAATCGGCGAGTTCGACGCGCGAACCGGGCATGACCTTGCCTTGCTTGATGAGGTCGTCGAGCGCGTAACCCACCATGATCACCACGTCCGCCGGTTCGCCCCTGGCCAGCCGGTTCGGGATGGCTTCGGGCGCTTTTCCCATCGACGGACCCAGGGCGGTGTCCAAGGTATTGCCGCTTGCCGCCGCGAATTTTGGCCCGAGGATCTTATAGGCGGCGGTAAATCCACCGGAACTCATGACATGCAGTTCAGCGGCCTGGACGGTGGTCGCGGCAACAACGCCGCCGATGAACGCGAATGCGGACAGCTTCAGCAAGAAAGATTTCATGAGTGACTGTAAAGAGTTATAAGAGTTGATAAGGGTTGATAAATCGATGAGATTTGCGCCGACGAATTTTAAACGCCGCGAGCACAATGGCCGCTAGGGAACACCCTGTGATATGCAGCGTACGGACACGGAAATAGGGCGCGGCATAGACTGACAATTTACTTACCGAACACGCAAATGCTGTGCTTGCGGTCCCTCTTTGACATCCATACCGATGCCGGGCGAATGAAGTGTTAAATACTGAAAAGTACGTTAAATGGCCTAGTGATTGGCAGTAAAGTGCATCATCGAAGGACAGTTCTGGTTTGTCCCTCGGTAAATAAAATCGGTGGGAAAAAACACTTCCGGCGTTATGCGCTAAGGAATGCCATCCCACGAAGGCGAGCCGTTTTATTCAGCGCTGAGAGGCTGGTTCGCCGCACGGTCAAGATGTCAGTTTTCGGGGATATTAGTGAATACCAAAACGCTATACCAAGGGAATCGTGCGTCCGTCATTATCGACGCGGAAATAGTACATATTGAGGCGATCATGTCTCGTTGTCTTGCGACGGGAGCCGATGGCGCGATTTTTCACGCGAACTATTGGCGCAACCGTTTATTGACGCTACGGGATTCCGGTCTGAGTCATATGCAGGACGTCGCGGTGCAGTCGCTTTTAAGCGATCTCGTAGAGTCCGCCTAGACCGGAGTGCAAGAAACGGGACGTGGGGAATCCAACGTATCCAGGCCGATTGTTTATGTCGGGTAACAGGACAGTACCGGGTGCTTCGAATGTTGAATAAATCCAGTGGTGGCCCACTTGCGTGGAAGTCGAAAATCCAGCCGGGGCAATCGACTGATAGCTTGCGTTATGTGACGCTGGATCTCGCGTCGGATTCGCATGCGCGCGCGGCGATAGAGGCTTACAGCGATTCATGCGCGGCCGAGCTGCCATGGCTGGCGGATATTTTGCGAACGCGACTGGAGACATTGAACCGTTCGGTGGACCGCACTCAGGATCATTTTGCGGGATTTCGCGAAGATGAAGCCGCCCCAATGCCGCTGACTTATTGCGAACAGACGGCGCGGCGATTGATGGCATTTGCCTGCATGTGTGCGCGGGCGCGTGAGGATTACTCGGATGCGGCGTGGGATCATGTCATGAAAAGCTTTGACCGGATGCTGGTTCAAATGCGTTGAATCGCGGTAAAAAGTATAATAAAACGAACGCGATAATCTGCATTGGCATTGGGTGTTAAGCAAAATAAACGACAGGGCCGTCTTGACTATTTAACGGGATATCAGGCAATGAGGATTTGCGTGCTGGACGACGACCTGAGCCAGACGGAGTTTGTGGCTCAGACACTGACCGCGGCCGGGCACCTCTGCCAAGTGTTTACGGACGGCAAGAGCCTGATCCATGAGCTGAGGCGTCAGCCTTACGACTTGCTGCTGCTCGACTGGAACATGCCGGAAATGCCGGGCGACGTCGTACTGCAATGGGTCAGGAAAAACCTCACCACGAATCTGCCGGTCCTCTTCCTGACGAGCCGCAGCGTTGAAGCCGATATCGTCCAGATGCTCAATGCCGGTGCGGACGACTACATCCTCAAACCGGTGTCGCGGCCTGTGCTGCTCGCGCGCGTGGAAGCGTTGTTGCGGCGGATTTACATGCAGCAGCACGAGGTGACCCAGGAAACGTACGGCATTTATCGATTCGATCTCACTACTCAGACCGCACTGGTCAGCGAAGCGCCGGCCGCGCTGACGCAAAAGGAATTTGAGCTTGCGCTGCTGCTCTTTCGTAACCTGTCGAGGCCACTGTCACGCAGCCATATCCGCGAATCGGTCTGGCGGCAAGACGTGGATATTCCCTCGCGGACAATCGATACCCATGTGTCGCAGATTCGCTCCAAGCTGGTGTTGCGACCGCAAAACGGTTACCGCATAACACCCATTTATAGCTACGGCTACCGGCTGGAAAAAGTGGGGAATGAATCGCCGTGAACGGGTTCCATAAAAACAGGCGCGGTCCGGCGGCGCATCAACGTCCACGTACGGGGCTGGAAACCGCAATGGCGGTGGCCGGCATCGTCGCGATCGTCTGTTCGATCCAGCCGGCGCACGCCAAACGCGTGCCGCCGCAGGACATGACGCCGTATGTAGTGCGTGCCGACGATTCGCTCTATACGCTCGCGGACCGCTATATGCAGAGTCCTGTCGACTGGCGGCTGTTGCGCGACATCAATCACGTTGCGAATCCGCGCCACTTGCAGATCAATACCCGTCTCTCCCTACCCACCTCGCGCCTCAGGCAGAAATTGCTGACGGCGCAGGTGGTGGCGGTCCGAGGCAACGTCGAGAAAGAAGGCGCTGCGGGCGCGCCGCCCGTGCCGTTGAGCGCGGGGACGCTGCTGGTGGAGGGCGACGAAATCCAGACCGGCCGCGACGCGTTCGTGTCCATGACGCTGCCCGACGGCTCGCACGTTGTGTTGCCGTCGAGCAGCCGTATCCAGATCGGGCGATTGCGGACCACGGTGCTGACCGGCGCGGTTGAACGCCAGTTCGACCTGAAGGAAGGCGAGGTCACGACCGACGTCACGCCGTTCAAGAACCCGCGCGACTCGTTCCGGGTCAGTTCGCCGTCGGTGGTGGCAGGTGTGCGCGGCACGCGTTTCCGGGTGAACTACCTGGCCGCGCAGGATGCGACCACCGTCGAGGTGCTGGCGGGCAAGATCGGCGTGGACGGAGCCGGTGCCGATAACGCCGCCCCGCTACCGGTTCAGAGCGGCGCGCAGACACTCGTTCTGGCCGGCTACGGCAACGTGACTCGCACGGGCCAGACCGCGGGCGCGTCGGTGCGGCTGCTCGATCCGCCGGACATTGTCGATCCGGACAAGTTGCAGCGTGCTCCGCAAGTTGCATTCGACCTGACGCCGGTCGATGGCGCCGGTGCATACCGTACGGAAATCGCGACCGATGCCGATTTTCTCGACCTGCTTCGCGACCAGCGCACGACCGGCCTGCATGCGGCGTTCGACAACATTCCCGACGGCAACTATTTCGTGCGTGTCTCGGCCATGGACACGCACGGCATCGACGGTTTGCCGCAGGTCTTCACGTTCAGCCGCCATCTCGATACGACCAACGCGGCGGCTACGCCGATCGAAGGCAATGGCTACGTGTTCCGCTGGCATGTGGACGGCAACGGGCAGGGCACGCGGTATCGCTTCATCCTGTCGAGTCATGCGGACCTGAGCGCGCCGCTCATCGACCTGCTCGACGTGTCGGGCGGCGAGATGTCGGTGGCGCATCTGGCGCCCGGAAAGTACTACTGGACGATTGTTGTCGATACCTTCGAAAACGGCCGGCTCCTGTCGATTCCGAGCGAAATCCGGTCGTTCACTCAAACGCGGTAGGCGCGACCCATGCCATGGCGCTTCCCCTTTCGCAACCCGCGCTGGCCGGGACCGTCGATAGGCAAGCGCTTCTTCCTCGAGTGGATGCTGATTGGCGCGGTGGGCGTTGCCGCCGTACTCTACGGCGTCGTGAGCCCGTTGACGGAGCGCGCAAGTTTCCTGATCTACGATCAGTTGCTGTCGCACTCGGCGAGCCGTCCGTCGGCCGGCATTGTGATCGTTGCGGTCGACGACGAGAGCATCGCGGAACTCGGGCGCTGGCCGTGGCCGCGCGAGACCCACGCAGCGCTGCTTGATCAACTCGCGAAGGCGAAGCCGGCCAGCGTTGCCTACGACGTGCTGTTCACCGAGCCTTCTCCCGGCGACGCCGCTTTCGCCCAGGCAATGAAGCACGTGCCGACCTATCTGCCGCTTCTCGTCGATCGCCTGCCCGTCAACCAGAACGAGCCCGCGGCGGTCGAACCCGTTCCGGTGTTGCGCGCGGCGGCGGCGGGCGTGGGTCATATCGATCTGGAAGTGAATCAGGACGGCATCGTGCGCAGCGTCTCGCTGTTCGAGGGCAGCGGCAAGAACTGGTGGCCGAGCATCACGGTGCCGGTTTATCGCGCGATGCGTGGCCCGGATGCGCCACTGCCCGGCATCGAACCGGCGGCGGCCGATGCGGCTTTTGCTGCGTCAGGTCCGGCGGGCGCGGGAGAGCTGAAACGTGCGCACCGGATGATGATTCCGTTTTCGCATACGTCGCTGGATTATCCGCGGGTGTCGTTCGCGGCCGCGATGCAAGGCTCGGTTCCGCCTGAATTTTTCGCGGGCAAGATCGTGCTGGTCGGTGCAACGGCGGCCGGCCTGCGCGACCGCTTTGCCACGCCGATTTCAGGCGATGTGGGCGAGCTGCCGGGCGTCGATATCTACGCGACTATCCTCGATGGATTATTCGACGGCCGCGCCATCGAACCGGTCAGCAACAAGGCGGCCGGCTGGACGAGCCTCGTGCCGATAGGCATCCTGCTCGCGGGCCTGCTGGTGATGTCGCCGTTCCAGTCGCTGATACTCACCATCGCGCTGGCCTGCGCCAGTCTGATTTCCAGCGCCTGCATGGTGTACTTGCGCTCGCGCTGGCTCTCGCCGGTGCCGGCGCTCGGCGGCCTTGCGCTGATCTATCTGCTGTGGAGCTGGCGGCGTCTCGAGGTCGCCATGTCTTATCTCGGACAGGAGCTGCGCCTGCTTGCCGCCGAGCCCAACCTGCTGCCCGGGGCCGAGCAGAAACCCCAGGGCGCGGCGGGCGATCTGCTCGAGCGCCTGATCGCACTCACGCGCCAGGCGGTGCAGCGCCAGCGCAATATGCGGCAGTTCATCTGGGACAGCCTGAACAGTTTGCCGGAGCCAATCATGGTTTGCGACCGCGACGGCCGCATCCTGATGGTCAACGATCCCGCACGGCTGCATTTCGGCCCCGTGCGTTTCAACGACATGTCGATCGTGCAGATCTTCAGTGACTTCCACTTCGTGCGTCTGGTCGACGAGGACAGCAGCGGCGCACTGCCCAGCGGGATGTCATGGCCGGCGATGCTCGACCCGCGTGTCGAGCGTCACGCCGAGGTCATGATGCACGGCATCGAAGTGCGCGATCGCCATGGGCGTGACCATATGCTGCGTTATGCGCCCTGCACGACGAGCGCGGGCGGATCGCTTGGGTGGATCGCGAGCTGGGTCGATATCACCGCGCTGCATGCCTCCGAGCGCCAGCGCGACGACATGCTGCATCTGCTGTCGCACGACATGCGCTCGCCGCAGGCGTCGATTCTCGCGCTGCTCGACACCGAGCGGCCGCACATCGACTCCACGCGCGCGATGGACCTGATGGAGCGCGTCGAACGCTACGCACGGCGCACGCTCGCGCTAGCCGATGACTTCGTGCAACTCGCGCGCGCCGAGTCGCAGCATTACAGCCTCGAACTGCTGAACCTGCACGAACTCGCGATCGACGCCAGCGACGAGATCTGGCCGCTCGCGCACGCGAAGGACATCGAGGTGCGTTGCGAGAGCGAAGGCGAAGCGTTCTGGGTCCTGGCCGACCGGTCCCTGATGACGCGCGCGCTCATCAACCTGCTCAGCAACGCGGTGAAATACAGCCCGCCTGCTACGCGTGTGGACTGCATCGTCAGCGAGATGCCGGGGGCGATCGTGTGCGTCGTGCAGGACATGGGCTACGGCATCGCGCTCGAGCAGCAGGCGCATTTGTTCGAACGCTTCCGGCGCTTTCATCTCGATGGTCAGCCGCCAAGCGACGGAACCGGGCTCGGGATGGCGTTCGTCAAGACGGTGATCAGCCGCCACGCAGGCGAGATTGCTATTAAAAGCGCGCCGGACCAGGGGACGACCGTGACGATCACCCTGCGCGCACAGACCGTCGAGCCGCGTGAAGCGAGCGACAACGAACCCGCGGCGCAAAAGCAATAAACGTTTTCTGGGGAACGAAGTGAACATACGATCGATAGCAGGCGCCGTTTTTCTTCTCGCACTTCTCACCGGCTGCGCTAGCGAGCAGCCGGTGCGGATCAGCGCGTATCGGGACAAATTCGGGGACAAATTCGGAGGCGATTTCACGACGAGCAGCGTCAAGACCTATGCGCTGCAATCGTCGAGTGTCGAGCCTCAGGGCGATGCCGCGACCAACGCGGCGCCCGCCCGCTGGCTTGATGAAGCGCTGGCCACCAAGGGTTTTCGGCCGATGCCTCCGAACAGCGCGGACTACCTCGTGAAGCTGGGTTATGCAACCCGCCCGCAAGCCGTGCGTGTGCGTGCCGCGTGCACGGGCGCGCCGGAGAGCGCATGCGACGACGTGGCGCCGGAGAAGAATTGGTTTGGACCCAAACGCTACGTCCATGCGCTGACGATCCAGTTTGTCGAACGTGCGAGCGGGGCGGTCGGTTACCAGGTGAGCGTGACGCATGCGGATCGCGATCCCGTTGGCAGCGCAGCGCTGCATGGCCTCATGAGTTGTGCGTTCGCGGACTTTCCGATGCACAATGCCGAGCGGCGCGAGGTCGCGCGGTGTGATTAACGGCTAGCGGAAAATCGGCATGCGGGAGATTGGCGTATTCTTGCGCCTGAACGAAGCGGCGAGTGGTGCGGGCGACCGAGCCAAGCCGTTGATGACGTTCAGTCCACACGAGCCCTAAGGACTCGACATGCCAGGGAACCCGCAGTGAAGTTTGCCGATTTTTGCCGTTGCACCCTAGTCTCTTTCACGTGCGTCTGGGTCACGAACGCCGTTGCCGACGAGCAAAGCGCCGCTCCCGATGCGAGCCCCGCCGATCCATGGAAAATCTCGGTCGGCCCTGCGCTGATGGTCTCACCGAAATACCCTGGTTCGCGTTCGTTCCAGGTTTTGCCGCTGCCATCGCTCGATATCTCCTACGACGACCGGATCTTCTCGCAAGGTCTCGACGTACTCGGCATCAATCTCCTGAAAGGCCCGGCTTATCATTTCGGCACGGCGATCAGCTTCGATTTTCAATCGCGTAACGAGTCCGACGATCCGCACCTGCGCGGCCTGGGCAACGTGCACTACGGTCCGAAGCTGAAGGTGTTTGCCGACTATTCGGTGTCGCTGCTGACGGGTTCGGTCGCGGCTTATCAGGACATCGCGGGCACGGGGCAGGGTTTGCTTGTCAGTGGCGATCTGGTGGCAAATATGCCGTTGACGTCGAAGCTGCTGGTGTCTATTGGACCGGGCGTGACGTGGGCCAACGCCGTCTATAACCGTACGCTGTTCGGCGTGTCGGCCAGTCAAAGCGCTGCGTCTGGTTTGCCGGTATATAACACCAGTTCGGGCATCCGGGACATCCACCTGAATACCTATGTCAGTTACGATTTCTCGAAGAAATGGGTGGGTTCGGTTTCGCTGACGGCCGGCCGGCTTGAGCACAATGCAGGGAACAGCCCGATCACCGAACGCCGGACCGAATTGAATTTCCTCGCCGCAGTGAACTACCGGTTCAAGTGATCTGCGGCTTTTATCGCGTAATGTTTCGCTTCACGCGGTTCTTCAGAATGTGGCGCGTTCGCCAGAGCCTGTTGTGAAGAAATACTGCACACGCGATGCGGTTCCATCGCGCTTTCCAAATCTGCTTCGTCGCCGCTCCGTAAAGTACCGAGCGCTGTGTGCTCCCCTGTGGGCTGGCTTGGCGAGGTATTCGGCCAGTCTTGCCAAGGTGGTTTGCCACCGGCTTGACCGCTTGCGGTGGCCTCCATATACTTATTTTTGTTAATTGAGACTTTACAAGCGGGTGGCTACATCGTGATCGGCGAGAGACTTAAGGAATTGCGCACTGCCCACGGCCTGTCGTTGCGGGACCTGGCAAGTCAGGCAGGCGTATCCGCAACGTTGTTGAGCCAGGTCGAACGATCCGTCACCGATCCCAGCCTGGAAACCATGCGGCGACTAGCCGGTGTATTCGGCGAATCCGTCGCGTCCCTTTTTACCGCAACGGCGGCGCCGTCTGTGTGGATCAGCCGGCCCGGCAACCGCGCAAGACTAATCGCCCCCATGGGGCAAGTGACCTATGAACGGCTGACCGCCGGCAACGGTCAGCTCGAAGTGCTGCGGGCAGTGCTCGATCCCGGCCAGACATCAGCCGAGGAGCCACGCGGTCACGCTTCAACGGAGTGTGTCTATGTGGTTGCGGGTGAGCTCATCGCGGAGATTGCCGGTGTCGACTACACCGTTGTCGGCGGTGAGAGCGTTTCCTTCGATGGACGGCTGGCCCATCGTTACCGGAATGAGTCGGATAAACAAACCGAGATCATCTTGTCGGTTACACCGCCGAATCCCTGAGGGGTCTTGCGGGTCTCGCGACGGTCGCTGCTCAGCTATGCGCCAGTCCTCGTGCCGTTTCGGGATGTCCGCGAAGCACGCGGCCGAGAAATGCCCTCGTGCGTTCGTGCCGGGGCGTGTCGAAAAATTGTGCGGGCGCTGCTTCTTCAACGATTTTCCCCCCGTCTATCAAAATAACGCGATCGGCGATTTCTCGCGCGAACCCCATTTCGTGCGTGACGCAAATCATCGTCATGCCTTCTTTCGCAAGGCCAACCATGGTGGCCGGCACCTCTTGCACGACTTCCGGATCGAGCGCCGAGGTTGGTTCATCGAAGAGCATGATGGAAGGCTGCATGCATAACGCACGTGCTATCGCGACCCGTTGTTGTTGTCCGCCCGATAACTGCCCGGGATATTTTTTCGCTTGATCGAGGACCCGGACCTTATTCAGAAAATAAAGCGCTCTTTCTCGTGCCTCGGTCCTCTTCACGCCGCGCACTTTGACGGGTGCCAGCATGCAGTTTTCAACCACCGATAAATGCGGAAACAGATTGAAACTCTGAAAGACCATGCCTACTTCGCGACGAATATCCTTGAGCTGTCTCAAGCGCTCACCGTTATGCACGTCGGTTACATGGATCGTTCCGGACTTGAATGTCTCAAGTCCATTGATACACCGGATCAACGTCGACTTGCCCGAACCCGATGGACCGCATATGACGATCCGCTCTCCTTTCTTGACGCGAAGATCGATGCCCTTCAGGACAGAAATCGCTCCATAGCTTTGCTCAAGCCCTTCGATCTGAAGGATTTCGTTTTGAGTTGAAAATGCGTCATCCATGATCAGACCTTGAAGGTAACGATGATTTAAGGACGGGCAAGGCCGAACATGCGTTTTGCGCGTTCGAGCCTGCCGTTGGATGAACGCTGCCCTTGTTTTTTCCGGAAGCTTTCCGAGAGCTCAGACCCTATCGAGCAAATGAGCAGATAGACAACCGCGACCGTCGAATAAAATTCCACGAGTTTCGAATCGCGCTGAGCGATCTTTGCCGCCGCACCGAGGAAGTCGGTAAGAGACAGCACATACACCAGTGCCGTGTCCTGAAACAGGATGATTGTCTGCGACACGATTATTGGTGCGGTTGCCCGCAAAACCTGCGGAACGACAACACTCCAATACATGGATGAGGTGGAAAGACCAAGTGCCTTTGCGCCTTCATATTGCCCTTTGTCGATTGCCTTAAGTCCGGCCCGCACAATCTCCGCATAGTAAGCAGATTCAAAAAGGGTAAAGGTAATAAAAGCGGTGAACCTTGGGCCGAGCGGTATCGAGTGGCCGGTGGGCGTCAGGTGACCCAGCAACAGTGGAACTAGAAAGAAGAACCAAAAAAGAACAAGGATCAGGGGAATGGAACGCATCAGGGTGACGTATGCGCGAACGGCCTCGGCAGCAACCGGCACGCCCATGTGCCTGATGATTGCCATGAACGTCCCTAACAGCATTCCGCCAATCATGGCCACCAGCGTGAGCTCGACGGAAAAGAGAAGTCCTTGCAGCAGGTACGGAGTAGCGCTGACGACAGCAGCGAAGTCAAAGGACATGAGGTCACCTACTTTCTGGGCGTATTGTTTGGGCTCATTCCAGGAATACGAAGGATCCGCTCCACCTGAAACGCGACTTGATGCAACACGAGCGCGATTAGCAAGTACAGAACGGTTGCACTCGCAAACGCGTCGAACGTCCTGAACGTGAACTCATTGATCTGTGCCGCCCGGGCAGTGATCTCAAGCAGGCCGATCGTCAGCGCGACGGACGTATTTTTGAGGAGGCCAAGTGCTTCGCTGGTCAGCGTTGGAATGGTGATGCGAAGTGCCTGCGGCAATAGAATCAGGATGTAAGTCTGAAAGGCGGTCAAGCCAAGCGCGTCTGCTGCTTTTCTCTGGCCATCGGAGAGAGAATTGACGCCGGCGCGAACCTGTTCCGCAATACGTGATGCCGTGTACAAACTAAGTCCGGCTACGGCGGGATAAAAACTTGCCCAGGGCGGCGCGATCTGCTTGATTGCACTTCCCCATGTGGTTGGGATTACTTCGGGAAGGACGAAGTACCAAAGGAACACTTGCACGAGGAGCGGGACATTGCGGAACACCTGAACATAAAGCCGCGCCGCAATTCGCAGTGGAAGATGGCGGACGGTGCGAGCCGCACCGACGCCAATGCCTATGGCGAACGCGAGCACGCCGGAAACAAACCACAGGAGCAAAGTCCAGAAAAGGCCGGACATCAACCAGCCAAGGTAGGTGCCACCGTCGGCTGCCTGGTCAAAGAGCACTTGCATTGCTTTTCCCTCACTGAAAGGGCGCCCGCGACGGGGCGCCACATCGGGTAACAGGTCGACGGCCAGATGATGTGAATGTCTTGAGGCAGAGACCCCTTGAAACGGTCCGCCTTTAGCCGGTCACGGCTTACGCGGGCTGCAGCGCTACGGGGTAAGAGAATCGCTGGGCGCCGCTACGCGAGCCTTGAGCGCTTCGTTCATGGGCAACGCAAGGTTCTGTCCGTGGGGCGGAATGGGCTGGGTGAACCACTTGGTGTAAGTCTTTGAAAATTCCCCGGATGCCATTTGAGCGCGTAGGGCGCCATCCACCAGAGACTTGAATTCCGGGTCGTTCCTTGGAATCATCAAGCCGTAGTAATAGACCTGCCCGCCTGCGTTTGGCAGGTATCGAAATGTCTTGGGTTCAGGCGATCCGGCGACGAGACCTGCCTCCAGAATGTTGTCTTCAAACCATGCAGAAGCGCGCCCTGTGCGCAGCAATAAAAGAGATTCGGCTTGCTCCTTGGATTGAAGGATCGTCATATTGAGCTTTAGATCGCTATTGATCTTCATGGCGAGACCGAGGTTCAGCGAACCCTGCGTCATCACGACCGTCTTACCTTGAAGCCCTTTCTCGTCTGTAATACCCGACGACGCGGTCGTCAGCCAGGTCGGCGCGCCGGCGAAGGTGGCGACCGAAAACCCGACCTGCTGCTGGCGTTCGGCTGTGTTGGTGGTGCTTCCGCATTCAATGTCGATCGTGCCGTTTTGCAGGAGCGGTATCCGGTTTGCCGCACTGACCGCGAGATAGGCGACATTTAGCCTCGGCATCTTCAGATCCGCCTTTAACTTCTCCGCAATCGCGGCGCAAAGGTCGAGCGAGAAACCCACCGGCTTTTGGTCTGCACCAAGAAAAGAAAACGGAATCGACGATTCGCGATAGCCAAGCGTAAGCGTATTCGACGAACGGATTTTTTCCAGTGTCGGACTTTCCGCGTGCACCGCGGGCGCAGTAAGTCCAAAGCCCGTAACGGCCGCAATGACTAGCCAATGTCTCGCCGCAATGTGCTTCATGGTTTCCCCAGTATTGAATGAAATCCGTTCGATCCTGATCGCAACGCTCAGGCAGCTTTCGCGATTGCTGTCTCATCGAGACTGTCGCGCAACGCCTTGTCGAGGATGTCCACCGCACGATCGATCTCGTCCGTTGAAACCGTAAGCGGAGGCGCAATGCGCCATACGGAGCCGCGTTCCGGCCGACGGCGAATATTCATGCTCAGACCGTTTTCAAAGCATTTCCTGGTCGTCATTGCACCGAGTTCGTGAGCCGGATTGCGCGATGCCCGGTCGGTCACCAGTTCGACGCCAAGCAGAAGGCCCGCGCCCCGGATGTCGCCGATCACCTCATAGCGCCGCTGCAATTCTTCAAGGCGGCTACGCAGGTAGCCCCCCATTTCGTTCGCGCGCGCAATGAGGTTTTCTTCCTTGATCACCTTCAAGACCGCAAGTCCAACTTCAGCCGTCAGCGGGTCTGAAACGTGGCTTGTGTAAAACGTGAAGTGTTTCTGGTGGAGGACTTCTTCGATCTTTACGGTCGTCGATACCGCGGCGAGCGGCAAGCCTCCACCGAGCGTTTTCGACATAGTCATGATGTCGGGAACGACATCGAAAAATTCAGATCCGGTCCGGGTTCCTATACGGCCAAATGCCGTTTGCGCTTCATCGAAAATGAGCAGCATGCCGCGGTCGTCCGCCGCCTTGCGCAGTGCTTGCATGAATGAACGCGGAGGCACCAGGACACCCCCCGCGCTGATAACGGGCTCGACAATGATCGCCGCGCCCCGGCCGCTCGACTGCATGTCGAACATCTTCAGTGCCAGGTTCAGGTTTGCCAGTGCCGATTCTTCCGGCGTTGCCCCCTGAATGTATGGGCGATATGAATTCGGCTCGGGAATCAGGAACACGCCGGGTGCGGGAACGCCGTATCCCTTGCGGTCGCTAGCGAAGGACACGGTACTCGCACCGCCCGTGATGCCATGCCACGAACCACCCAGAGCCAGGACTTCATAGCCGTCGGTGTACATCTTCGCCATGCGCAGCGCGACCTCGGTCGCTTCAGACCCGGTGTTGATGAAGATCGTCTTCTTGATATCGCCAGGCAACCAGTCGCGTGCAAGCGTCTGCCCGAGTTCAGCCACGACCTCGGGAATCATGCCGCTGAACATGTGGAAGGCCTTCTCGCCTGCCCGGTGAACGGCTTCGACAATCGCCGGATGGTTGTGCCCGATCGTGGCGCACATCTGCCCTGAAGTGAAGTCCAGGTATTCACGTCCGTTGCTGTCCTTTACGATAGTGCCCTTGGCGGACGTGAACAGGTTCGGGAAGGCGTCGCCGCCGTATCTGACCAAAAAATCGCGGGATGCTTGCAGAAGTCCTTCTTTCATCGTTCACTCCGTTGGCTCGTTATCCGGCCATATCTCATCATTGGCGGGATAATCTGGGTTGCGTAGCATCACATCGGCCGACACATCGGACGACCGCCGCCGGCGCCATGCTCGTCGAAGTACAACATTTGGCATACGACTTGCTCTTGCTGACCGCCGTCAGAAAAGATCATAGGCAGGCGAAAATACCGGCGCCAACGCATATAACTCAGCACCTCGTGAAATGAGCTCAACTAGAAGCACGACGAAATCCCGCCTGCCCCCGCTCAAGGCGCTGCTTGCGTTCGAAGCGGCGTCACGAAGGGGAAGCTTTGCGCTCGGCGCGGAAGAGCTCGCGGTCACGCCGTCAGCGGTCAGTCACCACATCCAGCAACTCGAGGATTTTTTGGGTGTGCCGTTGTTTCAACGGCATCCGGGGCGAGCCGTTCTCACGGCCGCGGGGCGCACCTACGCCCGCGAGATCGAACGCGCGTTCGGTGTGATCGCCGACGCCACTAATCTGGTCGCGCCGCAGTCGCAGCGAGGCTATCTGGTGGTTGCATCGGGTCCAAGTTTCGCCGCCAAGTGGCTGCAACCCAGGCTTCCGGAATTCCTGCGCGCCAATCCGGAAATCAGGATCCGGCTATCCACGCTGTCCGATCATGACGACCTCGAGACGACTCGATTCGATATCGCGATCGCCTATGGTCATCCGCATACTTCGAAGCTCGATGTCGAGCCCTTGTTGGTTGAGCGGCTGCGCCCGTTGTGCAGCCCTGTGCTGGCCACCACACTCGCGCTGAAGAATCCACGGGATCTTTTGCGGGCCACGCTGATTCATTCGTCCAACGGGCTGACATGGTCGGAGTACTTGAGGCGGGTTTGCGACGAGGAAGTCCGGCCCGACAACGAACTCTGGCTCGATCGGTCGGTCATGGCGATCGAGGCTGCAGTCGACGGTCTTGGCGTCGTACTGGAAAGCGAGGTTCTGGCTGCGGAGGAACTGAGAGACGGACGGCTTATCGCGCCTTTCGACGACGCCCGGTTCAGCATCGACGTGACGTCTTATTACCTGGTTCGATCGAGAGGCTATAACACCAGCTCACAAGCTGCGATGACGTTTGAGAGCTGGTTGCGGTCCGCTTTCAATGCGGCGAATCTAACGTCAAAACCGGGTGGAGTGTGAGCCACTCTCGGCAGCGGCGTTTCAAAACGTGTGCGTAATCCCTACCGACACAAGTACCTGTTTCGCCGAGCTCGAGTCGACTCCGGCACCAGCGATTTCCGCTATCGCTGTCCGGCCCACGTTAGCGCCGGCCGAGTTGAATACGGGCGCTATGCCGTCTCCGCCTGCTTTCTGGAACACGGCCACGGCGAAGAGACTGGTGCGCTTCGATAGCGAATAGTTGGCGCCCAGGTTGATTTGCTGGAAGGTCGGCTTCAGCCCTTCATAATCCGCCTTGCCCGCGTTGTAGATATAAGCGCCTCCCACAAGCAGCGCAGGCGTAAAGCGATACGTGGCCGTCACTTCATAGCTGTCGAGTTTGAAATCGCTGCCGCTTCCGGCGTTAGCGAAACCATTGGCGACAAAATACTGGCTGTTCTTCAGGACGGTATGCGAATAGACCAGGCCTACGTTCGCATTCCCAATCGAATAGGACGCGCCGGCGCTAAGAACCTTCATGGCGTTCGCATCCTGTAGAGCAACGTAGTTGCTCAGCGAACCCACGTAGTTGCCGTTCGACGCATAGACACCGCCCGTTCCGTTCGCGTTCGTCGCGGGCGTGTTGATATCGAGGTAACCGGCTGCGAATGCGAACGGCCCCGCGGTGTACGAACCGGCAAGCGCCCATACGCGGTTCGTCGAAAAATCGCCTGCCTGACCACCGAGGCTGAACATGCCGTCGACTTGAAGACCGTTCCAGATCGGGCTCACATACTTGATCACGTTGTTGATGCGGATCGACTGGTTCAGGTTGTCCAGGTCGCCGAAGTGCGAACCGTACCCGGTCGCAAAGTTATTGCTCGATGGAAACATCCCAACCGTATCGGACAACGAATCGTACTGGCGTCCAAGCGTGATGGTCCCGTAGTTATTCGTCAAACCAACGAACGCCTGCCGGCCAAATTCAGTGCCCCCTTGGCCCAGCCGTCCATTCTGGATATTGAAGCCGTTCTCCAGCGTGAAGATCGCTGCATTGCCGCCACCGAGGTCTTCACGGCCCTTCAATCCCCATCGGTTACATCCGGGCGGCGCACAAGTCTCGGACTCGTATACGGGCCCCTTGCCGGTGTTGTTGACGTAGGTAACCCCTGCCGTCACGAGGCCGTAAAGCGTCACGCTGCTTTGGGCAAATACAACTTGAGGCGACGCAATTAACGCGCCAATACAGAACCAGCTCTTTTTCACGGCGATCTCCAGAAGGCGTGTCGAGGATGTCAGGCAGGACGCGTTCGCCATGCGCCGATGGCGGCGTGGGCAAACGTGGATAGGGCGATGGATGGTTTAAGCGCGTGTCAGGGACCGCGTCTCACGCACCGAGCTTGTAGCCGCTGCGAGAAGTTGTTGCCGGCGCGGCGCTGTCCAGCAGGCCGATTCCAATGGCGGCCGGCGCGGGTGCCGGCGTGACGAGGCTGACCAGAATGGTCACGCCAGCGTTGATCGCCATGGCGATCAAGCCGGGTTCCCACTGCGGCCAATGTGTTCCCCAGTAGTGCGCGGAGAACGGTGCGAGCAAGGTGATGAAACCGGCGAGCATGCCAGCGAGAACGCCGGTTGCACTCGTGCGTCTCCAGATGAAACCGAGGAAGACGGCGGGGGCTAGCATGCCGATAGCCGAGTACGCATCGAGGAGAATCTTGACCAGCGAGCCCTTCTGAGCGAGCGACAAATAGACGGCCACGCCGGCAAAACAAACCAGCGAGGCACGTGACAACGCCAGCGACTGAGCTTCGCTCAGACGCGGAGCGAACGGCCGCACCACATTTCGCGTGAAGATCGAACCCGCCGCGACCAGCAGCAAGGCTCCCGGCGCAAGTGCAAGCAGGAATCCGGTTCCCGCCACCAGGCCAATCACCCAGGACGGGTAACGCTCCGATACGAACTGCAGCAACGCGGCGTTCAGGTTGTCGCCGGGCGGATGTGTATTGGCGAGCAGCGCAGCGAAGCCTAGCAGGATGATGAAGAAATACGCGAGCGAATACAGCGGTTGCCAGATGGCGTTGCGTCGAATGGATGTGGCGCTTCGCGCCGAGTACGACATCTGGAACAGATGCGGAAAGACCCAGTTGCCGAATGCAATGTTGATCGCGGATGTCATCAGCCAGATCGCGGTGGTGGGCGAGCTGGCGTCGAGTCCCGGAAACTTGCCGATGCCCGGATGCTTCGCTTCGACCATGCCGAAGATATCGAGTAACGAACCTGCGCCGACCTTGCTTGCCACGGTCGCGCTCAGCAATACCACCACCACGATCATCAGCACATCCTTCACGCCGGCCGCGAATGCGGCCGAGCGGATGCCCGCGACGAACACGAACGCAATCATGAGCAGCCCCGCGACAATGGTTGCCGCGCGGCTCGAGATGGTGTCGTCGAGCGTGAGTTGCACGATCAGTCCGAGGCTCACCAACTGGATCTGGACATACACGATCAGCGACGCGATTCCGATCACGCCAGTGATCACGCCGAGCCAGGGCGCGTCGAAGCGCGCTGCGAAGAAGTCGGCTTGCGTGACGAGTTTTCCAAGCCGGCCGGCTTTCCAGATCTTGGGCATCAGCCAGTATCCGACTGCGTAACTCATCGATACGGAACAGAAGGCGAGGTAGGCGGGCGCGCCAAGCGCCCATGCATAGCCTGAAATACCGAGTACAGCGAAGGTGGTGTAGACCTCGCCGGCATTCATGAACCAGAAGATCAGCGTGCCCAGGCTGCGTCCGCCGACGGCCCATTCGGCGAGGGTTGCGCTCTTGCGGGTGCGTCGCCCGTAAGCGACTGCGCCTAGGACCGTCGCAAGCAGAATACTCAACACGATTGCCATCTTCATTGCGCATCCCCCGTAGAAGCAGAGGTTTTCTCGAGGAAGGACGCTTCCTCGTCTTCTACGCCAGCACGGCGATCCATGAAGAAAACAAGCCCGATGACGATGCTCGCCAGGACGATGCCCGCCATTTGCCAGAACATGGGGAACGGCAAGCCAAACGGTTTCACTGCGACGTCGTTTACGGCCGGAGCCAATAACGCCTGCCAGATGAACGGAATGACCAGCATCCATCGATGCCAATGACGAGGGCGACTTCGTTCACCTTGAAAGTTGCTGTTCATGCCACCTCCTGTAAATTCTGACTGCACACATTGTGATATGAAGTGTGCACTCAGGCAGCACACGAATTCAAGCATGTCAAAATAAATCGTTGAAAATAATCGCGATAGTGCCGGAAATTGGCTTGATTCTGGTATTGACTGGATGCCGCAGTGCAGTATTGACGTACAAAATAACGATACGTACACTCGCTCAAAGTGTATGTTGTGACTGCACGATGTTGTTTTCGATGTCGATGCGGCATATCCGCTGGCCAGCTATTCCCAGGAGAGTTCAATGGCTTCCACGCAACACCCGACCGACTCCGCAGACGACGTATTCGAGTTATACGACCTGCGCGTCGAGGTCGTCGCGCCGGACGGGGCGAAGCTGTATTGCGGCGCGAAGGTGGGTGACTACTTTGAGTTGAAGGGCGAGATGCTGCATTTGCCGCCCGATCAAGGTTTCTCCATCTACTCGCTCGCGGCGCTGTTGCCGCTGCTTGCATCGAAGCAACGGCGGCTGCATCCGAATGACTGGATGAGTACCGACGCAGAAGTCGCCTGTCCCGATCCGAACTGCCCCTCGCGTTTCCGAATCGTGCGTACGGGTCTGCGCCGTTTCAGCCACGCCGACACCACGGCCGTCAAACTTCCTTCCACGGAGCAACAGCAATGAGTTCGCAGTACAGCATCGACTTGGCCCCCGGCTATACGATTTCGCGTCTGCTCAAAGGCGGATGGCAGCTCGCGGGTGGTCATGGTTCGGTCGATCGCGCCACGGCGATCGCCGACATGGCGGCCTACTACGAAGCCGGTATCACGACGTTCGACTGCGCGGATATCTACACGGGCGTAGAAGAATTGATCGGTGAATTCCGCCGCGATTACCTCGCTCGCAACGGCCAGGACAGTCTTCGCGATTTGCGCGTTCACACCAAGTACGTTCCCGATCTCGCGACCTTGGCTACGCTCGATCTGCAGCAGGTCGAGCGGACCATCGACCGGTCGCTGGTTCGCCTTGGAGTCGAACGTCTCGATCTCGTGCAGTTTCATTGGTGGGACTACAACGTGCCGCGTTACCTCGAGACGGCGCACTGGCTTACCGAGTTGCAGCGGGCAGGAAAGATCGCGCATCTTGGCGGCACCAATTTCGATACCGCGCGCACTCGCGAGCTTGTGGAAGGCGGGACGCCGCTCGTCAGCATGCAGGTTCAGTATTCGTTGCTGGATCAGCGGCCGTCGTCGGCACTCTCGCCGTTTTGTGCGAGCGCGGGCATGCAGTTGCTGTGCTACGGCACCGTAGCGGGGGGATTTCTGTCGGAACGCTGGCTCGGCATGAGCGAGCCGACCGATGATCTGGAGAACCGGTCGCTCGTCAAATACAAACTGATGGTCGACGACTTCGGCGGCTGGGATTTGTTTCAGCAGCTTCTATCCGCGCTGAAGGGAATTGCGGAGCGTCATGCGCTTTCCATTCCGACTATCGCCATGCGCTGGGTGCTTCAGCAACCACAGGTCGCGGCCATCATTGTCGGTGTACGACGCGGCGATCATTTGCCCGATCACTTGCGCGTGATGCAGGCCACGCTCGATACCGCCGATCTAGCCGCGCTCGATGCGGTCCTGGTGCAGCGTCGTTTGCCGGATGGCGATGTGTACAGCAGCGAGCGCGATCTGGAAGGGCGCCACGGACGGGTCATGAAATACGACCTGAATGAGACGCCGCATTGATAGCGCTGCTTTGTTTCGAGCCCGCTTAGACATTCATGGTGTCTGCGGGCAAGCCAATCAATCCAGCGCCTTCTGCGACCCTTCTTCAATGAACGCAACGGCGATCAACCCCAGCAAACCGCAGCCGATCACATACCACGCGGGCGCAAGCGTACTGCCGGTCGCGACGATCAGCGAGGTCACGAAGAATTGCGCGAAGCCGCCAAAAATCGCGACCCCGAGGCTATAGACCACGGCACCGCCGGTCGCTCGCACCGAGCGCGGAAAGAGCTCGCCGAGCATCGCGCCGACGCCGCCAATATTGATCGCGTGGACCAACGAGAGGAGCGTGACGACCGTGAGCAGCGTAGTGACCGTAGGCCATCGGTTCAATGCAACGAAGGCCGGATAGATGGCGAGCAACAGCAAGACACGCGAGACTTGCGCGAGGATGTTGCGCCCGAAGCGGTCGCTCAGGTATCCGCCGATCGGCACGACCAGAAAAAGAATCGCGCCCGATACACAGCCCGACAGCATCGCTATTCCCGGAGGCAGGCCGAGTGTCTTGACGGCGTAGATCGACAGATAGAAAACGATGATGAAATGCGCCGATGTGCCGGCAATCGTCAGTCCCAGGCCGGTCAGCACGGCGCGCCGATGATCGCGGAGGACATCGAGGAGAGGCAGCTTCGGCGCTTTTTGCTGCGGCTTGTGCACGGGCTCTTCTTCGAGTGTCCTGCGTAACCACCAGCCGACCGGCACGATCAGCGTGCCGATCAGGAACGGCATGCGCCACCCCCAGCTTTCGAGTCGCGCGGTCGAAAGCGAGGCCGTTAACGCAACGCCGGTCAACGCGCCCGCGAGCGCGGCGAGACCCTGGCTCGCGAACTGCCACGACGCATACAGGCCACGCCGATTCGGCGGCGCTTGCTCGATCAAAAGCGTGGTCGATGCCCCGACTTCACCACCCGCGGAAAATCCCTGAATGAGCCGGGCGATCACCAGGATCACGGGGCCTGCGATCCCGGCTTGTCCGTAGGTCGGCGCTACGGCGATCATCGCCGTGCCGACTGCCATCAGCCCGAGCGTGAGCACCATCGCCTTCTTGCGCCCGGCGCGATCGGCGTACATCCCGATCACAAGACCGCCCACAGGTCGGGTGAAAAAACCGACGCCGAAGCTCGCGACCGCGAGCAACAACTGCCCGACTGGATCTTGCACGGGAAAGAAGAGCTTGCCGATCAGCAGCGCGAAGAAACCATAGACGGTGAAGTCGTAGAACTCGAGCGCGTTGCCGACCGCTGCCGCGGTGACGAGCCGCACGCGGCTTTGCTTGCGCTGATCCAGCGCCGCGCCCGGCGGAACGTCGAGGCTTGATACGGTCGGTATGCTCATGTCTTCTCTCGAAACTGCAGTTGGGGATAAGGCCGGATCGCTCAGTCGGCGATTCAGTCGACTAGATAGGCTTCGGTCAGGCGCACCCAGTAGCTCGCGCCGATGGCAAGAATGTCGTCGTTGAAGTCGTAGCCGGGGTTATGAACCATGCAGCTCCCCTTGCCTTCGACGCCATTGCCGATCCACGCATAGGCACCCGGCACGACCTCGGCCATGAAGGCGAAATCCTCGCTGCCCATGAGCGGGTGCGCTTGTGTATCCACGCGTTGCGTACCGAGCATCTTCTGCGCGACCTCGGCTGCGAAAGCGGTTGGTTCGGCATGGTTGACGAGCACCGGATAACCCCATTCATAGTCGATATCCGCTTCCACGCCGAACGACGCAGCCTGTGCGTGAACAAGCGCCGTGATGCGTTCCCGCAAGAGCGTGCGTACCGAGGGATCGAGCGCGCGGATAGAGAGTTTCATCTCGGCGGTTTGCGGAATCACGTTGAAGGTTTCGCCTGCCTTCACACTGCCGACCGAGATTACCGCTGACTTCTGCGCATCGACTTCGCGCGCCACGATGCTCTGCAACGCGAGGATAATGCCGGCGACAGCGGGCATGGGATCGCGCGACAGATGCGGCAACGCGCCGTGGCCGCCTACCCCGCGCAGCACGATCGTGGCGCGGTCGGCGGAAGCCATCGCGGGCCCGGTGCAGAAGTTCATGCCGCCGGCTTCGTAACCGGGCATGTTGTGCAGGCCGAACACGGCGTCACAGGGAAACTGCTCGAAAAGACCGTCTTCGATCATGGCGCGTGCACCGCCGTAGCTCTCTTCAGCGGGCTGGAAGATCAGCGTCAGCGTCCCGGAAAACTGCCGGCTTTCTGCGAGATAACGTGCGGCGCACAGGAGCATCGCAGTGTGGCCGTCGTGACCGCAGGCGTGCATGGTCTTCGGGACGGCGCTCGCGTAGGGGAGGCCTGTCGCTTCTTCGATGGGCAACGCGTCCATGTCGGCGCGCAGGCCGATACGCCCGCTGCCGCCGCCAAGCTTCAGCACCCCCACCACGCCGGTCTTGCCGAGGCCGCGCGTGACGTCGTAGCCCCATTGCGTGAGCAGGCTCGCGACGAGATCGCTGGTTGCCCGCTCCTGGAACGCGAGTTCCGGATGCGCGTGGATCTGGCGCCGCACGGCGATGAGGTCGGGCGCGATGGCGGCAATTCCGGGAATGACGGGATCGACTGACAGCATGAACAACTCCTTATTACATTTCGATAGTTCGACGTGACTGCTTCCGGTCAAGCATATAAAGTCACAAAGAAAACCAAAAGACAGTTAATTTAATTTGTGACTACCTACAGTTGTCGGTATAAACCCTTGAATTCCCAATGAAATACCATCAATTGCGCGCGTTCCTGACAGTCGCCGAGCAGGGCAGCATCCGCGCGGCGGCGCGTAGCCTGCATCTCTCGCAAGCGGCATTGACGAAGGCGTTAAAGGAGCTCGAACAGGACCTGGGTGTGCCCCTCGTGCTGCGTACCGCGCGCGGCGTGCAATTGACCGCGTTCGGCTTGCAATTGAGGATTCGCGCGCAGATGGTGGTGAGCGAAATGCGCCGCGCCGAAGACGACATCGCGCATATGAAAGGCGCGGTGACCGGCAGCGTTGCGGCGGCCGTCACGCCGACCGCCGCGTCGTCTGTCTTGCCGACAGCATTCCGGGCATTTCGAACGAAGATGCCCCATGCACGCGCGAGTTTTATCGAAGGATTTCCGGGCGTTGCATTGCCGCGCCTGCGTGACGGGTCGCTTGATTTCGTCGTGGCTGTGGTCGTGCCGGAAAACCTGGGACCCGAGTTCGATTACATCGAGCTATACAAAATCAGCTCGGTGGTCGTTGCGCGGGAAGGTCATCCGCTCGCGCAATGCACGTCGCTTGCTGAACTGGTCGATGCGGAATGGCTGTTGAATCCGTCGCCTGAAAGTTCGACACGCGGGTTGCTCGATTTGTTCGCCGCGCGTGGGTTGACGGTGCCGCAGAAAATTATCGAGTGTCCGAGCTTCGTCATTGCGCACGGCTTGCTGCGCGGCTCGGACACGGTTGCGTCGTTGCCCGAGCCTTTGCTCGACCAACCGTGGGTGAGGGAAGGCATCGCCGTGTTGCCTATAGTCGACCTGCCGCCGCCAATACCCATCGGCGTAGTGACGCGCCGCGACAGTCCGCTGACGGCGGCTGCTTCGCTGCTGCTGGATTGTTTGCAGGACGCGGTTGCATCGCTACGCTTGAATGTCCCGGCACGCCGCTCAACCCAAGGGCGGTAAGCGTCGTTCGACAGGCGTCGACTTGATGATTGCCGTACTCGTCTCGGCCCGCTCTGTGATCTTCGAAAGAATCTCGTCGAGCTGTTCGATTGTCTTGAGAAATAGCCGGCAAACAAAGCAGTCGTCGCCGGTGACCTTGTCGCATTCAACGAATTCGGGAATGCGCCGGATCGCTTCTTCCACAAGATGCAACTGTCCAGGCAATGGCTTGACCCGAACGATGGCCTGAAGCGTGTACCCGAGCGCACGGGGGTCGAGTCGGACCGCGAACCCCTGGATCACGCCGCGCGCTTCAAGTTGCCGCACGCGCTCGGCCGTGCTGGGCGCTGACAATCCAATCCGGCGCGCGAGTTCGCTCATGGCGATGCGGCCGTCCTCGGACAGAACGGCGAGCAATTCGCGGTCGGTCTGGTCGAGCAAGACCAGACCCGGCGGGGAAGAAAGGCGATTCTTCAAATGAGCCTTCGATTTGAAGTTAAAACGTCGATGTCCGTTCATTTTACACATGGAATCTCGCTCGCGACGCCACTAGACTGATGGAGCCGAAACCATTTTAAAAGACGAAGCGATGGGCTCCAGAGAGACGCGCGTTGGTTGCGTAGAAATGAGCGTAGCGATGCTGATATCCGGCACGGTCGGCTGGCTCGTCGTGTCGTCGCAGCAATCGCCGCTGAACGTCGTGTTCATTCGTTGTGTGTTCGGTGCGGCGACGCTGCTTGTGATCTGCGCGTTCAAAGGAATGTTGCGCCGGAGCCTGTTTTCATGGCGCATGCTCGGACTAGTCGCACTTGGCAGCGCCACGATTGTGGGCAACTGGGTCCTGCTGTTTGCGGCCTATTCGCGAGCATCCATCTCGATGGCAACAGCCGTCTATAACACCCAGCCGTTCATGCTAGTACTGCTCGGGGCGGTGGTGTTTCGCGAACGAATAACCCTTCGCACGATCTTCTGGCTCACTGTCGCATTCGTGGGTCTCGTACTGGTCGTTAGAGTGGAGCCTGCGGTGTTGGCCAAACCCGGCGAGTATCTGGAAGGTATCGCGTATGCGCTTGGCGCGGCATTTCTCTACGCCATTTGTTCGATCGTGACCAAGCGGCTCAAGGGGACACCACCCCATTTGATTGCGTTATTGCATGTGGCGCTTGGCATCGTCACGCTTGCACCGTTTGTCGATTTCAAGCACCTGCCCACGACGCCGAATCATTGGGCGGATCTCGTCGTACTCGGCGTGGTCAACACGGGCGTCATGTACGTGCTGCTGTATGGCGCGATTCAGAAATTGCCGACTGCGATGACAGGCGCGTTGTCGTTTATCTATCCGGTCGTGGCAATAGTTGTTGACCGGGTCGCCTTCGGTCAACGCTTAGGGTGGCTTCAGATTATCGGTGCAGCGCTGATCCTCCTGGCGGCCGCAGGAACTACCTTGGGCTGGCAATTCATGCCCGGTAAGCGGGCGGCTTTCGAGTAACGAATCTACCCGTCAAATGAACAAGCATCAGTTGTTTCCTCGCAATGCACTTGATCGCGTCAGCGCGATCGGGTTGCTTGCGGGCGCAGGTTCCAAACGCAAATAACCGTTGCTTATCTGACCGGAGCGCTGTTCCGTCAGGTGCGACGAAACGGATGCGGCTGCTCGATTTTCCATCTCTGCTTTCCGATGCCCTGACGGTTTTTATCGGTCAAACAGGAGAGTATGGAATGTCGATTTTCTCTGGTATCTGGATTCCGCTTGTCACGCCGTTTGCAAACGGACGTGTCGATCACGACGCGCTGCGAGGTCTCGTCCGGTCTTATATCGAAGCGAAGGTCGCGGGGTTCGTTGCGCTGGGAACAACGGGCGAACCGTCGTCGCTCGATCACGCTGAGCAAGAACAGGTTCACGCGACTATCCTCGACGCCGCGAAGGATCTTCCGGTCTTGATCGGGCTGGCTGGCAACAACGCGCTGGAGCTTCGCGAACGCGTTCTGCGCTTGAACGAGCTTCCGCTTGCCGGGTTGCTCGTCCCTGCGCCGTATTACGTGCGGCCCTCGCAGGCAGGGTTATTGAGCCATTTCACGACCCTCGCCGATATCAGCGCGTCTCCTTTGGTTGTCTATGACATTCCTTACAGGACCGGCGTGCGGTTAGATATCGCGACGCTGCTGACGCTTGCCGGTCATCCCAACATTCACGCAATCAAGGACTGTGCTGGATCACTGGAAACAACACTCGCGCTGATTCTCGATGGACGCTTGTCCGTGCTGGCGGGCGAAGACCTGAATATGTTCAGCACGCTATGTCTTGGCGGCCATGGCGCGATCGCAGCGAGTGCGCACGTGCGCGCGGCCGACTTCGTTGCGGTCTATAGAGCGATAAAGGATGGGCGTATCGATGAAGGGCGTGAGCGGTTTCATCGTCTGGTGCCTTTGATACAAGCGCTTGTTTCCGAACCTAACCCGGCACCTGTGAAGTGTGCACTCGAAGTCCTGGGAATGATCCGCCAGGAACTGCGTGCGCCGATGACTCCAGCGACTGAACAGCTTCGTCATCAGCTTGGAGTTTTGCTATCGAGCTGAGCGAAATAAGTGTGGTTCCACGGGTATCTGCTTACTTCACCAAGTGCAGTCCCTTCGCCAGCACAATGCCCTTCTCGCGATTGATCAGCCAGATGTCGCCGATGTTCGCGTGGAGCGTTGCCGTTCGCGTGGTGATGTCTGTAGGTTCCTCGTTGCTCGGGTCGGTATGGTCCTGTGTCTCCGTCAAGTAAGGCGGCACCACGCGGCAAATCAATACGAGCGCGAGATCGCCGTCTTCCTCCGAGAAGGCAGCCGGTGAAAGCACGAAGCGTCCATGCACGGTGGTCTTGTTGTGCTTGTTGACGGGATCCAGCTCGATCAGGTCGACAGTCTGGATATAGCCTTTGGATTTCGCTTCGGCCGCTACAACGAGCTTGTGGCCGCGCGGTCCGGTAATCGTCTTTTTGAGGACGATCGTATCCGGGTGATCGCTGTCCGACAGATCCACGTCCACTGTCATCACGCGGACCTTCGACCGATAGCGGATTCCATACGGTGCGGGCACCACGAACGCGAGATCGCGGCTCAGCTTGGCGTCTGTCAACGCTGCGTCGTGCAACGTCTTCGGCAAAGCTTCGCCAATCAGGTCTTCGACTCGATGAGCGAACGAGCGCGTTTTGCTATCGGTGAATTTGCGCGCCAGCGCGTCCCTGACGGCGGCCGGATCGTCGCCGGTGAAATTGGGCGTCACCAGGACATTGACCGGGGCTGCGCCAGCTGTTTGTTCGGACGCCGCGACGGCACTGCTGGCGCTTTGAGCGTGCGCCGCCCCGGACAGACAAAGAAGAACACAAGCGGCGCTTACGCTCGCTCGTTTGATTTTCTGAAGACTCATTAGCAGACTCCCTTGGACATGATCGCGGACCGTCTGGTCTTCTTGCTGCATGAGCAGCGCTTGAGTCGATTTAATTCAATTCTATTCAATGGTACCCGGCTAGAAAAGATAAATGGGGGCATTGCACGCATGGTGCGGCAAGTGAGCCGTATTAAACGTAAGGCGAGGGTCCGCTCAATGACCGGGCGGGGTGTAAAGTTTCGCAAATCGACGAGCGCCTGAGACTCAGGCGATTAAGAGAAACGCTGGACTCGCATAACCATTCCGCTAAGGAAAGTCGACATGAAATTTCCCGCTATTCACGCGCCGCCAAGGTCGAATTGCTTATCGCACCGGACCCTGCGATGAGCGGGCCGCTAAAGGGGATTCGTATTGTCGAGATGGTTGGGCTTGGCCCGTGTCCGTTCGCCGCCATGATGCTCGCCGACATGGGTGCGGAAGTGATCCGCATCGACCGTAAGCCGGCCGGCGGCACGACACCCTATCCCATGCAAGGCACGAAATTCGACGTCATGGCGCGTGGCCGCCGCTCTCTGGCGCTCGACCTGAAGCAACCGGAAGCACGCGAACTGGCGCTGCATCTTGTTGCTCAGGCCGATGCGCTGATCGAAGGTTTTCGCCCCGGCGTGATGGAGCGGCTTGGCCTCGGGCCGGACGTGTGCCTGGAGCGCAATCCGAGGCTTGTGTATGGCCGCGTCACGGGCTGGGGGCAGGATGGTCCGCTGGCCAAGACCGCCGGTCACGATCTTAACTACATCGCGATGAGCGGCATGTTGCACGAGATCGGCCGTGGCGATGCGCCGCCGGTGCCGCCGCTGAATCTTGTCGGCGACTTTGGCGGCGGCGGGATGATGCTCGCGTTCGGCGTGGTGTGTGCGCTGCTGGAAGCGCGTGGTTCGGGCAAGGGCCAGGTTATCGATGCCGCCATGGTCGAAGGCTCCGCGCTGCTCGGCGCGATGATCTACGGCTACAAGGCGTTTGGCGCGTGGTCGGGCGAGCGAGGTTCGGCCATGCTTGCCGGCGGCGCGCATTTCTACAACACGTACGCATGCGCGGACGGCAAATTCGTGTCAGTCGGGGCGATCGAACCGCAGTTCTATGCCCTGCTGCTGAAGCTCTGCGATATCCACGATGCCGCCTTCGACAGCCAGATGGATCGCGAACAATGGCCTGTGTTGAAAACCAAAATTGCGGCTATCTTCGCGACGAAACCGCGGCAGGCGTGGTGCGAGTTGATAGAAGGCACGGATGTTTGCTTTGCTCCCGTGCTCGATATGAACGAAGCACCGGAGCATGTGCATAACCGGACGCGAGGAACATTCATTGAAGTGGATGGGGTGACGCAACCGGGACCTGCACCGCGCTTCAGTCGCACGGTGCCCGAGGTGAGTGGGCCGCCGGCGAGTCCAGGGCAAGATAACGAAGCGATCCTGCGTGACTGGGATGTGCCGGGCGCGATGATCGAAAGGTTAAGGGAGAAGGGGGTGATTTAACGGCTACGCCTATTAGCGCCTTCACCCCGCCGGGAACCTCACCAAAATACGGCTGAACGGCACCGTCCTGTCGACGGTAACTGCGCCCGCGCCCTTGCCCGCGTACGTGGTTACGAGCCGCATGCCGAGGCCCGTGCCCTGCGGCTTCGGGAAGTCGATAGGAAAACCGTCCCCCTCGTCCTCCACCGAGAGCAGCACGACATCGCCGGATCGTTCCAGCTTTACGCGCACTGTCCCGCGACCGTACTTGAGCGCGTTGGTCACCAGTTCCGCCGTGACGAGCCCGAGCGGCGCGAGCCGCGCGGCGGGCAGCACGATCGATTCCCCTTCCAGCGATACCTCCCGCCCCGCCGCCAGTTCAGCCAGATCGGCCGTCAAGCCTCGCAGGTAACTGGTGGCGTCCGTCGCTTCGGCGCCATCGTCCTGATAGAGCCGGTGATGCACCGAGCCGACCGTGCGCACGCGCGTGGCCGCGGCCTGCAGATGCGTCGCGACGGACTTGTCGCCGGCAAGATTCGCCTGCAGCGCGAGCAGCGTCTGCACGAGTTGAAGACTGTTGCGAACGCGGTGATGAACCTCCTTCATCATCAGCGCCGAATTTCCAAGCTGCGTTTCCTGGCTCGATACGAGCGCCGCGAGTTCTTCTTCGTTCTCGTGCCGTTCGGTGACATCGCGCATGGTCAGCACGATACGTTTTACGCTCTCGTCGGCATCGCGAACGGGCGCGACCGATACATCCCACCAGCGGGCATCGCCGGCGCGGGTCGTGCAGGGGCCTTCGAAGCGGACCGGTTCGCCTTCGGCCGATTTCGCCAGAGCTTGCAGGACTTTCGGGCGTTGATCCTCCGGCCACAGGTCGGCGCAAAACGTGCCGCCGATGTCTGCGAAGTCGTCGATGCTCAGCGCCGCCAGCCCGTTATCGTTCATGAATTCGATACCGCCATTCAGCGACAGCACCTGGATGCAGTCTGTGCTCGCGTTCAGCACGCTGGTGGAGAACAGCTCGTCGGCGCCGGTCTGCGATTCTGCAGCTAGCCGTTCGCGGCCCATGGAGATGACGTTCGCGATTGCTTCCAGGAAAACGATGTCCGTTTCGGTGAAGTCTTCGTCGTCGGAGCTATCGGCTTCGAGCACGCCGAAGGTTTCCGGAATGCCGCGGATGGGGACGTTGATGGCGCGCTTGATGCCGTGGCGAGCGAGCAGGTCGGGCGTGCGGAACCGATGTTCGGTGCCCAGATGATTCGATAGCACCGGGCGACCGCTGGCGAACGCGTGGCCGGCGGGGCTGGCGTCGTCGGCGCCGAGTTCCGTGGTGCCGATGTCTGCGGGGTCCCAGCCTACTCCGGCTTCGAGTACGAAGGTTTCACTTTCGGGCTGATAGCGGAGCACCTTGGCAAAACGCGAGCGCAATCCAGCCGATACCGCCTTGCATGCCTCGTCGAGGAGCGCGTTGGCGCTGTGTACCCGCAGGACGGAGGTCGCGAATTGCACGGCGATCTCGTGCTGCAGGCGCAAGCGGCTCACCGACCGGTCGATGGCGCTGCGGATGGTTTCTTCGGGTGGCAATGCATCCATCGGGTTCTCCTTGACCGCGGCGTCGCCCATGATTTTTTCGGCGATGCATGCGCAAGGGGTAATTCTAACCGTGGAGATTAAAAAGCCGCAGGAGTAGGGGTGTTCGCACCCCCGACCAACGAGCGCCAGCAGATCCTTACCAACCCCAAGTGCGAACGAACCCCGCCGCCCTTGGTGTAATCCCGAATGTTACAATCATAACAACCGGGTGTTAGAATAATGCATCGATTAACCGAAAAATGTTGTGCACCGCACAACCGGCCACGCTCATGCTCGATGTTGCTTCTCAACCCGTTATCCCCTTGCGCGGCAAACCGCCTTCCACTCACGCGGAACAGCGCAATCCCGGCGTGCCGCTGGATCTCTCCTGGGTCGACGGCCTGCGAGTCAATCAATCAGCAGTCAGCCGCCGCGTCAGCACGCTCGGCACGCGCCGCTCGGTTAAAAAGGACGCGCAAGCAGCGTGGTTGCTCAAGGCCATCACCTGCATCGACCTGACCACCCTCAATGGCGACGACACCGCCGCACGCGTCGAACGCTTATGCGCCAAAGCGCGTCGTCCGATTCGCGACGATTTATTGGACGCGCTCGGCATGCCGCCCGGCTCCATCAAGACCGGTGCAGTGTGCGTATATCACCGCTTCGTCGGCACGGCAGTCGCAGCGCTTGCGGGTAGCGGTATCCCGGTCGCAGCCGTATCCACGGGCTTTCCCGCCGGCCTTATCCCGCATCCGCTGAAGTTGAAAGAGATCGAGGCATCGGTGACAGACGGCGCGGCGGAAATCGATATCGTCGTCACGCGTGAACACGTGCTCACCGGCAACTGGCAAGCGCTCTACGACGAAATGCATGACTTCCGCGCAGCGTGCGGCCCGGCGCATATCAAAGCCATTCTCGCGACCGGCGACATCCGCACGCTCTCGAACATCGCCAAGGCCTCAATGGTTTGCATGATGGCCGGCGCCGATTTCATCAAGACCTCCACCGGCAAGGAAGGCGTCAACGCCACGCTCGACGTTTCCCTCGTCATGGTGCGCATGATCCGCGAATACCTTGAACGGACGGGCATGATGATCGGCTTCAAACCAGCGGGTGGCGTGTCCACCGCCAAGTCGGTGCTCGAATACCAGATCCTGATGAAGGAAGAGCTGGGCCGCGAATGGCTCGAACCGGAGCTCTTTCGTATAGGCGCATCGAGTCTGCTCGCCGATATCGAACGGCAACTCGAGCATCACGTCACCGGCCGCTACTCGGCTTTCCATCGACATCCGGTTGCTTGAATCAGCACCGCATCATCTCTTACACGAGCTCCCCATGAGCGTAGCCGACTACTTCTCCTCGATGGATTACGGACCTGCACCGGAAGACGACGGCGCCGTGCGCGCCTGGCTGGATCAACACACGAACGGCTTCGGTCATTTCATCGACGGCGCCTTTCGCGCACCATCGGCGGGTGAGCAGTTCGACTCGCTGGAACCCGCTACCGGGCGCGTGCTTGCGAGTATCGCGCAAGGCGATCAAGCGGATATCGACGCAGCCGTCGATGCCGCGCATCGCGCCTTACCCGCGTGGCAAGCGCTCGGCGGCGCGGGCCGTGCACGGCATTTGTACGCGCTCTCGCGGATGGTGCAGCGTCATGCCCGCCTGTTCGCCGTGCTCGAATCGCTCGATAACGGCAAGCCGATTCGCGAGTCGCGCGACATCGATATCCCTCTTGTAGCAAGGCATTTCCTGCATCACGCAGGCTGGGCGCAATTGCAGGATCGCGAGTTTGCCGACTGGGCGCCGCTGGGCGTGATCGGCCAGATCGTGCCGTGGAATTTTCCGCTGCTGATGCTCTCGTGGAAGATCGCACCGGCGCTCGCGCTGGGTAATTGCGTGGTGCTGAAGCCCGCCGAATACACGCCGCTGAGCGCGTTGTTGTTTGCCGAATTAGCAGCGCGTGCAGGTTTGCCGGCGGGCGTGCTGAACGTAGTCACCGGCGATGGCCGCACCGGCGCCGCATTGGTCGAGCATCCGCGCGTAGCGAAGATTGCGTTCACCGGATCGACGGAAGTGGGCAGGCAAATTCGTATTGCCACAGCAGGCTCGGGCAAGTCGCTAACACTGGAGCTCGGTGGCAAGTCGCCGTTCATCGTGTTCGATGACGCCGATCTCGACAGCGCCGTGGAAGGTGTCGTCGATGCTATCTGGTTCAACCAGGGCCAGGTGTGTTGCGCGGGTTCGCGGCTGCTGGTGCAGGAAGGCGTGGAGAAGCGCTTCATTGATAAACTGAAACGTCGCATGGACACGCTGCGCGTTGGGCCGTCGCTCGACAAGGGCATCGATCTGGGCGCAATCGTGGATACCGTGCAGCTCGAACGTATTCGTGCGCTGGTTGAGCGCGGCGTGCAGGAAGGCTGTGAGATTCATCAGCCCAAGGGCTTGCGCATGCCCGAGCAAGGCGCGTTTTATCCGCCTACTTTGGTGACCAACGTCGCGCCTGCGTCCACGCTCGCGCAAGAGGAAATCTTCGGGCCGGTGCTGGTGACAATGAGCTTTCGCACACCCGACGAAGCCGTTGCGCTGGCGAATCATTCGCGCTATGGACTGGCGGCGAGCGTGTGGAGCGAGACCATCGGCCGCGCGCTGGATATTGCGCCGCGTTTGCAATGCGGCGTGGTCTGGATCAACGCGACCAATCTCTTCGATGCAAGCGTCGGCTTTGGCGGTTATCGCGAGTCGGGCTTCGGCCGCGAAGGCGGACGCGAGGGGATTTACGAGTATCTGAAGCTGCGTGCGTGGACTAAGCTGGCCGTTCGCTCGAACGCTACCGCGACGCATGCTCAGTCCGCTGCCACCGAGAGCAATGTCAGCGCGCTCGATCGCACCGCGAAGTTGTTCATCGGCGGCAAGCAGGTTCGGCCGGACAGCGGTTACTCGCGGCTCGTGCATGCACCGTCGGGGGCGATCGTAGGTGAAGTGGGCGAGGGCAATCGCAAGGACGTGCGCAACGCGGTCGCGGCGGCGCGCAGTGCTGAAAAGTGGTCACAAGCCAGCACGCATAACCGTGCTCAAGTACTGTATTACCTCGCGGAAAACCTGTCGGCGCGTGCAGATGAATTTGCTAAGCAGCTCACGGCACGGACAGGCGTTTCTTCCGCCGACGCCGAGCGTGAAGTCGAAGCATCGATCACGCGTTTGTTCACCTACGGCGCATGGGCCGACAAGTTCGATGGCGCAGTGCACTCGCCGCCGCTAAGAGGCGTTGCGCTGGCGATGCATGAACCGCTTGGCGTGATCGGCGTGGTGTGTCCGGACGAAGCGCCGTTGCTTGGCCTCGTCTCGCTGATTGCACCGGCGCTTGCGCTGGGTAATCGTGTGGTCGCGGTGCCGAGCGAAACATGTCCGCTGATGGCGACGGATTTTTATCAGGTGGTGGAGACTTCGGATGTGCCGCCGGGCGCGTTGAACATCGTCACGGGTGAGCGCAAAGCGCTGGCTTCGACCCTGGCAAAACACGACGATGTCGACGCGTTGTGGTGCTTCGGCGGCGCGGATTTATCGACGGTGGCGGAGCGCGAGTCGGTGGGGAACCTGAAGCGCACGTTCGTCGATCATGGCCGCGTGTTCGACTGGTTCGACACCGCAGCCAGCGAAGGCCTGCCGTTCTTGCGCCAAGCCGTGCAAGTGAAGAACATCTGGATCCCGTACGGCGACTAAACGCCAGCCGTGCGGGTTCGAAGCAGACGAATTAGTATCATGAGCGATGACCTCGCAACACAGCGAGGCACGCTCAACATGAAGGAGACGCAATGCTGAAGAACCTCGATCCGCTGCTGAATGCCGACGTCCTGCACGCCCTGTGCGCGATGGGCCATGGCGATGAAGTCGTGATCTGCGACGCGAATTTTCCCGCCGATTCGGTCGCGCGCCAAACGGTGCTCGGTCATGTGCTGCGACTCGATGGCGTGAACGCGCCGCGCGCGATCCGCGCGGTGTTGTCGGTGTTGCCGCTGGACAGCTTCGTCGATCATCCGGCCGAGCGCATGGAAGTGGTCGGCGACGCAAACGCGCTCCCCGCCGTGCAGCGCGAAGCACAAACTGAAGTGGATGCCGCCGAAGGGCACGCGACGCCCTTCGCTTCCATCGAACGTTTCGCGTTTTATGAACGCGCCAAAAAAGCCTATTGCGTGATCGCCACTGGCGAAGCGCGCGGTTATGGCTGCTTTATCTTCAAGAAGGGCGTGAATCTCGCGCCCGATGCTCCAGCTGCAGCTTTGGGTTCGGAGAGCGCGCGATGAACCGCGGCGTCGTCATCCTCGGCATCTACGTAACGGATCTCACGTTTCGCGCCGAGCGCATGCCGTTGCTTGGCGAGACGATCGCCGGATCGGCATTTGCGATGGGACCCGGCGGCAAGGGCTCGAACCAGGCCGTGGCCGCAGCGCGTGCCGGTGCCCACGTGGTCTTCTGCACGCGCCTCGGTGCCGACGCATTCGGCGACATTGCGCGCTCGACCTGGGCCGCCGAAGGCATCACGGCACGGGCGATATCCACGGATGGCGTGGCCACGGGCGCAGCGCACATCTTCGTCGACGATGCAACGGGCGGCAACGCGATCATCGTTGCAGCGGGTGCGGCTGGACGGTTATGCCCTGAAGACGTCGAAGCGATCGAAGCGGATATCGCGGCCGCCGCTGTGTTCGTCACGCAGCTTGAACAACCCGTTCCCGCCGCCAGGCGCGGACTCGAACTCGCGCGTCGCCATGGTGTGACAACCGTGTTCAATCCGGCGCCTGCGTTGCCACTCGAGGACGACATCTTCCCGCTCTGCGACTACATCACGCCGAACGAAACCGAAGCAACGGCGCTGACGGGTATCGCGATAACGTCCGTCGACGACGCGCGCCGTGCAGCCGATGCCTTGCTTACCAAGGGCGTAGGTGCCGTGATTGTGACGCTGGGCGAAGCGGGTGCGTTGCTGCATACGCCGGAGCAATCGGTGCTCGTGCCGGCCTTCAATTGCGGTCGCGTGGTCGAGACCGCAGGCGCGGGCGACGGTTTTACTGGCGGGTTCGCCGCAGCGCTTGCGCGCGGTGAAAACCCGTTGAACGCCGTGCGTTTTGGCTGCGCGCTCGCTAGCTTGTCCGTCACGCGTGCGGGCACCGCACCGTCGATGCCGACGCTCGCCGAGATCGAAGCGGTGCTCGGCGAAGCTGCGAAGTCCGGCAGCGTGTTGGCTCAACATTCCTGAACGGAGGAGCGCCTCGATGAACACATCGAAATGGCTCGCCGACCGGCAACTGAATTTCCTGGTCGCCGTGAACCTGCTGGTCGTGATTGTCGCGACCGCGTTGTCACATGGCCAGTTCGTCGATATCGACAACCTCCAGTCGATGGGCAGCCAGTTGCCCGAGCTCGGCTTGCTCGCGCTCGGCATCATGCTCTCGATGGTGTCGGGCAATGGCGGCATCGACTTGTCGGGCGTCGCGCTCGCCAATCTTTCGGGCATGGTCGCGGCGCAACTGCTGCCGATGCTCGTCTCCGCCGATAACTCGCCGTCGCTCTATACCGCGGTGTTTTGCGCGATCACCGTGGCGCTCGGCGCAGCAGGCGGTTTGATGAACGGCGTGATCATCGCGCGCCTGAAACTCACGCCGATCCTCTGCACGCTCGGTACCTCGCTGCTCTTCACCGGCATAGCCGTGGTGCTGAGCAATGGTGCTTCAGTGCGAGTGGAATACGTCGATGCACTCTCCAACATCGGCAACGGCACCTTCCTGCAAGTTCCCATCTCGCTGTGGATTTTCGTGGCCACGGTGTTGTTGCTCGGCTGGGTGTTGAAACGCACGCCCTTCGGTTTGCGGCTCTATCTGATGGGCACGAATCCGAAAGCCGCGTTCTACGCCGGCATTCCGCGCGACCGCATGCTGATCCTGACCTATGGCATGTGCGGCGTGCTTGCGTCGTTAGCGGGTCTTATCAGCGCGACGCATACGTCCAGCGCGAAGTGGGACTACGGCAATTCGTATCTGCTGATCGCGATCCTGATTGCCGTGATGGGCGGCGTGAATCCGGCGGGTGGTTATGGCCGGATCGTGTGCGTGTTCCTGGCCGCGACCGTGCTCCAGTTCCTGTCGAGCTTGTTCAACCTGCTCGGCGTGTCGCAGTTCTTCGGCGACTGTGCGTGGGGTTTCCTGCTGCTGGCGTCGCTTGCGCTGGCGGGTGGAGAGCGCGTGCGCGCCATCTTCGGGCTCGGCGGCGCCGCGCCCATTTCGAAAGTGTCAAAGCCGCCAGCGGCTTGACCTGACTTCGAGCTTCCTCGGGCTTCAAAACTTCACCTCATGTGCAGCACATACAAACCATAACGGAGACAAACGCATGAAACTCAGTCGAATCGCCATCGCGCTCACCGCAGTCACGCTTGCGGCCGGAGCCATTGCTGTCGCGCAGGCCGCGACCGATGAAACCATCGTTACGGTGGTCAAGGTCACGGGTATCAACTGGTTCAACCGGATGGACGACGGCGTGAAGGAATTCGCCAAGAGCAACCCGGGCGTGAACGCGTATCAGACCGGGCCGGGACGCGCGGACGCTGCACAGCAACTGAAGATCATCGAAGATCTGATCGCGAAGAAGGTCACGGCGATCGCGGTCGTTCCCTACGATCCGCCGACGCTCGAACCGGCGCTCAAGAAAGCGATGGATCGCGGCATCAAGGTCGTTACGCATGAAGCGGACAACGAGAAGAACACGATGGTCGACATCGAAGCCTTCGACAACACCGCGTACGGCGCGGGCCTGAACGAACGTCTTGCGAAGTGCATGGGTGATCAGGGCAAATGGGCGGTGCTGGTGGGCTCGCTTGGCAGCCGTTCGCAGGTTCAGTGGGCCGATGGTGGCATTGGCAATGCGAAGCAGAAGTACCCGAAGATGGATCTGGTCGAGCCGAAGCTTGAGACCAACAACGACGGCGAACGCGCGTATCAGGTTGCGAAGGAAGTGCTGCGCAAACACCCGGACCTGACGGGCTTCCAGGGGTCGTCGTCGCTGGATGTGATCGGCATCGGGCGTGCGGTGGAAGAGGCCGGCAAGGTTGGCAAGATCTGCGTGTACGGTACGGGTCTGCCGACGGAAGCCGGCAAGTTCCTGGAGAGCGGCGCGATCAACGGCATCGCGTTCTGGGATCCGAAGCTCGCCGGTATCGCGATGAACAAGGTCGCGAAAATGCTGATCGATGGCAAGACGGTGGAGAACGGCGCGGACCTGGGCATTGTTGGTTATAACAAGGTCACGGTAAGCAAAGGTCCGGGCAAGGGCATCATCGTGCGCGGCGCCGGCTGGGTGGACGTCGACAAGACCAACTACAAGCAGTATCCGTTCTGATTTTTATGCGGAAGCAGTAGGGCGCGCACGGCAGCCGTGCGCGCCCTCTTGAGGAAGCTTGAAAGGGTCGAAGGTTCAATGATGAGTACAGCGCCGCTTCTCGAAGTCGTTGATATCCACAAGCGCTTTACCGGCGTCTATGCGCTGCGTGGCGTGAGCCTTTCGTTCCAGCGTGGGCAGATCTATCATCTGCTCGGCGAGAATGGCTGTGGCAAGAGCACGCTGATCAAGATCATCTCCGGGGCGCAGCCGCCCGATCAGGGCGAGCTCGTGATCGAAGGCGTAAGGCATGCGCGGCTTGCGCCGCTGGAGGCGTTGTCAGCGGGTATCGAGACGGTGTATCAGGATCTTTCGCTGCTGCCTAACATGAGCGTCGCGGAGAACGTGGCGTTGACTTCGGAGCTGGCCGCGCATGCGGGACGGCTTACGCGAACCTTCGATCGCCGCGTGCTGGCGCGCACTGCGGCGTGTGCTTTAGAAGCAGTGGGTTTGCCCGGCGATGCCGATTTCCAGGCCACGCTGGTCGAGCAGTTGCCGCTGGCGACGCGGCAACTCGTGGCAATCGCGCGTGCGATTGCGAGCGAGGCGAAGTTCGTCATCATGGACGAGCCGACTACATCGCTGACGCAAAAGGAAGTCGATAACCTGATCTCGGTGCTCGCCAAGCTGCGTGCCGATGGCGTGGCCGTGCTGTTCGTGAGCCATAAGCTGGATGAGTGTTATGCGATCGGCGGTGAAGTGATCGTGTTGCGCGATGGCCAGAAGATGGCGCAAGGGCCGATCGAGAATTACACGAAGGCGCAGATTGGCGAGTTGATGACGGGCAAGCAGTTATCGAACGAGCGGTATCGGCAGGCTGAAGTCATGGATGGTCACGACATCGTGCTGGATGTGAAGGCGTTATCGCGTTCCCGCCAATTCGCCGATGTCACGTTCTCGCTGCATCGCGGGGAGATTCTTGGCGTGACGGGATTGCTCGACTCGGGGCGCAACGAACTGGCGCGGGCGCTGGCAGGTGTCGCGCCTGCGGACAGCGGCACGGTCACGCTGGATGGCTCCATCGTGCGGCTCAAGACACCCTCCGACGCGAAGTGGCAACGCATAGGCTATGTGCCTGAAGACCGCTTGAATGAAGGCCTTTTCCTCGATAAATCCATCCGCGACAACGTCATCACCGCGATGATTTCGAGCTTGCGCGATCGTTTCGGACAGGTCGACCGGCGACGCACGCGCGAGCTTGCCGAGCGCACCGTGAAGGAACTGCAGATTGCGACGCCTGATGTCGATAAACCGGTTCAGTCGCTTTCGGGTGGAAACCAGCAACGCGTGTTGATCGGCCGATGGCTTGCCATCGATCCACGCGTCTTGATCCTGCACGGGCCGACCGTGGGCGTGGATGTGGGATCGAAGGACATTATTTACCGCATCATGCAGCGGCTGGCGGAGCAGGGCATCGGTATTATTTTGATCAGCGATGACTTGCCTGAGCTGCTGCAGAACTGCGATCGAATCCTGATGATGAAGAAAGGCCGTGTCTCGAACGAATATCGTGCGGGGCAATTGACTGAAGCCGATCTTTATCACGCTTTACTTTCAGAGGCAGCATGAGCGAGTCACTTCATCGCGTTGCTCAGACATCGCAAGGCGCTTCCGCGCTGAGTCCGGCGTTGGCGGAGGTTGCGCCCCAGATGCGGCAACTCAGTTTTACTGCGCGGTTGGTGCGCAATCCTGAATGGTTCACGTTCGGGTTGATTGTCGTGACGTGCCTCGTGGTGGGCACGCTCAATCCACGCTTCTTCCAGTTCGCGACGCTGTTCGATCTGCTGCATTCAGGAACGACAGTGTCGTTGTTTGCGCTGGGGACGCTAGTCGTGCTGGCGTCGGGCGGTATCGATGTATCGTTCACCGCGATCGCTGCTTTTACGATGTATTCGATCACCAAGGCTGTGTTTGCGTGGTGGCCCGATGCGCCGTTTGTTCTGATTCTGCTTTGTGGCGCGGTGGGTGGCGTGTTGCTTGGGCTGATCAATGGCGTGCTGGTGCATCGGCTGAAAGCGCCTTCGTTGATTGTGACTATTGGCACGCAGTATTTGTATCGCGGGTTGCTGCTGACCTTTGTGGGCACGCAGTTTTTTATGAATATCCCGCACAGCATGGATAGCTTCGGGCGTCTGCCGCTGTTTTTCTATCACACGAACGATGGGCTTCGGGCGGTGTTGCCGGTGTCGGTGATTGCGCTGTTTTTAGCCGCGGGCGTGACGTGGTGGTTGCTCAATCGAACGATGATGGGGCGCGGTGTTTATGCGATGGGCGGGAGTTTGCCGATCGCCGAGCGGCTTGGTTATAACCTGCGGGCTATTCACCTGTTTGTTTTTGGTTACACCGGGATGCTGGCGGGGATTGCCGGGATTTTGCACGTCTCTACTAATCGGCTGGCGAATCCGTTTGATCTGGTTGGGACTGAGCTGGATGTGATCGCGGCGGTGATTCTTGGCGGGGCCCGGATTACGGGTGGGACCGGGACCGTGGTCGGGACCCTGCTCGGGGTGATTCTGGTTACGCTCATCAATAGCGTTTTGATTCTGGTCGGCGTGCCCAGTACCTGGCAGAAGGTGATTATCGGGGCGTTTATTCTGGTGGCGGGGACGTTGTTTGCGCTGGGGCGGCGGGCGGGATAGGGAGCGTTGTTCATGGTTCTACTCACTTCCTCGGGACCATCCCCGTCTCGGTAATCAACGAATCAAACTGATCCAGCTGAGAAAACCGCACCGCCTTCACTTTCCCCAACTTGCTGGCATCCACAACAAGATGCCTCTCGACCGCGCTCTCCATCGCAGCCTGTTTAATTGCCACTTCGTGAAAATTCCAGCACGTCACGCCACGCGTCTGATCCACTCCACCGGCCGAAATAAACGCCTTATTAATGCCCATTCGCCGCAACGTCTCGATACTTTCATCGCTGGAAAACGAATCCGACGAGGGTGCATAAACGCCGCCCAGTAAAATCATCCGCACATTAGCCTTGCGCCGCAAAATCTCGGCCACATTCAGCGAATAACACAGCACCGTCAAATGCATTTCCGCAGGAATGAGCCGCGCCAAGGTGGTCAGCGTCGTCCCGCAATCGATGAAAATGGTCTCGTTGTCCGCAAGCAGCCGCGCCGCCACCGCCGATGCCTCCGCCTTGGCCTGCGCGAAATGATCCTTCTCTTCGTCGATCGTATAACCGGCACTGTTCGGGACATCCGAGGCGCGAACGATATAACCGCCAAGATACGTGAAGGTCCCCGGACTTGCCGCAATGTCGCGGCGAACCGTCATCTCCGATACATCGAGCAAGGTCGCAGCATCGCGAAGACGCATCACGCTTTGCTCACGCAAAGCATCGGCAAGAACACGCAAACGATCGCTTTTGGTCATTCGCAAAGGGCAGTGGACGCAAGCTACACGTCGTGAATGTGGTTGTTAGATTTTGCTCGCTAGATGAAATGATTATAACAAGCTCAATTGCGAATAGTGATCGGGGAAAACGCTTTGCGATTAAGGGGGTTATGAAATCTGCGGCAGCCTAAACGATGAAGCGCAAACCGGCGATTATCCAGCGGCGCGTGCTGACGGTCGCCGCGATTCCTCAAAAGCCCGGCCTTGAATTTAAGAGATTTCTTCGATGGATTAGTGCGACGGGGCGCCGACCGAACTCGGATTCTCAAGCCACCGCGAGATGGCCGACAGTACCTGGGTCTCTATGCCGAGGAAGCCGTGCGGCGACTTGGCGCCGCATTCGCCAGCGCGAAGCCCGCCGCGCTCGCTGCTCGACACGGCCAGAAACTGCAACCGGCTGTCCTCAGCGAGAGCACGGGCCGCACTAAATGGTGAAACCCGGCACCCGTCGTTCTCGTTCGACACAACGAGGACCGGCGTCGCGTTGACGTCCCAGTGCACACCCGAGAGACCTGACTGGCCATTCATGCCGATTGTGACGGGCGAGGTGAGGACATACGCGTCGGCCAACCGGGGCTCCCGCTTGAGCACGTTGCCAATTGAAATCGTGCCCCGGCTGGTGCCCACGAGCGCAATCTTTGCGGCTGGAAAACTCTGCCTGAGAGCCGCGACCACGACGTGCACGTCTTGCGCGTGAGCTTCGCTCAGGCGGAACTCATCATTCATGCCGGATGATCGATCCGACGGTGCATCAACGATAGCGAGCGCATCGCCCGCAGACAGCCAGTATTCTGCGGTCCGCAGAAGAAAATTTGCCCTCAGTGTCGTAGGACCGGTGTCGTCGAGAGCGACCATACCGTTGTCGCCGGCAAACAGTACGATGACCCATGGCGGCGCGGCAGACGGCTGTTCGATGAAGATCGCCTGCGTCTGCTGCCCGCGTATCGGCAGCCGCACCAGTTCGCCCGAATACGCCGGAAGTGCGCTCACGACAGTGCATGCAAAAGCACATACTGGAACGGCGATTCGCAGCAGCAGTTTCTGGAGACTGCCGCTGAAATTGGCAATAGCGCGCCGGGTTGTCGATTTTTTATCGGGCATTCTGCAACCGCGTCATTGTGTAACTCGCAGCATAGGTCAGCCGGATAAAGAATGCAGCAGCCGGGAAGCTACATGACAGAGAATCGGCCGCTGAGATCCAGTAGGCGCGAAAATATGCGGTCACGCTGCTGTGGCAGGCCGAATTGATCGAAATGGGCCATTCCGAGATGGCAGTGTCTGGCAGCACGCGGCCATCAAGAGCCGTTCGTGCACGATTTGCGACCGTCTGTTACCGGGCCGGCACGAGACGATCGCTAAAGTCGCTTGCCCCCGCTCGTCGGTGTCGACCTACCTGAAATGCTACTGGCGTTGAGTTGTCCGCCACAAGAGGTGGAGATTTGAGCGTGTCATCGCCGCCGACACGATCTCGGCTCGCTGCAAGATCGTTCAATACTTTTGGCCTGAATCTACCTAGCATTCCCTCTATCGCTTGTTTTTCTGGAGAGATGCTTTGTTATTACAAAACGAACCAAGTGGCGCTAACGCCATTGAAGCCCCGCCCGAGCCGGAGCGTTGTGTCATCGTCGTGGACGAAGCGCTCCCGCCCGGCAAAGCCTCGAACGCCGCTGCAGTGGTGGCGTTCACGCTGGGCCAGCGCCACAGCCATCTCGTCGGAGAGCCCTTGCGAGAGCAGGACGGCACGGCGCACCCTGGTCTCATTCCCATTGGCATCCCGGTTCTCAAAGCCCCGGCTGGTCAGTTGAACGCGCTGCGCCAAAAATCGCTGGTGCACTGCGACGTGGTCGACTTTCCTGTGCAAGGACAGGCCACAGTCGACTACGACGCCTTTTTACACGCGGTGCGCGTGCTGCCGGGCGAGTCCCTCCAGTACCTGGCAGTCGGACTGGTCGGACCCAGGAAGAAGGTTGGCAAACTGGTGGGCGGCTTCGCCCTGTTCGCATGATGGATACAAACCTCACCGCGGAGCTCCACGGCCACGTCTGGTCTGTGGGCATAGGCCGTCCGGAAAAGCGCAATGCGCTGAACGGCCCTCTGTTCGAAGCGTTGGCAAACACCTTGCGCGTGGCGCAAGGAGACGAGCGTGTTCGTTGCGTGCTGTTGCACGGAACCAGCGAATGTTTTTGCTCGGGCCACGACACGGCCGAGTTCGCTTCCTTGTGGCCGCAGGCAGCCGACGGCGCGGTCGCGCGCTGCATCGAGGCCTTCGCGGACCAGCCCAAGCCGCTCGTGGCAGCTGTCAATGGCGCGGCAGTCGGGTTTGGTGCCACGTTGCTGCTGCACGCCGACTGGGTGGTCGCCGGCGAGGGGGTCATGTTCCGCTTTCCGTTTGCCGATCTCGGGATCGTGCCTGAAGCTGGCGCAACCGCATTGCTGGCCCGCCGGGTCGGCGATTTGTGTGCACGCGACTGGCTCATGAGCGGCCGGCCGATAACGGCCGCGGAGGCATTGCAGCGGGGCTTCGTTTCGCGCGTGGTGCCAGACGCGGATGTGCGCGCAGCTGCCGACGAATACTGCGCGCTGCTATCCGCCAAGCCGCCGACAGCGTTGCAAAGTATGCGGCGTCTGTTGCGGGAGGGCGCCACGCTGCCAGCCAGCGAAGCCATCCAGCGCGAGCTTGCCCATCTGAACGAGTTCATTCCTGCCGTTACCCGGCGCTCGATCCCTCATGCCTAAAGTTCACGTCGTCCACGCCCACCCGGAGCCGCGCTCTTTCTGCACGGCCATGGCCCATGAAGCCCAGCGCCTGCTGGAGTTGCGCGGCGACGATGTGAGTTTTTCAGACCTCTACGCGCTCAACTTCGATCCCGTGGCGCGCGCTATTGATTTCTCCGAGCGCGCCAACAGCGACTACCTCGTCTACGCCAAGGAGCAGCGCCACGCACTTGAGTGCAACGCCCTTGCGCCCGACATCCAGCGGGAAGTCGACGCGCTGCTGGCCAGCGATACGCTGGTGCTGGTGTTCCCGCTCTACTGGTTTTCGGTGCCTGCGCTTATCAAGGGATGGATCGACCGCTGTTTCCTGTCCGGCGCGCTTTACGGCGGCAAGCGCATCTACGGTCGCGGTGGCATGGTCGGCAAGCGCGCGGTGGTCGGGGTAAGCCTGGGCGGCCGGGAGCACATGTTCGGGCCGCAAGGGATACATGGCGAACTTGCACGCGGCATGCTGCGTCACCTGCTACAGGGGACCCTGGGTTACGTCGGTTATGAAGTGCTCGATCCGTTCTTTGCCTGGCACATTCCTTACTGTTCGCACGCCCAGCGAGTCGACACGCTCAAGCGATGGGGCGACTTCGTCGCCCGCCTCGACGAGCAGCCGCGCATGCCGATGCCGCGGCTTGAGGAATATGATGAAATCTTCCAGCCACTTCCAGGGGCAGCCTCACCATGAACACCACTGGACCGACGAAGTCGATCAAGCTCTGGCACGCGCCAGACGTCATGGACGCCGTCATGCTCAAGGGCCAGTTCGTCGGCCACCGCTATCCGCCGCACGCGCACGACACGCATTGCCTTGCGGTGATTACGGGCGGGGCGCTGGCGGTCGAAGTTCAGGACGAGCGACGCGTGTGCCGCCGTGGCGACGTGATCGTCATTGATGCCGACGTGGTGCACGCCGGTTCGGCCGCCGGCGATGGGCAATGGAAGATGCGCGTGGCACATGTGCAGCCCGCAGCCCTGGCTGCCTATTGCGAGAGGCTTGGCATTCCCCGGCGCGAGCGGTTCGACATCCCGAGTCCGTTCGTCGCCGACGCTGAACTGTCACAGCAGCTCTACGGCGTGAACTGGTGTTCCGAGGTGGACGAGGACTGCTTCAAGCGCAGTGAAACGCTGGCCCGCGCCGTCATCGGCTTGCATGCCCGACACACGGGCCGGTCTGCCGCGCTGCCCGTGGTGCGCAGCGAGCCCGCGCTGGCGCGCGCGGTCAAGTCCCGGCTGCGCGACGAACTGCACGCACACCTGACCTTGTCGACGCTTGCGTGCGAGTTTGGCGTGACGCCTTTCGTGCTGCTGCGTGCCTTTGTGCGCGACGCGGGATTGAGCCCGCATGCCTTCCAGCAACAGGAACGCGTGCGCAATGCGATGCCGTTGTTGCGAGCCGGCAGGCCCATCGCAGAGGTGGGCGCGCTAATGGGTTTTGCGGACCAACCGCACTTCACGCGCGTGTTCAAGCAGCAGACTGGCGTGACGCCGAAGGTCTATCAGGATGCCTTCTCATGATGAGGTGATTTGACCGTGTGAGCTGCCGTGAAGGGCGTACACGGAAAAGCATCGGCGCGGATGTTGATCTGCAACGGTACAGAGAAAGCGAAAACTCTTTTCGAATTCCGCATTGGCATAAACAGTTAGGATTCCAATGGATTTGTATCGTTATGTATCTAACCAAATACTTCATGCATCGGCTTACGAAACTACCTTTGGGCGAACATATTCGGAATTCCCCTGCGTCGAAAGCGCCGGAGCCCCGTTGGCGAATGATAAGCGCGAAAGCGAGACAAGCGAAGTCGAAATGCATTGTCGCAATAACAAAGGCATTGTGACTTTAACCAACGTCAACACCCTGGGAATTGACGAATCGCAGTGCATGCACTAGCGATCAAATATCCAGTTGCCGCCCAACCTGGCGATCCAGACGAAGCTCCGGACTACGTGGCTTTGACGAAATCCGGATCTTCGAAGAGCTTGCGAAGCAGATCCTGGAAGATGGCCGTGGTGTGGTTAAGTCCGTTCGACGCGGCGAGCACACCAAGAAACTCCGAATCCCACTGGGTGTTCACGCGCAGCAGTTTGTCATACCGGACGGTCTGGTCCCGTCTGACGACAAAGTGTGCCGCCAGTTCTGCCTTACCGTCTGTCACGTGGACTTCAAGCAGCGTTGCTTCCAACGTTGCAGTTGCGCTAGCGTCGTAATTCCCCGACGTTGACAGCTCGGTACGTATCGCTTCGTTCAGGTATGAGGACCACGAACCGCTTCCGGGCGCAGAGAATCGAATGGCTCGCACCGATGTCTGAACGTCGGAGGGATCGGCTCCGGTCGTCACCCGGTAGCGTGCTTCAGGAGGAAGACGCGCTAGCGTCATCTGGTTCGCCACACTGGCCTGGTAGGACAGCACTTGCTGCGTGACGCACCCGCTCACGGTCAGCGCACCAGCCAGGATCGCCGATCCGGCAAGCGATCTGGCAAAGCGCCGACGGGCTCCGGGGTAGCGTGTCACTGGGCCAGGTCCGACGACTGGTCGACTTCTTCGAGACTCTTGGCCACGATCTGTCGGATCATTGTGTCGGAGGCTTGTTGAATAGGCATCGGTTGAAGTCCCGCGGGGCCAGATGCGTTGCCGATCGTCGTGTAGATAGCGTGCTTGACCACCTTGGTCACTGCATCATGTTTAGGTTCGACGTAGTTGACGGTGCAGATATACCCATCGGTGACCATCGTGCCCACGAGGCCGAACGTCAGTCCGACACCGAATCCCTTGGCTGCTACGTTGTCTGTCAACGCGATGTTGTTGATTGAAATGGACAGCTTGCGGCCAGACGGTACAGGGTCGTACGACACCTGACTAAACAGGCCGGATTGCGATACCTGCTCGTACACGCGTGGTTTAACGGCCTCAGTAGCCCGTGCATTTGCTACGCCCTTGCTTTGGAATTCGACCAGCAACTGGATTGGCTGTGGGCTTGCGGACTTTTTCAGATCCGCGTAGTGCGGCTCGCCGAGCGACTGGTCCACATAGGAATGTGGCGTCATGCAGGCGGAGAGCGATAGGGCAAGACCGATTGCACCGGCAAGCACGATTGTACGTTTCGTATTGAACATAAATATCTCTTGTTTCTATTTTTTCGGATTATCTGGAAGAGAAGCTATCCCCGGTAGCCGCCGCTCGAGGGATCGGACTGCATCAGAAGCATCAGATGCATCGACCGACGAAAAGGCGCATCTTCCTTTACGGCCCACAATTGCGATTCTTTAGGTTTCGTGGTCGGCGTTATTTTTTTGAAAGGCACTGGGCATCTAAGCGCTCGATGTCCCGCGGATCCTGAACATTGATCACCTCTGTCTGCATGGCAGGATTGGACTTCGCGACGGAATCGAGCGCTTCCTGTCGTCGTCCCTCGACGATCGCACGGTTGTCCAACTGGGCGAAACGGATCGATTGCGCCAATTGGCAGGTGCGCGATACCGGACATCGCCCGATGGCCGCAACTGGGAAGGCCTGAACGGCCGTGATGGCCGAACATGATCGCTAGTCGCTTCGGGAGCAAGGCAGAAATGAGGGCAAGTTATGCGAGACTCGTATATGGCAGAAGTGTCGCGCTAGTCAGCTCTGACGTCCGGAGAGGGTTGGGTACTGCCGATAGTCGACAGGCAGGGGGCGGCCAGGAGCCGTCATTCGTGTCGTGAGGCACAAAGCGGACCTCCGACCTTGGTTGCCTCGTAGGAGCGGCGAACGCTATCGCCGCGCTTAGACCGGGGAACTGGCTCCAGCGAATAAACATTCGCATCCGAAAGTCATATACTGGCTCGGTCTGCCTGCTGTCTATCGCGCAGCTATGGTATGCGTTCGCATAACTATTCGAGCGGTATTGGTGCACTCGGTGCGGGAAGACTAACGGCGTTGTGCCCGCCTCGGATCGAACGCCAGGGGCTGAGCCGTCTGCTTGCGCATGTTCTTTTGGCCAGGCGGGCGACGTGAAACCAAGTGGACCGAGCTTCACCTCAATTGCCTGTTTGGACGAAGCCATGCTGACAATCGACGACATCCGGGCGATTCCACTGTTTTCAACACTCCCCGACGACGAACTGGAACATCTCGCGCACACGTGCGCAGACCTGCATCTGTGCGCGGGTGAGTTCGCGGTCCATGAAGGTGGAGAGCGCGCACTGTACGCCGTTGTGTCCGGCAAGATGGAAGTCATCAAGACGTTCGACGGTATCGAGCGCACGCTGGGCTGGCGTCTGCCCGGAACCATCTTTGGCGAGGTGCCGCTCGCGCTGAGTTCGCCGTTTCCAGGTGCCTATCGGGCCGCGGAGCCGTCGCGTGTCATGCGCGTGGACGCTCAGCGTTACTACGTACTTGCTGCGGCGTCGCCGGAAATTGCGTTCAAGATGGGCGCCCTTGCGCGTGAGCGGATTGGCGGACTGCAGGGCCTTTCCGCCGAGCCGCCCAAGGCCCGCGTGACCATGATTGGAAGTCGCTGGGACACCGCTTGTACCGCGTTGCGCGTGTTCCTCGCCCGCAACCAGATCAGCTACGACTGGATGACACGGGATGCGCCCGAAGTGACGGCGCGCTGGCCTGGAACCTGTCCGCCAGAGCAGGATTGCCCGGCATTGCGACTGGTCGACGGGACGGTGCTGAGCCGACCTACGACACGAGAGCTTGCGGAGTTGCTGGGTCTGCAGACACAGCCTCGCCTCGCCGAATACGACACGATGATCATTGGTGGCGGGCCGGCCGGTCTCGCTGCGGCAGTATACGGTGCGTCGGAAGGCTTGCGTACTGTGGTGCTGGAGCGCGAAGCGCCAGGCGGGCAGGCCGGGACCTCCTCGCGTATTGAGAATTACCTCGGCTTCCCCAACGGCGTGTCGGGCGACGAACTGGCGAGCCGTGCACTGCAGCAGGCAAGGCGGCTCGGTGCAGAGATTCTGGTGACACGGTCTGTCGCTCGAATCGATGTCGCCGGCCGTAGCGTTCACCTCGACGGAGGCGGCGTCATCCGGGCGCGAACGATCATTCTCGCGACTGGCGTCACGTGGCGCCGCCTCGCGATCGACGGCTTCGACCGGTTTATCGGTAAAGGCATTTACTACGGCGCGTCACGCAGCGAAGCGAACGCTACTCACGGCCTCGACGTGTATCTGATCGGCGGTGGGAACTCGGCCGGCCAGGCAGCGTTGTACTTTGCCAATCATGCGCGCATGGTTACGCTAGTCCTGCGAGGCGATTCGCTGGAGAAGAGCATGTCTCGCTACCTTGTCGAGCAGCTTCGTGGGAAGTCAAACGTAGGGGTGCAACTGCGATCGGACGTAGTCGGTGCGCACGGCGATACCCATCTGACAGCGATCGACGTACGCGATGGGTTGAGCGCAGAGGTGCGTCGACACGACTGCGGTGCATTGTTCGTGTTCATTGGCGCCGATGCAGAGACTGAGTGGTTGCCGGAGGAAATCGCACGCGATGTGCGCGGATATGTTCTCACCGGCGACGACGTCGTCAAGGCGGGACGCTGGTCCCATAGCCGGGATCCCTACCTCCTCGAATCGAGTGTTCCTGGCGTGTTTGCCTGTGGGGATGTGAGATTGAGCCCGGTCAAGCGCGTCGCTTCAGCGGTCGGCGAAGGCAGCATGGCGATCGCGTTCGCGCACAAATATTTGCAGTACGACGCCAGATAGCATTGGGTGCGACAGTGAGGCGTATGTGTGCTTGTCGTAGCGGATTTCGATTGATTTTGAACGTCCGCTTCGATGAGTCGGATAGACCGCTTTGGGTCGCGTGCCGACGATCGTAGACAAGCAGTGATCGGCCAATCTTAGTTATGCCGACCAACGATTGCCCAATTCCGCTTTCGGACCCCGCTCGGAGGAACGACGGCGCCGTGAATCGGAGGCAAATCAACGTGCGGAATGGACCACTCGCGTCGATAACATATCGTGTCAGCGAATAATCAATATGGTTTGAACACCATCGTCGTTGACGTCAAATCGGACGTATGCCGCGTCGTCGAAGACGTATTGCTAACAGGAAGAAAGGATAAAGCAACTGCGCAGTTTTATGAGTCAGCAGGTTTTGACGGGCATGAAAAGCTCGCATTCATCGCGAAGCCAAGGCGGTAATCCGCGAAGCGACTGACCTCCAGGCATCAGCATGTTGAGATGTTCTGATTACGGCCATCATTTTTCCCGCAAGTGTCGGGGGAACGCGTGATTAACAATTCCTGCGACAAACTTTCGTACTTACAGCTCACCATTGATAGTCAACGAGTTGATATCGGGCCGATCGCCGCTCTGCCGCTTTCCGTCAGCCTACCACAGCGATAAACATCGAACGGCGGGTCGCCGATCCAGGAATAGTAGATCAGCGCCACGAGACGCTTCTCCTGGGTCAGTTGACCGAAGTCTCCCATCATTTCCTGCACGAGTGCGCTGCGCGAATGTTCATCTGAAGGGCAGACTTTATTGGCATTCGTAAATCCCCACTCCGTAACCCAGCAAGGTTTGCCATCTGGCAAACCGACGGGAGAGCACACAGGCGTCACCAACCCCTGCAAGCGTCGCAAACGATGTGTTGCGGAGACCTGATTACCGGGACCATCGGCCCAAGGATAGGTGTGAAGGTTGTAGGCATCGACGAGCTTATCCAACCCGTTCGCGCGGAAAAATGCCAATGTTGCGCCGACGCTGACTCCATCATATTTCTTGGGCGTTGGCCATGGCCCCTCCTGCACGATGTCGACAAGGCTCGTCGGAAGCAGCGGCGTCTGCCGGTTGAGTTTCGAATGATCCCGTGCCTGTTTCAGCGCCGCCAACTCCTTCAGATATTGCAGATAACCCTTCGCGACTTGCTGCCCTTCCGGATCATGGTAAAGATCGTTCAGACCAAGGACTTTCCCCTCTCCGGGCAAGCTAAAGTCCGGATTGTTTCCGGCCATATTGATCTCGTTTTCCAATTCCAGTGCGGCCAGAACAATCCCGTCGGCATCCAGCTTGTCCATCACCTGCTGGAAATATTGTCCGGAAAGCTCAGGGTCCAAAGCAGAGAGTTGCGGCCCCGCCCACATGCCCGGAAATTCATTTGGGCGATACGGGCGAACTGGCGCATTAGGAGTGTATTTCCCATGCAGGATCAAAACCGTCGCAATTCCTTGTGCGTTGGCTCGCTGGACGAAATCGATGTTTTTATCCAGATCCTCCTCGATGCCAAAGCGGATGACGTGGACGCCGGCAACTTTCAGATTGGCGAGGGCGGTATTCTGATCGGCCACGCTGTACTGTAGCGGATGAACAAAGTTGACGCCGCGCACGACGTCTTGTGCTTGCGCCGAGCTCCCGAACTGTAAAGAGATGAGAAGAACGCAGACAGATATCAAGCCTCCATATCGCTTCATTACGGGCATGAAGTTCTCCATCCATCAAACGTTGTCGGTGCTGGAATTCACGTGACAAATCCTGGTCCACCGCCACTCACCGCTCGCTGGCTTTGAGTCCGATGACGCGAAGCGATTTCACTACCATGCCGTGCCCCTCAGGATGGTCCGGGACACTGCCACCCGCCCAATCCGCCAGTGCAGCGGATAACCAGATATTGACGGGTCCCTTGATGGCGTCATTGGTTACCAAGGCCGCGACGGGTTCCCCATCGACTTCAAAAATCAACTCTTTCGGGGTCCACAAAACACCATAGTCATGAAAACCATAGGAAAGGTTATCGGTGAACTTCGCGCCAAATCCGACCCCAGCATGCTTTTCGCTCTTATCCGTAGGCCAGTACTGCAATCCAATATGGCTGTAGTTCGGATATTGGACCTCGCCAATGTCGATTTCGTAGTGGTCTTGGGTGGTCAACCAGAAAGCATTGTTCATACCCTTGATGTCAGCAATTTTTATCGTGGCCTCAAAGAAACCATAGGAGTACTGTGCCTTGGTAAAGATCGAACCGGTAGACCAACGCGCGCGACAATCAGTGGCGACCAAAGTCGCAAATCTCGCCCCGACATTCGATGTTTCCACGTTACCGGGCCGACGGCACGATTTAAGGGCTGCGAGATCGTCGGTCTGAGCCGTCCAATCCGACCGAAGCTCGTCAGGTTTTGAGAAGGTTGTTGTAAAGATCGGTGCCATTGAACGATAACCCGCTATAAGTGCTTGATCTGCAGCCGTAACCGGCCGCCTTATACCGAATGGCTGATTCGGAGACCCGAACGTAACTGGTCCGGAAAGGCTTGTTGCCAGTGCGAACGAACTCATCAGCGCACCGGCTATAGCAGCAGAAAGCGCACGAACAAGCATTGCCGGGAAGACGTTGGTTTTCGGCATTTAGTGTTCTTCGTCAGTGATCGCGGTACGCCGGCGTCGGGCAGCCCATTGGTTGGAGCGCATCGTTTATTTCGCGAATACTGGAGGGTAACTCATTCGACATGGCGAAGTTGTGTCTGTCGATCGCGAGTGTCCGTCCCTTAGAAAGTTGCATGGCTGCAGTGGCTCGACATCTGTTCGTGGCGGATAGACCAGAATCGGTTGCGGCTGTTCGACATCGGTGCCCGGATCGATAGCAATCAAAGCGCTCGAATTTGGAAGACGCCTCCGAACCGGTTAAGGGTTGGCCGATGACGGCCTCAGTCAGACCGTAGATCCCGATACCGTCACTGTATAGTCATCGTGCAACCGTAATACCGCAACAGTCTTGCGGAATGCCTTCGCCTGCTCAGCAAGCGCTCGCGACGCGGCCGACACCTGTTCGACCAAGGCAGCGTTTTGTTGCCGCCCTCTGCTTGAAATACACTCCCGGTTTAATGCCCCTAGCTTCGGCCAACCTAGCTTAACCAAGGTGAGGGTCTCATGCTCAATCATTCGCTGCTGTCCTTTCGATCTTCGCTGCGGTTTTCAGTTTACAGCCGGAAACGAAACATCACCTTTGCGGTGATTCTGTCGTTATGTGGCTGCGGAGGCAGTGGAAACACGGCCGCGCCAGCCTCCACTGTAAAGTCGATTTCATCGTTCATCGTGAGCTCAGACGAACAAAATGTCATCCCCCCGGACTCACCCTTCGGAGCGGACAACCCGGATGAACATTTGTCGTTTCGGCGTCAGGCGGACGGAAGCTTTCGGCTTTGGGTCGCTGGCGGTGGTAGTGCAGGGACCTACGGATTGGCGAGTCCGGATTTGCTGTCCTTTACGTCGCTCGTGGCTTCCGGAGGCGTTCCGACAGGCGTCTTGCTACCCTCCGGACCTCGAACCACCGCGTTCGATGCCGACTACGTCGGTGCGGGCAGCGTGTTCCCGTCTGCCAACGGGATCGATCTATTGATGATCTATCACGCCGAAAATCACCTCTTCAACGGTGTTCTCTCTTCGGGTAATCCGTTCTATGTCGCTATAGGGCTCGCGCGGTCTAGCGACGGAGGCGTGACGTGGACGCGGGAGGGGGAGATTATCGGGGCTCACGATCCCCAATTGCCGACGCAGGCCAGTGGCGGAGCAGGCGCGCTCACGCCTTCGGCCGTCGAGTCCGGAGGGTACATCTACGTTGTCTTTCGCGAAATCGATCCGCAGAGCAGGGTGACTGGCTTCGCGATCGCACGAGCACCGATCGCAAGCGACGGCATGCCGGGGAGTTGGCAAAAGTACAGCGGCGGCTCTTTTAGCACTGCAGGCCTGGGGGGCACATTCACGCCGTTGAACATTGTTCTCGATCCCACAGTCCCAGGCGATATGCGACAACCCCAAGTCTCATTCAATACCTATCTCAATCAGTTTCTAATGGTCAGTATCGGAAATGGCGGAATTTACGCCCAGACATCTCTCGATCTGATTAGCTGGACGCCGGGCGTTGTCATTCTGAAAGCTCCTGTTCCAGATTCAACCGTGACCTTCTCGACGAAGCCGCCATCGCCGTTCAACTGGTATCCGACTATTGTCAGCACTGATCAGCCGTCCGACCGGACTTCGGATCAGACGGGCTACCTCTACTACGCAAAGGGGACTGGCGTCGGCTCTCAACACCTCATGTACCGCCGCGTGTTCAACATCGTCGCAAATTGAATGTGATGGCAAAGACACGGGGACCGTCACGATTTTAGTAAGCAGCGCAATCCAACGGATCCCCACGCGTAAATCTGCGTGCGACGCTCGGCTCACATCTTCTCGCGCCACGGAAGCTAGTGTTGCGTCGATCGGTTGTGTTGCGCAGCCACTTTTCAAATTGCATGGCCGCTTTGGGGCGACCTGTCTGTCTCGTGTGGGTCGACTTCAGTTGTTCGGCATCGGACCGGGTTCGGCCAGTTTCTTTCGACGATGGTGTATGAATCGTTGACACCCATTAGCGGGCCAGGTGTCAAGTGAGCAAACAATACCCTCGACTGCCTGAGCAGCCGATTTCGATTCCAGTGACCGAATGCAGTAGCCGATCGCACCCGTTTCTTCGATTCATGGCTGCGACGGATCGCGCCAGACAATCGATGCAAGCGGTGCAGGAAACATGGTCCCGTAGAGCGGCGCGCAGAATTCGCGTCGCGGTGACGCGGGCCGCGGTGTCAAAGGCGGGCGCCGTCCGGACCCCGCGCTGAGGCGCGCAGCCACTGCCGTTTAACGAAGCGATCGAGCGGAGTCGCATAGCCTCGCGCGATCAGTGTGCTCACGGTAGCCGATAGCACCAGATAAACGCCGAGCAACAGCAGTTTCTCATTCCCGTGCGTCGCCGATGGCGGAAAGAGTGTGCGAAGCCCGCTGAGCACAACGAGATGAAACAAATAAAGCTCGTAGCTGAGTTTGCCGCTCCAGCGTAGCGGTGCCAGCAGGCGAGCGCTGTCGCGAGCACCATTGGCGTGCGCGCCGATCAGCAGCACGGCCGTGCCGAGCGCGATGCCGGTCACCCCGAAGACATGGCTTTGCGCGATGGGCCACGCAAGATAGAGAACCGTCATTCCGGCGACCGCCAGCCATTGCGTGCCGCGCATCGCGAGTGCGCGCCACAGAGGCCGGTCGGCCAAAAGCGCCGTACAGCAGCCGATCGCGATTCCGTCGAAGCACGCGAAGTTCGCGTAGAGAAATCCACCTTCGTCGCCCGAATGCGTCGCACGATATACAGGGCCGATCGCGACGATGAACGCCCAGAACGCGAGCAGTCGCCCATCGCGGCGTAGTGCTACGCAAAGCAGCGGAAACGACAGGTAGAACACCTCTTCGACCGACAGCGACCACAGCACGCCGAGCGCGTAATTGACCCAGCCGTGTGTGCCAATCAGCACGTTCATCCAGAAAGTCAACGACGCCAAATTGACCAGCCAGAACGACACAGGCACGCCAAGCGGCGCATGATTACGGAATATCGGCACGCTGGCCACCGCAAGCGCGTTGACGAGGACGAGCAGCAGGAGCAGGCACGGCATGATGCGCGCGATGCGCGACACATAGAACGTGCGCGCGTTGATTGCACTGAGACGGCCCCATCGACGCCGCGCGTTTGACGTGATCAGGTAGCCCGAGATGACGAAGAACATCGTGACGCCATAGTTGCCGTTTCGGACCACCGCATGCACGGCGTCCCAGCCGAATGTGCGCGCGACGGCCGTATCGCTCAGTGCGTAAGCGATGCTGAAGTGATGCAGCAGCACAAGCAGGATAGATACGCCGCGCAGTGCATCGATCCGCAGATTGCGTGGGCCGGCGCTCATGGCGTCTGTCCCGACGTCGCGTCTCGCGCGGGTAGCGCCTGCAGAAACGCGTCGCGCAAGGAGATGGTTACCTCAGCAGATCCAACCGCATCGCCGGTTAGAGTGCGACCGCCAAGGGACGCTCGACGGGACTGTCTACATCGTCGACAATTGATCTTCATTTCGCGGACGATATCGCACCCATGTTGAGAATAAAAGTATTCGTCGCGGTTCTATGCACAGTTTTGTTCGCAGGCAGCGCAGCTTCGGAACAACCACAGAGGCCACCAGGACCGGTAATGATGGTCCATTTCGATTTCTACCCTAAGGACCGGGCGCGAATTGGCGTTCTGGAACATCGGCTAGAAAGCGCAATTAAGCGCGCGGGTGTCGGCGAACTTGGTGAAACGGAATATCACATCGATGGCAATGATGGCTATTTGTATATGTACGGCTCCGATCCCGATCGGATGTATGTGGCGGTGAGTCCAATCCTGAAATCGTCCAAACTGATGAACGGCGCCGAAGTCACGAAGCACTACGGATCCCGCACGGAAACGACCGTGATACACCAAGACGGCATCCGATAGCGACCCGATTTTCGAACTCGCACACATCGCCGGACGGGAATCACATTTCAAAATCTCGGATTGAGGCTTCTCCGCATCAATCGGTCACGATGGTCCGCTAACGAGCGTAGTAACCGCTGCACGGCAGGCGTTCCGAAGAAACGTAGCGGCGGTTTCGGGTTTGGTAAGGTGGCATGTCGCGCCACTGAAGACCGAAATTTTAATGGTGCTATGAACGCCCGATTTCGAGCGTGGTCCGGGGTCACGTCGGCGACATTGGTGAGTTCGTGCGAGCGAACATCCCGTTTGAGAGATTGAGCAGTGACGACGTACCCTCAGCGGCGCGGCATTCCTCTATTAATTATGGAGTGGAGAATGGCGCAGCGCACGCGAGTCAAGCTGGAAATAGCGAACCCGAATGCCGCGGGAATAGATGTCGGTTCCGCAAGTCATTTTGTGGCAGTACCGCCTGATCGGGACGACCAGCCCGTGCGGGAATTCCGGAGTTTCACGGAGGACCTGGAGCGACTGGCGGATTGGCTGGTCGCGTGCGGCGTAGACACGGTGGCAATGGAATCGACAGGGGTGTACTGGATTGCCCTGTTCGAGTTGCTGGAATCAAGGGGCCTGAGGGTGTATCTGGTCAACGCCCGGCACGTCAAGAACGTCTCGGGCCGCAAGTCGGACGTGCTGGACTGCCAATGGTTGCAGCAGCTGATGAGTTACGGGCTGTTGTCAGGAGCGTTTCGTCCGAGGGACGAGATCTGTGCGTTGCGCGCGGTGATGCGACAGCGCGCAATGCTGCTGTCCTACCAGGCGCGGCATGTGCAGCATATGCAAAAGGCTCTCACGCAAATGAACGTGCAGTTGACCAACGTCATTTCCGATGTTGCCGGGGAGACGGGGCAGAGGATTTTGCGCGCCATCGTTGCTGGCGAGCGCGATCCGCTGAAGCTGGCTGAGCTCAAGCACGCACGAATTCGGGCGAGCAAAGAGGAGATCGCTAGGTCGCTGCGGGGCAACTGGCGGGAAGAACACCTGTTTGTCCTGGCTCAGTCGGTTGAACTGTTCGATGCCTATTCTCAAGCGCTCCAGCGCTGTGACGTGCAACTGGAAAGCATGCTAAGAACGCTGAGTCGAACCCAAGCCGAGCCTGGACCGTCAAAGCGACGTCGCATCAGCAAGGTCAAGAATGCCCCAAAGTTTGATGTGCGCACCTACCTGTTCCAAATCTGCGGCGTAGACCTGACTGCCATTGATGGCATCGACGTTAGTACGGCACTGAAGGTGATTGCCGAGGTCGGCCCCGATCTGTCCCGCTTCAAAAGCGCCAAGCACTTTGCCTCCTGGCTTGGCTTGTGCCCCGGAACCAAGATATCTGGAGGCAAGCTCCTTTCGGGCGCAACCAAAGGCAACGCCAATCGCGCCGCCCAGGCCCTCAAGCTCGCTGCCGTCGGACTTCGCCCCAGCCAGTCTGCCCTGGGCGCCTATTATCGACGTATGTGCGGGCGTCTAGACAAGGCCAAAGCCGTAACCGCCGTCGCACACAAACTTGCACGCCTGATCTACGCCATGCTCACCAAAGGCACGGCATACGTCGATCAGGGGCAGGCCTACTACGAGGAACGCTATCAGCAACGCGTGCTCTTTCACCTCAAGAAAAGGGCCGCTGCCATGGGGCTCGACCTCGTGCCCATACAGCCACAAGGACAATCTGATTGAAAATAACTCGTCTTTTCAACTACTTGAAATTGTTTCTTGAGAGATCTTGGAAGACCCGACAGGGTCATGAAGGGCCGATCACCGATAGGCAGCGGGCGGCCATGAGCGGTCCTTCGCAGTTGATTGGCGAACGTCTGCTGATGAGCAGCGAGTCGCCAGGCGAGCCAGCTTCTTTTTGAAGCGCTGTGAGCGGCGGTTTAGATTCCGTCGGTCATTTTGACCGACGACGCTTTTCGTTCGACCCGATTCAGAACGAAGGACTGGTAGTTGACATGCGCTCAATGCCGGCCAATCCGTACGACGGTCATACGCTGGCTGAAGCGTTGGCGCAGGCGGCGATCCCGAGGGACGCCATTTCGGAAGTCGCCATTGTCGATCGTGGATACAAGGGTGCCGCAGTCGACGGTATGAAGATCTACCACCGCTGGCTTGCGGCTTCGATCTTCGGACTCGCCATCGGGGCTCCATCTTCGCAATCCTGCACAGTTGACCGTTGGGTGGAAATAACGTGGGGCGGCTTCCGACAGCATCTCGCAATCAACGAGTTATAGCTATCATAGACGTCCCATTCGCTCAATTAATAGTTATCGAGTTCGAAACGAAGTTCTGCATGAAAGGAACTCCGATACCCTTCAGATAATAAGTTCCTGAGGTAGGAACGGTGAAGGAGCCAACACTTTTCGCCTCATCTTGAATGTAGTTATAGGTGGTGGAGTTGATTTTCTTCCAGAGCTCGAAGTGGTCGATGGTTTCCGGATGAGTAAGGCTTAGAGTTACCGTGTGACCGGAGACAGAAGCCGCTGCGGCCGAGCAGGTCTTAATTCCCGTTTCGACCTCCGTACCTTCTTCGTAATCATTCCAAGTAATTAACTGGAGATACGGTAACTGATGCGTAGAGCTGTAGTAGTTGTTTACTTGTGCAAATGTTGCTAACCAAGTTGCTCCACAGTTCTGTGGAATGTATTGCGGTTGGCCGTTATTCCACGCTGCAAGAGAGTTATCAAATCCTGCGAACGCCCCCCCGAAAGCAATCTTCGTCGGGTAGCTCTGCGCATTGGTGTAGAAGTAATCAGGTTCCGACATATCTGCTTGCGATTCCTGCGTGGGATACGGAGGAGGGTCTATCCACAAGAATGAACCGGCACTCTTGGTAATCGCAAATCCAGAAGGACTAGTTGCGTTATCTAGGTGGATCCATTTGATATTTGGGTAGTCATTCTGGACAGTCGTCCAGTTGATTCCGGATACAGCTGTCATCCCGAAATCAAATACAACTTGTTTACCTCCATCTGTTAGGTATTGCGAATTGGAAAAATAATGCGATTGCATGTATGCAAGACCCGCTAGCAGCGTCTGTTGATTATTGCATTGGTTGCACGGCTCAGATAGCATTCCTGCATCAACCATGATTGCGAATTTGAGTGATGGTGCTCCAGAAAAGTAAGAAACTGTGGTGTCCCACCATGGAGTAGTATTATCGGATGGACCGTACCAGTCTACGATTAGGCCATTGATTCCTCGACCTGCGACAGATGCCAGCATGTCCTGGATATAAGCTGGATCGTTCGAATTGTATCCGACATTGATACTACTGCCATTGTGCGTACCACTCCACCAAGGCATGTATTGCACATATACTTGTGTGGAGTTTCCAGAGTAAAGTAGCGAATGCACATCTAGTTCTGAGATATTGTTGGAGCCTGCGAGATCTCCATCAGATGCTCCAGTGAAATACGGTGCGGGAGTATTGGGTGCTAACAGATTATTAACTGTCTGGGCGTGAATCGGGAGAGATGCGAGTAGCGCTAGGGTTGATAAAAAGTTTTTCATGACTTAACTCCTGGAAAGTTGAATTGAATTCTATAACTTCCGTACGCTCCCCCGGTTGGGCGGCTTCAATCATCGCCCCTTAGTTATCAATCATCTTGCGCGCATAAGTTCGCAATTCGAGTACACATCAATGTAGTCATTCCGCATGGGACGGAATTGAGAAACCTGGAAATGCGCAGCTGCGCTTGATTCCGCATGCATAGAGATTATGTCCTTCGCAGACCTCTACATCATCGTCATTACGCAGCCGACTTAACTTGTATGTTCAGGATAGAGTTCTACGCGACTAATCCCTGAAATGCCATACTGCTTACAGATGTAGTCGTATTTAGCTTGAGAACGGCGCTCGGATGCACTGGGCTGGCATAAAGTCTGTGAGCGTCGGCGAGAGAGCGCTTGTAGATGCCATGGACCCGAAACCGTCATGCCCACGATGTGATTATTTGTCGCAAGCACGGGCAGGACCGATCATCTACCACCGGAGCGAAGTCCGTTTTGGTCTGCGTCTAGGAACGGCCGCTCTTGAAAGGGGTGGAGACGTCGGCAAAACTCGCCGAAGGGCTGGAACGGGTCGGACTGCGCCTCCTGCGTTCGGCAGAGTCCAGCCACGTACCGGGACGAATTCATCATCGGCCATATTGTCAAAGTAACGTTGCTGGAGTTCACGCCATCATGAAGCCCTTTTGCTTCGCAGCGGCCTTCGTCGTGCTCACCGCCGGCTGCTCCTCGACATGGTCGCCCGCGAATAATCAGACCGCCCGGCCAAGTCCGGCCGACACTGATACCTACATTCTGCACACTACTAACGGTGCGATGTCCGGTGACTCCACGTCAACGCCACCGAGGCTCAGAGTCGGTGTTAGCTATCCCGATACGCAATTGATTCTGCCGTGGTTCCTCAATGACATCGTCAACTTGATTAACTATCGCTAGTCTGACCGCGACTTGCTGCGGTGTGACTGGAAGCGGCTCCTGACGATCATGTCTGGGGCTGGCAACGCGGATCGGAGAACGTGCCAGTGCGGCCAGCTACGGCCATCGGACATCGCCGGCCAGATCGTTGACAAACAGGTCCGTCGCTAGGCAAAGGTCAGGTTGACGGCGACCGAGAGGGGACACAGGGTGCGCGTCAAGCAAAGCTCAGGATTAAAACCCAGGGGCTGGCCGCCAATGAATGGATGGCGGAAATGCTTTTCCGTCCAGGAAGGCTAGAAATATTTCCACTACCTGATCGGACATGAACCACTCATCCGACTGCATGGGAACGTTGCCCGCGCCGAACAATAGAATCGTGCCGTTTGGACGCACAGGACTGGGCTTGTCATGGAATGCCCTCCGCCGCCTTTCCCCGTCAATTTCGAATTGCTCAACCATGCAGGAGACGCCGCCACCTGCAACCTGCACATAATTTCCGGCGTCATCTGTCAAAGAGGCATAGGAGGACGGTCCATAACTTCGCAACGACTTAATTGCGCGGCTGATTTGAGCCTGCGTCGGCGCTGCGATGCCCGCTTTACCCTCAATGTTGAATTTCATTGGCCGATTTACTTCGATGCTAGTGGAGCACGGGTGGCATCGTACCAGCGCGTTAGCCGTATATGTTGAACGGCCGCTATCGGCAAATCCGAAGGGCCACTCCGGGTCGCGTGCCGCCGATCGCGGACAGGCAAGGGTCGGCCCGAAGCGGACGATCCGTGTCCGCGGCACCCATGTCCGGTTGCTCAATAGCTACGTTAGCTCTTGCATGCTGCTGAGTGCACGATCGTCGACGCATTGTCCCGATCGGACTTCGGTGCACGAGATGCTTCGATGCTATGACCGACAAGCCCGGCGCTCGGACCGGGTTTAATCATTGCTAGCATCCTGATAGATCCTGCTGCTATTTCACACCAAACGACCCGTAACTCACGATGTTCCGGTTGGCCATTACCGAGTCCAGTAGGCATACCGTAGGCAGCAAAACCTGAAAGTTCTTCACTTTAAGGAAAGCAACGTGACTACTAGTTCAACCCCACGCCCTAAATCCGCCTTAGCGAGCATCGCAGTTCCACCCAGATGGCGGGCCGCGTTGCGGTACTTACAATGGGCAGACAACATTTTCAAGTGGCGGCTGAGTCGTGCCGAGTGCCCTAACTGCAATGGCCACCTCTTTCTGTCACTGGGTGGCAGCCCATTCATGACGAGATGCTTAACATGCGGTACCAATGCGACGAACCTATCGTTGATTCCCGTGATCAAGTCGCATGCAGCGCACAGCAACATCGATAGGGTCTGGGAGATGTCGACCTACGGTGCGGTTCTCGCCTTCCTGAAAAGAACTTTCCACCATGTGACATCCAGTGAGTTCTTTTCTGAAGTTCCTTCTGGCGAAATCGTAAATGGGACTCTGAGCCAGGATGTCCAAAACCTGTCATTTGGGGACGAGAGCCTCGATCTGATCACGTCAAACCAAGTTTTCGAACACGTTCCAGACGATATACGAGGGTATAGCGAGTGCTTTCGAGTCTTGAAAAAAGGCGGCGCGTTGATTTTTACCGTGCCGCTATACGACTACGCCACAACGCAGCAACTTGCCGCGATAGGCCTCGACGGGATCAAGTTTTTTGGAGAACCGGAATATCACGACAGCCGAACCGGTGGACCGGAGTCGGCCCTGACGTTTTGGCGTCACAGTTACCATGATATTTGCGAGCGAGTATCAAAAGTCGGATTCTCTGCCCGCCTGGCAGATGTCACCATAGCAAAATCACAGCAGGTCCCAATGAAAGTGATCTACGCCATTAAAGCCTAAGCAGACAAACACGGAGTGTCTATGATCTTGGGGAACGCGTACACGGGAAAGCGCGACAATAACTTCAATCTGATCCGAATGCTCGCAGCGATAGCCCTTCTTGTGAGCGTCGCTAAACCGTGTCGGCCAGCGATGAATGTCCTCAACGGCCAATGACCTGCCGACAGAAGGATGAATGACCGCTGCACCGTCCCAGATAACGGACCTTCACCCGCCGATCCTTTCGCAAAAATTTCTCTCAATGTGTAGTATTTACTGAAACAGATTTCACTTTGTCTGGCACCCGCCACGTGCCCGTATCAGCGCGGCGGCCGATGTAATCGATGTCTGCTCCACAGCGACCTTCGCGATCCCAGGCAGCGCGTCTTCGGCTAGTTGCGTCAGCGTGCGCCCCGGCGGCATTTCGACGAACACCTGCGCTCCGAGTTCGCCCAGTACGATAGTCGAGTCGTGCCAGCGAACGGGATATCGCAGGTTGGTCGCGAGGTCGGTGCGAATGACATCGGCCTGACGCAAGGGCCGCGCGCCGCGATTGCTGATATACGGAATCGATGGCGCACGAAACGCGATCCTGCTCGCGGCTTCGGTGAGTTCGCGAGCGGCATCGTCGAGAAGCACGCAATGGGACGGTACGCTCACCGCAAGCCGCTCGGCCTTGCGCGCGCCGGCTTTTAGCGCGCGTTCGCGCACGCGGTCGAGATCCGCGTCGGCGCCTGCGACCACGATCTGTCGCGGTGCATTCAAGTTCGCGATGTAAGCGGCCTGCGTATGAGCATTCGCGATCACCGCGTCGAGCTCGCGCTCGCCAAGACCGGACACAGCGAGCATTCCGTAACCCTGCGGATAAGCGCGCTCCATCAATTGCGCGCGCAGGTGCAGGAGCTTTAAAGCGTCATCGAAAGAAATGGCTTCGCACGCGACCGCCGCGCCATAAGCCCCCACCGATAAACCTGCCACCACGTCCGGCACGATGCCTTCATCGTGTAGTGCCCGCACCGTGGCTACACCCGCGACCAGCAAGCTGATCTGCACGGCGACGGTCGAATTCAATGCATCGGCATGGTCGAGATTGAGCACGTCGATATGCAGCACGTCGGAGGCTTCTTCGATGGTCTCAGCAATCCGTGCGTGCGGCGTGGCGCCGCCGAGCGTGTGCAAAAAGTCCGCGAATTGCGAGCCTTGACCGGGGAAGAGGAACGCGATCATGCGGCGCAATCCGCCTGCCAGGGATCGGCGACGAGCTTCGGGCCATCGGCGCAACGCATCATCACGCGTGCGCCCGGGTGCGCGAATTCGGCCAGTGAGAACGCGGCGTCATGCGTCTGGATTTGCATATCAACGCGTGTGCCGTGGTCGAGCGCTGCTTGGGAGAGAGCATCGAATAATGTCTTCGCGGTGGTGCGGTCCAGTCGCTCAGGCGCGCGCATCAGCAGATCGAGATCGCTCGTTTGCGTGACCGTTGGACAGCCACTCGCCAGTTCGAAGCCGACGCTGCCGGTGGGTCCCCAAACGTAGCCGCTTGCATTGCAGAGGGGGGAGATCGCTTGAAGCAATGCAAACGCGGGCAAGCTCTTGCGCGTCATTAAAGGCTTCAGCTTCCTAAGCGCTTCCGGCCTCAGCACCAGTTCAACATAACGCGGGTCAAGCCAGGAGCCAAAGCGTTCGCCGCGTGTCTCGCCCCGAACGCCAACCGCGATCAAGCCGTTCAACGACACGGCCCGTCGAACCACCACGAACGGTGCGCGTTTCAATGACGCCGGGATCCACGCCGGCGCATCCGAAAAATTGGGCGTACCTGGCGCAAGCCGCAGCAGATCGTGTGGGCTCACGACGCGTCCCATTGCTCCGCCATGCGCTTGCGGACTTCTATCGACGCCGCGCGAATCTGCTTCGCATCCGCCGATTTCAATCGCGACGACAGATCGCGCGGTCCTTGCCGAGCATCGTCGATAGCCGCGATCAACGATGCCCGCACGCGTCCAATATCTTCTTGTCCAGGCGTATCCGCATCAATGCCGGCAATCAGCTCATGCAGCAGCCCAAGCTTCGCGTAAGCGCTCATCTTGTACGACATAGGCAGCACGCGGTCGCCGAGTTCATCGAGTCCTTCCACATTGCGCCGCGTGACACGCGCGGCCGCTTCCTTGCCCATCGCGTGCACGCTGATGCCGTCCGCGTCCAGCGCGATGATCCGGTTCGCCTGATAACCATGCGCGAGGAACGCGCCGGACATCGCCGGGCCAACGATCAGCGCAATCACCGGATGTCCGGCAAGCCGCGCACTCGCGTAGGCATCGACGGCGGCAGCGCACGCGAGATGGACGCCGAGCAATTCTTCGCGGCGTCCATAAGCCTGGCTTTTCACATCGACGATAGCCACGATAGGACGCTTGACCGAAGTCTCGCGGTCCGCATCTATCGCGTTGCGTACGGCGCGCGCGAGCAGCCAGCCTTGTTCGAGGCCGACCACGTTATCGGTTGCGCGCGGAAAGCGGTTATGCGGATCGGGAACGACGGTGATGAAACGCGCGGTCGTCTCGCCGAGCGGCGCATCGGCGTTGCGGATCGGACCTTCGTTGTTCGACGCCGATCCTTTGCCCGACGTCAACGCGTCGAACCAGATCTGCCCACGTGATGCTTCCATCATGCATCTCCTTGCCAAAGCGTCCGCAACACAGCGGGGTCGATTGTCGATGGATCGACGCGCGCAAGCCGTTCAAGTTGCGCATCGACCTGTTCTGTTCGATGGCTCGCCGGCACACCGCGTTCGAACGCGCTGAGCACGGCGTCGCGAACCTGATTCGTATCGTCTTCCACGAGAGTATCAGCAAGACCCACGGCGGTACGTTGTTCGCCGCCAATCATCGACCAGATAAGCCGACGATCGCGTGAATCGAGCTCCTCCACGCCCGCTTCCTGTTCGATGACTTCAGGTCCGTTCATCCCCAGCCGCGCCTGCCGTGTCATCACGAGCCGGCTGCATAAGGCCGCCGCAAGCGACATTCCGCCGAAGCAGCCCACCATGCCGCCGATCACACCGACGACCGGCACGTATCGACGCAACGCGACGATCGCCGCCTGAATCTCCGCGATGACCGCGAGCCCGAGATTCGCTTCCTGCAGCCTGACACCGCCGGTTTCGAACAAGATCACTGGCCGTATCTTGCGGCCCGCTTCGAGCTCGCGCACAGCCAGTTCAAGCGCCGCCGCGATCTTCGCACCCGACACTTCGCCGATGCTGCCGCCCTGGAACGCGGGCTCGATCGCAGCGATAACCGCCGCCTCGCCACCGAGCTTACCGCGTGCGATAACCACGCCGTCGTCGGACTGGCAGACGACATTCTGCATGGCGAGCCACGGCGATTCCAGCTGGTCGAATGGCCCGATCAACTCGCGAAAGGTGCCTGCGTCGAGCAATGCACGGGCGCGCTCGCGTGCGGTCAGTTCGATAAAACTATGCTGCGCGATGAAGATATCGTGGGCGCTCACGGTGCATCTCCTTCGCTCGCTTCAACCGCTTCGGCGAGGCGCAACATGACGACACCGGGCGTCGCGCCGAAGTCGTTGAGTTCGAGTCGGGCGGCGCCGTCGTAGCGCGAGAAGAAACGGTCGAGCACGCTTTTCCAGACGTGTTCATAACCGTCCACGCTCGTGCGGATCACGACTTCCGCGTGTTGACTCTCCGATGGCGACAGCAGGATTTCCAGGTCGCCCGAGCCGACCACGCCCACATGCGCGCGTTGCGGCACGGGGCGGGTGGCGGGATATTCATAGCGCAAGTTTTCCATGGCGTGTTCTCCGCGTCAGTCGACGCGCGGCAAGGTGTCGAGGAAGAGGGTGGCGGCCAGCAGATCCGCGGCGCCACCGGGCGATGCGTTCAGTTCGGTTAGCCGGTGATCGAGACGGGTGAGCGCGGCGCGGCCTTGCGGTTGCGCTGCGCCGCCTGCTTGCAGCACGTCGCGCGCGCCGGATTGCGCCGCTTCGAGCGCGACGCGGCCGCCACGATGCAGCACGCAGGTGTCATCGAGCGTCGCAATGATGGCGAGCAACGCATCGAGCCGCGCTTCGTCTTCGGTCGCGCCATTCGCACGCGATCGATGCAACGCGGGCAAGCCGGCTTCGAGCACGTGCGGAAAACCCTCTGCGGCCTGCCCGCGCGCGCCCGCCACGCCGAAGCGCTGGACCACGCGCGCACCGTTACTCAACGCGTTGGGCGACGGCGCGAAACGATCGTCGAAGCGCGCGATAGCGGCGGCTTGCGCACAGAGTACGGAGGGGTCGCTGAGCGGACTCATTGCGGCAGCGGCGCATAACAAGCCAACGACCCAGATCGCCCCACGATGCGCATTGCTGCCATTCGTTGCACGCAGCATAGCGACTTCACCTTCGCGGCCGATACGCGCAAGTTGCTCACGCAGCCGTTGCGAGGGTTTTTCGCCAATGGCTGCGCACGCCAGCTCAAGAAAAGTTGATCGCAACGAACGCGCCGAACGAAGCATGGTGTCGAGGTCGAGATCGCGATGCGCACCGCTTCCACGCCGGTCCACCAGCGCGGGTTTCGGCGTGAGGCACGCTTCGTCGATCAACGCTGTGACTGCTTTATCCGCGATGATCGATGGGTCGCAGGCAATGTCGAAGAATACGGGTTGAGTGCAGGCCATCGCGTTTCACCAGCCGCGGAATTTTGCCGGCGGCTGATACAGCCCGCCCGACCACGCGACCAGATCGTCGATACTCCGTGCCGCCAGCAACGAGCGTTTCGCTTCGCCGCGCCGGATGCCGAGGTCTTCCGGATACGCAACAATGCCCCGTCGACGCAATTCCGCCGTCTTGGCGGGGTCGGCGCGCATGCCGATGGGTGTCACGCCCGCCACCGCGCTCAACGCCGCACGGCGCTCCTCCACGCCTTCGGCCGCGTGCAGATACGCGATCCCTTCTTCAGTGACCACATGGCTCACGTCGTCGCCGTAGATCATCACCGGGGCAATCGGCATGTTGCTCTGCTTGCCGACGGCGATGGCATCGAGCGCATCCACAATGGTCGGCTCGCCGCCCTTCTTGAAGGTTTCGGCGGTTTGAACAACGAGCTTATGACCGCGTCCGATCGCGTTGTTCGGCCCGTCGTTTTTCATCAGCGATAACCACGCCGCGCTCGAATGACGGCGTCCGCGCGGATCGTGTCCCATGTTCGGCGCACCGCCGAATCCGGCGAGGCGGCCGAGCGTCACGGTAGATGAGTTCGCGTCGGCGTCCATCTGCAGCGTCGAGCCGATAAACAGATCGACGCCATATTGACCCGCAAGCTGGCACAGCACGCGGTTCGATCGCAGGCTGCCGTCGCGGCCGGTAAAGAACACATCCGAGCGCGCTTCGATGTAATCCTCCATGCCCACTTCGCTGCCGAAACAATGCACGCTTTCCACCCAGCCGCTTTCGATAGCCGGGATCAGCGTGGGATGCGGATTGAGCGCCCAGTGCGTGCAGATCTTGCCTTTCAGGCCATGCGCCGCGCCATAGGTCGGCAGCAGCAATTCGATCGCGGCGGTATCGAAGCCGATGCCGTGATTCAGCGCCGTCACGCCATAACGCTCGTAGATGCCGCGAATGGTCATCATCGCCATGAGGATCTGCAACTCGCCGATATGACGCGGATCGCGCGTGAACAGCGGTTCGACGGCAAACGGCCGGTCGGCCTGCACGACTACATCGACCCATGAACCTGGAATATCGACGCGCGGCAATTCGTCGACGATCTCGTTCACCTGCGCCACCACGATGCCATGACGGAACGCAGTCGCCTCAACGATGGTCGGCGTGTCCTCAGTGTTCGGACCCGTATACAAATTGCCGTGGCGATCGGCCTGCACCGCGCAGACCAGCGCGACTTGCGGCGTCAGGTCGATGAACATGCGCGCATACAACTCGATATACGTATAGATCGCGCCGATCTCGAGTTGCCCGTCTTCGAGCAATTGCGCCACGCGCAGGCTCTGCGGCCCCGCGAACGAGAAGTCCACTTTCCGGGCAATGCCACGTTCGAACAACGTCAGATGTTCGGGCCGGCTGATGCTGGATATGAGGAGATGCACGTCGTGCACACGTGCCGGATCGAGCTTGGCGAATGCGCGCGAGAGGAAGTCGGCTTGCTTCTGGTTGTTGCCTTCCAGCGCGACACGATCGCCGGATTGAATCAGGGTTTCGAGGGCATCGACGATGCGTTCTGCTTTGAGCACGCCGTTGTCGAGCCAGCCTTCGATAGCCTTCAGGCGCCGGGCCTTTTCCAGTGCACGCGTGTTCCACTGACGCGGTGCCGGGACGGTTTCAGCTTGGGCGGGAGGATTCATGCGGTGGCCTCGGTATTGAATGGATCCAGCGATCAGGCTGACCGCGAAGTGGAAGCACGGCGGCGCTTCTTCGGCTGCGCGGCTTGAGCCTGCATTTGCGCATCGTGGAGAAAACGATAAACCAGTTCGCCCGTCGCGAGCAGATGGCGTGCGACAAGTGTTTGGGCCGCTTCGGTATCGCGGGCGCGCAACGCCTCGAGAATGGCTTCGTGCTCGGCGTCCGACTGGCCTTTGAACGTGGGCATACCGAACTTGAGCCGCAGATAACGCTCGCCTCGCCGATGCATCGTACCGATCAGTTCCATCAGATGAGGACGCTCGGCGGGCGCATACAGGCTCATATGGAACTGCTCGTTGCGTACTACATACAGCGCAGGGTCCGGCTCGTTGGCCGCGGCCTCCAGCAATTTGCGCGCCTCAGCCAGCGTTGCCTCCGTATGACGTTCGATCGCGATACCGATCGCGAGACTCTCCAGCGACGCGCGGATCTCGTAGATCTCGCGGGCTTCATCGGGCGATTGCAGACTCACCGATGCACCGCGATTCTGCTCGATAGTGACCCAGCCCTCGCTGTCCAGTTGCCTGAACGCCTCGCGTACGGGAATGGCGCTGACGGAGAACTGCCTGGCGATAGCGTCTTGCCGCAGCGGCTCACCCGGCAGCAGGGTGCCTTCGACAATCGCCGAGCGCAACGCGTCCGCTATATAACGCGGCGTGCTTTGGCGCGGCTCGAATTGCGCCTCGCGGAACAGGGGATTCAGCTCGTTTTTCATGCTTTTTCCTACCGAAGCTAGGTACAAGTGCGGAGTGGTCAACAGCTCGTTTTCAAATATTATATATGAAATTGCACTTTAGGCCGGGAACGCAAGACCCGGTGCTTACCCGCAGACGCCCGGTCAACCGAAGAGAGTGCGTCGCTTATATCAGGTTCATATCAGGTCACACCTACGAGGAAGACAGTCATGCCAAGCACGCTGGAACGTTCGATAGGCGCCGCCCGGCGCACGCGTACGCCACTTAACCGGACCCAGATAGTAGGCTTCTGGGGTGCCTGGGCGGGATGGACGCTCGATGGCATGGACTCGTTCATCTATGCGCTGGTACTGGCGCCCGCGCTGACGGAACTGTTGCCGAGGTCAGGCTACGCGGCCACGCCGGCAAATGTCGGATTGGCTGGGTCGATCCTGTTCGCGCTGTTCCTCGTGGGTTGGGGGCTGTCTTTCATTTGGGGGCCGCTTGCCGACCGCTTCGGGCGCACCAAGGTGCTCGCCGCGACCATCTTCACCTTTGCGATCTTTACCGGGCTTGCCGCGACCTCGCACACGGTGTGGGAGCTGGGCATTTATCGCTTTCTTGCGGGCGTGGGTATTGGCGGGGAGTGGGCGCTGGCCGGCACTTATGTTGCTGAAGCGTGGCCGGAAGATCGTCGCAAGATGGGTGCGGGTTATCTGCAGACGGGGTATTACGCTGGCTTCTTCATGGCCGCTGCACTTAACTATACGATCGGCGCAACCTTTGGCTGGCGCGCGATGTTCCTGGTCGGCGTAGTGCCGGTGATCGTGTCCATCATTGTGTTGCTGCGCGTGAAGGAAACCGACAAGTGGCAGAAGGTCGAAGCAACGGTGGTCAAGCAGGCCAGTTCGTTGCGAACGATTTTTTCCGCGCAATATAAACAGCGGACCATCGTTGCGACGGTGTTGTTGACCGTGGCGATTATTGGCCTGTGGGCGGGGGCCGTGTACGAACCATCCGCCGTCATTCAACTTGCAACGAAGGCCGGCATGACGAAGGCGGACGCTGCACGAACCGCATCGATTGCGACAGGCTTGTTGTCGATCGGCACGATTATCGGTTGTCTCGCGTTGCCGCCTATTGCCGAGCGTATTGGCCGCAAACTTACACTGGCGGTGTACTTCGTGGGTATGGCGTTATCGATCGTACTGGCGTTCGGCTGGGCCTTCTATTTGGAGAATGGGCTTGTGCCGTTTATCGCGTTGCTGGTGGTGCTGGGTTTCTTCGGCGGCAACTTCGCGTTGTTCAGCCTGTGGTTGCCGGAGCAGTTCGAAACCCGCGTGCGTGCTACGGCGTTCGCTTTCTGTACATCGATAGGGCGGTTTTTTGGGGCGATCGTGAACTTTGGGATCGGCGCAATGGTGCTGCACATGAAGACGCTCGGCGTGCCTATTGCACTGACTGCCGTTGCGTTTGTGATCGGGCTTGCGGTGATCCCTTTTGCGCCGGAAACGAAGGGGCAGGACTTACCGACATAGGATCGCTCGCGCCGGCGAACGGGTTTGGGTTTTCGTCTGCCGGCGCCGGTGGTCGGGGGCATCACCCCCGACCACTAAGGCTCTCATTCGAATCGCCGCGCCAGCAAACACAGGATTTCATACATCAGCGTAGCGGCAACAAGCGCAGTATTACCGCTCGGATCGTAAGGCGGTGACACTTCCACCACATCACCGCCGATCCAATTCAACCCGTCGAGTCCGCGCAGCAACGCCAGGGTTTCACGCGTCGTCAGCCCACCTATTTCAGGCGTGCCCGTACCGGGCGTGAAGACCGGATCGAGCCCGTCGACATCGAGCGAAAGGTAGGTCGGGCCATCACCCACCACCTTGCGTGCTTCATCGATGATCGCACCCACGCCCCGTGCCTCGAACTCTTCGATAAACACCACCCGCATGCCGCTCTCCAGCGAATAGCGCCAGCCTTCGTCGGAATTCTGCGCACCGCGAATGCCGATCTGAATGGTCCGCTTCGGGTCGAGCAAACCCGCTTCCACCGCACGGCGAAACGGTGCGCCGTGCGTGAATTTCGATCCCTTGAAATTATCCCAAGTGTCCGTGTGTGCATCGATATGCACCATGCCGATAGGTTGCTTCGGCGCCATCGCCTGGAAGATCGGATAGGTGATGGAATGATCGCCGCCCGCGCTCAACGGGATCTTGCCAGCCGCGAAGACGGGCTCGAAGAAACGCCGGATGTCCTCATGCGAGCGTTCCAGATGATAGAGGTCGGTGAAGGGCACATCGCCTATATCGCCCACGCGGCAGACATCGAACGGATTAAAACGTGTCACATGATGGATCGCACGCGTCATGCTCGACATGTTGCGAATCTCGCGCGGACCGAAACGCGCACCAGGTCGCGCTGTTACGCCGCCGTCGAACGGCACGCCGGCCAGCACGATATCGAGTTGATCGATACTCGTGCAGTACGGCACGCGCATGAAGGTGGGAATGCCGCTGAAACGGGGTAACGCCATCTGGCTTCGATCGGTGCCGGGCATGAGGTTCTCGTCAGAAGGTAGGCGGTGTATTGGTCCACAGCACGCGTGTCACAGTCTTGCCGGGGTTGCGATAGCTGTGCGGCACCGTGCTGGGGAAATAGAAGGTGTCGCCGGCATGCAGCAGATAACAGTCATCGCCGAGCGTCAGTTCGAACTCGCCTTCAATCACATAACCGAGTTCTTCGCCTGCATGGCTGATCTGCTCGTCGCTGCTGGCAAGCGGGGCGATCACGTGGATATCGCTTTGCAGCAGTTGTCCCGCAGCGGGCACGATCACCCGTTCAAGCATGATCGAAAGACGCTTGCCGGCAGACGGGAACTCGGTGGTGGGACGCTCGTTCGCACGCTGTACGGGCGATGTATTGATGTCCGGTCCCGAGACGAGCGCACCCACGTTGGTCGACAACGCCAGCGCGATCTTGTGCAGCGTGGCAAGCGAAGGCTGCGCGTGGCCGCCTTCGAGTTTGGACAACATGCTCTCCGAGCAACCGGCCTCCGCTGCGAGCGCTTTCAGCGTCAACTGCTTGACCATGCGCGCGTGTTTGAGACGCACGCCGAGCGCCGCGGCCGGATCGGGCTGCGCTTCGAGCGGCTTGGCTTGTGCCCGGCGCGGGTTCGCCGGTTTGCGTGTTGCAGTTTTTTTTGTGGCCACCGGGAAGGCTCTTTCTAAAAGTAGGGGATCTACGCGAGCACCGTGAACTCGACTTCCAGCGGATTGAGCGCGTTGATCGGAATAATATCCTGCGGGCAAGCGGACATCACCACGACGCAATCCATCAGCGCCTTGATATCCACGTAATCGCTCGCCTTCGATACCGGCGCGAGCCATTCGATCGAATAGTCCGGCTTGATCGGAATGTTCATCCACAGGTTGAACGGTTGCGGCACTTCGCGGGCGCGCAGACCGATTGCCTTCAGCGCCATGCGCATGTTGTCGGCGCAGTTATCGTGATAGCCGGCTACGCCCAGGTTCTTGTAGCGATACAGGTCGCAGGCGGCCATCAGCGTGTCGTGCACACCCGGCGATGTGTCCGTGACGAACTCGGCAATCGGTCGGCGATGATTGGTCATCAGCGGATCGCCAGCCTGCGGAATCACCTTGTCGAGCGATGCGCGTGCATGTTCGAATGACAGGAATTCATCGAGGTGATCGGCGTTGAAGATCCACGTATCGCAGACCTGGGTGCCATGTGTATTCGTGATGCGGATCGTCTGGCCCGACTTCACGCGCACCGCGCGGCCATTGCGCGCCGGGACCGTGTACGTCTTGCCGATCTCGGGCGTGCCGTCGGCGGAAATGGGTTCGCGCAGCGTGGCGTTTTCGCCGAGTGCGTGGCTGTTGTCGTGACGATGTTCAACGTGCGGCGTGCTCATGGTGACTCCTTCGGTCGTATCGGTTTCAAGGTGCTTCGTTGCAGAGATTAACCAGGCAGTGCGCGAGTGCGCGTGCGCCCAGTACAAGGTGATCGTCGTCGGTGGCTTCCAGCGGGTTGTGGCTGATGCCGCCGCGACTCGGAACAAACAGCATCGCGCTCGGGCAATGTTTCGCCAGATACATGGCGTCGTGAAATGCACCCGACGTGATGCTCAGCGATGGCACGCCAAGCGCGTGGCATGCATCGGCTACGCGTTGAATCACGGCGGGTGCGAAGTCGACGGGCGGATGAATGAAGAGCGCCTCCGATGTCACGGCGTTTCGCGCCGTGCAGTCCAGAAGCTTGCGATCGAACGCGCCGAGCACGGCCGGGTCCGGATGGCGGAAGTCGATGCTGAACGTGACCTCCGATGCAATCGTGTTGATCGAGTTTGGCAGCACGGTCCAGCGGCCGAAGGTGATGCGGGTGTCGTCGCCGCCTAGCTGATGCGCGAGGGCCGCGATCTCGGCGCGTATGCGCACGGCGAGCGTCATGGCGTCGTGGCGCGCATGCATAGGCGTGGTGCCCGCGTGCGCTGCGACGCCCTTGCAACGCACCGCGTACCAGCGCACGCCTTGAATGCCCTTGACCACGCCGAGGGGAATATTGGCGAGTTCGAGCAACGGTCCTTGCTCAATATGCAACTCGATAAACGCATGCGCCGCCTTTTCTACGGCACGCGTTTCGAGCGTGGGAAACGCTTCACAGTGAGTAGCAAGTGCGGCGGCGAGCGTGATGCCATCGCCGTCTTTTGCCGGGTAATAATGCTCGAGCAAACCCGGATCGACGAACGCGCTCGATCCCATCGCGCCCGGTTGAAAACGCGTGCCTTCTTCGTTGGTCCACGCCGCGACTTCGAGCGGGCGGCGCGTTTGGATACCGGCATCGTTCAGTGCGGCGAGGCATTCGAAGCCTGCGAGCACGCCGTAGCAGCCATCGAGCTTGCCGCCGGTCGGCTGCGTATCGACATGGCTGCCGGTCATTACCGGTGGAAGGGCTTCGAGACCCGCGCGACGGAAAAACAGGTTCGCGCAGGCGTCGGTGCGTACGGTGCAGCCGAGCGTGATGGCGCGTTCGATCAGATGGCGCCGCGCGTGTATGTCCGTGGGAGACAGCGCCGGGCGATCCACGCCTCCGTCTTCGCCCGCACCGAAATGAGCTAGCGTTTCGATGGAATCGAGCAGACGCGATGCATCGACATAAGAGCTCGCCCTGAGTGCGTCGTCCTGCATCATGCGACTCCAGTGACAGAGGTCAGACTGCGATCGAACCACGGCTTCAGGAACTGCTGCAAACGCGGCGTGCGAGTGTTGCCGAAAATCTGTTCTGGCGGTCCGGCTTCCACAATCTGCCCGGCTTCCATGAACACTACGTGGTCCGAGATCTTCGCAGCGAAGCTCATCTCGTGCGTGACCATGACCATGGTCATGCCGTCTTGCGCAAGCGAACGGATCACGCTCAATACTTCTTCCACGAGTTCAGGATCGAGCGCAGAGGTTGGCTCGTCCAGCAGCATCACTTCCGGTTCGATTGCCAACGCGCGCGCGATGCCCACGCGTTGTTGCTGACCGCCGCTGAGAGACGTGGGGTAAGCATCCGCTTTTTCAGCGAGGCCGACGCGCGTAAGTGCAGCCAGCGCCTGTTTATGCGCATCGGCCCTGCTCGTTTTCTTCGACAACACCAGCGGCGCAGCCACGTTACCCAGCACGGTCATGTGCGGCCAGAGATTGAATTGCTGGAACACCATGGACACAGGCCGACGAACTTCCGCGATGCTCTTTTCACTATCGCGATCACGTTCCGAGCGGCCCGCCGAGCGGTAACCGAGCAACTGGCCTTTGATCCACACTTCGCCTTCATCGTAGGCTTCGAGGAAATTCATGCAGCGCAGCGCGGTCGTCTTGCCGGAACCCGAAGGCCCGATCAGCGAGACTATTTCACCGCGCGTCACCGCGAGGTCGATGCCCTTGAGCACGCGATTGGCGCCATACGATTTACCCACGGCGCGCAGTTCGAGAATGGGCAATGAACTCATGAAGTTTTCCGCGAAGGAGCAATCATCGCCTGCGCACACCGAGCGGCGATGGCGATGCATTGCGTGAGAAGCCAGTAGCACACGATCAACATCGCGTACGGCGCGATGTACGTATAAGTCGAGGCGACAATGTCGCTTGCCGTCATCGTCAATTCAGGCACGGTGATGATCGACGCCACTGCGCTTTCCTTAATGACAAGAATGGTCTGGTTCGCGAGCAACGGAATGGCAAACGCGATCGCCTGGGGCATTTCGATGCCGCGAAAAGCGGCCCACCGGCTGATGCCAAAGGCGCGCGCCGCTTCCATGTGGCCGCGCGGAATGCTGGCCCAGCCGGCGCGAAAAATCTCCGCGAAGTAGGCCGCGGAATAGAACGCCAGCGACACAATAGTTGCCTGCACGGCGGTCATGGTGATGCCGATCACGGGCAAGCCAAAATAGACAATCACGAGTTGCGACAGATACGGCGTACCACGCACGAGCCACACATAGACGCGATACGGTCCAGCAAGCCAGCGCGGAAACCGCAGCCGCAGCGCGTTCAACACGAAGCCACCCAGCGCGCCGATAAAGGCCGCGAGCAAGCTGACCTCGAGCGTAACGAGGATGGCTTCGGCGAAGCGCGGTATGAGCGAGAGGAAACTGTTCATAGATGGCTCAGGCTCGCCGCGCCACGCGCCGTTCGATACCCCGGCCGGCGAGCGACAGCAGCGAAGTGATCGCGAGATAGAAGCACGCAGCGAGCGTGTAGACCTCGAGCGGCCGGTAACTGACCGAAGACAATTGCTGGCCGACGCGCATCAGGTCGGTGACGGCAATCACCGACACTACCGCCGACGCCTTCACGATATCGATCATCTCCGACACCAGCGCCGGCAACGTCAACGCAACCACTTGCGGAATCTCGACGTGCCACAGCGTCTGGCGGCGCGTGAGATTGAAGGTCTGCGCCGCTTCGATCTGCCCGCGCGGAATCGCGATAAAACCGGTGCCGAGAATCTGCGACTGATACGCCGCCGTATTCATCGATAAGCCCACGGCCGCCGCGACTACACCAGGGATGGCCCACCCGAGCCCCGATGGCACGTAAAAAAACACCAGCAATTGCGCGAGCACTGGCGTGCCGCGAAAGATGCTCACGTAGGCCCGTGCGGCCGTGGCCAGCGTGCGGCTCTTGCTCGCCGACATCATGTAGATGAAGATGCCCGCGAAGAAGCCGCACGCCACCGCGATCGCCGAGAGCCACAGCGTCGTGATGGCGCCGTCCAGCAGTTGCGGCAGATAACCGAGACAGCGCGCGAGGAGATCGGGCGGATTCATGTCGATGGATACTGCTTACATCGACGGTTCGGGCATGGCGTCGGCGGGAACGTCCATGGTCGTGCCGAACCACTTCATCTGCAGCGCTTTCATGGTGCCGTCATGATTCGCGCGTGCAATGCCGTCGCTGAAGAGCTTGAGCAGCGTCGCGCTGTCGGTGTCCTTGCGCGCGACCCACGCGAAATAGCTCTTCGGTCCAATGCTCTGCGGCAGCAGGGTGAACACGCCCGGACGTGACTTCAGCAAGGGTCCGAGATTCGAGACCGACTGCGCGACCGCATCGAGCCGGCCCACCGCGAGATCCGCATAAGCTTCGTCGAAGGCAACGTATTGCTTGATCTGCTTGATACCCGGACCGCCGGCGGCCTTCAGGTTCTTGTCGAGTGTCATCAACGCCTGCAATTGTGCCGAGCCCGTTTGCGATCCGACGATCTTGCCGTTCAGGTCGTTCGGCGACTTGATGGAAGCTTCGTTCGAACGCACCAGCACACCTGCGGTTGCATCCGCAATGGGCAACGTGAACGCGAAGTGGCTCGCGCGATCCTTATTGACGGTGACGGCGGTGATCACCATGTCGAAGCGTTTTGCGTCAAGGCCCGGTAGCAAGCCCTGGAACGGCAGGTCGAGTTGCTTGAGCTTGACGTCGGGCAACGACTTCAGCACGTATTGCAGAAGGTCCGCGTCATAACCGACGATCTTGCCGTTCTCGATAGACTCGAACGGGGCATAACGCGCTTCCGTTCCCACCGTGATTTCCTTGTTCGCCTTCACGCGTGCGAGCAGGTCGCTGCTTTGCGCGTGACCCGGGATCGACGCGCACAGCGCAAGCGCGCCGGTCATCGACAAGACAAACGTACGGAGTGACTTATGCATGATGCTCCCGTGCGGCCACGCCGCAAAGATGGGTTAGTGAGTGTATTCAAGTAACTTGAATAAAATTCACTATGCATGAAGTGTGCCACATAAAACAGGCTTGTGCGGGTGTTAATTGACGCGACCTGCGTGCACCGTCGTGGAATTTGAAAGAGGTCAGGCACCGATAAAGTGCCGTCATGCACAACGTAACGACAGGATGGTCGTTCGCTTGGGGAGGGATAGGGTTGCCGCCGCAAAAGGCGCGGCCAAGCCCTATATAGATGGATGGAAGCCGCGCGGAGGGCCGTACGCGGTTTTGAAGAAAGCGGCTTAGAGCCGCTCCAAGGGTAGGTCAACCCATGCCTGCGAAGGCAAGCGCTTCAGATCTGCGCGTACCCGCCGTCGACGCACAACTCGCTTCCAGTCATGAAGCTGCTGTCATTAGACGCAAGGAAGAGTGCGGCAGCGGCGATTTCGTCCGGGTCCCCCATGCGCCCAAGAGGGGTTTTAGCGATCAGGCCGGCCATCATGGCTTCCTGCTGGCCGCTGCGGGCCAGTCCATTGAGCAGACCCGGTGTGGAAGTCGGGCCTGGCGAAAGCACGTTTACACGAATTCCGGTCCCCACTAAGTCCAGCGCCCAGCTTCTTGCAAAATTGCGAATGTCGGCCTTCGATGCACTATAGACGCTGAAGGCAGGCGTTCCCATCTGATCCGTCGTCGAGCCGGTAAGGATGATCGACCCACCCGCTGTCATCATCGGCAATGCTTTCTGAACGGTGAACAGAGTTCCCTTGACGTTCACGCCGAAAATCCGGTCGAACGATTCTTCGGTGATCGAACCAATCGGCTGGGTGTCTCCCAGTCCCGCATTGGCGAGCAATACGTCGATGCGTCCTTTCGCGGCCTTTACCGTAACCTAAACAACCTTGTTGAGCAGGACCATCGAGCGATCAAACGTGTTGCGCGGCCGATGCTTGGGTTTAAGAACTTTCGCTGCGCTCGCATCATCTTGTCTGGTATCGAAGTTATGCACATGATCGCGAAAGGACAGATGCAGACTGGCGTCGACCAGAAACGCTCAGCCGCCGAACAGTTCTACGAACTTGCAATTTAAGCATTCCCATCAACTTTGCATCGAATCGCCTGGAAATCCCTACCCCGACAGAACCCGAACTCGTCCTGCGGGCGGACGAGCCAAAATTTATTCTAAAAACTGAGACACCCGATCAATTCGGTCTTGGCGGCACACCTACACTCCTCGTCGTCAATGCGTCGGGGGATTGCATTGGCTTTGCCGCAGGTGCTGGCAACGAGTATTTGGGCCGTGGTCGGAGGAACCTGTTGCTCTGGCTATCGTTTCGCTCTGGCGTTGCATCTGGGCAATGGCTGTCGTGCGTCATCGCTTCCCAATCCCACTGTTTATCGTGTCCATCCGCAGATGATCGCTGCGAGTTTGGGTGATTTCCAACGCATTAGAGTTTCTCATTCCCGGAGAGGTTCATGTCCAACAGTTTACAGCAGTGGGTGGGACGTAATCGCCCCCCGCGCGTTCAGATTACCTACGATGTCGAGCTCGGCGATGCCGTCGAAAAGCGTGAATTGCCCATGGTGGTTGGCCTGCTCGCCGATCTTTCGGGTCAACCTGCAGTGCCGTTGCCCAAGCTCAAGGAGCGCCGCCTCGTCGAAATCGATCGCGACAATTTCGACGAAATCATGAGCAAGATCCGTCCGCGCCTCGATCTGTCGGTACCCGATACGATGAAAGGCGAAGGCAATCTGAAGGTTGAGCTGAATTTCGAAAAGTTCTCCGACTTCCATCCGGAGAGCCTGGTGAGCCAGGTACCGCGCCTCGCCAAGCTGCTCGAAGCCCGGCAACAGTTGCGCGATCTGCTTGCGAAGCTCGACGGCAACGACGAGCTGGACTCGATGCTCGAAAGCATTGTGCAGAACTCCGAAGAACTGAAGAAGGTGCAAAGCCAGGCACATGCTGGCGATACGTCCGGGGCGCCAGTGGCCGAAGGCGCGCCGTCTGAGTGACGGACCCATTCTCCGCGTCGCTGACGCAACGAACTCCCCAAGGGGGATCCAGATGAAAACGAATTCTGCCGCCGACAGCGCGGTAGCCGGGACGACCTCGAACGAGGCCGAGCTGAGTCTCCTCGACCGCATCGTTCAGGAAGGCAACATGGCCGTGGAACCCTCGCAGGGAGTCTACGCGAAGAAGCTGATCGGTCAGCTCGCCTCGCAAATTCTCGACGAGGGCATGCGCACGAGCCCCGACAAGAGCGTGGTGGCAATGATCAACGAGCGTGTCGCTGAAATCGACGGACTGCTGACGGACCAGCTCAATGCGATCATGCACGATTCCGCCTTTCAGGCGCTTGAAGCGTCGTGGAGCGGCATGCATGACATGGTGTACGGTACGGAGACGAGCACGCGCCTGAAGTTGCGTTTGCTCAACGTCACGAAGAAAGAGCTGCTCAAGGATCTCGAGTCGGCCGTCGATCACGACATGAGCGTGCTGTTCAAGAAGATTTACGAGGACGAATACGGCACCTTCGGTGGTCAGCCGTATTCGCTGCTGATCGGCGACTACACGTTCGGCCGGCATCCGCAGGACATCGCGCTGCTCGAGCGCATCTCGCGCGTCGCGGCGGCCGCGCATGCGCCGTTCGTGGCAGCAGCGGCGCCAAGCCTGTTCGATCTCAAGTCCTATACCGAACTCGGTGTCGCACGCGACCTGTCGAAGACCTTCGAAAGCGCTGAACTGGCCGGCTGGCGCAGCTTCCGCGAGTCGGAAGATTCGCGCTACGTGACGCTCGTGCTGCCGAACTATGCGGCGCGCTTGCCGTACGGCGCGAAGACCAAGCCGGTCGAGAATTTCAACTTCGAAGAAGACGTCGACGGCACGGATCACAGCAAATACCTGTGGGCGAACGCCGCTTATCAACTCGGCTTGCGCATCACGGATGCTTACGCGAAATACAGCTGGGCAACCGCGATTCGCGGTGTGGAGGGTGGCGGCAAGGTGGACGGCATCGCCGCGCATGCCTACAAGACCGGCGAAGGCGACGTTGTTCTCAAATGCCCGACCGAGGTCACGATCACCGACCGCCGCGAGAAGGAACTGAGCGATCTCGGCTTCGTCGCGCTCGTCAATTCGAAGGGCTCGAACTTCGCGACCTTCTTCGGTGGACAGACGGCCAACAAGCCCAAGGTCTACAACAAGGATGCGGCCAACGCCAACGCGCAACTGTCGGCACGCCTGCCGTTTGTGCTCGCGGCGTCGCGCTTCGCGCACTACATCAAGGTGATGATGCGCGACAAGGTCGGCAGTTTTCAGACGCGCGCTGACGTGGAGAATTATCTGAACAACTGGATTGCCGATTACGTGCTGATCAACCCGGCGGCGTCGCAGGCGCAGAAGGCGCGTTTTCCTCTGGGCGAAGCACGGGTCGACGTCACCGAGGTTCCTGGCAAGCCAGGCGCATATCGCGCGACCTGCTTCCTGAAGCCGCACTTCCAGATGGAAGAACTCACGGCATCGATTCGTCTGGTTGCAGACCTGCCCGCTGCGGCAGCTTGATGGACGACGTGCGGCACCGCGCCGCGCGTCGTGTTGTCTTTTCATAACTATCTAATTCAGGCCAATCATGGATACGATCATCCTTCAATTCAAGGATATTAAGGGCAATTCGCTGGTCGACGGTTTTGCCAACGGCATCCTGCTCATGTCGTTTTCCCACAGCGTCTCAATGGCAATGGGCGTCGATTCCTCCAATACAGAGCGCACCCTGGGGCGCCCGTCTTTTTCCGAATTCTCGGTCAGCAAGAGCACGGACCAGTCGACGCCTGCGTTATACGCGGCTTGCGCCGCCGGCACCAAGCTCGGCGACGCGACGATTTCCATCGGGCGCAACGAGGGCGGCAAGTTCATGCTGCATATGAAATACGTGCTCACCAATGCGATGGTCGCAAACATCGCGACGAGCGGCGGCGGTTCCGACATGATGGATTCGTTGTCGATTAACTATTCGGCGATGACGTCCCAATACACCCAGCAGAACACGGACTCGACGAAAAAAGGCACTGCGCCGTTCGGCTGGGATCGCTCGACCAACAAGGCCGTCGCTCCCAAGGCGTAACACGCCGTCGCCCGCCGCCCGGTGGGCGACCCGTCCAGCTAGTTCAACCGGTTTCGCGTTATGTCGGCAATCGCCAACGGTTATCCCCTGCCCCTCTTCGAGCGTCTCGTCGAGAATGCGGACGCATCGATGCTCGGAGAGGATGCGCTTCGGCAATCTGTTGCGCGTGAACTATCGCGTCTGCTCAATGCGCGTTCGCGCTTGGCGATGGAGGCATTTCTCCAGAGCGAGGGTACGGTGATCGACTACGGTGTACCGGATTTCTCCGAACGTTCGCTGCGTTCAGGCCCAGATCGAGACGCAATCGCCGATGCGATCCGGCATGCAATAAAGCTGTTCGAGCCGCGGCTCGTGAATGTCACCGTGGAGTTCGCATTTCCGCCAGGGCGGGAGCAGCACGCCATACTCGCGATCGACGGCGACATGCGCCAGGGAAAGTCGGTCGAGCACGTCTTCTTCGAACTGGCGACCAGCGGCAGCGGCACCGTCGAGACGCGTCCGCTGGAGCTTGATTGAGATGGCGTCCGACGACATTCTCCAGTACTACAAACGCGAGCTTTCGTACCTGCGCACGCAGGGTGCCGACTTTGCGCAGCGATACCCGAAGGTTGCCGCGCGCCTCGCGCTGCACGGAACCGAATCGCTTGATCCGCACACGGAGCGTCTGGTCGAGGCGACCGCATTTCTCGCCGCCCGTGTCCATCGCGATCTCGATCAGGCGTTTCCGGAGATCGCCGGGGCGTTGCTCGAGAACGTCTGTCCATCGCTGGTGCAGACAATTCCGTCGATGACGGTCGCGCAGTTCGATCTCGATCTCACTCAGGGGAAGGTGACAGCCGGATTTCGTGTACCGCGTCACACGGGTCTTGCCGCCCGCACCGAAACAGGAGAGTCGTGCCGCTTTCGCACCGCATGGGACACCGTGTTGTGGCCGTTGAAGATCAGCCGCGCGGTCTTCGGCGAAGACGCGACGCTGCGCCTGACGCTTGAATGCGAAGCGGGGGGCGACTTTGCCGAACTCGACCTGACGCAGTTGCGCATCCATCTGCACGGGGATTGGATGGTGACGATGCCACTCTATGAACTGCTCGTGTCGGGCGTTACCGATGTCTCGTTGCGTCCGGGGCAGGGGCCGGCGGTGATGCTGTCGCCGTCCGCATGGCGCGAGGTCGGCTACGCCGAGGAGGACAGCGTGCTGCCGCAGCCGTCTCACGCGCATCCGGCGTATGGGCTGATGCAGGAGTACTTTGCGTTTCCGCGCAAGTTTCATTTCTTCGATCTGAGTCTGCCGGCCGGTCGCCTCGGCGCTGGGCGCACCTGCGACATCGTGCTGCATCTGGACCACGTGCCGAGTGGGCTCGGCATGCTCGGCGCACAGCATTTCCGGCTCGGCTGCACGCCGATCGTGAATCTGTTCTCGCAGACCAGCGAACCGGTCGTGATCGACCAACGCACTTACGAATACCGGCTCGTCGCGGATCAGAAGCGCGAACCGATCACCGAGATCCATTCGATTCTGTCGGTGGTCGTGTCCGATCCGGCAAAGGATCGCGAGACGATGGTGCCGTGTTTCACAGCGGCCGACCACAGCGGCCGGAATGAGGCGGGCAGCGACACGATGTTTTGGTTTGCCCGCCGTGAGCACAGCCTGCGTAGCAACTTGCCGGGCGTGGACGTGTATCTGGGTTTCGTCGATGCAAGCAACGTGGCCGGCCAGCCCGATGCGCCGGTCGTCTATGCGAACGTGCTATGCACCAACCGCCGGCTCGCCGAACAGGTGCCGGTCGGTGCACGCATGCTGGTCGAACGGGTTTCGCAGAACGCGCGGGTGCGCTGCCTCTATGAACCGACTGCGCAGCGCAATCCGCCGCTCGGCAGCGACACGCTTTGGCGCCTGGTATCGCTGCTGACGCGCAACTATCACTCGTTGGTAAGCGGGGCGACCGGTCAGCGCGAGCTGCAGGAGATGCTGCGCCTGTTCGCCTCGGAGGGGCCGCGCGAGCAGGATCAGATTCGCGGCATCAGGAGCATCGCGGCGCGTAACGTCACGGCACACGTGGGTGGCGAGGCGTGGCGCGGCTATTGCCGCGGCACTGAAGTCAGCGTCGAGTTCGATGCCGACGCGTTTGTCGGCGGTTCGCCGTTGCTGTTGGGTGCGGTGCTCGCGCGCTTCTTCGCGATGTACACGTCGGTCAATTCCTTTGTACGGCTGGTGGTGCGCCGGGGAGACGAGATATGGAAGCAATGGGAGCCGATGACCGGCTGCCAGCAACTGCTTTGATCGCTCGTCTGGTCGCGCAGCCACAGGGTTTCGACCTGTTCCAGGCCATCCATCTGCTGGAGCGTGCGCAGCCATGGGCCCGGGCGCTCGGCTACGGCGATGGCACGGACGAAGCGGTGCGTCTCAAGGGGTTCGTGTCGCTGGCGTTTGAAGCCAGCGATATTCGCACGGTGCTCCGTCACGCGCTGCCGGACGCAGTGGAGACGGCAGCGATCGATCCTGTCGATGACGCTACCGACAGCGCGGCAAAGCAAGCCGCGCGCGCACCCCGCGAGACCTACACGCTGACCACGCCGGTGTTGACGCTGGCCGGTGCGAACGGCCCGTTGCCCCTGCCGTTCACGGAGATGGTGCTGGCGCGGCGCACGACGCGCGAGCCGGCAATGGCCGATCTTCTGGACATTTTCAATCACCGCTTCCTGTCGTTCCTGTACCGGAGCCGGCAGAAGCATGCGCCGGGCCTGAGCGGACGCTCACCCGACGACGCCGCGCTCGCGGCATGTCTCGATGCGCTCGGCAACCTCGGTCTGCACGGTGGCGAACGAGGTCCACAAGGCACGCGGCTCTGGCTGCGCCACGCAGGGCTGTTCGGCGGCGCACCGCACTCGCTGACGGGGCTGCTTGCGCTGCTGTC
>NZ_AEJF01000137.1 GCF_001028175.1 Caballeronia mineralivorans PML1(12)
CTCACCGCAGGTTTCGATGCCGGTCATGCCGTCCGCCGCGGCCGCGGGTGGCAGTGGCCGCGGCTCGGCGCTCGCTCAATACACGGTCGACCTGACCGCGCTCGCGCGCGAAGGCGCGATCGATCCGATCTGCGGTCGCGATGCGGAAATCCGCCAGTTGATCGACGTGCTGCTGCGGCGCCGCCAGAACAATCCGATCCTGACCGGGGAAGCCGGCGTCGGCAAGACGGCCGTCGTGGAAGGGTTCGCGCAGCGCATCGTGCAAGGCCAGGTGCCCCCCGCGCTCGTCAATGTCTGCGTGCGTTCGCTCGACCTTGCGCTGCTGCAGGCGGGTGCCGGCGTGAAGGGCGAATTCGAGAACCGCCTCAAGTCGGTCATCGCCGAGGTGAAAGCTTCGCCGGTGCCGGTGATTCTCTTTATCGACGAAGCGCATCAGTTGATTGGTGCGGGCGGCAGCGAAGGCCAGGGCGATGCGGCAAATCTGCTCAAGCCGGCGCTCGCGCGCGGCGAGCTGCGCACGATCGCAGCCACCACGTGGGCCGAGTACAAGAAATACGTTGAACGCGACCCGGCGCTCGCGCGGCGCTTCCAGGTCGTCAAGGTCGAGGAGCCGAGCGAGGCCGTGGCGATCGAGATGCTGCGCGGCATGGTGGCCAAGCTGTCCTTGCATCACGGCGTCGAGATTCTCGACGAGGCTGTTCGCGACGCGGTGAAACTCTCGCACCGCTACATCTCGGGACGCCAGTTGCCGGACAAGGCGATCAGCGTGCTCGACACCGCCTGTGCGCGCGTGGCGATCGGCCAGAGCGGCATCCCCGAAGAGATCGAGGCGCTCGGCCGCGCGATCGAGGCAGCGGAGAACCAGTTGCGGATCCTGCGCCACGAAGCAGCCACGGGTGCGGATCACGACGACGCCATCAGCGCGCTCGCGGCTCAGTTCGAAGAGCGCAGCGTGCAGCACGCCCGCCTGAGCGACAAGCTCGCCACCGAAAGGCGTGCCGTCGATGAAATTCTCGCGTGGCGAAGCAAGATCGCGCGGCATCTGGCCGAACAGGAGCAAGCCAGCGAGGACGAGGACGGCGCTTCGCTGCGCGCCAACCTCGGCCGCCTGGAGAAGGGTCTCGAAGCGGTACAGAGCGATGAGCCGATGGTGCCCGTCTGCGTCGACTCAGGCATGGTCGCCAGGGTGATTTCCGGCTGGACCGGCATTCCGGTCGGCAGCATGCTCGCCGACGAACTGCACACGGTCCTCTATCTGCAGGACAAGCTGGCCGAACGCGTAGTCGGCCAGAACGAGGCACTCGATGCGATTGCGCGCCGCGTGCGCACATTCCGCGCCGATCTCGATGATCCGGGCAAGCCTGTCGGCGTGTTCCTGCTGGTCGGCCCGAGCGGTGTCGGCAAGACGGAGACGGCCGCGGCGCTTGCCGACATGCTGTACGGCGGCGAGCGCAACATGATCACCGTCAACATGTCCGAGTTCCAGGAGGCGCATAGCGTCTCCGGCCTCAAAGGCGCGCCGCCGGGCTACGTCGGTTACGGCCGCGGCGGCGTGCTGACCGAGGCGGTGCGGCGCCGTCCCTACAGCGTCGTGCTGCTCGACGAAATGGAAAAGGCCCACCCGGATGTGCTCGAACTGTTTTTCCAGGTGTTCGACAAGGGTGTGATGGAAGACGGTGAAGGTGTGCCGATCGACTTCAGGAACACGCTGATCCTGCTGACCTCGAACGCTGCCCAGGACGTCATCACGGAGGCGTGCCAGGGCGGCCGTCGGCCGCCGCCCGAGGTGCTGATCGAGCGTCTGAGGCCCGCGCTGCTCAAGCAGTTCAGCCCGGCATTTTTAGGCCGCCTCGTGCTGGTGCCGTACTACCACCTCGGCGACGCGCAGATTACGTCGATTGTGAACCTGAAGCTCGCGCGCCTTGCCGAACGCTTCGAGCGCAATCATCACGCACGCCTGACGTGGAACGACGAATTCGCGCAGGTCATCACCGAGCGCTGCAAGGAAGTGGACAGCGGCGCACGCAATGTCGATCACATCCTCACGCATTCGGTGTTGCCTGAACTTGCGCGTGAAGTGCTCGAACGCATTTCGGTAGCCGAACCGTTTGGCGGCGTGGATCTCGCCTTCACCGCGGCAGGCGGCATTGCGTTGCGCTTTGCGCCGCGTGAGGAGGCGTGACGTGACCGATGTGACGGATGTGACGGCAACCCAGCTCGATTGCCTGCTTTCGATCAGCACGCCGTTCGGCGCAGACGTGCTGCTGCTCGAAGGCTTCGGTGGTCGCGAAGCGATCTCGGAGCCGTTCCGTTTCCATCTGCGCATGCGCTCGTCGAACAAGCGGCTCGACCCGCAGGAGATCGTCGGCAAGAGCGTGACCGTGACGCTGCAGGCCTCGTCGGGGCCGAGCCGCTTCTTCAATGGCATCGTCACGCGCTTTGCCCAGGTCGGCGCGAACGGGCAGGACGGGTTCTATTCGGCTGAGCTGGCCCCGCGGCTGTGGTTGCTCGTGCTTGGCAGCAACCGTGTGATCTACCAGAAACAGAGCGCGCTCGACATCATCACGAAGCTGCTGTCAGGCGCCGGGGTGACGGTCGAGTCACGCGTGACAGGTAGTTATGCGGTGCGCGACTACTGCGTGCAGTACGACGAGAGCGCTTTGCAGTTCATCTCGCGGCTGATGGAAGAAGAGGGCATCTTTTACTTTTTCACCTTCGCCAACGGCACGCACACGATGGTCCTCGCGGACAGCCCCTCGGCGCACCGTGCCGGCGAGGACTGCGCGCAGCTCTGGTTCTCGAGCGATTCGGCCGCACACGGTGAGCTCGAACGCATCCGCGCGTTTGAAATGTCGACGGGACTCGTGGAGGCCGAGCATGTCGTGGCCGACTACGACTATACGATCGCGTCGATCCTGACTGCGAACTCGACGGCCTCGGGCAGCGCCGCGAGCGGCAGCCGCTATACCTTTCCGGGCCGCTACGCAAAGGCTGCGGACGGTACCCGGACGGCGAGCCTGCGGCTCGCGGCGCAGCAGATGGACCAGCGCACCGGCCGCGGCCGCAGTGCTTGCTACAGCCTCACGGCGGGCACGACTTTCACGCTGGGCGGCCACGCAAACGGTGCGCTCAACGTGCCGTACGCCGTGCGCGCCGTGACCCATAGCGCGTCGACCGGCAGGTATGACAACGAGTTCGAGGTATTTCCGTTATCGGTACCGTTCCGGCCGCCGCTCGTTACGCCGCGCCCCGTTGTAGCGGGTACGCACACGGCGCTTGTCGCCGGCTCGTCCGGCGAAGAGATCTGGACCGACGCGTATGGGCGCATCAAGCTGAAATTCCATTGGGATCGCGCAGCCGGCGCCGACGAGAACAGCTCATGCTGGGTGCGCGTGGCGCAGGGGGCCGCGGGACACGGCTGGGGCCATCTGTTCCTGCCGCGTGTCGGCCAGGAGGTGATAGTCAGCTACGTCGACGGCGACCCCGACCGGCCGCTCGTCACAGGCAGCGTCTACAACAAGCAGGACACGCTGCCGGTCGGCCTGCCGTCGCTGCAGACCCAGAGCGTGATCCGGTCGCGCTCGTCGAAGGGCGGCACGGCGGGCAACGAGATTCGCATGGAGGACAAGCTCAACAGCGAGGAGCTGTATTTGCATGCCCAGAAAGACCTGAACATCGCGGTCGAAAATGCGTTGTCGACGACCGTCATGGCGGGTGCGGAAATGCACATTGTCCAGAAGGGGGACCGCACGGTCGACGTTCAGACCGGCAAGGAGACGCATAGTGTCAAGGGCACGCGTGCGCTCGACGTGACCGGCGACGAGACCCACACGAATCATGCCGCGTTCACGCAAAATGTGAGTGGCAACTACACGCTGAAGGTAAGCGGCAATCTCGTCATCGACGTGAGCGGATCGATCAGCATCAAGGCCGGAACGTCGCTGCAGAGTCAGGCCGGCACGACCCTCGGCAACAAGGCGGGAACGACCCTCACCAACGAGGGGCTGGAAGTGCAGAGCAAGGCGTCGACCACGCAGACCGTCGACGGCGGCGCGATGCTCGCGCTCAAGGGTGCGCTCATCAAGCTGAACTGAGATATCCCATGAGCGATTCCCCGTCCCCATCAGCCATGCCTCGCGCGCTAGCCGCGGGCACCGGCACTGCCGCGTCCGGGACGGCGGCACATGCGCAAGCCTCGACCGCGATCGAGGAGCGTGATGCAGCGGGGCAGATGGTCTGCCGCACGTCGCTGCAGGGCGGCGTGCCGCATGGCGAGATGGTCCGCTATGGCCCGGGTGGAGTACCGCTACTGGAGGCGCATTACCTGGGTGGCGAACTGTCCGGTCCGTTGCGGGTCTTCGATGCGAATGGTGCGCTCGTTCAGGAGGCGTGCTATGCCGACGGCCGGCTGCACGGCGTGACAACGCTGTATCAGGACGGCCGGGTCGCGGCGCACCGGCAATACGCGCTCGGCGTGCTGCACGGCGAGAGCGTGTCGTATGCGCCGTCTGGGCTTGCGACCTCGCGGCTTCACTACGAAGCCGGAAAGCTCGAGCGGGAGGCGGTGTACCTGCACGACGGCGCGGTAGTGCGCCGCGCGCACTACCGCGCCGGTTTGCTCGAAGGCGAGACGCGCGATTACGCAGCTAACGGCGCACTGGTGCAGACCTCGCCGTATCAGCACGATCTGCTCCATGGCACGGTGCGCCGCTTCGGCCCTGACGGCCAGCTCCGCGAGGAACGCCGTTACGCGAAGGGCAAGCCGCAAGGCGCTTGGCGCAACGTGGCCGCGGCGGCG
>NZ_AEJF01000138.1 GCF_001028175.1 Caballeronia mineralivorans PML1(12)
CTGGTCACGACGCCGACCGGACTCGTACGGATGCCGGACGGACACCTGCTCGCTCCTGAATTTGCGCGCATCGTGAGTCGAGGCGAACTGGTGGTAGCGATACTCGGCGTCGACCAGCCGCCATTTTTTGAAGAACACGATGGCCAGCTGACCGGTATCGACATCGACATCGCAAAGGAAATCGCGGCGAAGCTCGGCGTCAAGGTGAGCTTCAATCGCGATGCCAGGACGTTCGACGCCGTCGTTGATCTGCTCGCGAACGGTCAGGCCGATATGGCGGTCAGCAAGCTGTCGCGCACGCTGCCGCGCGCCGAGATCATCAGCTTCAGCGTGCCCTATGTCCGGCTGCATCGCGCGTTGCTGCTGAACCGCGTGAAGTTTGCCCAGTTCGCGCACGGCCGTACCGTGCCGGACGTGATCCGCTCGTATGACGGCACCATCGGCGTGGTCATGAATTCATCGTATTCCGCCTACGTGCGGGCCAATTTCCCTCACGCCCAGGTGACTAGTTATCCGAGCTGGGGGGCGGTGCTCAAGGCACTGGATGCGGGCGAGGTCACAGCTGCGTATCGCGACGAGTTCGAGGTCAAGCACGTGCTCAAGCAGGACCCGACGGCCTCTTTGCGGTTGAGAGTCGTCACGCTGGAGGATCTGGACGACACGATCGCGATCGGCGTGAATGTCGGTGCGCCGGCGCTGCTCGCGTACGTGAATCAGTTTCTCGCCGAGCGCAGCACGAAGCTCGACGTGACCGCTTTGCTGCAGGCTTCGAACAACTAACTAGTCCAATCGTGAAAATCGGGGCGGCAACGATGATATCCAACAAAATCTATGCTTTCGCCGTCAACCCCTGGGCGGTGATCGGCAGTCTGGCGCTCGGGGGCGCTTTCGGCCTGCTCGTGCCCGAGGAGGCGCTGAAACTCGGTATCGTAGGCGACGTCTACGTCAATCTGCTGAAGATGACTACCTTGCCGTTCATGGTGTCCGCCGTGATCTTCAGCCTCCAGCGTCTATTTCGCGACGGCGGCACCTCGCGGCTGTTGTTGCGTGTCGTGACCGTGTTCCTGTGCGCTTCGGCGACGGTCGCGCTGGTGGGTGCGCTGGTACTGCTCGTGATGCGGCCAGGCGCCAATCTGTCGAGTGCGACCATGCACACGTTCGGCCTGATGGTCGGCAATGATTCCAGCTCCAGCGAGACCGTGATGAATCTGTACGGTACGGACGTCGCGGTGAAAGGACTCAGCCTGTATGACGTGCTCGCGAGCCTCGTGCCGAGCAACATCTTCGCGGCGCTCGCCAACGGCGACGCGCTGAAGACACTTGTGTTCGCGTTGCTGTTCGGTCTCGCCGTGGGCCGCGTACCGGAGCGGATCTCGGTGGGCTTGAGCCAGGCGCTCGAAACGATCTACCAGGCGTGCCAGAAGCTGATGCACTGGCTCAGCTATCCGCTGCCGCTGATCCTCTTCTGCATGAGTGCGGCGCAGCTTGGCAGGTCGGGGGTCGGTCCGCTGCACGCCATGCTGCAATTCGTGATCGCGTTTTTCATCGTCTCGGTCGTGCTGCTCGTGCTGGCTGCCGTGGTCATCTGGAAACGTTCAAGCCATTCGCTTGGCACGACGCTCGAAGCGCTGCGCCCGCCTTTCGCGCTGGCGCTCGCCACGCGCAACAGCGCGGCGTGCATGCCGAGCATGATCGAAAGCCTCGTCGACCAGCTCGGTTTCGCGCGCGCGCGTGTCGAATTGATGGTGCCGCTCACGGTGTCGCTGCTGCGGGTCGGGCCGATGGTCTATTACGTCTGCGCGACGCTCTTCATTGCGCAACTGTATGGGCGCTCGCTCGGTGTCGTGGAGGTGTGCACGGTGGTACTTGCCTCGGTCCTCGCCGGGTTCGCCTCCGCGGGCATGACGGGACTCGTGACCGTGTCGCTCGTCGGCATGACCTGCGTGTACCTGAGCCTGCCGTTCGAAGCCGCGTTCATCCTGTTCCTCGCGGTCGATCCGCTCTGCGACATGCTGCGCACCCTGATTCTCGTCATCGGCAATACGGCGGCTGTGTCGGTGATCTGTCCGCGTCCGCTCAAGATCTAGGAGAACGAGATGGCACTCATCGGTATTCTTGGGGGCATGGGGCCGCTTGCCACAGTCGATTTCATGGATCGCGTGGTCCGGCTCACGAGTACAGCAGGCGCCGCGTGCGACCAGCAGCACCTGCCGCTGCTGATCGCCAACCTGCCGCATATTCCGGACCGTTCGAAGGCCATGCTCGAGGCCGGCGAGGACCCGCTGCCCGCAATGCTCGACGGTATCGACATGCTCAACCGCAACGGTGTCGAACTGATTGCGATTCCGTGCAACTCCGCTCACTACTGGTTCGACGCGATTCGCGGGCACAGCAAAGCGCCGATTCTCCATATCGCCGAAACCTGCGTGGCTGCTGTGCCGCACGGTACGCGCCGGGTCGCGGTGCTTGCGACGGGCGGCACGCTGCACTCGGAGCTCTATCAGAAGATGCTAAGCGCACGCGGCATGGAACCCGTGGTGCCCGACGATGCGACCCAGCAGCGCATTGACGCGTGCATCGTGGCGGTCAAGGCGGGCGAGTTCGGCGAGTCGGCGCTGCAACTCGCGGCGGCGCTCGCTGACCTGAAGGCGCGCGGCGCGCAAGCGGCGGTGATGGGCTGCACGGAGATCCCGCTGGCGGCGCGCGAGTTGTCCGCGCCGCCGATGACACTCGTCGACAGCACGCTCGAACTCGCGCGCGCGACCGTGTCGTATGCGCTCGCGCGAGGCTGGAACACGCGTCAATGAACACGTTAAAGCGGCTTTCGAACAGCACGCTCGTGCTGCTTCTGTGCCTTGGACTCGGCGCGTTCGCGGGTGTTTTCGCCGGTCCTGCTGGTGCGCTCGCGTATTTCGCGGGCCAGATCTATCTGGCGATCGTGAATATGGCGGCCGTGCCGTTGCTCGTGTTCGCGATGTTTTTCGGGCTGCGGCAACTGCTGTCGCTGCCGCGTCCGGGACTGCGTATCGGCACGATGTTCGCGCTTGCCGTCGCGCTTGTTGCCGCGTGCGCGGCGGCCGGCAC
>NZ_AEJF01000139.1 GCF_001028175.1 Caballeronia mineralivorans PML1(12)
GCCGGCGTGGCCGTGGCGCCGGGGCAGTCTCTTTCGAACGGCGCTCACGCGCAGCTTGGGCAACTGGTGCTGCAAAGCGCGACCGATGCCGAAGACATGCGCATGACGCTTTTCGGGCATGGCAGGCCGGCGCCGTCGCCGGGTGCGCTGGTGTTGAGCGACGTCGTGCCGGATAACTTCTTCCGCGTGCTCGCCGACGGGCATGCACTCGGCATCCTCACGGGAACGATCCTGTTCGGCATGGCGTTCGCCGCGCTCTCGAGCGAGCAGACGAGCGTGCTGAACGGCGTGTTCGAAGGCATTTACCGGACGCTCGAAACGATCATCGAGCATGCGAACCTGCTGTTGCCCGTCCTCGTATTCGGCACGGCCGCCCACGTGGTCGGGCAAACGGAGCGCGCGACGCTCAGCGCGATGGGCGGCTTCCTGCTGTGCTTCGTGCTGTTCGCGTTGTTGTTGTGCGGCGTGGCGCTTGCGGCGATCGCGGCGAGCGCACGCGCGCCGTTCGGGCGCGTCGTTGCGTGTCTGAAAGCGCCGATGCTGATCGGACTGACCTCCGGCAGCGCGACGGCGCCGATTCCCCACACCATCGAAGCGATGAGCACGCGGCTCGGCTTCAGCCGCGGCGTCGCGGAGCTCGTCGTGCCGTTCGGCGTTGTCTTCGTGCGCGCCGGCTCTGCACTGTACTTCGCGCTTGCCGCCGTATTCGTCGCCAATCTCTACAACTGCCCGCTCGGCGTCGGCGACATGGTGCTGATCGGCGCGGCCTCCGTGGTTGCTGCATTTATCTCGGCGGGGCAGAGCGGCGTGGCGGGCGTCAGTTACGCGGGCTTTGTGCTGTCGATGCTGCGCTTGCCGGTCGAAGCGGCTGTGGTGCTGCTGGTCGCGATCGACCTGATTTGCGAAGGACCGCGCAATCTGCTGAGTCTGCTCTGCGTCTGCACGGTGGTCGCGCTCGTGTCAGCGGGCTTGCCTGCCGATCGCCTGGCGCTGCTCGACCTGCACGCACTGCAGGAGCCGCGCGCTGTTTTGCGCTTTGCGTTTACGCGCGGGCAGCTCGCACTCACGGCCGCTTGCGTCCTGATGGCGGCATCGCTGATCGTAATAATAGGCATAGGGGTAGGAGCGAAATGAAGAATTGCAGAATGGCCTTGATCACACCAGCGCGTATGCCAACCCGCGTGCAGCGCCTCCTATGCCGCTTCGCTGGCCTGTTGCTGACGACCTGCATCGCGGGTTTGCTGAGTGGGTGTGCGGCGCCGTCGTTCCTTAGTTTCAAGGGCGACAAGGTGAAATGGGACGAGTTGACGCTCTCGGCCAGCGACGACGTCAACAACAACAGTCCGGTCGCCGTTGACGTCGTGTTCGTGACGGACGACGCGATGCTCGCGCGCCTTGCCGAACTGCCTGCCTCAAAGTGGTTTTCTGCGCGCGCCGATCTTGCCAGCACGTTTCCGAAGGCGCTGCGCTACTGGAGTTGGGAAGTCGTTCCGGGTCAGCGTGTCGACGTGCCCGGCGACACGTTCGACCGGCCGCGCGTGGCGGCGGCCCTCGTCTTTGCCAACTATGCAGACCCGGGCGCTCATCGCGTGCGGATCGAACAGTTCAGTGGCCGCCTCGCGGTGCAGCTCGACAACAACACGTTTTCCGTATCGGCCGTGAAATGACACCGTATCAGCGTTCCATGAAACCGATGAATTCCGCACCGATGTATCGCCGCGTTCCTGCGCCGTGCTTTCTCATGCATAAAAAGGGGCGCCGCCATGCATGAGCGCAACGTCCCGGTCGTGGACCGAGTCGAATGGTTCGAAGGCATGCTGCTCGCGCCACAGCATTTTCAGTTGATGAGCGCGCGAGTCGATTCGCTCGTCGCGTGGCAGACGCTCGCCGCCGCGCCGTTCAGCTGGGGCGTGCGCCGCCTCGTATTCGACAGCGGCTTGCTGCCTGTCGGCGTGGTGCGTGTGCTCGCGCTCGATGCGATCATGCCCGACGGCACGGCAGTGTCCTATGCGGCGGAGTCGAGCGGGCACGGCAGGCTCGAACTTTCGCTTGAGCCGTTCGCGGAGCAGCTCGCGAACGGGCCGCTCGATTTCTACCTGACTTTGCCCGTTGCCGCGTCAATGCGGCGCGACAACGAGGTGCGGCGCTTTCACTCGAGCGCCGGCGTGCCGGTCGAAGACGAAGTCTCGGCGGCACCGCCCGCCGACGTGTCGCGTCTCGTGCCGAATCTCGCGCTTGCGGCGGGCGAGCTGCCCTCAGCGATGTACGTGGCGCTGCGGCTCGGTTCGGTCTACCGGGACAACGAGGTCGTCCGTCTTGGCGAACGGCTTCCACCGCTCATCGAAATTGACCGCGGCAATCCGCTGTGGACGACCGTTGCCACGCTGCTCGGACAGTTACGCGGCAAAGCGGCGTTCGTCGCGCGGCAGACGGCGATTCCATCGTCGAAGATCGATGACCGGCTGACGCAGCTCGAACTGAAGGACCGGCTGCGCAGCCTGCTGGCCGCGCTGCCGCTTGCCGAAGCGGTGCTGCGTACGCCGCACTTGCATCCGCTTGCACTGTATTTCGCGCTTGCCTCACTCTCCGGCTCGCTGAGCATGCTGATGCCCGGCGGCTTGCCGCCCGTGCCGCCAGACTACGACCACGCCGATCCGCTCGCGGTATTCACGCCGCTGCTGCGTGCGTTGCGCGACGCGCTGTCCGAGGTTAGCGAAGGTTATCGGGAGCACAAGTTCGAACTACGCCACGGCGCTTTCGAGATCGCGCTGCAGCGGGAGTGGCTCGGCGCGCGGCTCGTCATCGGCCTGCGCGGCCAGTCCGAGCGCGACCTGCTCGCGTGGATGGACGGCGCGGTAGTGGGCTCGCAATCCGTCTACGCGTCGCTGCGCAGCCGCCGGGTGCTCGGCGCGTCGCGCCGTGTTGTCGAGTACGCGGAGGAGCTGGGTATCCGTTCGGGGTCCGGCTATCTGCTGTTCGAAATCCAGGCCGACCCGGTGCTCGTGCTTGCGAGCGAGTCGCTTATTATCAGTAACCCTAATGAAAGTGCAAGCGCACAGCGGCCACAGGAAATGCTGCTGTTCGTGAAGGGCTGACAGTCAATAAAAAGGTAGACCGGGCATGGCACGCAATCGATTCGAATCCGAAGAAAACGACTTGATCACGGCGCAGTTTCGCAGCTTTCTCCACGAACTCACGGGAGCGCAAAAGCGCTTTTCGGAGTCGCCTGACGCCGATCCGGAACTGGCTGCGCACGGGATGAGCCGGCATCTGCTGAACCTGCTGGAAATCCAGACGTTGCAGTCGCACCGCGAAGGCACGCGCTTCGACATGGAGAACCTGGCGGACGCCCGCTATCTGAAGGCGGTGCTCGCCGACGAAATCCTGCTCAACACGCAGTGGACCGGCCGCGAACGCTGGACCGCGTATCTGCTCGAATCGACGCTGTTTCGTACCAATGTCGCGGGTGATCTCGTATTCCGCAAGATTGAGCAATTGCTGTCGGATCGGGAGCCGTCGCGCCGGGACGTCGCGCGGATATGCCTGTTCTCGCTGGCGATGGGGTTCCAGGGCCGCTTCCGCGGCGCGGACGCGGCTGCGCAATTGCGCAGCTATCGCGAGGAGTTGTATGAGTTCATCTATCAACGGCGCGCCGATCTCGGCGGACGCGAGCGTGTGCTGGCGGATACCGCTTATGCAAACACGATTTCGCATATCGCGCCGCGCAAGCTGCCGACGGTAAGCCGCTGGACAATGATCGGTCTGCTCGCAATGGTGGCGCTGCTGGCAGTGTCGGAAGTACTGTGGCTGTGGCAATCGTGGCCGGTGCGCGAAGCGCTGCGCGGCGATGCGGTGGCGGGGGTGAAGTCATGAGCCGGCTGTACAAGCTGCAATCTGCGGGAGTTCGCGCATGCTGACAAGTAACCTGTTCCTGCTTTCGCTGGCGCTGCTGATCCTGGTCGTGTGCGCGGTACTCGGCGCGGTGGTGTATTTCGCCGCGCACAACGCGCAGAGCAAGCCGACGGCTGCGCGCAAGATCGTGCGGCTGCGCGCCGATTCGCTGCGCAATGCGTTCCGGCAGGCCGTCGAGCTGATCGAAGGCAATATTGCGTCGCGCTCGGAGCGCTACAACATTCCGTGGGTCATGGTCCTGAGCGAAGGCGACGACCCGCGGCCGCTGCCGATCTCGCAGGCGGGCGTCGCGAGCGTGCTGAGCGCCGAAGCCGCGAGTTCCGCTGCGACCCAGGGGATCTCGTGGCACTTCTTCGACCGCGGCATCGTGATCGACATCAAGGCGGCCTATCTGGGTTCACCCGATGAAGACAGCGACGAAAAACCCTGGGACGAATTCCTGAGCCTGTGCCGCCAATACCGGCCCCAGCGTCCGTTCGATTCGGTCGTGGTCACCGTGCCGGCCGCCATGCTGCTTGCCGATCATACCGACGCGCGGCTCGAACTCGTCCGCCATGCGAAACTCGCGCATCGCCGGCTGTGGCTTGCGCAGAACCGCTTTGCAATGCGCTTCGCCGTATACGTCATCGTGACCGGCTGCGAGACGCTGACTGGCTTCGCCGCGTTCGCGCGTGCGTTGCCCGAGCCGCTGCGCGCAAGCATGCTCGGCTGGTCGTCGCCTTACGACCTGTCTGTCACCTATCAGGCCGACTGGGTCGACACGGCAATGGGCAGCATCGAGCGAGCGGTCTCCGACGCGAGCGCCGAACTGTTCGCGCTCGATTCGGGCCATCTCGACGCGCGCGAGTTCATGTTGCTGCCTGCGCGGATCGACGCCATCCGCCCGCAGTTGCAGCTTTATGTCGACGAACTGCTGCGGCCAAGCGCTTATCACGAGCCGTTCTTTTTCCGCGGCATCTACCTGACGGGCGACAGCAGCGAACTCGCGCAGCGCGGCGTCGAGCAGGACGCGTCGGCTGAACTCGCCGTGCTGGAGGCCGCTTACGGTTCATACGACCGCGAGCCGGGCTTCGGCGGCGGTGACGACGCAGCGGCAAGCACGGAGATCGTCGTTCATGGGCAGGACGGCCGGCCGGCCAACGACCTGATGCTTCAGCCTGCCTTCCTGCGCGATCTGTTCGACAAGAAGATCTTTCTCGAATACGGCCTGACGCGACCCTCCCGCTCACAGCATCTCGCACGGCCGGCGCTGCACCGCGCGCTGCGCTGGGGCGGCATCGTCGTGCTCGGCGGCTGGGGACTCGGCCTCGTTGTCGCGACCACGCAGCTCAATCATCGTAACGGCCCCCTGGTGGCCGCGCTCGACGGCCTGAGCCGCGACGCGCAGGAGCGCGTTGCCGCGGAGCAGGGTGGCCAGAAGCTGCCGGCGGACTGGTATCGCAGCAAGGCTCTGGCGCTGATCGGGCTGAACGACCGGCTGCGCACAGGCACGTTCTGGACCGTGTTCATGCCCGGCTCGTGGGACATCGTGGACGATCTCAACACCCGCGTTCAGGCGCGTTTCGAACGCGAGTTCGGCGAGATCGCGGTGACGGCTCTGGAGCGCGCGATGCTCGCGCAGGTGGGCCGGTTGACCGGCGTCGCGAGCGATCCGGGTACCGGCCAGCTGATCGTCGGCGACGACTGCGCGGCGCCGCTGAGCATGAGCGGCGATGCGTCCGGAGGGGATAGCCTCGCGCTCGAAGACCTCGCTGCGATGCGGGCGTTGCAGCGCTACGTGGGCTCGGTGAACCAGCTCGACGCTGCATTGCAGGCGATGCAGCGTCTACAGCTGCCGTCGGCGGACAACGCCGACGCGCTGCGGCTCGCCGTGCGCTACGCGTTCGGCGCGGAACTGCAGGGCAACGTGGCGGGCAGCCTGCCGTACTTCTATCGCGACGCGCATCACGCTGGCGCGTATGCTGCAGACGGCGTCGGCGGCATCAACCTGCCCGCCGTGCAACAAGCGCTGCGCTGCACGCTCGACAAGGGCGCGCAGCAGCTCGACAACGCGATGTTCACCACCAATCCACTGCTCGCGGCCGAGCGCTCGGTGACCGGCCATCTGAGCAATCTGACTGACGCCGACGCGAGCGTTGCCGGTTTCACGCAGCTCACCAGCGATTACCGTGCGGTCGTGGCGGGCATCGACATGCAGCAGGACCTGCTCGCGGCCGGTAAGGGCGGTTGGATGCGGCAGCCGCAATTCGCGCCCGGACCGGTCTATGACCGCGTGTACGCGCGTGTCGCACAGAGTGGCTTGCTCGGGCCGGACCTTGCCGTGCGCCTGCGCGAGCGCTCCGGCACCGCGTTCCGGGCGTTCAGGAGCGAGCTCGCGCTGCGCTTGGGCGACGCCGACGGCGGCATCGTGTGGAGCGACAAAGGCGCGCGCTATGCGGTGTCGCCCGCGCGTCTTGCGATGCGTGACGGCCTGACCCGGCTGCTGAATCAATCGTTCTGGATGTTGCCGCGCAATCTGGATCTGCCGCCGGTACCGGACGGTTCTGCCGTGACGTGGGACCGCGCGCAACTCGATCAGGCGGCGGCGCTCGGCGACGTGCGCAAGCGTTTCCTCGCCGATGGCCTGACTGGCTTGCCGGGAGCTCTGCGCCCGGTGGTCGGGCAGGCGCTGGACACGCAGTTCGCGCGCCTGATGCTCGATCAGGTGGCAGCCGCGGCCGTGGTGACGCCGATACAGGGCGAGCCGGACAGCGCCGCCTTCGATGCCTCGCGCACCCGCCTCGCGAAGATTCGCGCGATGCTCGCCGAGATGGGCGCGGCAACGCAGGTCGACGAGCTGGATGCGCTTGTGTCGCGCGATGCGATCGAGCATCTGCGCCTCGTCGACGACGCACTGACGCGCTCGGATCTGTACGCGACGCAGCCTGCCAGCAGGTCTTCGGACAGTGCGCGTACATCGGTGCTGGCGGCGTTCGGTATCGGCGATACGGCGGGGCTCGGCGCCTATCTGGATCAGCAGGCCGTGCGCGCGGCGGCGCTCGGCAAACCAGCGGCCGTGTATTTGTCCGCACTCAGTGCAAGCGATGCCGGCACGCCGCTCGCGCAGCGCTGGCAGGCCATCGAACGCGATCTCGACCGTTATCAGTTGAAGAACCCGAACAGCAGTCTGCTGATGCTGGAGCAATTCGTGCGTACGGTAGCAGCCGATCCGGGCGCAGGCGACTGCCTTGGCCGCTTCCCGCCGCGGCCGTCCGCAGCCGGTATCGGCGACTATTTCAGCGCGTTGCACCTGCGGCTGTACGACAGCCTGCTGGCGCGCTGCGGCCAGGGTTATGTCAGTGATCTCCAGCAGCAGTGGGGCGGTTTCGCCGAGGCGTTCAACCAGAGCATCGCGGGGCGCCAGCCGTTTGGCGGCGTGGCGCGAGCAGGCAGTGCAGGCAGTGCGGAGGCCGGCCCGGCCGATTTCGGCGAACTCGGCCAGACGCTCAAGCGCTATGGGCGCGTCTCGCGGATCTTCCAGCAGGCCCGCAACGGCCCGGGCGACCGCGTGCTCGGGGGCAACGTGCGGCTGCGCCAGTTCATCGATAACTTCGAGCAGGTCGATGCACTGCTCGCGCCGCTCTATCCGGCCGGCGACGGGGCGGCGACGGGCTATGACGTCAGCGTCGATTTCCGCGCCAACCGGATCGGCGAGATCGCGGCCAACCAGGTGATCGACTGGACGCTCAGGATTGGCGACCAGAGCGTGTCGCTGCACGACGCGCCACGCGCACTGCACTGGGAGTACGGCATGCCGGTCTCGCTGGTGCTGCGTTTTGCAAAGGACTCGCCACTGAACGCGACCAACGATTCGCCGCAGCGCGCGTTCTCGACCGATGGCCGCACGCTGACCTGGCAGTTCGCCGATCCCTGGGCGCTGATTTCGTTTGTGTCGCAGCAGCGCGTTGCCGACGTGGGCGCGCAGGCAAGCAGCACCGCGCAACTGCTCAGGTTCGACTTCCCGCTGGGCACGGTGAGCGCCGCGGACCTTGCACTGCTGCCGAAACAGACGCGCGCACAGGTATATCTGCGCCTCACGCTGACTGCCGCCGGCAAGAAAACTCCTTTGTCCTGGCCAAGGAGCTTCCCAACTCGTGCGCCTGACTGGAGCGCCCTATGAATTCAACTTACTCGCTGGACACCGAGATGGACGTGAGCCTCGACGCACATCCCTTGCTCGCACCGCTGCCGGGAGACGACGGCGTGGGCGACTCCCTGCGCAGCGATCCGATCTACCGGATGATCCGCGACGCACGGCGCCAGGACGACGCATCGCTGCCAATGGGGGAATGGGAGCGCCCGCTCGTCAAGGCCGACTGGAAGGCCGTAGCCGCCTTGTGCAGCGAGGCGCTGCACACTCGCAGCAAGGATTTCCAGCTCGCGGCATGGCTTTGCGAGGCGTGGACCCATCTGCATGGGATCGATGGCCTCGTGGCCGGCACGCAGTTGCTGACCGGCTTCGCCGAGCGCTACTGGGATACCGCATATCCGCAACTGGAAGACGGCGATACCGACGCGAGAGCCGCACCTTTTGTGTGGCTCAACCAAACGCTTGCGTTGGTGCTGTCGTTGAATGTTCCGCTTATGGCAATCGACGGGCGTGAGCCGGCGGCACTCAGCCTCGACGAGTATCAGCGGGCTATTGCCACGCCCGGAGCAGAGGAGGACGGTGTGCTGACGCGCGAGTTGCTCGACCAGCATGTGGTGAGAGCAGGCAATCTCGCCGCGCTCGCACGGCTGCAGCATCGCCTCGTCGTGGCGCGTGATGCCTGGGACAGGTTTGCGCGGCTGGTCGATATCCGGCTGGATGCGAATGCGCCGAGTTTTGCGCCTGTCGCGGATGCGTTGGCGCGCCTTTCCCGGGCCGCAACGGGATTGATCGGCGAGCATGCGATGCCGGCGCTGCCCGCGAGTAATGCGGCGGCTGAAACGTCTATTCAGATTGACGAAGAGGCAGCCGCGCCAGCGCACACGCGCGCTATTGCCCAGGTGGTTTCCGCAGGAGCCGTCGCGAGCCTCGCCGGCATGATTGCCGACCGGACCCACGCGTACCGGCTGCTGCACGACATCGCTGACTATCTGGCGCGTCACGAGCCGCATAGCCCCACGCCGTACCTCCTCAAGCGGGCCTTGTCCTGGGAGCGGATGTCGCTGGCGGAGCTGATGCGGGACATCGGGCGCAAAGAGGGTGACCTAGGGGCCTACCTTTCGATGCTTGGCCTCGAGTGAGCGCCGTTTTCGCGGCGCCGCAGGTCAGGCGATCCACTATTGCTCATTGCTCTATATCCTCTTATTGGAGATGTCATGTCTCATACACCTGAGGTAGCCACCCGGTCGGCCAAGATGATGATGGGCGACGCTTTCCACACCGTATCAAAGGCGCACACGGGGCTGACCAAGCATTACCTGTCCAACAAGGTGAGGACAGGCCTTGCCATGTGGAGCACGCAAAACAAGGTTAGCTTCGTAACCGGAGTAAGCATCACGGCGGGCGTGGCCATTGCCGGAATAGCCACGGGCGGGCTGGCGATTCCGCTGTTGATCGGCCTTGCAACGGCGAGTTGGGCAATCAGCAAGGGCATCGAGGAGATTGGCCAGAACCAGAAGCGCGCCAACCGGAACTGGCTCAAGCGCTTGCCGAGCGCTTCGAATGCCGCCAGCGCGAGTCACGGCACCTTCCTGATGGTCGAAGCCGGCGATGCGCTCCGGCGGGCGGTCGATCACTATCGCATGATGAGCGACATCGGCAGGGAGGTGAAAGCGGCCGAGGCCGCGGACTTCGTCACCTGCGAGGAAGCGCTTAACCATATCAAGGCGGTGGCCCGCTTTATCCATCACGGCGACAAGGTGCGCAACTACACGCTGCCGGCGCTCGATCTGCTGATTTTCTATCTCGAGAAATATCAGGAGCTTGCGACGGTATGGGCCACCTGGGAGGGCAATTTCAAGGCCGCGCTGCAGACTTGGTTCGAAGCGCATGGAGCACACAGTTGCTGCCCCGGTGGCGCTACCGAGGACGTGTGTTATGCCCCCTTCAACGGTCTGCGGCTCAACAGGCTCACCCACACCCTGCCAGCCAAGCGCCATCCGGACGCTACGATCGCGATCCCTGCGACCTTTCCTTCGACCGACGCGGCTGCGGCCGGCTCGCCGGACGCCGTGGACATCGCCGAGCTACTCAAGGGCATGATCGCCGCCCGAGAAAAAATTGTCGCCGGCATGCATCAATCCGATGCCGCCACTTGGAACTACAGTGCTGAACGGCCCGCCACGGCGCGTGTTTCAGCGAACGCGCCGGCGGGCGACCACATGCACAAGAGGCGTCTGGACGCGATGCTGGATGCGGTGTGGAAGCAGGTTGACCGCCCTGGCTATTTCAGGCGCGGCGCGCGCCGCGTCGAGCACTGGTACAGCCGGCACACCACCAGCGAGAAGGTTGGCGCCGTCGTCAGCGAACTGGCCTCGGTTGGCTCGATCTTCCTGCCGTTTATGGGAGATGCCAGCGCCCTGACCAAGCTGGGCAAGAACGCCGTCTCGCTCAGCGCGACGGTCGCGGTGCTGGCCGGCGACAAGGTGGGCCTCAACCTCCTGAAGGGAGTAGACGGCATCGCCATCAAATCCAGCCTGCTCAGTCACGCACTGGTCGAGGCGCACGCCACCGAGGAGATCCGCGCGGCTGGCGCGGGCGTGGAGAAAATGCTGCCGAAACTGATGCTGCATTTCGGCAAGGCCGCCGAGGCATTGAAGGCGCTGGGCACGGCGCCTCCTACCATCAATTCGTGCAACGACGCCATGGCGCTATGCACCAAGGCGGCCGAAATCATGTCGCAGATGGAGAAGGTCAGCCGCTATGCCGGGCCGTGTGTCGGCATGGTGGATGTGTTGAGCGCCCAGTGTTTCGATTGGACCTCGAAGGAGGACGATAGGTGGCGCGACATGGAAGCGCGCGTCGGCGAATGGGTGCGTGACGACGAAGTGCATCAGGCCTGCCGTCACGGCGGCAAGAAGTGTTATGGCGCCAAGCATCACAGGTCGGGTACCCACTTCGGCCGCGGCGGCACATGGTCGTTGCTCACGAACGACCCGCACAACCCGATTACCTGAGGCCCTTTCGGGTGGTGTTCCGGTAAATTTGCCTGGTCTTCTTATTCCTGGTTCTTCGAACTACCGCCAGCTTCGGATGGACCGTTCGGGGCCTTCCCTAGAGCTGGATTAACCGGCTCCAGGATGCGATCATCGACGGCGTGGCGGCGGAGCCGGAAGAGTGGGCCGGTTCAGCGCCGCTTTAATCATCAGCTCTGCCCTTTGAATTTGTTTCAATAGCTCCTTCATGACCTTCGTCGGATGTTTTGTGTCGATGCGAAATGCGTTAGCCTGGTTGACTAACCTTGCGATCTCCTCCACCTCTCTCTTTTTTCGATTGAGATCAAGCTCCTCGATTCTGGCTCGTTCCTTCGTCATGTCTGGCGGCAGATCTATGCCCCCATAACCCCTTTCAGGCACGTACGCGCGCATCTTGTCTTTCAAGGTGCTTGCCAGGGAGGTCCGATCCACCGCCGTGAAAGTCGGCGGTATTTTTCCGGCTCTACGCCATCTATCTTCCCAGTCCGCTTTACGGGAGCCGGAAGCCACCCCTTTCAGCACGTCCCTGGTTTGCTGGTCATTCAAAATACTGTCGTTCAAAAATCTATTGGATGAATGCTCATCGAGAGCCTTTTCACGCTCCAAAGGATTGTCGTTCATCAATCTCTTTATCTGCCGTGTGTAATCCGTTTCCACGCCGTATTCGAACGGATTTTTATAGCGGCCGGCCGCTAGACCGTCTACTCCGCTGCCTACCACGCGGGAAGGGGCTACGTTCGAAGCAAGACCCCTGTTCGGTCTTGCCACGTCGTGAAAAGCGTGAGCGGCTTCCGTGGCATGGACAATGGTCGCACCAAGACTGAATAGGTCAGACGCCACGGCTCCTGGTGCCGCTCGATTCGGCTCGTCGCCAATCAACATTTCGGGGGCCAGGTACGCTGGCGTCACGGCGTTCCAGTTCTGGCCCAACAAGCCCACGCCTCCGAGGTCAATGACGATCACCTCGCCGGTTATGGAGTCAACCACATAATTCTCGGACTTGATGTCGTTGTGCGCCCAACCCGCGTTCTTCAGATGTTGAATGACGTCGAGGTGACAACGCCCAATGTATTGGATCGAACTCCAATATTCGGCACTGGATATGATTCCGAGATCCCAGGCCTCTTTCAGCCACGTCTGCATGGTGCGGCCATCCGGCCCCTCGATATGATCCATGACGAAACCGACGTCATGCTGGATCCCGACCTTGATGTCGGCCCATCCCCAAACCTTGACCAGATTGGGATGTCCTTTGGGATGTCCTACGATGGTTTTATAGAATCTTTCGTATACGCGATACTCGCGTTCGCACTCTGTTTCCGCGTTCTCCTTGCTTGCCTTGTGATCGGTTTTCGCGAACAGCTTTTTGCCGTTGGGTAACAACAATTTGTGAGTGTTCCCTTGTGCTCCTTCCTTGCCGGTGCCGGCAAAGCTCACGCCGTCAAGCGACGGAGCGTCGTCAAACAATTTCTCGATCCATGTTGTGGGGTTGCGATTGACTACCGCGGTGGCGCCCAGAATTCCAGTCGACCCCACGTGACCTGATCCAGCAAGAGCACGGCGTGCCTGATTGATGGCAAGCTCAAGTTTCACGATTTCACCGGCCTGCGATGTCCAGTGAACCCGCCCAGGTGCGTTGATGAACGCCTGGATTTTATCCAGACCAATGCCGGTCGGACTTGCATTGAACTGGTCGATCGCGGCATTTACATCCCGTGTTTCCTTTGATGTAGTCCGGAAGATGCTAGTAGACAGCTTGCTGAGCGGCATAGCGGCCCTCCATGTTCACAAGCGTTTTGGGATTTGGAAGTAATGCCGCCGCTGTCACGCTGCCCAAGATGGCGCTCCGGCCAATCCTGGTTAATGCGTCATTATTCGCGAGCGGCGGAAAACAGAGCGGGGCTAAAACGTGGCATAGGAATACGAAACAATAAAACTCGATGCATCGAATCCCGTCTGAAGCAGGGTGGTGAATCATGGCCGGAGCGATCGCATTGCCCGGCGTCGATCCCTGTCCTCGCCGTCAACATCTGCGAGTGTGAATGCCGATGCAATCCTCCGACGCACCTATGACGTGCAGTGTAGGGGATCCCTTTCGGCGGGATTGATTGAGCGTCTCAAGTTTTAAAACATTTTTGAGGTGACGCCCGCGCACGAAAATCGCGCGGCGGCATGTCGTATGCACGGCGAAAGGCGTGGTTGAAATCTGCCGGACTCTTGAACCCTAGCCCGTAGGCAATCTCGACTACCGCCCTATGCGGAAACCGGAGCAGTTCATCGGCAGCCTCACGAAGCCTGCGATTACGAATATAGGTCGCCAGGCCGCCCTCGTGCTCAAACAGACGATACAAGGTCGGGCGAGGCAATTGCGACGCATTGAGCACGCTTTGGGGCGAGAGTGCCGGCTCATGCAGATTAGCCTCGATATAGCGTCGTGCAGAGTCGAACATGGCTGCGCGGGCCGCCGCACGCACATTGCCGCTGAGACCTGTCTGTTTGCCGAAAGCGGCCACAATCAGGTAGGCGCAGGTGCGTAGCGCACTGTGCCCCTCACTCGGGCTCATGGTGTGCAGGCTCCGGCAGAGCGTGGCCAACTGAGCGGGGATCATGCGTGCGAGCGGAGACGTGTATTCGACAACTCGACCATGAATCGATTCCGCTCCCGGAAGAATGGACTCCACCATCGCGCGCGGCAAGAAGAATGCCGCTACACGGCAACCTGGGCGCTCCATGCGCATCGGCTGGTTCATATCCAAGGCCAGAATGCCTGGCACCGATTGCATCGCCTTGCGTTGCGGGTATAAGCCGGTCACGGTTTCGATACTTCCTTCCATGGCAACATGGAAAACGAAGTCGCGCACGTTGTCGGTGGAAATTCTCGCCACCGAACGCATCTGTAGCAGCGGATCGGTGCGGCAGTGCATGAACATCAAGTCGTCGGCACGATAACTGTCTATCGTGCCTCGGAATCCATCGGCCATTTGCGTGCGCGTGATCGGCACGTCCAGGATGTGGCTGGTCCGCTCCCGCCAGGCGAGCAATTGGCTTTGCGGCGCTTCGTTGTGCGTGCTGAAGTGCTGATAAACGAGCCTGGGGGAAGTGGATTCAGTGCCGGTGAGATTGGTTGTCACTTTTATCTTGATAGGACAATTAATTTAGCGTCTGTGCGGGTATGCCCTGACATGACTTGCGAGCCGATTTGCGTCCGACGGCTAGGAGCCGTCGCATCCTGAGGGCACACGACTAACCGCGCGAATGACGCTAAAGCGGACGTTGTCTACGCACTTTATCTACGGCACGGCCTGACGGAGTCTGAAGGGTGATTCGATTGAAAGAATGCTGAAAATTACGTAGGGAATCCCTTACCGGGAGGAGCACGGTCGTGCGGGACGGCACAGGTGTACCAAGAGCGCGAATCGCTGGGAGTTGAGAGCGCGCCATTCCGGGGGCTGAAGCTTCTATGCCGCCTCCTTTAGCGCCGCAGGTTCCTCCGGTCTCATTCCGGGAAACCAGCGAACGAAGGTTTTCCGCAGATCGTCGTTCAGGACCTGCACGCGGGTTTGCAGCAGCAGATGCGCGCCGCGCTGGGTCCAACGCATCTGCTGCTTTTTCACAAAGCGCTTGCTGACCACATAGTTCACGGTCGACTCGACAAACGCCGTGGAAATCGTCTCATCGTGCCGGTAGCGGTCACCGTAGTTCGGAATGAACGCCTGGTTGGCCCCGATATAGGTGCGGAATTCCCGTACTGCCTTCTCCAGTTTCTTCTTGTTTGCCAGGTTCTCTTCCAGCATCTCCAGATCGTCAATCCGTTGCAGGGCGTGCGGAACATTGCCATCAACTGGTTGCAGGTTTTTCCGGTCCGTGAAATTGTCTGAAAGCCTTTGCAGGTCCACGTTTTATCGATCCGGGACGAATCCGCTAGAATCTCGATGCTTTCGGGATGGTCGGAAATTTAAAGCGCTCTCATTCAAACAATAAGAGCGCTACTATTGCTGTAGCCCTCAAATTCAGGGGGTTTCCGTTTATTAAGCCTTGCTCCCCCCGCTTGGGCTGGAGGGGTGACGTGCAAATGTTGCTTTAGCCTAGGGTAAGACTCGGCCAGGGCGTTAAGTAATGCGCCTCCAAGCTGATGAGCAAACTCATCGTTCAAATTCATCCCGTATTCGTCGAGGAATATTGGCATTTTTAGTGCGGAGCGAGAGACGTCAGTCAATTTCATCTCATCAACAAAAGAAATTATTAACTGGCGATCATCTTCCGAATAGAGTAGAGCAATTCCTCGTGGTGATATTTTTCCCTCCATTATTACGTGAATGTAGCAATTAGGTGCTTTTAGCTCCTAGAAGCCGTATTTCCGTAGCACATAAAAATTCTAACATGAATTTGCCATGGCCGGACATGAATTGACGTCTATTATGCACTAGCTCGCACTCCTTCTCATCCTTCTGAGGTATCCTTTAATAAGCATGCGGAGTATATTGCAGCCGCATTTGCATAGCATATGGCAAGCGAGGCAGAGTTCAACATGAACGCTGCCGTGGCCTGGCATAAGGCGATATTTGCTTCGTACTCAGCTTCGCACTCTACCTCCCCTACAACCGACCACCTTTATCATTTTTCCTTTTGAATTTATTTTTCCAGAAAGATATGTGCCTTTATTTTGATTTGTTATGCGATCAGTATATATTTTATAGGCTGCTTGAGCAAAACCAGGCTGTGCATTTCCTAGAGTGCAGAACATGATTAATTGGAGAGCATACGATAGAAATTTTCGTTTTTCTTTCATTTTCGCACTAGAAGTGTGTTGGTTCCATTTCGCTATTCTCAAGGTTCATTGTTTTTGGATCTCAAGTCACGAACTAAACGCTACTCAACATTGCATCGCAATTTGGCCTGGCTTTCATGTAAACCATATATAGCCCATCTCGCTGGGTGCGGCAGACGCCATCAATAAAACCCGCGTATTCCCAGATAGACGCACCATTGCACCAGCCTAGTTACTAAAGGCGAGCGACACACGAAAACGGTGGATTCCTTGCGAGAAATTTGCTTCTATTAAGGTCCGGGGAAAATGCATTGAGACCATGCAGGCCGCTCACCGTGCCGGCGATGCGATCATGGGAGAAGCTGAGATCGAACAGGCTACCGCGATACGATGATTGCCGTGCCGTCCGCCTTGAACGAAACAGTCACCCGCGCGACAGCGGGCAGCGTCCTGAGCAGGCGATCGGGATCCGCGCTCGAGAATCCGCCACTGACCTGAGGAAGGCCAGCCTTCGCATCAGCCAGTACGATCGGTGCCTTCCGATAGCGCCGAAGCTCATTCACAACCTCGGCGACCGGTGTCTTGTCAAAGTCCAGACGATGGTCCTTCCATGCGAGCAGGGCTATGGCATCCGGGCGCCATACTACCCGACCTCCGCTCGTCGAGATTGCCTGGCTCGCGGAAACGTCATAGCCCTGGGATCCATTATTCGGCGTGACCGCCGCACGACCTTCCAGTACCGTGACATTGACACCGTTATCGAGCCGGCGAACGCTAAACGTTGTACCGATATCCTGAACGTCAGCCTGTCCAGCACGGACGTAGAAGGGATGCCATTCGTTGTGAACCACTGTGAAGTGTGCCTCACCCCGCTCCAGGAAAACTTCGCGTGAGCGCAGCCGTCTCACGTAGCGGATTTCGGTATCCGTATTGAGAAGTGCCTGACTGCCGTCGTCGAGCGACAAGGTGACCTGTTCCCCGACAGCCGACATGCCGCCTTGCTGCGACAGCACCGGATTAATTAGTCACCCCGATAGCAGCCGCTGCGACCATACAGGTCGCCAAGGCATTGTCAAGTTACCGAGAGCGAGACGGCATGACGGTAGGTGTGACGACTATCAGAAAGCGGTCGACGGATTTTGGGCAAGCTCGGCGAATTCGCGCCATGCGACGAACCGGGCGGCGAGTTGTTTGCGATAGAGTGAAGCGCGCAGCAGATGCCGCTTGAGCGCGAAATGTTGCCGGATCAGCCCGAAGCACGAGAGAAATTTCTGTGTGCGTGTAGGGTCGCGAAAGCCGCGCATGCGACGCTCGCGTTAGCGGGTCGGTTGGTGGCTGTTCTCTGCACGATTGTTCAGCCGGGCTACAGCTTTGACGAAGACGTGCTTCATGCTCACCAACTCCGGGATCTCGGCTTTTGCCGCCGGATAGCTGCGCAGTTGATCGGTGACGATCTTGCGCGGCACCGGGCTCGAGCGCAGCACACGCTTGAAGAAGCGTTTGGCGGCGGCCTTGTCGCGCCGTTTTTGTACCAGGATGTCGAGTTCGGCGCCATGCTCGTCCACCGCACGCCACAGCAGGTAAGGTTCGCCACGAAGCGTGACGAACATCTCGTCGAGGTGCCACATACGGTTTTGTCGCAATCAGGCACTCTGTTAATCTGACTGGATCGAAACGGTTGTGTGGGTGACGAATGAAGATGCTGGATCCGGGTGTGGCACGCGTGCTTAAACGTTTGCACAATCCGCTGGAAGTAATGCTGACCTGCGTGCGTAGGTACGTCGCCTATCCGCTTAGCTTGCGTCATCTGGAGGAAATGATGGCCGAGCGTGGGATTGCGGTCGATCATTCCACGGTGCACCGCTGGGCTATCAAGCTTCTACCCGTGCTTGAGAAGGCCTTCCGCCGGTGCAAACGGGCGGTCGGCAAGAGCTGGAGGATGGACGAAACCTATGTGAAGGTTCGCGGCGAATGGAGGTACCTCTATCGGGCTGTGGACAAGGAAGGCAACACGGTCGACTTTCTTCTGCGAGCCAGGCGGAACAAGGCTGCTGCCCAGCGGTATTTCGAAAAATCGATCCGGCAAAACGGCGTACCCGAGACGGTGACAATCGACAAAAGCGGAGCCAATCTGGCTGCGCTGCACGCGGTGAACGCCGAGCGCGATACACCCATCAAGATTCGCCAGGTCAAGTATTTGAACTACGTGGTTGAGCAGGACCATCGGGCCATCAAACGCATCACCCGCCCGATGTTGGGCTTCAAGGATTTTCGTTGTGCTCGCATCATCCTGTCCGGCATCGAAGTAATGCATATGATCAGGAAGGGGCAGATGAAAACCGAGAATGGAACCCATCCGTCCGCCGCAGAGCAGTTTTATTCGATGGTTATGTGAGCAGTCCTTGTCATTTCTGGTCTGCTCATCAAGATGGCCTTATTGCGACAGAACCGCCGAAGGTCGAGTACGCGCTCACCCGTTCGGCCGTTCTCTGGCAAAGGCGTTGGGTCCGCTTTGTGTCTGGGGTACCGAGCATATGGGCGACGTCGAACGAATCAGCCTGCGCAGACAGGCTTCGCTCGACGTCGATGCACGGTAAGGGGGTTGTGCTGCTCGAATAGATTGACGATGACGTGGCGCCAGTCAGCTTGAATCCCGCGAGCGGTATCCCTCTTCAGGCCGTCGCCGCGCTCGCCGCCACCGTTTGCAGGCGTTTCAACGCTTCCCCGTTTTCACGGAACAGATGGGTATGCCGCACGCCAAAACCAGCATCGATGGATTGCCCATCGACCGCCGTCGATTCCCCTGACCCTTTCACCTGGATCAGCGCATCCCCGTCGAGATTCACATGCAGCAGCGTCTCGCCGCCGAGATGCTCGACGACCATGATCTTCCCCGACAACTTCCCGTCTGCACCGTTCGCGGCCGACTCTGCCAGATGTTCGGGACGAATGCCGAAGGTCAGCGTGTCGCCGGCTTTTACGCCACCCGCGCTGAACGGCAGCGTGATCGGTGCGCCGCCGGGCAAGCCGATTGTCACGCCGGACGCATCCGCACGCTGTACCGTGACAGGAAGGAAATTCATCTTGGGCGAGCCGATGAAACCCGCGACAAAGCGATTCACCGGCGTTCTGTAAAGCTCGAGCGGTGAGCCGATCTGTTCGACCTTGCCGTGATTCAACACAACAATACGATCCGCCATGGTCATGGCTTCCGTCTGGTCGTGCGTGACGTAGATCATGGTCGCGTTGAGCTGCTTGTGCAGCTTGATGAGCTCGAGGCGCATCTGCACGCGTAACGCGGCGTCAAGATTGGAGAGGGGTTCGTCGAAGAGAAACACCTTCGGTTCGCGCACGATCGACCGTCCGATCGCAACCCGCTGCCGCTGTCCGCCGGACAGCGCGCGCGGCTTGCGCTCAAGCAACTGTTCGATCTGCAGGATTTGCGCGGCGCGTTGCACGCGTTCCTTGATCTGCGCTTCGGGCAGTTTGATCATCCGCAGTCCGAACGCAATGTTCTCGTAGACCGACATGTGCGGATACAGCGCATACGATTGGAACACCATGGCCACGCCTCGTTGCGACGGCTCCAGGTCCGTCACGTCTTCACCGCCGATCAGCACTTGTCCCGAATCGCTGCGTTCCAGGCCGGCAATGGTGCGTAGCAACGTGGACTTACCGCAGCCCGAAGGCCCGACAAACACCATGAATTCACGGTCGGTCACGGCGATGTCCACGCTCTTCAACACCTCCGTACCGGCAAACGCTTTGCGGATCTGATGCAATTGAACTGCACTCATGCGTGTCTCCTGCAGATGCTCGCGCCGTGAAGTGGCGAGAGCAATGGAACGGGCGTTGGCATGCGCGTTTGCCTTGCAACGCAGCATGCAATGCCTTAGCGAATTTGTTCTTGACAACCTGTTCGCGTCCAAATATACAATTGTAAAACTGAAATTACAAGTGAAACGGAGTCGGTGGAAACGAGTGAGCGTGGCCGCAAAGAGTCGCTTGAGCAGCTCAGCCGGCCTTGATCGTGATTGGGTAATTTTAAAAAGAACTTCCCAGGAGACAGGCAATGAAAAAGCGTTACACGCAGGCCGCTGCGTTCGCGGTGCTGAGCGTTACGGCATCCTTGCTCGCGGTATCGAATGCGTCCGCCTGGACGCTGAAAGAAGCGGCCGAGCCGTATTCGGGTACCACCATCAAGGCCATTTTCCTCGACCGGCCCGGCTACAAGGCGGCCTCGGCACTGATTCCGCAATTCGAGAAAGAGACCGGCATCAAGGTGCGTACGGAAGTGATTCCGTACGAGAACACCCGTGAAAAGCAGGTGCTCAACTTCGTGGGCGGTGGCGATCAGGATGTCGTGCTGGTAGACGTGGTGTGGATCGGTGAATTTGCGAGCAACAAGTGGCTCGTGCCGATCAAGACCTTCACCGACAACCCCAAGCTCGCCGATCCGAATCTCAACCTGCCGGGCTTTTTCCCGATCCTGCTCGACTCGTTCGGCACCTGGGACAAGACCACCTACGGCCTGCCCTTCGATAACTACTCGGGCCTGATGTTCTACAACAAATGCATGTTGAAGGACGCGGGTTTTAGCGAACCGCCGAAGACCTGGGACGAACTGCTCAACGTCTATGCGCCGAAACTGACCAAGCCCGACAAGAACCAGTTTGCGTTTGCGCTCCAGTCACGCCGTGGAGAAACCCAATCCGCCGACAGTTTCATGCGTGTGCTCTGGCCGCACGGCGGTTCGCTTCTCGATGCGAAATTCAAGTCGAACCTGATGTCGCCGCAGTCGCAGGCGGGCCTTGACTACCGGCAGAAGCTGATGAAATACATGCCGCCGGGCATCGTTGACTACGACCACGCGGAGGCTGTGAATGCGCTCGCGCAAGGACAGGTCGCGATGATCACCGAGTGGTCGGCGTTCTATCCCACGCTCACGGACCCGAGCAAGTCGAAGATCGGCAACTGTCTCGCGATCACGACCGAACCGAAGGGTCCTGCAGGACTGAAGCCTGCGCTCGGCGGTTTCTCGCTGGCCGTGAATGCGAAGTCGAACGCGAAGAAGCAGGCGGCGTCGTGGCTCTTTATCCAGTGGATCACGTCCGAGGCGATGGCGAAGCCGTATCTGGATGCGGGCGGTGTCAGTGGCCGCATGGCGGTGTACAAGGACACGGCGATCCAGGACAAATATCCGTTCGTGAAGCCGATGGTGCAATCGTGGCAAGGCGGCGTGCCTGACTACCGGCCGCGCTTCCCGGAATGGCCGGCGGTGTCGGAGGTGATCGGCGAGTGGGGCAGCAAGATCATGCTCGGGCAGGTCACCGTGAAAGACGGCGCCAAGACGATCGGCGACAAGACGGAAGAGATCCTGAAGAAGGCGGGTTATTACGACGGCAAGAAGCCTTTGCTGAAGTAAGGCCGGCGCAGCGAGACCGGCGCTAAACGCGCCTCGCTGCGCTTACAGACAAGGCAACCCCGCGGAGATGTTCATGCTCAAGACCACGGTTCCTCCAGCGACTAGTGCGATGCGGCCGCGACCGCGCGCACGCTTTCGCTTCATGCCGCGCTCGCCTGCGTTCTGGTTTCTATTCCCTGCTGTCGCGGCACTGGCGATCATTGGCATCTATCCGCTGCTGCTCGCGGTCTACAACTCGTTTCATCAGTACAAGCTGGCTGATCTCGCTGCGGGCACGCCGTTCGTCGGACTCGATAACTACATCGCCACGCTCACCGATCCCTCGTTCTGGGGCGCCCTCGGCCGCACCGTGGTGTTCCTGTGCCTGACCTTGCCGATCGAGATCGCGTTCGGTTTATTCGCCGCGCTGATGCTGCATCGCATGGCGTTGCCGTGGCTTCGTGTCGCGGCCCGGGTAGGCCTGGTCATTCCCATGGCGACGACCTATGCCGTGGTCGGCCTGATCGGCCGGCTGATCTTCAACCGCCAGTTCGGGGTGGTCAACTATCTGCTGAGCTTATTCGGTATTCCGCCGCTCGACTGGCTGGCGGACCCCACGCTTGCGTTCGTCTCCGTGATGATCATGGACATCTGGCAATGGACGCCGTTCTGCGCGCTGATCCTGCTGGCCGGCCTCGCGATGGTGCCGAAGGAAGCCGAGGAAGCCGCGCGCCTGGAGACGCCGAAGTGGAGCAAGATCCTGTGGCATCTGCAGCGGCCGTATCTGTTGCCGGGGCTCACTGCCATCCTGATCCTGCGTTCAGCCGACATGCTCAAGATGTTCGACGCGGTGTTCACCATGACCCGCGGCGGCCCTGGTACGGCGACTGAATTCATCAGCATCTACATCCAGCGCGTCGCGTTCCGTCTCTTCGATCAGGGCATGGCGTCCGCTCAGGCGGTCCTGCTGCTGATTCTTACGATCGTGTTGTCGCGTCTCTACATTCGTTTTGTTTATCGGGAGGCCGTGTGAGCACATCAACCGGTACCAGCGCTGCTGCCATGTCGTTATCGCCACGTGCCCGTCGTGCAAGGAACGCGCGGCGGCGTGCCACGGTCTGGCATTTCATCGGCCTGCTGATCGTGTTTCTCACGTCGGTGTTTCCGTTCTACTGGATGGTCACGACCAGCCTCAAGAGCCAGGCCGACGCGCTCGCTGTGCCACCCGTGTGGTTCTTCACGCCGACGCTCGCTCACTACACCGACGCGCTGTTCGAGCACGACGTGGCGCAAAGCTTGTTGAACTCGCTGATCGTGGCAAGCAGCGCGACCTTCCTGTCGATCCTGCTCGGCACGCCCGCCGCTTACGCGCTTGCGCGCTTCGAGTTTCGCGGCAAGGAAGACCTCTGGTTCTGGTTCATCTCGAACCGGATGGTGAGCCCGGTCGTGCTCGCGGTGCCGTTTTTCCTGATCGCCACCAAGCTGGATATTGTCGATACGCATATCGTGCTGATCCTGCTGTATCTCACGTTCTCGCTGCCCATTGTCGTATGGATCTGCACTGATCAGTTCCGCAACATCCCGGTCGAACTCGATGAAGCCGCGCGTCTGGACGGCGCATCGCCGTGGCGCATTTTCTGGCGTATCAATCTGCCGCTGGCGATGCCGGGCATTGTCGTCTCCGCCATCTTCGCGTTCATCTTTTCGTGGAACGACCTGCTGTATGCACTGGTCCTTACGCGCACGGACGCCATCACCTCGCCCGTTGCAGCGACCAGCTACATGAGCGGGTACGAACTGCCGTGGGGCGAAATCATGGCTACAGGTACGCTGATCGTGCTTCCGATGGTCGTGTTCGCGTTGGCGGTATCGGGCCGGCTGGTGCAGGGACTCACCATGGGCGCGGTGAAATGACGGGTGAATTAAGATCCGTGCGTCCCAACCGACACTGATGAAGATCATGAATAAACCCGCGCCGCCCGCCGTTGCTCCGCTTGCTGAACCCTCAATGGATTCGTCCGTCGATCCCGAGGAGGAGTTGCAGGCGCGTGTGGCCTGGCATTACTACGTCGGCAACCTCACGCAGCAGGAGATCGCGGAACGTATTGGCAGCAACCGGGTGCGGGTGAACCGGCTGCTCGCAGCAAGCCGTGAATCTGGGATGGTGCAGATCACCATCAACAACCGGCTTGCGCCGTGCGTAGCGCTGGAAGAAGCGCTGACGAAACGCTTCGGCCTGGAAGGCGCGGTGGTCGTACCGACGGGCGCCGACACCGACGCCAACATGGCCGCGCTCGGCATTGGCGCGGCGAATTATCTGTCACGGCAGATCGAGGCAGGGCAGACCATCGGGCTGGGTTGGGGACGCACCATTCGCGCCGTGTTGCGGGCGCTGCCGCAGCGCGCGTATGGACCGGTATCGGCGGTGTCGTTGCAGGGCGGGCTGTCGCATTGCCCGAGCATTAATACCTTTGACATCGTGTCCGACTTCGCCAATCTGTGTCAGGCCGACGGTTTCCTGTTCGCCGCGCCGATCTACGTGAGCAGTCAGAAAGTGCGCGACATGCTGCTGCAGGAAGACGCGGTTCGCGAGACCTACGAACGCGCGCGCCAGTCCGATCTTGCGTTGTTGACGTGCGGAGATCTGACCGAGTCACTGGTGGTGACCTATGGCATCAACGACCCGGAGCAAGTGCGGGCGCTCGAGAAAGCGGGAGCAGTGGGCGACATGCTCGGGCACTTCATGGACGCCGATGGCGAGGCGATCGATCACCCGCTGAACCGCCGCACCGTGGCGATCACGCTCGACGACCTGCGCAAGATTCGCCGCGTGGTGCTAGTGAGCGGCGGTGCGAAGAAATTTGTCGTGACGCGGGCGGCGTTGCGCGGGCGTTACCCGTCGGTGCTGGTCACTGACGAAGATACCGCGCAACGTCTTTGCAACGAACCGTGAGACAACGATGAACGTAGACCGCAATCGCGAGTTCGCCGACAAGACGGTCCTCGTCACCGGTGCGGGCAAGGGCATAGGCTACGCGAGCGCGATCCTGATGGCCGAGCGTGGCGCACGTGTCATTGCGCTGAGCCGGTCTCAAGCGGATCTGGATGCATTGAGCCACACGATCCCTTGCACGACGATCGCCGTCGATCTCGCCGATGCCGCCGCCACGCTCGCAGCGGCACAGCAAGCACTCCAGGCGCAGCCGGTCGATCTGCTGGTGAACTGCGCGGGCATCGTGGAGCTGGAGCCGTTTCTCGATACTTCCATCGACTCCTTCGATCTCACTATGGCCGTCAATGTGCGTGCCGCGATGATCGTCGCGCAGGAATGTGCGCGGTGCATGATTGCGCGCAGCGAGGGTGGTGCGATCGTCAATGTGTCCAGTATGGCCGCGCAGGTCGGTACACCCTTGCACGCGGCGTATTGCGCGTCCAAGGCTGCGCTCGACGCGATGACCCGCGTCATGGCGGTTGAACTCGGCGTGCATGGCATTCGCGTCAACACGGTCAATCCCGTCGTCACGATGACGCCGATGGCGCAGAAAGTCTGGAGCGAACCCGCGAAATCCGGGCCAATGCTCGCCCGCATTCCCTTGCAACGATTCGTGCAGCCCGACGAAGTGGCGCGCGCGATCGCCTACCTGCTCAGCCGCGACTCGAGCATGGTCAACGGTGTAAGCCTTGCTGTAGACGGCGGTTTCCAGGCCGGCTGAATTCACTACTCTTACTCATAGCAGAGGGCTTCAATCATGGAAGCACTGGTTCTCGAAGAGGCGCGCCGCATCAGCTTGCGCCCGTTCACGTTGCCGCAAGTGGTCGGTGCGCGCGATGTACGCATTCGCATCAATACGGTCGGTATTTGCGGCAGTGACATTCACTACTACCAGCATGGCCGGATCGGACCGTTTGTCGTCAACGAGCCGATGATCCTGGGACACGAAGCGGCGGGAACAGTGATCCAGATCGGCGATGAAGTGAAGCATCTGAAAGTCGGCGATCGCGTCTGCATGGAGCCCGGCGTGCCCGACATGGAGTCACGCGCGTCGCGCGAGGGCATGTACAACCTTGACCCCAGCGTGCGCTTCTGGGCCACGCCGCCCGTGCATGGTTGCCTGACGCCGTTCGTGGTGCACCCGGCGGCGTTCACGTTCAAGCTGCCCGACAACGTGAGTTTTGCGGAAGGCGCGATTGTCGAGCCGCTGGCTATCGGCATGCAGGCGGCGACGAAGGCAGCGATAAAACCGGGGGACGTAGCCGTTATTCTCGGTGCTGGCACGATCGGCATGATGTGCGCGCTGGCAGCGCTCGCGGGCGGTTGCAGCCGCGCGATCGTGTGCGATCTCGTGCCGGAAAAGCTCGCGTTGATCGGCGGCGTGCAGGGCGTGACCGCGGTCAACATTCGCGATCGGCGCGTGCAGGACGTGGTGTCCGAACTCACCGACGGATGGGGCGCGAACATCGTGTTCGAAGCCAGTGGCAATGAAAAAGCGTTCGACGGCATTGTCGACTTGCTGTGTCCCGGCGGTTGCCTCGTCCTCGTGGGGATGCCGCAGAAAGCGGTGCCTATCGACATAGTCGCGGTGCAGATCAAGGAAGTGCGGATCGAGTCGGTGTTCCGCTACGCCAACATGTTCTCGCGTGCGATCCAGTTGATCGCATCGGGCCGGCTCGACGTCAAGCCGTTCATCTCGCGCTCGTTTGCATTCGCTGACGGCATCAAGGCATTCGAGGAAGCCGCCAGCGGCAACCCTACCGACATCAAGGTCCAGATCGTTTTGGAATAGTCAGGCCCATCGCTGCGGCAAGGGACCTTCGCGTCCTCCACGACGCTAAATCCTCCAAATACATTACTAATAACTGTCACATAGCTTTCATCAATGAAACTTACACTTCGCCTGCACCGCGTACCCCAGGTTCACGCGCTCAGGCGTTTGAGTGACAGGGTGCGCTGGCCCCCACCCAACAGAAATCGGACCAGACGACATGCAAGAGCAGCCCAACGTATCGCGCCGTAAAGCCCTCAAACTGCTGGTGGGCGCGCCCATGCTGCCCGTGGGCGCGTTCTCCGTCTCGACGCTTCTGGCAGGCTGCGGCGGCGACAGCGCGACGGCCGCACCGGGAACATCGGCATCGTTCCAGTCCGCCAACTTTGCTTCGATGGCCGCGCCGTCGCTCGCTGACCCTGCCGCCATGGCGACCACCACGGTCGGCTCGACGCTCACCGTCACCTACAGCGACGGCACCACACAAGCCTACAAGCTCGCTTACCAGCCGTTCTTCGTCACGGGCGACATGGTTCCGAACGGCAGCGGCGGCACAACGCTCGCCGGCGGTTATTACGACATCAACAACCAGCCGATCATCGACAAATCCGTGGCCGGCAAAGAGCGCCAGTTTTTCTCCGATTGCCCGGACGGCACGTCGCTGCTTTCCCTCGATAAACCCACGGTCGCCGGTATCAAGGGCCGTGCGGTGTTCGCAGTCGTGCAGTTCGAATACACGACGCGTGACCAGAGCCTTGTGTCGGCGTATGGGCAGTTGCCTTCGCCTATCGCGGTGCTTACGCTCGATCAGGACCAGGCCACCGGCAAGCTCACGCTCGTGAAGTATCACAACGTGGATACGTCGAAGGCGAACGGGTTGTGGATCACATGCGGCGCGAGCTTGTCGCCGTGGAATACGCACCTGTCGAGCGAAGAGTATGAGCCGGACGCAACGACCATTTCGACCAACAGCCAGTTCAAGGCGTTCAGCACCAGTCTCTATGGCGACGCGAGCCGCGCGAATCCCTACAACTACGGTCACCTCCCCGAGGTGACCGTGAACCCCGAGGGCACCGGCACGATCAAGAAGCATTACTGCCTCGGCCGCATCTCGCACGAACTCGTTCAGGTGATGCCTGACAAGCGCACGGTGATGATGGGCGACGACGCGACCAACGGCGGCCTCTTCATGTTCATCGCGGATCGTGCGGAGGACTTGTCGTCGGGGACGCTATATGTGGCGAAGTGGGCGCAGACATCGTCGGCGGGTGCGGGCTCGGCCAACCTCACGTGGATAAAAATCGGCAGCGCGACGAGCGCCGAGATCGAAGCCATGGCGGCGAAGCTCAAGGCGTCGGACATCATGGACGTGCTCACCAAGGACCCGCTCGACACCAGCTTCACGAAGATCAATTTCAACGGCACGTTCAACTGGATCCGCATCAAGCCGGGCATGGAGAAGGCTGCGGCCTTCCTGGAGACGCATCGTTATGCGGCGTTTATCGGCGGGAGCATGGGGTTTACGAAGCTCGAAGGCACGACGATCAACGCACAGGACAAGATCGTCTACACCGCCATGTCACGCGTCGAAAAGTCAATGGTGAAGGGCAACGCGGCGTCGACGGATGTTGCTGTCGACAAAGCCATCAGCGCGGGTGCGGTGTACGCGTTGAACCTGAAAGCAGGGCAGAGGGATACGAGCGGTGCCGCGATCAACAGCGACTGGGTGCCGGTCGACATGGCCGCACCCGCAGCGCTGGTGGGCGAAGACCTGGCAACGCCCGATACGCTCGGCAATACTGCCAACCCGGCCAAGGTCTCCAATCCGGACAACGTGAAGTTCTCGGAGAAGTTGCGCACGCTCTTTATCGGCGAGGATACGAGCATGCACGTGAACAACTTCCTGTGGGCCTACAACGTGGACACGAAGACCCTGTCACGGGTGCTGTCGTGTCCGGTGGGCGCGGAATCTACCGGCCTTCATGCGGTGGACGAGATCAACGGCTGGACTTACATCATGAGCAACTTCCAGCACGCCGGCGACTGGGAAAGTCCGGTCCACGACAAGGTGAAGGCCGTGCTGGACCCGCTCGTGCGGGCCAATTACAAGGACCGCTTCGGGGCCACGGTCGGTTACCTGACCGCGGACGTCTCCAGCATCAAGCTTGTAAAAAGCTGATCACGTCCCCTTGTTATAACCATCGGTCAGGGTGTGCAGGAACGCGATGATGTCCTTCATCTCCTGATCTGTCATCGCGGGCTTGTCGCCGAACTTGCGATCGAACGGCGCATCGGTCACGTCGACGTTCGCGTGGAACTGCGCCGGGAGATCGTCGTACTTGTTGAGCTTGCCGTCGGCACCCTTCGGATAGAACTTTTCCGGCGCGGTATTGCGGTCGTTGTAGAACGCCATGACGTCGTCAAGCGAATGGTAGACGCCGTTGTGGAAAAACACCTGGCGCGTGGCGGAGTTGCGCAGCGTCGGCGTGAGGAACATGCCGCAGTACTGCGTCTGGTCCTTTATGTCGCTGCGGAACGGGCCGCACACGCCCATGTCGTAGAACTTCGGATCGCGGTTGGTTGCAAGCGTGTTGTTACGCGGTACGCCGAGCGCTTCGTACTGGTAGTCGGTGAACATCGGCGGCACGCCGTCGGAAGTCGGTTTGGACAAGTGGCAGCCGGCGCAGTTGGCCTTGTCGGGATCGTTGAAAAGGCGCAAGCCGTGCAGCTCCGCTTGCGACAAACGCGCCTTGCCTTCGAGCCAGTTGTCGTACTTGCTCGAGTAAGGATGGAACGATTGTTCTTCGACCTGGTAGCGGGCAATCGCGAACATGGCCTCGGACATGGTAAGGCTCGTGCTCTCGAAAACGTGCGGGCCAAACAGCTTCGTAAAGTCGGTCTTATAAGCCGCACGCTGCAATTTGGCCACGACGTCCGTCTCGCTCGTGTTGGCCATTTCCACCGGATTGAGCATCGGGCCGGACGCTTGCGCCTGCAGCGTATCGGCGCGGCCGTCCCAGAAGAATCCGCCTTGCGGCACCATGGCCGGCGCAGCGGGCGCGACACCCGCGTTCTTTTGCGCCTTGGCCGTGCCGGCGGATTGCGCGGCTAATGCGGCGAAATCGGGCGGCGCTTCGGCTTCGCCAGCATCAGGTCCGATGCTGAAGTTAGGCTGAAGATACAAGTACATCAGCGAAGGCGGCGGACGGTAGCCTTGCAGCGTCATGTGCGGTCCGCCCAACTGCACGGAGAGTTTGTTCGGCGGCCCGTAGGCATGGTCAGGACTGTGGCAGGACGCACACGACTGAAGCCCGGATGCGGACAGCGACTTGTCGAAGAACATCTTCTGGCCGAGTTGCGCGACCGCGCTCAATGGCGCGACCGGCGGACGGTTGAGTACCACAGGATTCGGATTGGCACCCGTCAGGTCTTCCACGATTGCACCCACGCGGGCCGGCACCTGCGACGGAAAGGCCACGGCCCATAGGCAAAACGCCACGGCGGCAATGAGCAGCGCGGCGAGGCATCCGAGTAGGATGGTTTTCGGGCGAGGGAGGCGCGGCTTCTGGCCGGCGGTGGGCGGTGCCGAGGGGGTGACGGTGTGCGACATGGAGACCGGGAACGAAGCAATATTGAAAAAACGTCGCCGGCCAATTGCTTGGCGGCGACGCGACAAGAACACTTCCGTTCGCGTCAGTGATCCGACGCGAACGTTCAGGCAACAATTAGATGGTAGGAACCGATGCGACCGGCGTACCCAGATTCGGATCGATGAACAACGTCGGGTTGTTACCCGCGCCGCTGAAGTTGAACATGTTCATGATGCTGCCTGCCGTGGCATCGAACGAACCACCGCCGAGGCGATGGCTGGCGAGCCAGTTATCTTCAATGAAGCGCGCAATCGATGCCTGGCTGATGGCGGTGTGATCGACGTAGTTGACCTTCGCCCACGGCGAGATCACGACGAACGGAAGGCGCGTACCCGGACCGCAGCGTCCATTCACCGGCGCACCGTTCACGCCCACCGGCGCGGTACCCGTGCCGCACTTGCCGGCACCGTTCACCTGGTCGGCGATGGCGTCGAACGAAGCGGAGGTCGGCGCTGCATACGCATGGTCGTACCAGCCGTCCGAGTCATCCCATGCCACGATCACAGCGGTGCTGCTCCAGTCCGGCTGTTGCTGCAGGAAGTTGACGATCTTCGACGTGAAGGCTTGTTCGTCGAGCGGATCCGAATAACCTGCGTGTCCATCCTGGAACGCCGGCGCCTTGATGAAGCTGACGGACGGATAGTTGCCCGCCTTGACGCTCGCGAAGAAGTCGTCGGTGTCGTACTGATGGTTCGCCGGTTCCGCCGTCTTGCCGTCCGTCTCGAGCGACGAGCCGATGGCTGCGATGGAGCTCGGGCGCGCATGCGTCGGATTGGCCGTCGATGCGAAGTACTGGAACCAGTTGTGGTGCGGGATGTAGTCGGCTGTCGACTGGCCGACCACTGGCGACAACGTGCTGCGCTTGCAACCCGTGGTGCCGTTGCTGTTGGTGGTCGAGAGGTTGAAGCCGCCCATGAAGCCGCCCCACGTGATGCCGCTTATGTTCAGCAGGTCGCCGATGTTCTTGCCAGCCATCAACGCAGTGTCCGTCGTGCTCGAGCAGGTATCGTTGGCCGGATCGACGTCGTTGATCATCGTGAAGCCGCCCTGGCCGTCGTTGACGTAGTACGACCCCGTGTTCGTCGCGCTGACCGGGCCCTTGCTGGCCTTGACCACCAGCATGCCGTTGGTCTGGCCCGACACGGCTTCAAGTGCGCCCGGCGTCGACGGACCGTATGTATCCGTGTACGCGTTGTCGCTCATTGCGAACTTCTGTGCATAGTTCCACAGGGCGCCGACCGTGTTGCCGTCGAAGTAACCCATGACCTGGCCTGCGGTACCGAATGCACCTGCGCCGCCTGACGTGCCCTTACCCGTGTACTTCGGGAAGAGGTCGGCTGCGCCGTTATCGTAGGCTTGTTGTTCGGCCGTGTACGCGTGGTTCTGGTCGGCGGTCGCGGCTTGCGTCCGGTCCAGGCGGAACGGATTGGCGGCTCCAGTACCGTTGGCCGTGTTCGTGAAGTTGGGGTTGGCGGTCAGCAACGTGCCGCTAAGACCGTTCACCGACGGCGTGCCCGCTGCGGGCGTGAAAGCCGGCTCGCCTGCCGGGTTCGCTGCGTTCGGGTAGGTGGCGAAGTAGTGATCGAACGAGACGTTCTCGTTATAGATCACGACTACGTGCTTGATGGGAGTGGCCGTCGCGGCCCGGTTCTGGATAGATTGCGACGAACTGCTGCTGCTGGTGTTGCCACCGCCGCAGGCGTATAGGCCGATAGCCATTGCTGCAGTGGGTACGCCAACCATTAAGGCTCGACGAAACATGTGTGAAGCTCCCGATGTCGTTGTGGCAGTGCTTGTGTGGCCGCGTGGCCTTTTGGGGGACGGGTGCGGACTATTGAAGACCTTCTTTTGATCCGTCCGCATTGGAACACTTACGTATGAACCCTAAAAGGCGGTCTGCTTTCGCTGGGGTTACGTGGAAATAACGAGCAGAAAGAGTTGGTAAGGAAGGGTGTCGATTAACCCTGCGACAGGGGTTCGCCTTAGTTGATTGCCCGATCGCTTAATGGCGAAGCGTTTTTCAAGCGTCCTAAAAGAGTCGCGCCGATCACACAACACTGCACTCAGGTAATGAGTCGCGTGCTTTCACGCGCACGTCATACAGCCCTTCGATAATCGAGGCTGTAAACGTTTTCAGCTCGGTTCTAAGCTCAGTTTCAGTTCACTCTTGCCACTGCCCATGCACTCCACCATCAAGGACGTTGCCGCGCATTCAGGTGTGTCGATCGCCACCGTGTCGCGTGCGCTCAATGCACCGCAATTGCTGAACGCAGAGACGCTCGCCAAGGTGCGTGAGTCGATCGAGGCGCTCGACTTCATGCCAAGCGCGCGGGGCCGGCAGCTTCGCGGCGTAGCGACGCGGCTTGTCGGCGTGATCGTGCCGACACTGGCCAATCCCGTTTTCGCCGAGTCGCTGCAAGGTATCGATGAAGCCGCCTCCGCCAGCGATTACCGCCTGATGCTGATGACGACCGCGTATGACAGCGCGCGTGAGCGCCGCGCCATCGAGACCTTGCGCGAGCAACGCGTGGACGGTCTGATCGCGACGGTGGCCGACGCCGAATCCAACCCCTTGCTGGACGAACTCGATCGCATCGGCTTGCCTTATGTGCTCGCGCATAACGACACGGCGTATCGCGCGGCGGTATCCGTGGATAACCGGCGGGCAGCGCGCGACGGCGTGTGTGCGTTGTTGCAGCGCGGGCACCGGCGCATCCTGATGCTGGCGGGTTCGTTCGCGGAATCGGACCGGGCACGCCTGCGATATCGCGGCTACGAAGACGCCATGCTCGACGCCGGCCTCATGCCCCAGGCGCCGCTCGAACTCGATTTCAACGCGGAAGATTTGCCGCCGTCGCTACTCGCCCATCTCTCCGATCCCACCCACCGGCCTACTGCGCTCTTCTGCAGCAACGACCGCCTGGCGATGATCGTGATGCGCGGTCTGCGGCATGTGGGCTTGTCCGTGCCTCATGACATCTCGGTGCTCGGCTTCGACGGTATTCCGCTTGGCGAATGGCTGTCGACGGCACTTTCCAGCGTCGCCACGCCGAACCGCGAGATCGGGCGATGTGCGTGGCGTCATCTGGCAACCCGGCTTGGGTTGCCCGGCGACACAAGCGCCGGCCCGATCCCGTTCAAGTTGCCTCATAGCGTACGAACCGGCGCGACCATCGCGCCCCTTATCGATCCTGCGGCCAGAACGGCCTCTCTCGTATCGGAGAATCCTGCATGAAAATCCGTCATGTCCTCGCCACGCTGCTCGCAGCGACGGCCACCTTTTGCGCGGCCGGCGCGGCGTATGCCGATGGCACGGCGATCTGCTATAACTGCCCGCCGGAATGGGCGGACTGGGCGAGCCAGATCGAAGCGATCCAGAAGCAGACTGGCATCCGCGTGCCGTTCGACAACAAGAACTCGGGGCAGGCTATCGCGCAGATGATGGCCGAGCAAAAGAGCCCGATTGCCGACGTGGTGTATCTCGGCGTTTCATCGGCGTTCCAGGCGAAGGACAAGGATCTGGTGCAACCCTACAAACCCGCGCACTGGAACGACATCCCTGCGGGCATGAAGGATCCCAACGGCTACTGGTTCGCGATTCATTCCGGCACGCTGGGCTTCTTCGTGAACAAGGACGCACTTGACGGCAAGCCCGTCCCGCGCTCGTGGGCGGACTTGCTGAAGCCGGAATACAAGGGCATGGTCGGTTACCTCGATCCGTCGTCGGCGTTCGTAGGTTATGCGGGCGCAGTGGCCGTGAATCAGGCGCTGGGCGGCTCGCTCGATAACTTCAAACCCGGCCTCGACTGGTTCGCGAAGATGAAGGCCAACGCGCCGATCGTGCCGAAGCAGACCGCGTATGCGCGCGTGATGTCGGGCGAGATTCCTATCCTGCTCGACTATGACTTCGACGCATATCGCGCGAAATACAAGGATCACGCGAACGTGGAGTTCGTGATTCCGAAGGAAGGCACGATCGTCGTGCCGTATGTGATGAGCCTCGTGAAGGGCGCACCGCATCAGGCGAACGGCGAGAAGGTGCTGGATTTCGTGTTGTCGGACGAAGGTCAGCGTCTGTGGGCGAACGCATTCTTGCGGCCGGTGCGCGGCGGCACCTTGCCGCCTGACGTAGCGGCCAAGTTCTTGCCCGCGTCGGAATATGCGCGCGCCAAGGATGTCGACTTCGCAAAGATGGCCGCCAAGCAGAGCGCGTTCGGCGAAGAGTATTTGCGCGTCATGCACTGATCTTCCAACTTTCCAACGATGCAAGATTCCACCTTCTCCACGCGCGCGCGGATCGTTTTACTGGCGCCGGCACTTGCTGTGTTTTGCGCGTTCTGGCTGTTGCCGCTGGTCGCGTTGCTGCAGGCCAGTGCGGTGCCGGACGCGTTCACTGCGTATCGCGAGGTCCTGACCAATGCGCGCTATCTGCATAGCTTGCTCGCGACCGTTGCGTTGTCGCTGGCGGTGACAGCGGCGACGCTGGTGTTGTCGACGATCGCGGGTTTGTTTCTCGCCCGCCGCGAGTTGCCGGGCAAGCGCGTGCTCATTGCGCTGCTGACATTTCCGCTTGCGTTTCCCGGCGTAGTGGTGGGGTTCATGGTGATCATGCTGGCAGGGCGCCAAGGCTTGATCGGCGCCATTTCTACGCGGCTCACGGGCGACCGCTGGGTGTTCGCTTATTCGCTCAGCGGCTTGTTCCTTGGCTATCTGTATTTCTCGATTCCACGCGTGATCGTTACCGTCATGGCGGCTGCAACGAAGCTTGATGCGTCGCTGGAAGAAGCGGCGCGCTCGCTGGGGGCATCGCCGTGGCGCATCTTCGTCGATGTCGTCATGCCAGCCTTGATGCCCGCGCTGATCGCAGCAGGCGCAGTGTGTTTCGCCACCGCGATGGGCGCTTTCGGCACCGCGTTCACGCTGGCCACCGACCTCGACGTATTGCCGATGACCATCTACACCGAGTTCACGCTGAACGCGAATCTTGCGACTGCGGCAGCGTTGTCGATCGTGCTCGGCCTGGTCACCTGGGCAGTGCTGGCAGTCGCTCGAAGCCTCACCGGCGCGACTGTCGCCGCCACCGCATGAGGACGCCGATGCCCGAGTTCCTGAAGTCGCGTCGTCTGCTGGTTGCGGGGCAATTGCTCCTGACGCTTGCGCTGGTTGCGTTCATGGTGGTGCCCGTGGTGATGTCGGTGATGGCTGGATTGACCGTCAACTATTTCCGCGGCGTGTCGAGCGGGCTGACGCTCAAATGGCTCGGGCAGGTGTGGGCGATGTATCAGGGTTCGGTCTGGTTATCGATCGAGATCGCGCTTGCAACGCTTGTCATCACGCTCGCGATCGGCGTGCCGGCAGCGTATGCGCTGGCACGCAGCACTACGCGCTGGGCGCGTTTTGTCGAAGAGTTGCTGGTGATGCCTATTGCATTGCCGGGGCTCGCTACGGCACTGGCTTTGTTGTCCGTGTACGGCGGCTGGAGCGCGTTTCGCTCGAGCATGTGGTTCATCGTCGCCGGGCATGTGGTCTTCACCTTGCCGTTCATGGTGCGTTCGGTCGCGGCCGTTTGCGCGGGCACCGACCTGCGGACCATGGAAGAGGGCGCGGCGAGTCTCGGCGCGTCATTCACGCAGCGTTTCCTGACGATCGTGTTGCCTAACGCGCGGCCGGGTATTGTTGCCGGTGCGCTCGCGGTGTTGACTTTGTCGATAGGCGAATTCAACCTGACATGGATGCTGCATACGCCCGATACCAAGACACTGCCGGTCGGACTTGCCGATGCGTATGCGTCGATGCGCCTTGAAGTCGGCAGCGCCTACACCATACTTTTCCTGCTGATGACGCTGCCCTTGCTGATCGCGATGCAGTGGCTAGGCGTTGATCCAGCCGGTGCGCAGAGTTCTCGCGCCGCAGCAAAACGCAAGCGGACGTTGCTGCGATCCGGGACGCCGGGACAGTCCCTTACACCGCCCCAACCTGTAGAGACTGCACGATGAGACTCGAAGCTGTTCCCGTCACCCTCAGCCGTTGCGCGAAAACATTTCGCGGGCAGCGTGTGCTCGAACCCGTCGATCTCAGCATCGAACCTGGTGAAACACTGGTGCTGCTCGGACCGTCCGGCTGCGGCAAGACGACCACGCTGCGGCTGATCGCGGGGCTGGAAAAACCCGATGCTGGCGGCCGTGTGAGTTTCGGCGCCGACGATGTCACGGCATTGCCCATCGAGCGCCGTCAGGTCGGCATGGTGTTCCAGAACTACGCGCTGTTTCCCAATCTTACGGTGCGTGGCAATGTGGGTTATGGCTTGCGGATCCAGAAAGTCGACGCGTCGGCGGCGCGTCGCCGGGTAGATGAATTGCTGGAGATGACCGAGCTGACCGCGCATGCGGACAAGCCGATCACCGAGTTGTCCGGCGGTCAGCGGCAACGTGTCGCGCTGGCTCGCGCGCTGGCGCCGAGGCCGCGTGTATTGTTGCTCGATGAACCCCTGACCGCACTCGATGCCCGCCTGCGCGAAACCTTGCGTGCCGAGATGAACGCGTTGCTGCGCGAACTTCGCGTGACCAGCATCTACGTCACGCACGACCAGGCTGAAGCGATGGCGCTTGCCGACCGGATCGTAGTGATGAGCGCTGGGCGGATAGAACAATGTGGCACGCCGCGCGAGATTTACTATCAGCCGGCGACCCGGGCGGTTGCGCAATTCATCGGGACATTGAACCGGGTGGCGGGCGAGTGCCGCGATGACGCGTTCGTGACGCTTGGCGGTACGATTAGCGTAGCGGGACTGGTCGCGCAATTGTGTGTTCGGGACGGTGCGCGGACGGAAGTTTTCTTCCGCCCGGAAGATGCTGAACTCGTCGATCCGCAGTCCGCGCAATTGCGTGGCGCGGTGGAGTCGGCGCTGTTTTTGGGTGAACGTACCCGCTTGAGGATCAGGGATGCCGCGCCGGATGCGTTGATTGTCGACGTGCCGGGCCGTGTCGAACTGGCGCAGGGAACGGCCGTGGGGATCTCGGTGCGCGACGAGGGCTGGGTCGCACTGCGCTGATCCCGGTAGTGTTCCGTCGCGTTCGCTTCAGGCCAAACAAGGAGATGCCATGCTGCTCGCTCAAATCACCGATTTACATATCAAGCTTCCCGGTGTGCTTGCCTATAGAAAAGTCGACACCGCTGCTTGCCTGCGGGCTTGTGTCGAACGTCTCAACGCGCTGAGTCCGCGTCCCGATGCCGTGCTGGTGACCGGCGATCTGACGGATTTTGGAACCGCTGACGAGTACCGGCATCTCGCGGCATGTTTGAAGCCGCTGGAGATGCCGGTGTATTTGATGGTGGGGAATCATGACGACCGCGCGGCCTTGCGCGAGGTTTTCGATGCTCACTATTTGCACGAAGGTGGGACGGGTAGCGACTTCGTGCAGTACGCGTTCGATCTGCACGATACGCGGATCATTGCATTGGATTCGCAGAAGCCGAAAGAGAGCGCGGGTACGTTATGCGATGTGCGTCTTAGGTGGCTTGAGCAGCAACTGGACGCCGCGGAGGGCAGGCCGGTGATTGTCGCTTTGCATCACCCGCCGTTTGCGACCGGTATCGGGCATATGGACGACATGGCGCTTGAGGCGGAGGCAGCGTCGAAGCTGGAGGCGCTGATTTCCCGGTATCCGAATGTGGAGCGGGTTTTGTGCGGGCACGTGCATCGGCCGGTGCATAAGAGGTTCGCGGGGACGATTGCTTCTATCGCGCCATCGACTGCGCATCAGGTGGTGCTGGATTTGCATGTTGATGCACCGTCGGCGTTTGTGCTTGAGCCGGGGGCGTTCGCTCTGCACTATTGGACGGCGGGTGTGGGCCTTGTGTCGCATCACGAATATGTCGAGCAGTTCGACGGGCCGTATCCGTTTTTCGATGACGATGGGGAGTTGGTCGACTAAGGACCTTGCACGCCCAAGGGCCGGTAACGCGCCGGTCCATTACCCTGCCGGCGCTAGCGCCCCCACTCGCACGATCAGACCACTCCCTTCCCCGCGATTACGCACATCGAGCGTAGCCCCATGTCGCCCCGCGATACTCGATGCAATCGCGAGCCCCAGCCCACTGCCCGACCCCTGCGCACCCGCGCCGCGATAAAACCGGTCGAACACGCGTTCCAGTTCATCGGGCGCAATCCCCGTGCCCGTATCCACCACTTCAATGCCCACGCCCTGCGCATCGCGCGTAAGGATTACGTCGACCTTGCCGCCCTCCGGTGTATGGCGGATAGCGTTATCGATAAGATTATTCAGCAGGATCCCGAGCGCCTGTTCATCGCCAAGAACCACATAGTCATCGGACGCACTGCCGATCCGTTCCTCAAGCCCCAGGTCAATGCGCTTGGCTTCCGCCAGCAACGACAGATCGCCCACCGATCTCTCCGCCAACCGCCGCAGACTCATCGGCGCAATCGACGCCGCCCGGTTTGCGTCCTCCCGCGCCATGGTCAGCAGTTGATGCGCAAGATGAATGATCCGGTTAAGCCGCCCCTCCAGGCGCTCCAGCGTCTGGCTCTCGCCCTGCAACGTGCCGTCGCGCCGGGCAGCCTGAAGCTGCAACTTCAACGCGGTAAGCGGCGTGCGCAGCTCGTGCGCGGCATCGGCAACGAAGATTCGCTGCGCCTGTGAAGCGTCACTCAAACGCCGCAGCAAGTCGTTCAGCGCATCCACCAGCGGCCGGATCTCCACCGGTATCTGCGCGCCGGCCTGCAATGGCTCAAGCGTGTCGATCGACCGACGCGATAACGCGCGCGACAATCCGCCAATCGGTGCAAGCCCACGAGCCACGACAAACAACACCAGCGCAATCGTCACGGGCACGAGCAGGGCCAGCGGCCATAACGTGCGCCACGCCAGCCGCAGCGCAAGGTCCTCGCGTACGGAAAACGGTTGCGCGACCTGAATGAAACGGTCGGGCTGCTGCAGCCCGAACACGCGCCATCGATATTCGTCGCGTTCAATCGACCGAAAGCCTTCGGAAAAGCGCGGCAGCGCAGGCTCTTTAAGCGAGTGATAGACGAGCTGGCCTTGCTCGTCCCAGATGTCGATGGCAATACGATCGTCGGCGAGGCCGTTGAAGTTGTGGCGGCTCCGCTCGTCAGCAGCGGCGGTAGCAATATTCGCCGGCAACGACAGCGCGACGGTGCGCAACTCGTAATCGAACAACTCGCTCGCTTCCCTGCGCGCCGTGTGGAAGATTCCATAACCCGCCGCCAGCGACGTCGCGGCCAGCCCGAAGATCAGCCAGCCGAGCAGCCAGCGGCGTATGGATGTCATTCGAGGCCCTTGAGCCGGTAGCCAACGCCCCGGATCGTCAATATCTGCTCTGCGCCAATCTTACGTCTAAGGCTATGGACGTGCACTTCAATGGTATTGCTGCCGACTTCCTCACCCCATCCGTACAGCTTTTCCTCGAGCTCCGCCCGCCTGAACACACGCGCAGGCTCCTCTATCAGCACTTGCAGCAATGCGAACTCGCGCGGCACCAGCGGCAATGGCACACCGTCCTTGCGTGCTTCGTGCGAGGCGGGATCAAGCGTCAGTTCGCCATGCGTATAGATAGGCTGCTTCTGCCCGGTGCGCCGCCTGAGCGCGGCGCGCACGCGTGCGGCGAGCTCGTCGAGATCGAAGGGCTTCATGAGGTAGTCGTCGGCGCCCGCATCCAGCCCGCGAACGCGGTCGTCCACGGCGTCGCGCGCGGTCAGGATGATCACGGAAGCCGCACCACCCGCTTTGCGGTAAGTATTCAATACCTGGATGCCGTCGCGCTTTGGCAGGCCAAGGTCGAGCAATACGAGGTCGTACACGCCGTTGGCGAGCGACAGTTCCGCGGCACGCCCGTCCGCGGCCCAGTCGATCGCGTAACCCAGGCGGCGCATGGACTCGAGCACGGTCTCGGCAATCATCTCGTCGTCTTCCACCAATAACAGCCGCATCGCGAGCGCTCCCCCATTGTTACTAACAATTATCGAGCGTGCATTGTCCGCAGAAGGAGCTTAAGCGTTCCTTAAGCTCCCGCTTCCTAGAATCAATCGCTCCTTCGATGGACATTATTCGTCCCCTTCTTCGCCCAGGAGCCAGGCTTGCCTGCATCGACTGCCACCCCAAGTTTGCACTTCTGCAAGCTAGTTTGCGCCAGCACGTGCTTCGCGTTGCTCGCCGGCTGCACCATGTATCACCGCGAGCCGCTTGCCCCGCAGGACACCTCCACGTCCCTCTCCACCCTGTCGCGCGTGCAGATCGACCCGGCGACCATGCCCTTGCCCGAGCTTGCCGCGCATCGTTTCGACCCCTCCGACGGCCTCGACATGGAAGAGGTCGCCATGCTGGCCGTCGCGAACAATCCCGATCTGAAGCTGGCCCGCGACGACCTCGGTATTGCACGGGCGCAAGCGTTTTCAGCGGGGCTCCTGCCCGATCCGCAACTGGGGGTTTCCAGCGATTACGCGGGCATGGAAGGGGCCACGCGCGCGTTCAATTATGGCTTGACCATGGACGTGCTGGCCATTTTCACGCGCGGCGCGAACAAGCAGTCGGCCGATGCAACCGTTGCGAAGACGGATCTCGGCCTGCTCTGGCAGGAGTGGCAGGTCGTTGCACAGGCGAAACAGCTGTTTATCAAGGCGCGCTTTCAGGAGGACACGCTGCCCTTGCTGCAGCAGCAACGCGACCTCTTGCGCACGCGCTATGAACGCATGGCCGAGGCCCGCCGCGAGGGCAACCTGACCGAAGACACGCTCACCGCCGCCCTGACTTCCTATAACGATGCACGCAAGCTTTATACCGATGCCGAACGCGCGGCCGAGCAGACGCATCACGACCTGAACCAGTTGCTGGGCCTGTCGCCCGACGTGCATCTGCAACTTGTCGGGGAGCCCGAAGACACGCCGCTCGATGCAGCCACGGTGAATGACGCGGTCGCCGCGCTGCCGCGCCGGCGTCCCGACCTGCTGGCCCTGCAAGCGGGTTACGAGGCGCAGGAACAGAAGTATCGCGCGGCGATCATGAGCCAGTTTCCGTCGCTGACCGTGGGATTCGATCGTCAACGCGACAACTCGAACATCTACAGCACGGGCTTTGTGATCAACATGAGTCTGCCCATCTTCAATCGCAACCGCGGCAATGTCGCGATCGAGCAAAGCACGCGCCAGCGCCTGCGCGACGAGTACCAGAACCGCCTGAACCAGGCGTTCGCCGATGTCGCGCATCTGCGTGCCGACGACGCCATCCTCTCGCGCCAGCTCGAGCAGACCGAATCGGCACTGCCCGGCACGGAGCGTGCGGCACGCGACGCGAGCGCAGCTTTTGCCGAGCACAACCTGACGCTCGGCGCGTACACGGACGCCATGTCGGCGGCGCTTACCAAACGCGTGGATATCGCCACGCTCCGGGAGTCGCGGGCCGAACAGCGCGTCGGCTTGCAAGCGTTGCTGGGCAGTGCGATTCCCGACGCATTTTCTTCCGACCTGAACGTGACCGAAACCCATGCCGACATCCATGCAAAATAAACGGCCTTCGATGCAGGCCCGCATCGCCATGTGTTTTTGCCTCAGCGCCTTGTTCGAAGCGGGCAACGCTCTCGCCGACGACGCCGTGGTCGCTGTCAGCACCGCCCCGGTCCAGCGGGCGCTGATCGCACAGCCGGTGCGTGCATACGGGATCGTCGCGGCATCGGCGGCTAATCTCACGTCGATCAACCTGCCCTACGTCGTGCGGGTCACGCAGCTGCGCGTGCAGACGGGCCAGCCGGTCAAGCGCGGCGACCCGCTGTTCGTCGTGCAGGCCGACCCCGCTG
>NZ_AEJF01000140.1 GCF_001028175.1 Caballeronia mineralivorans PML1(12)
GCTGGCCGACGGCGAGGTCGCGCGCACCCAGTCGCTGTTCGACAAGGGCCTCGCCACCGCATCGCAACTGGCCGCCGCACGCAAGGCGGCGCAGGATGCCCGTGAGGCGCTGGCGTCGCAGGAAACAACCGGGATCACGAGCGGCAGCAAGGTCGTGACTTCTCCCATCGACGGCGTGGTGCTGCAGGTGTCAGTAGGACAGGGTGATCAGGTCCAGGCCGGCGCGCCGATCGTGCAGCTTGCCGGCACGGACAACGGCCGGGAGGCGCGTGGCAACGTGATGCTGGCGGTGGAGCCCTCGGACGCCGTCAACATCCATGCCGGCGATGAGGTCCGCTTACGCGGCCTTTCAAGCTCGCTCGCGAAGGTTTCGATGACGGGGCGCGTGGTCCTGGTGGGTGCGTCCATCGACACGCAAAGCCAGCTCGTCGATGTGGGCGCGAACGTGCCGCTCGGCAATAGCGCGTTCATTCCGGGCACGCACGTGGCCGCCGATATCGATACGAACCGCGGCATGCACTGGGTCGTCCCGCGCTCGGCCGTGCTCAAGGACGAGCACGGCGATTTCATCTTCCAGGTTGCGTCCGGCAACAAGGCGCATCGGGTGAACGTGGTCACGCAGATAGAGGACAGCGATCGTTATGGCGTCGACGGTCCGCTGAACGCGGCGCAACCGGTGGTGGTCAGCGGCAACTATGAACTGAAGGATGGCATGACGGTGCAGGGCGCCGGAGGCGCGCCGCGATGAACTTCGGCCAATGGATGCAGGCTCATCGACGCTCGTTGTTGTTCGTGATTGGATTGCTCGCTGTCGCAGGCGCGCTCACCGCGTTCCGGCTGCCGATCTCGCTGTTTCCGAACGTTGCGTTCCCGCGTGCAGTCGTCTCGCTCGATGCCGGCGACCGTCCCGCCGAGCAGATGGCGACGCTCGTCACCATGCCGGTGGAGGAGGCGCTGCGGCGCGTGCCGAACGTACTCGATGTGCAATCGAAGACCAGCCGCGGGTCCGCCGAGATATCGGTGAACTTCAACTGGGGCACGGACATGGCGCAGGCCACGCTGCAGGCGCAATCGTCCATTGCCGAGATCCTTGGCACCTTGCCGCAGGGGACGTCGATGCAGGTCCGGCGCATGGACCCGACGGTGTTTCCGGTGCTCGCGTATAGCCTGACGTCGAAGCAGCAATCGCTCTCGGCGCTGCACGATCTGGCGCAGTTCCAGATGCGGCCGCTGTTGTCGGGGGTGGAAGGGGTGGCGCGCGTGGACGTGACGGGCGGCGCGACCGACGAGTTCGAAGTGGCCGTGGACCCGGCCCGCCTCGCGGCCTACAAGCTCTCGCTCGCCGATGTATCGAAGGCTATTGGGGCGAGCAACGTGCTGATGGCGACCGGGCGGATCGAGGACCACTACAAGCTCTACCTGGTCATCGCCGACGCGACCATCACCCAGCTCGACGATCTGAAAAACGTGGTGGTCACCTCGAACGGTCCGGCGCAAGTCCGGCTCGGCGATGTGGCCACGGTGCGCGCGGGCGTCACGCCGCAATGGATGCGCGTGACCGCCGACGGGCAGGACGCGGTGCTCATCAACATCTACCAGCAGCCCGGCGCGAACAGCGTCGCCATGGCGAAGGCGATCCGCGCGAAGCTGAGCGCGTTCCAGCCGCAGATGCCGCCGGGTGTGCGCTTCGCCAACTGGTACGACCAGAGCGAACTGGTGACCGCCGCGGCCACGAGTGTGCGCGACGCCATCATGATCGGCGTGGTGCTCGCCGCGCTGACGCTGTTCGCGTTCCTGCGCAACTGGAAGATCACCGCGATCGCCGTCGCGCTGGTACCGGTCGTGATGGCCGCAACCATCCTGCTGCTCGATGTGTTCGGCATGGGCTTCAACATCATGACGCTCGGCGGCATGGCGGCGGCGGTGGGTCTCGTGATCGACGACGCCATCGTGATGATCGAGCATATTGTGCGGCGCATGCGCGAGGGCGGCGCGAATGCATTTCACGGCCGCGTGATGGCGGCAGCACTCGAGTTCACCCGGCCGCTCGCGGGGTCGTCCGCGGCGACGCTGATCATCTTCGTGCCGCTGGCATTCCTCTCTGGCGTGACCGGCGCGTTTTTCAAGGCGCTTTCGGTGACCATGGCGAGCGCGCTCTTCATTTCGTTCATGGTCACATGGCTTGCCGTGCCCATACTCTGTGACCGATGGCTCAAGCCGAAGGACGCGGAAGAGCATAGCGAGACCCGTTTCGCGACCTGGATGAACAGGCGTTACGCCAAGTTGATCGGAGGCGTCAGCGCACGGCCGGCGCTCGTGCTGATCGGTCTTGTACCGCTGGTTATTGTCGCTGTGTTTGCTTTCACACGGGTTGGCAGCGGCTTCATGCCGACCATGGACGAAGGCGGTTTTGTGCTCGACTATCACACCGAGCCGGGTACATCGATCAGCGAAACCGACCGGCTGATGAAGCAGGTCGAGGCCATTGTCAGTGCGAATCCGAATGTCTCGACCTACTCGCGGCGAACCGGCGCAGGTCTGGGCGGGGACCTGAACGAACCGAACCGGGGCGACTTCTTCGTGCGGCTGAAGTCGAAGAACCGCGAGCCTATCGAAACCGTGATGGAGGAGATTCGCACGAAAGTGGAAACGGATGTGCCGGGGGTCAGTATCGAACTGGCGCAGCTGATGGAGGACCTGATCGGCGATCTGACGGCGGTGCCGCAACCTGTGCAGATCAAGATTTACTCCGACGACCAGAACACCCTCAACTCGACCGCCAGGAACGTAGCGGCGGCGATCGGCAAGGTCCAGGGCGTGGTCGATGTGAACGACGGCATCAATCCCGCCGGCGACGCGCTCGAACTGCACATCCGGCCGGACGCGGCGGCGGCTGAAGGCATGGATGCCCAGAGCATCGCGCAGGCCGTGTCCGACATGGTGGAAGGCAACGTCGCTACGCAATTTCAGGTTGGCCCCAAGACCGTGGCAATCCGGGTCCGGGTGGCCGGTGCGCTTGCACTCACCGATACCCAGCTCGGCCAGTTGCAGATCCGCGCGCCCGACGGCCATCTGTTTGCGCTGAATCGCGTGGCCACGCGCGTGGCCGTGACCGGACAGCCGGAAGTGAGCCGTGACAATCTGAAGCGCATGGTCGCGGTGACGGCGCGTATCGATGGACGCGATCTCGGCTCGACCATTGCTGATGTGCAAAAAGTGCTCACTACGGCCAAGCTGCTGCCGGCCGGCGTGTATTACGAGCTCGGCGGTTTGTATCAACAGCAGCAGATCGCCTTCAAGGGTCTGATGATCGTATTCGGCGCGGCTGTTGCGCTGGTGTTCGGCCTGTTGCTGTTTCTCTACGAGCGTTTTCGCATTGCGCTGGCCGTGCTTGCCATGCCGTTGCTTGCCACCGGCGCGGTGTTCATCGGCTTGTGGGTCACCAACATCGAGCTCAACATCTCCGCGATGATGGGCATGACGATGATCATCGGCATTGTCACTGAGGTGGCGATCTTCTATGTATCGGAGTTGCAAGGCCTGATGCGCGACGAAGAGATGCCGCTCAGCCGGGCGTTGATCGAAGCGGGCAAGAACCGCTTGCGGCCTATCGCCATGACGACCATCGCGGCCATTCTTGCGTTGCTGCCACTGGCGTTTGCGCTGGGCCAGGGATCGGCCATGCAGCAACCGCTGGCGGTGGCGATCATCTCGGGCCTGATCGTGCAGTTGCCGCTGGTGTTGCTGCTGTTGCCGGTGTTGCTGCAGTTGTTGATGAAACCGCGGCGCTGATGGAATGAACAAAGGGCGCTGAAAAGCGCTTATGCAGTGATCCTTAACATCTCCTTATCTACTTAAGACTTGTTTTATCGATCGATCAAGCGACCCCAAAAGCTTAAGCGTCACTTAAGCAAGTGCATGGGACACTGTCTGTAACTGTGTGTAATAATCCATGCCCGTCCCGATGGTTCGTCTGAAAGCAGCTTTAATGAATATTCAAAACGTCCGCCGCTGGGCGCCGCGCGGAAAGCGAGTGTGGTTATTCAGCGCGCTGGCGCTTTGCGTTGCAAGCGCGGTCAGGCTTGCCCTGCACCCGTTTCTGGGCCCGGTCATGCCGGGCGTCGCATTCGCCATCGCGGCCGCGATGGTCGAATACTTCTTTGGCCTTATCCCCGCACTGACGGTGATGCTGCTGGGCTTGGGCATCGCGGATTTCCTGTTTGTGCCCCCTTACGGCCAGATTGACGTCGTCAATCGCGCCGACATCATGCTGGCGATTTCTTACCCGCTGGTAACACTGTTCACGATCACCCTTATTGAGCGCCTGCGGCGCGCGCAGTTCAGTGCGGAACTGATCGCGGCAGTGGCGATGTCGCGCTATGAAATGCTGCTACGTGCGGACAATGAACGTGCGCTGTCGCGCCGGGCCGTGGACGAAACGCATCGGCTGATCCGGCATCTTCCGCATTACCACGACGCCATCATCTTGTTGCAGGCGGTCGATCGCAACGCGGCGCAGGGCGCCAAGGAAATGGCGCCAGGGCGGCTTTTTACCGACGCGCATCCCGACGATATCGAACGGCTCCAGCGTGGTTTACAGCCGGGGCGTCATCGCGTGCGGATTGGTTCCGGGGACGGCGCGCATAAACTCGTGGATTGCATCTGCGAGCGCTTCACCACGCATGCCGGTGAATTCCTGATCCTGCGTACGGTTGAATAGCTTGACTAAAGAAAAGTCCGCGTTGAACAGTTCCATCTTTTATCCAGGCAGCGATCACGCCGTCCTGATGCTGCACGGCCTGTCCAGTTCGCCGCTCGAAATGCGCCATCTCGCGCGTTACCTGAATAGCGAAGGGCTCACCACGTGCGCGCCCAACCTCCACGGCTACAGCGCGGGCACGCCGGAACTGCGCATGGAAGCGTGGCTCGAGGCAGCGGTCAGGGAGTTCGATGCGCTGAGTGCGCGGTACCCGCGTGTGTCCGTGTGCGGTCTCTCCATGGGCGCAACGCTCGCGCTGGCGCTCGTGCGCGAGCGCCCCAGCGTGCAGGCCATCGTGCTCCTGTCCGTCACGCTCAAGTACGACGGATGGGCGATGCCGTGGTATCGATTCCTGCTCGGCTGGGCCTACTACACGCCGTTGCGCCAGCGCTGGCGTTATAAGGAGGAGGCGCCGTTCGGGCTGCGCAACGAGGCACTGCGAGCGAAGATCGGCCGGGCGATGCAGCGCAACGACCTGAGCGAAGTCGGTCCGTCGAGCATCTCGCTTCCCGCACTGCACGAGGCCAGCCGGCTGGCCGCGAGCGTCAGCAAGACGCTGTCGGCGCTCAAGAACGATTGCCTCCTGATCCATGCCATCGACGACGAGACGTCCAGTCCGCGCAACGCGCAATTCGTTGCGTCGAACATCGGCTCGACGGTTTTGCGCACCATCTATCTCGACGACTCGTACCACATGATCACCTCCGACAATGAGCGGGAGATCGTTGCGCGCGAGACGGCCGTATTTCTTAAGGAAAGCGAAGCCGCCAGCAACGCCGCGGGCGGCGCGAAGCCGGTGGTATCGAAGGCGCTTGCCAGACGCCTCAGGCAGATGGCGTCCATTAGCAAATAAAGCCTGGACGGCGATCCGGCGCCCATCCGCGGCGCCGAAGCTTTCAAAACAATTTTTGGTAACTTAACGCTCCGCGCGCGGATAAGCGTCGCTTAAGCATGGCCCACGCACTCTACGGCGAGCGTGGGCCTTTTCGTTTCCTTACCGGTCGAAATGGGCTCAGCATCGAATGGACGCGGGGCTTCGTTCGATATTGAAAGCGAATTCCGCTTGGCGCCAGCCCGATGAGACTTTTATGGAACCCACTTTGTCGATCGCATTGCGCGCTCATGTCGTGCTGTTGTCGGCATCGGTGGTGGTGCTGACGGCGGTATGCCTTTGCATCGTCTTGTTGCTGCATGTGCCGCTGGGCCATTCGGGGACGTTCGAACTCAGGGCAGCGGTATTCGGCATGGCGGTGCTCGCCATGCTTTATGTGCGCCATAAGGCAAGCCATGCGTTCAGGGCCGCCTTGCAGGATCGCCAGATCAGCTTAAGCGACGTCAATGCGAACGGTGTTTCTATTGCGGACGGATGCCCGCACGCCTGGCTGGTTCAGATGTATGCCGAGCTTTGTCCGGCGGCGGCGCGTCGGCAGATCATGTCCAGAGAACACGCGCCCCGACTATGAGCGATAGACGGTTGCCGTCAATCGCTCATTTTTTGTTCTGGTCAGGTGCGACTGACACTCACTGCGACGGTCTGGCCTGCGCTCAAAAGTAGTGGCAGACGTAGTCGACCGTTTCAAGCACTTCAATTTCGAAGCTGGCGTTGCCGGGCACCGTAATGGACTCGCCCGCAACGTACTCGCGCCACGCTTCTTCCCCCGGATTGCGCACGCGGCATCGGCCGGCGTTGATGTCCAGTTGCTCGGGCGCCTGCGTCGAGAACGTCAGCGAGGCGGGGAAAATGACGCCCAGCGTCTTGCGCGTGCCATCGCCCAGCAAGATGGTATGCGAGACACATTTACCATCGAAGTAAATGTTCGCGCGCTTGACGATAGAGACGTTGTCGAATTGTGCAGTCGTTGTCATGCGTGAGAGTTCCTGTAGTCCAGTTTGTTTATTGATGGCGCGTGGACCATGCCTTGGGCAGGGTGATTTATCGAGTTGCCGGGCAAAACATAATCATTATCCTTTGGAATGGCAATAGCTCCGATGTGAGCGTTCTGCGCGAACAGAAAGCGTAGAAACCTCAGATGGGAAAACTGGTCGTCGACAAAATTTCTTTCAGGACCATGAACGTCCTGACTTGCCGCACGCCCGGCAAGTAAAGCAACTGCTCGGCATGCAGGCGGTTAAAGCTCTCGCTATCCCGCGTGCGTACCAGCATGAAGCAGTCGAACTCACCCGTCACGATGTGGCACTCCATGCATCCCGAGACCTTTTGCGCGGCTTTCTCAAAGGCCGCGAAGGACTCGGGCGTCGAGCGGTCAAGCACGACACCGATAATCATCAGCATGCCCGCGTTGAGCTTCTTGGGCTCCAGCAACGCGACGATTCCCCGGATCAGACCCGCTTGCTTAAGCCGCTCGACGCGGCGCAAGCAAGCCGGCGCGCTAAGGTTCACCTTAGCCGCCAGCGCGACGTTGGAAATAGAGGCGTCGCGCTGAAGCAGCCTTAGGATCGCGCGGTCGACGCGGTCCAGTTCGGCGCCCGACGCATCGCTCGCAAGCGGATTAGCACGAACTTTTGTTGCGTTCATCAGCATTTCTCCACATGTTAATTACGTCGATCAAGCATTCATTCAGTGAGAATTAAACAAACGACAATTTATTCGCAACCCTGCCTCTGGCAAAGTTTTTTACCATACTTCTCATCGACGCAAATTAATGCGACGACTTTGCTGTCTATCGGAGCGACACATGAACCTCAAGAAATTCCCCCGTCACGCGCTCACGTTCGGGCCGACGCCGATCCAGCCGCTCGCACGGCTGTCAGATCATCTTGGCGGCAAGGTCCAGCTCTACGCCAAGCGTGAGGACTGCAACAGCGGCCTCGCATTCGGTGGCAATAAGACGCGCAAGCTCGAATACCTGATCCCTGAAGCGATCGCTCAAGGCTGCGACACGCTGGTGTCCATCGGCGGGATTCAGTCGAATCAGACCCGTCAGGTTGCAGCCGTTGCAGCGCACCTCGGAATGAAATGCGTACTGGTGCAGGAAAACTGGGTCAACTATTCGGATGCCGTGTATGACCGTGTCGGCAACATCCAGATGTCGCGGATCATGGGCGCGGATGTGCGTCTGGTCGCCGATGGTTTCGACATCGGCTTTCGCAAGAGCTGGGAAGATGCGTTGGAGAGTGTCCGGCAAGCAGGTGGCAAGCCTTACGCCATTCCCGCCGGTTGTTCGGACCACCCGCTAGGTGGCTTGGGGTTCGTGGGTTTTGCCGAAGAAGTGCGTCAGCAGGAAGCGGAACTTGGCTTCAAGTTCGATTACATCGTGGTCTGCTCGGTGACGGGCAGCACCCAGGCCGGCATGGTCGTGGGCTTTGCGGCAGACGGGCGCGCGGATCGCGTGATTGGCATTGATGCATCGGCCAAGCCTGAAAAGACGCGTGACCAGATCTACCGGATCGCGCGGCAAACGGCGGAGCAGGTCGAGCTTGGACGCGACATCACCTTGAACGACATCGTGCTCGATGAACGTTATGGCGGTCCCGAATACGGTTTGCCGAATGCAGGCACGCTCGATGCAATCCGCCTGTGCGGGAAGCTGGAAGGCGTGTTGACCGACCCCGTGTACGAAGGCAAGTCGATGCACGGAATGATCGATAAAGTGAAGCGCGGTGAGTTCCCGGAAGGCTCGAAGGTGCTCTATGCGCATCTCGGCGGCGTGCCGGCGTTGAACGCTTATAGCTTCCTGTTCCGCGAGGGTTGATCGGGTGATTGTCCGGGGCGAAGCGTTCTCGTGATGGCGGGGCGCTTCGTTCCGGGCCGTCGTTGCCGGCACGAGAACGACGGCGCCTTGTCGCCATGGTCCGGCTCCGCACGTTAAGATCGGGAACGTACCGATCAGTCCACCCATCGATGACCAAGAAACTCACGCAGGCCCCGGAAGAATCCGCCGGACGCAAACGCCGTCCCGCTCTCCGGCTCGCTTATGTAATCGGCAGTCTCGACCGGATCTTGCGGCGCCGGATGACCGAGGCGCTCGCTCCGCTCGGTCTGACGCTCTCTCAGTTCACCGCCATGTCCGTTCTTGACGCTCGCGGCCAGGCCTCGAACGCCCAGCTCGCGGAACGTTCGCTGATTACCCCGCAGTCGGCCAATGAGGTCATGAACGCAATGGCGACCCGCGGTTGGATCACGCGGGAACCTGACCCTACGCATGGGCGCATTGTCCTGCTGCAACTGACCGACGAAGGCCGTGAAGTCCTTCGGCAGTGCGAGCAGGCCGTGCGCACGATCGAGGCGCAGATGCTCACCGGTATCGAACCGGATGTTGCGACCTCGCTGCAAAGCCACCTCGAAACCTTCGTGCGCAACCTGCGCGGTTAGTCCCTCCTTGTTCAAAAAAGCCTAGGTGTTTTCACCGAATCAATCGCACTTGCTATATCAGGCTACCTGATATTAAATGGAGTCCAAGGCAGGTGATCGTTTAACGATTTCGCCGCTTATTCAAGCCATTTATCAGGAAATTGACATGAGCAATTACGAAGGTCGCTGGACCACGGTGGACGTAAAAGTCGAAGACGGTATTGCCTGGGTGATGTTCAATCGCCCGGATAAGCGTAACGCGATGAGCCCCGCGCTCAATGCCGAAATGGTCCAGGTGCTGGACGCGCTTGAACTCGACGCCGCCGCGAAGGTGCTCGTGCTGACCGGCAACGGCGCTGCGTGGACGGCAGGCATGGACCTCAAGGAATACTTCCGCGAAGTCGACGCCGGTCCGGAAATCCTGCAGGAAAAAATCCGTCGCGATGCATCGGAATGGCAGTGGCGGCGTTTGCGGATGTACGCAAAGCCGACCATCGCGATGGTGAACGGCTGGTGTTTCGGCGGCGGTTTCTCGCCGCTCGTTGCGTGCGATCTGGCGATTGCTGCCGACGAAGCCGTCTTCGGTCTCTCCGAGATCAACTGGGGCATCCCGCCCGGCAACCTCGTGAGCAAGGCGATGGCGGACACGGTCGGTCACAGGCGTGCGCTGCATTACATCATGACGGGCGATACGTTCACGGGCGTTGAAGCTGCCGACATGGGCCTCGTCAACAAGAGCGTGCCGCTCGAGCAATTGCGCGCCGAAACTATCGCGCTCGCGGCGAAGCTGCTGGAGAAGAACCCGGTCGTATTGCGCGCGGCGAAGAATGGCTTCAAGCGTTCGCGCGAACTCACGTGGGAGCAAGCCGAAGACTATCTGTACGCGAAGCTCGACCAGGCCCAATTGCGCGACCCGGAGCAAGGCCGCGAGCAGGGCCTCAAGCAGTTTCTCGACGACAAGGCGATCAAGCCTGGCCTGCAGGCCTATAAGCGTTGAAATGACGGTTGAGGAGACAGGTCGATGAACGAAATCAGCATGCTGATCGGCGGCAAGGCGCGGCAGGCCGCGGACGGCGCCAGCTTCGAACGGCGCAATCCGGTGAGCGGTGAAGTCGCGACGCGCGCGCCGGCTGCAAGCATTGTCGATGCTGATGCAGCGGTGGAAGCCGCGCACGCCGCGTTTCCCGCAT
>NZ_AEJF01000141.1 GCF_001028175.1 Caballeronia mineralivorans PML1(12)
CGCGTTTCCTGCATGGGCCGCGCTCGCGCCGACGAAGCGCCGCAAGCGCTTGCTCAAGGCCGCCGACCTGATGGACGCGCGCACGGCCGACTTCATCGCGGCGGGGGTTGCCGAGACGGGCGCGATGCCGAACTGGTACGGCTTCAACGTCATGCTCGCGGCCAACATGCTGCGCGAAGCGGCGTCTATGACAACGCAGATCGACGGCAGCGTGATTCCCTCCGACGTGCCGGGTAATCTTGCGCTGGCGGTGCGGCAGCCGTGCGGTGTCGTGCTCGGCATCGCACCGTGGAATGCGCCGGTGATTCTCGGTACGCGCGCCGTCGCGATGCCGCTCGCCTGCGGCAATACGGTGGTACTCAAGGCGTCGGAACAATGCCCTGCCGTGCATACGATGATTGGCGACGTGCTGCACGAGGCGGGTCTCGGCGACGGCGTCATCAACGTGGTGACGAATGCACCGGAGGACGCGGCGGCAGTTGTTGAAAGGCTGATTGCGCACCCGCATGTGCGCCGCGTGAATTTCACGGGTTCGACGCATGTGGGACGAATCATTGCGAAGCTCGCGGTGCAGCATCTGAAGCCGGTGTTGCTTGAGCTAGGCGGTAAAGCGCCGGTGCTGGTACTCGATGACGCCGATCTCGACGCGGCGGTAAGCGGCATTGCGTTCGGCGCATTCTTCAATCAAGGTCAGATCTGCATGTCGACGGAGCGTGTGATCGTCGACCGCAAGATTGCCGATGTCTTCATCGACAAACTCACGGCGAAAGCGCGCTCGCTGATTGCAGGCAATCCCCTTGATGCGGGCAGCGTGCTCGGCGCGATGATCGACGTGAGCGCGGTCGCTCGCGTGGCTGCGCTGGTTGCGGACGCCAGCGCCAAAGGCGCGCAATTGCCGGCCGGTTGCAGGCACGAAGGCGCGATCATGCAGCCCACTATTGTCGATGGCATCACGCCGGAGATGCGGCTGTATCGCGAGGAATCGTTCGGGCCTGTCGTGACGGTGCAGCGCGTGGACGGCGACGACGAAGCCGTGCGGGTGGCCAACGACAGCGAGTTCGGACTCTCATCGGCAATCTTCAGCTGCGATGTGTCACGCGCGCTGGCGCTCGCTAAACGCATCGAGTCGGGTATCTGCCATATCAACGGCCCGACGGTTCACGACGAAGCGCAAATGCCTTTCGGCGGCGTCAAGAGCAGTGGTTACGGACGCTTTGGCAGCAAGGCATCGATAGCCGAATTCACGGACTTGCGCTGGATCACGATCCAGAACGAAGCCCGTCACTATCCGGTCTAGTACCGGACGCGGTCATCACAGCCGGCCATACGCCTTCACGAAAGAAAGGCGGGGCTCAGACAATCAGACGTGCAGGAGACGAGAGCGTGACGAGCGTTGAAGCAGGGTTGGGCGCGCGGTATCGGGACGTAGCGGTGACTACCGCCACGACCGAGATCGCGAAACGAGGCAACGCGTGGTACTTGCGCTCCAACGAGCCATTGCGGGCATACCCGTTACGACTCACGGACCGGCTGGTCAGTGGCGCGCAAGCGCACCCCGAGCGCGTGCTGGTCGCGCGCCGGGGCGACCACGGCACATGGGTCGAGATTACCTACGCAGACATGCTGCGGCGGGCGAGGGCGATCGGCCAGGCGCTGCTCGACCTCGGTCTCTCGCCGGAGCGCCCGCTTGCCATCCTCTCCGGCAATGACCTGGAACATTTGCAGCTTGCCTTCGGCGCAATGCTCGCCGGCATTCCCTTCGCCCCGTTTTCGCCCGCTTATTCGCTTGTTTCCAGCGACTTCGGCAAGCTGCGTACGCTGCTGGACCTGTTGCGTCCCGGGCTCGTGTATGCCGGCGACCACGTAGCGTTCTCCCGCGCGATAGAAGCGGTCGTTCCGGCTGACGTGACGCTGGTAACGAAAGCCGCGACCCATCGCTCGATTTCGTTCGACACTTTGCTCAATAGCACCCCCAGCCGCATCGATGGCGTGTCGGAAGAAGTAAACGCCGACGCGATCGCCAAGATCCTCTTCACCTCCGGTTCGACGAAACTGCCCAAGGCGGTCCCGACCACGCACCGCATGTTGTGCAGCAACCAGCAGATGCTGCTGCAGACTTTCCCGGAGTTCGCGAAGGAACCGCCGGTGCTCGTCGACTGGCTGCCGTGGAACCACACCTACGGCGGCAGCCATAACGTCGGCATTGCGTTGTACAACGGCGGCTCGCTTTATATCGACGATGGCAAGCCTGTCGCCGGCAAGTTCGAAGAGACGCTGCGCAATCTGCGCGAGATCTCGCCGACCGCGTATTTCAATGTCCCAAAAGGCTGGGAAGAACTGGCGATCGCGCTGGAAACCGACGAGCCGCTGCGCCGCAATTTCTTCGCTCGCGTGAAGCTGTATTTTTTCGGCGGCGCGGGATTGTCGCAAGCGGCGTGGAACCGGCTCGAGCGCGTCACGGAGCAGTATTGCGGCGAGCGTATCCGCATCATGTCGGGCCTTGGCATGACGGAGACGTCGCCGTCGTGTCTCTTCACGACCGGCCCGATCATGCGCGCGGGTTACATCGGACTGCCCGCGCCGGGCTGCGAGGCGAAGCTCACGCCGGTCGACGGCAAGCTCGAACTGCGTTTTCGCGGGCCGAATGTCATGGCGGGTTACTGGCGTCGCGAGTCATCGGCGTCCGATGAACCGGTGTTCGATGAAGAAGGTTTTTATCGTAGCGGCGACGCAGCAACCTTCGTCGATCCGGAGCGTCCGGAGATCGGTCTGCAATTCGATGGCCGCATTACCGAAGACTTCAAGCTGAATTCCGGCACGTTCGTCAGCGTCGGGCCGTTGCGTGCGCGGGTGGTGTCGGAAGGCGCGCCGTATGTGCAGGACGCGGTCGTGACGGGGATCAATCGCGGCGAAATCGGTTTGCTCGTTTTCCCACGTCTTGACGACTGCCGCCGGCTCGCGGCGCTTCCCGCAGGCGCGGCCGTCGACGAGGTATTGAACGCGGCGCCTGTCCGCGCGTTCTTCACGGATCTTCTCGTGCGCCTGAACCGGCAATCGACCGGCGCGACCACGTTCATCGCCCGATTGCTGCTCCTCGATACCCCACCCTCGCTCGACCTCGGCGAAATCACCGACAAAGGTTCGATCAACCAGCGCGCCGTGCAGAAGCATCGCGAAGACCTGATCGAAGTCATGCATGCGGGGCCGGATGACCCACGCGTGATCGTCGCAACGAGTAAATGAAAACTGGCAGAACGCGTCGAGCAAACGGGGTAAACCCGACTATTTAATAAGGATTACCTATTATGAAAGCACTTGGAACAAGCTCGCCGGGTGAGGGTGCGTCGAGCGGGGCCGCCGCCCGATCCGGCGTCGCCATTACGCTCGGCCTATGTTTTGCCATCGCGTTGCTCGAAGGACTCGACCTGCAATCGGTCGGCGTCGCCGCACCGCGCATGGCGCGTGAGTTTGGGTTGTCGGTGGGGCAAATGGGTCTGGCATTCAGTGCCGGGACGTTCGGCCTGCTGCCTGGTGCGATGTTCGGCGGAAGGCTGGCCGATCGCATCGGCCGCAAGCGGGTGCTGGTGATGTCAGCCTGCCTGTTCGGCTTGCTGTCTATTGCGACCGCGCTCGTCAGCGACTTCCACACGCTCGTGATCGTGCGTGTGCTGACCGGGATCGGCCTGGGCGGCGCGCTGCCGAACCTGATTGCGTTGTCGTCGGAAGCAGTGCCGCCGAAATCACGCGGCACCGCGGTGAGCGTGATGTATTGCGGCATTCCGTTCGGCGGCGTGATCGCATCGGCAATCGGCGTGGTGAGCGCGGGCGATGCCGACTGGCGGCATATCTTCTACGTCGGCGGCGTCGGTCCACTTATTCTCGTGCCGCTGCTGCTCGCGTTCCTGCCTGAATCAAGAGCCTTCGCGAAGGCGTCGCATGACGGCAGCATGAAGCCTGCGCCTGTCGGCGACATACTCTTCGGCGGTACACGCGGCCTCTCGACGGTACAAATCTGGGTCAGCTATTTCTGCACGCTGATCGTCCTTTATTTCTTGCTCAACTGGCTGCCTTCGCTGATGGCGGCACGAGGTCTTGCTCGCGCCGAGGTCGGCTACGTGCAGATCTTTTTCAACGTGGGTGGCGGTATAGGTGCGCTCTGCATCGGCATGCTGATGGACCGCATGAAGGCGGGCATCGTGGTGACGGGCATGTACATCGGCATCATTGCGTCGCTTGCGGCCTTGTCGGTCGCGCCGGGTTTCACCGCGCTCACGGTCTCCGCGTTCTTCGCCGGCATGTTCGTGGTCGGCGGCCAATCCGTCCTGTACGCACTTTCAGCAGCGTTCTATCCGACTGCGATGCGCGGCACGGGCGTGGGCGCAGCGGTGGCGGTGGGGCGCATCGGCTCGGTGATCGGTCCGCTCGCTGCGGGCCAGTTGCTGGCGATGGGCCGCAGTTCGTCAGTCGTCATCGGCGCGAGCATTCCCGTGACACTGATCGCGGCGGTCGCAGCCTTGCTGTTGATCAAACGTCCTCGCGCAAACGACTGACGCTTGCCTCAAGTTTTCTAAAAAAACAATTCGATAAATAACGGTCTGGAGACAAACACCATGCAGGCATCGGCACGCCTTCTTTTATGCAGCGCACTCTGCGCGACAAGCACGGCCACCGTCGCGCAATCGAGCGTGACGCTCTACGGGATCATCGATACGGGCATTGAATATGTATCGCACGCGAATGCCGCAGGCGACCACCTGTTCCGCATGCCCGGCGTTACTGGCGAGCTGCCCTCGCGCTGGGGCCTGCGTGGTGCGGAGGATCTCGGCGGCGGCTACAGCGCCGTGTTCACGCTCGAGAGCGGCTTCAACACGCGCGGCGGCGATCTCGGGCAGGGCGGCCGACTATTCGGACGGCAGGCGTTTGTCGGCGTGAAAAGTCCGTATGGCACGGTCGCGTTCGGCCGCCAGTACACCATGACTTACCTTGCGCTGCTCAGCGCCGACATCATTGGACCGGACATCTATGGCCTCGGCTCAATGGACGCTTACGTGCCGAACGCGCGCGCGGATAACTCGGTCACTTACCTCGGCACATTCAGCGGCGTGACCTTGGGAGCCGGCTATTCGTTCGGCCGCGATTCGGCCGGGACCGGCAATTCACCGGGGCAAGGAACCTGCGCCGGTTCTGTACCTGGCACGCCGACGCAATGCCGCGACTGGTCGGTGATGCTCAAGTACGACGCCCCGTTCTTCGGTGTGGCTGCATCGTATGAAGAGCAGCGCGGGGGCACGAACGCCGCCGCCAATTTCTTCGACGGCGTGACGCCGACCGTACTCACGAGCGCTGCCGACAAGGACGTCCGCGCACAGGTCAACGGCTACGCGAAATTCGGCGACGCAAAGATCGGCGCGGGGTGGCTCAACCGTCGCGTGACGACCGACTCGGCGGCCGTCCCCGACGTGCGTTCGAATCTCTTTTTCGTGGGCGCGTCGTACTTCGTGACGCCCGCGTTCCTTATGGATGGCGAGGTGTATCGGATCGTGAATAACGAGCACGACACGCGCGCCACCATGGGGACCTTGCGCACGACCTATCTTCTGAGCAAGCGCACCGCGGTCTATGCACAGGGCTCTTATCTCGCGAACAGCGCGAAGGCCCGTTATTCGGTGAGCGGCGGTGGTGGCGGAACGACTCCGGCGGCGGGCGCTGGACAAACGGGCGTCATGCTCGGCGTGCGGCACATGTTTTAGGAGACAGCGAAATGAACAAGTCAGCAATTGCAATGGCCGCGATGACTTCGATGGCGCTCGCCGCTTGCGGCGGTAACAGCCATGACAACAACGTCAGTTCCTTGCCGCAGTTGAGCGCCGCCACTCCCGCGAACCTGGCCGGAAGCTGCGAGGCGCTCGCCTCCAGACTCGTGTTCGCCAATACCGTGTTCACGACGGTGACGACCGTCGCGGCGGGCACGCTGACGGTGGCCGGCAAGCCGGTCGCGCAGCACTGTCTGATCCAGGGCAACATGAACCAGCGCGTCAGTCCCGTCGATGGCAAGACCTACGCGATCGGCTTCGAGATGCGCCTGCCCATTGCGTGGAACGGGCGCTTCTTCTATCAGGCGAACGGCGGGCTCGACGGTAATGTGGTGACCGCGACGGGCGAGATAGGCGGGGGTGCGCCGACCAGCGACGCCCTCAACATGGGATTCGCCGTCATCAGTTCGGATGCAGGTCACAGTGCCGCGCAGAATCCGCTTTTCGGGCTCGATCCCCAGGCTCGCATCGACTATGGATATAACGCCGTGGCCACGCTCACGCCGATGGCGAAGCAGGTCATCAAGCTCGCTTACGGCCGAGCGCCAGACCGTAGCTACTTCGACGGCTGTTCGAACGGCGGCCGTCACGCGATGGTCGCGGCCGCCCGGTCGTCGTCGGAATACGACGGCATCATTGCAGGCGATCCGGGCTTTCATTTGCCGAAGGCGGCTATCGGCGAGATGTGGAGCGCGCAGCAACTCGCCAAGGTGGCCACAGCCACAACCGCTAACGGATTGCCCGATATCACGACCAGTTTTACCGCGACGGAGCGCCAGCTTGTGGCGTCGAAGATCATCGCGAAGTGCGATGCGCTCGATGGTGTCGCCGACGGCATGGTGCAGGACATCAAGGCGTGCCAGGCGAACTTCAGTCTTGCTAACGATGTGCCGACCTGCTCAGGCAACGTGCGCGACGGCACCTGCCTGACGAGCGCACAGAAGGATGCGATTGGCAATGTGTTCTCGGGCGCAGTCAACAGCGCCGGCACGACACTGTACGCAAGCTTTCCCTACGATGCCGGTCTCGGCACCGGCTGGTCCGCGTGGAAACAGGGCAACTCGATCACGCTTGATCCGGCTGCCGCTGCCTTTACGTTCACCTCGCCGCCGCAGAGTGCGTCGATACTCAGCCAGTTGTCGGCATATGCGTTCAACTTTAGTATGGACACCGATGCACCGAAGATCTTCGCTGCCAGCGGCGTATATACGGAGGCGTCGTGGTCTTTCATGCCGCCGCCCGACGAAACCAATCTCAGCGCGCTGAAAACGCGCGGCGCGAAACTGATGGTCTACCACGGCACCAGCGACCCGGTGTTTTCATCGAACGATACGACCGACTGGTATCAGCGTCTTGCCGCGGCAAACGGCGGAGACGCGTCGAACTTCGCGCGCCTGTACACAGTAGCCGGCATGAATCATTGCAGCGGCGGTCCGAGCGCCGATCAGTTCGACATGCTCACGCCCATGATCGCCTGGGTCGAGCAGGGCACGGCGCCAGACAGCGTCATCGCCACCGCGCGCGATGCCAGCAACGCGGTGCCGAATCCAGATGTTCCAACTAGCTGGGGAGCGGGACGCACACGGCCGTTATGCCCCTATCCCAAGGTCGCGCGCTACAAAGGCGGCGATATCAACGCGGCGGGCAGCTTCGCCTGCAGTTGACCGACGCTCGGCCCATTACGCCATCTCCCCACTCGCCGAATAAAGAGGGGTTCTCCAGCGCCAATCGATCGACGTTCGCATCAAGGGTCTTTAGATCGTCCGATACGGCTGGATAACCCGTCAAAAAGCGTAGTCAGTAATAATTCATGGGCATATCCAGAACGCGGCGCAACGACTTTCCGACCCGGCGATTCAGTGGGCCGGAAGTATGTGCCGTGAGGATCGCTTAAACATGCCCTTTGAATCCGTGTAATAAAAACTCTCGGTACGATGTATTTCACGCCTGTCAAAACGGCATTAAAACCCCGTGAAATCGTGACGTGTTACACGCCCCACTGTAACGTCTGGCGCCCCGCGTTACGTTAAGAAGTCAATTTTCGGACTAATTCGAACCGCCTTTTCTGTGCAGTCGGCGATCAACCGGTTATATCTCCTGTTTTGCGAGACCTTCACCCCGTTGGGATGCGAGTGTATGTTTCGCACATTCGTCATACGAAATTGAATGATTATTGCTTAAACTCAATCCGTAAAACCGCCTAAACATTATATTTGCGGATGCAGCATGCGGACCCAAACCATTCCTGACGTATCAGGACCGGCAAAAAATATTCGCGCCAACGGAGGACAGTGGCATATCGGAAGCGGGTGAACGCTCGGTCATCGCCGGGCGGATTTAGTGACATGCCAGTACCTTGCCAAATGGCTTTACCGGTTAATCGCCCGCGTAGACCCGCTTGGCCAACTTTTGTTCAACCGTTATTTCTAAACGCGGCCAGTCCCCAAAAACCCCGGACGGCACCAAGTTTCAATAGATTGTGAAACATTACCGCGAAATATTTCTTGAAATATCAGGTAAAGCTTGCCATTCTTCTGACAAAGGCTTTAAAGCCTGAAAATGAGAATGAGAGAAACCGAGGGTAATCACCATATGCCGAGTACAGGCGTCGTCGCGAATACGGGATGAGAGAAGCCGGCCGCACCGAAAGTGCGGCTGGCTGAACTCGTTCCGCGTTTGCCGGGATAACGTTTAATTCGAAGCTTAAAAGGCCGCCATTCGACGGTCTGGATAAGCTCGCCCTAATAACTCCACCAACCTGAGCGCACGTTTGATGCGCGGCTTCCGTTCGACCTGAATTTAATGCGGGCAGTGGGGACTGCCGCAGTAGAAGCGTCTCTTAATTCAAACTGATATCGCGGGGAAATGATGAGCAAGATTTATCGCGTGGTCTGGAGTAAGTCGCAAGGTGCATTTGTAGTGGCCTCGGAACTGGCAAAAAGCAGTCGCAAAGGCCGGTCCGGACGAAGCGCATCGGTGCGCGGCGCCGGAGCATCGCCTTGCGGTCACGACGCACCGCTCAATGGGTCTGGAGACAATGTGTCAAGCGCCGGGATGCCGAAGCCGTTGGCATTTGCGCTAGCCGTGGCGTGTTTATCTCTCATCGACAGTCCGGCAGCCTGGGCTACCTGTTCCACCGTGGGTAACACGGTGTCCTGCGTCGGCGCGGCGAATTTATTGGCGCCATCGTTTTCGAGCATCGCCGACAACCTGACCGTCAACGTGAACTCGGGCGCAAGCGTCGGGGTGTTGCTTGGCCTGCTCGGCACCGCGATGAACCTGTCGGGGAACAACGTCACGCTCAACAACGCCGGGACAATCGATCCCTCGCTTCTCGGCATAGGCAGTCTCCTGTCGAGCGGAACGACGATCGGCAATGCTGCCGCAAGCACCGTCACCGTTAACAACTCCGGCGTCATGAACGGGACGAGTGGCTTATTGGGCGTGAACCTCAGCAATCTGAACGGCATGGCGCTGGCCGTCCAGAACGGCACGGGAGGCGTCACCAACATCACCAACTCGGGCAGCCTGGGTTCAAGCGCCCTGCTCGGCATTACGCTGATCCCGTCGGACGCGCCGGTGGTGGCCGTCTACGGCGGCGGCCAGGTCAACGCAGTCAACACGGGCACCATCACCGGCCGCGTTGCCTTCCAGGCTTCCGGCACGGCGGGCACCGGCAATACCTTCGTGAACGCCGGGACAATCAGCGGTAGCGTCTCCATGGGAGCCGCCAGTACCAACAGCTTTACCGCAGTAACCGGTTCGACCGTGAACGCAGGCGGCAGCCTCGGACTCAATTTGCTGGGGGTGGTCGGCATCAATCTCGGGTTTGCGCCCACGGGTGTCATCGACGGGGGCGCGGGGGGAAACAACACGCTCCTGCTGCAAAACTCCGCCACGGGTACGGGTTCGGGAACGACCGGTACAGGGACGATCGCGAGCGGCACGTATATCGACTTCCAGCATCTGACGGTGAACAGCGGCACCTGGACCTTGACCGGTTCCCTGGGTCTGACGGACTCGACGTTGAATGGCGGCGTCGCCGTTTTCGACAACAGCGGGGCATTTGGCACCGGCACCGTCACGGCCGGCGGCGGCACCGTGGAAGCCAGCACCGGTGGTCTTAACGTGGCGAACAATATCGCGCTGCAAACGGGCGGCTTGACCGTCCAGGGCACAAACGCGCTGACGCTGTCCGGCGGAATTTCCGGCGGCGGCTTCCTCATCAAGAACGGGTCCGGGACGTTGACTGCAACGGGCGCTAATAGTTATTCCGGCGGGACGATACTCAACGCAGGGTCGATGGTCGTAGGCAATGGGCTGGCTCTGGGAACAGGACTTCTGTCAGTCGGCGGCGCGGCATCGCTCGACAGCACCGCGCCGGTGACGCTGGGCAATAACATTTCTATCACCGGCGCCAATGCGCTCACGCTCGCGGGTTCCAATGCCCTTGGTTTGAGCGGGACCATCACAGGTACTGGCGCGCTCGTAAAAAATGGCGCTGCGACCACCACGCTGAGCGCCGCAGAGACTTACTCCGGCGGCACGACGATCAATGCCGGCACGCTGGCGCTGGGTGCGGGAGGCAGTTTGCTGGCAACCGGCGCGGTGAACGTAGCGGGTGCCGGCGCGGTCCTGGATATTTCCGCGAGCGGTAACCAGACGATCGGCTCGCTGGCAGGTGCAGCAGGCAGCGCGGTGTCGCTGGGTGCAAATACGCTGACTTTCGGCGACGCTACCAGCCAAACGTTTGCGGGCGGTATCGGTGGAACGGGCGGCACCGTCAAGCAGGGAACAGGAACCGAGACGTTGACCGGCGCCAACACATTCTCGGGCGGCACGACGATCAATGCCGGCACGCTGGCGCTAGGCGCGGGAGGCAGTTTGTTGGCAACCGGCGCGGTCAACGTCGCAGGAGCCGGTGCAGGTTTCGATATCTCCGCAGGTGGCAATCAGACGGTTGGTTCATTGGCCGGTGTGGCGGGCAGCACGGTTTCGCTGGGTGCGAACACGCTGACCCTGGGCGATGCCAGCAATCAAACGTTCGCTGGCGGTATCGGTGGGACGGGGGGGATCGTCAAGCAGGGAACGGGAACGGAAACGTTGACGGGCGCGAACACCTACACCGGCGGCACGACGATCAATGCCGGTACCGTGGCGCTGGGTGCGGGAGGCAGCTTGTCGGCAACGGGCGCGGTCAACCTCGCGGGAGCCGGCGCAGGGTTGGACATCTCCGCGGGCGGCAATCAGACTGTCGGTTCGTTGGCCGGTGTGGCGGGCAGCACGGTGTCGCTCGGCGCCAATACGCTGGCCTTGGGTAACGCAGGCAATCAGACGTTCGCGGGGGGTATCGGCGGAACGGGTGGGATCGTCAAACAGGGAACGGGAACGGAGACGTTGACGGGCGCGAACACCTACACCGGCAGCACAACGATCAATGTCGGCACGCTGGCGCTGGGTGCGGGAGGCAGCTTGTCGGCGGGCGGCGCGGTGAACGTGGCAGGAACCGGTGCAGGCTTCGATATCTCCGCAAGCGGTGGCAATCAGACGATCGGCTCACTGGCGGGTATAGCGGGTAGCACGGTTGCGTTGGGCGCGAACACGCTGACTTTCGGCGATAGCACCAACCAGACGTTCGCCGGCTCGATCAACGGAACGGGCGGCATCGTCAAGCAGGGAACCGGCACGGAAACCTTGACGGGTGCGAGCACCTACACCGGCAACACCAACATCAACGCCGGCACGCTGGTGGTGGGCGCGGGAGGCAGCCTGTCGGCCACCGGCACGGTGAATGTGGGACCAGGCGCGGGTCTGGATATTTCGGCAGGCGGCGTTCAGACGATCGGCTCGTTGACAGGCGCTGCGGGCAGCACGATTTCACTGGGTGCAAACACACTGACTCTCGGCGATGCGACCAACCAGACGTTCAGCGGTGCTATCGGCGGAACGGGCGGCCTTGTCAAGGAAGGCACGGGCACGGAAACGTTGACCGGCGCCAATACGTTCACGGGCGGCACGACGGTCGATGCGGGCATCCTGGCGCTGGGTGCCGGAGGCAGCCTGTCGGCCACCGGTGCGGTGAACGTGGCGGGAGCCGGCACGGGCTTTGATATCTCCGCGGGCGGCAACCAGACCATCGGTTCATTGGCCGGTGTAGCGGGCAGCGCGGTAACGCTCGGCGCCAACACGCTGACGTTCGGTAACGCAGGCAATCAGACCTTCGCGGGGGGTATCGGCGGGACGGGTGGCATCGTCAAGCAGGGAACCGGGACGCAGACGTTGACGGGCGCCAACACGTTCTCGGGCGGCACGACGATCAACGCCGGCACGCTGGCGCTGGGCGCGGGAGGCAGCTTGTCAGCCACCGGTGCGGTGAACACGGCGGGAGCAGGCGCAAGTCTGGATATCTCCGCAAGCGGTGCCAATCAGACGATCGGTTCACTGGCGGGCGTTGCAGGCAGCACGGTTGCGCTGGGGGCGAACACGCTGACGCTGGGCGACGCTGGTAATCAGACGTTCGGCGGTGTGATCGGCGGGACGGGCGGCATCGTCAAGCAGGGAACGGGAACCGAGACGTTGACGGGCGCGGACACCTACACGGGCGGCACGACGATCAACGCCGGAACGCTGGCGCTGGGTGCGGGAGGCAGCCTGTCGGCCGCCGGCGCGGTGAACGTGGCTGGAATCGGCGCTGGCTTCGATATCTCCGCAGGCGGCAACCAGACGGTCGGTTCATTGGCCGGTGTGACGGGCAGCACGGTGTCGCTCGGCACAAATGCACTGACCTTCGGCGATGGCACCAACCAAACGTTCGGCGGCGTGATCGGCGGGACGGGCAGCATCGTCAAGCAGGGAACCGGGACGGAAACGATAACGGCAGCCAACACGTTCTCAGGCGGTATGACCATCAATGCCGGTGCAATTGTATTGGGCGCGGGAGGCAGCTTGTCGTCGACCGGTACCGTCAACGTGGCGGGAGCCGGTGCAAGCCTGGACATCTCCGCAGGCGGCAACCAGACCATCGGTTCACTGGCAGGCGCGGCAGGCAGCACGGTCTCGCTTGGCGGCAACACACTGACCTTGGGCGCTGGCAGCAACCAGACGTTTGGCGGTGTGATCGGCGGCACGGGCGGTATCGTCAAGCAAGGTACCGGAACGGAAATCCTGACGGGCACGAACACCTACACCGGCGGCACGACGATCAATGCCGGCACCCTGCAACTCGGCGATGGCGGCGTGACCGGCAGTGTTATCGGCAACATCACGAACAACGGGACGCTCGATTTCAATCACTCCAATAACTTGACGTCGGGCATCGTCGTTAGCGGGACGGGTGGTCTCGTCAAGGACGGCGCCGGGCAACTGACGTTGACGAGCACGAACACTTACACCGGCGGCACCACGGTCAACAACGGCACGCTGGCACTGGGTACGGGAGGCAGCCTGTCGGCGACCGGCACGGTGAACGTGGCGGGAGCCGGCGCAGGTTTCGATATCTCCGCAGGCGGCAACCAGACCATTGGTTCACTGGCGGGTGCAGCGGGCGGCACGGTCTCGCTGGGGGGCAATACGCTGACCTTGGGTGACACCGCCAATCAGACGTTCGGCGGGGTTATCGGCGGGACGGGAGCGGTCGTTAAGCAGGGGACCGGAACCGAGACGCTGACTGGCGCCAACACTTTCACGGGCGGCACCACGATCAACGCCGGGACCGTAGCGTTGGGGGCGGGAGGAAGCTTGTCCGCAACGGGTGCAGTGAACATAGCGGGAGCGGGAGCCGGAGCTGGACTGGATATCTCGCCGGGAGGTAACCAGACGATCGGCTCCTTGACGGGTGTTGCAGGCAGCACGGTTACGTTGGGCGGAAACACGCTGACGCTCGGCGATAGCACCAACCAGACGTTTGCAGGCGGTATCGGCGGAACGGGCGGCATCGTCAAGCAGGGAACCGGAACGCAAACCTTGACCGGCACCAACACCTACACCGGCGGCACGACGATCAACGCCGGCACCGTGGTCCTGGGTGCGGGAGGCAGCTTGTCGACAACCGGCACGGTGAACATAGCAGCAGCGGGTGCAAGCCTGGACATCTCCACGGGCGGCAACCAGGCGATTGGCTCACTGGCGGGCGTAACGGGCAGCACCATTTCCCTGGGTGGCAACACGCTGACTCTTGGCGATGGAACCAACCAGACCTTCAACGGCACGATCGGCGGAACCGGGGGGATCGCCAAGCAAGGCAGTGGCAACGAGACCCTGACGGGCAACAATACGTTCACGGGGGGAGCCGTCATCAACGCAGGCACGCTGACGCTGGGCAGCAGCGGCGCATTGAGCTCCAGTCCGGTGACGGTCGCGGGTCCGGCCACGCTCGACAACACGATACCGCTGAACGTAAGCAATCCGGTCGCGCTGGACGCGGGCGCGACTATCGGCGGTTCCGCGAACCTGACGTTGAGCGGGGTCATTTCCGGTACCGGCAGCCTGACGAAGGACGGTCAGGCCGACCTGACGCTCGCCGGGGTCAATACCTACAGCGGCGGGACTACGCTGAACGGCGGTTCGCTGACCCTGGGCACCAGCACGGCTATCGGTACAGGACCGCTCACCGTCAATAGCGGTGTGTTGAACCTGAGCGGCGCCGGCCTTGCCGTAGGCTCGCTGAACGGCAACAGCAGCAACGGCGTACTGAATCTCGGGACCGGGGCTTTATCGGTGAACGGCGGCGGTGCCTACGCCGGTTCGATCACCGGTTCGGGCTCGGTCATCAAGGACGGTTCGGCCACGCTGACGTTGAGCGGAGACAACACGTATGCCGGCGGCACAACGGTCAATGCCGGCACCTTGCAGCTTGGCAACGGCGGGACCACGGGCAGCGTGGCGGGGAACATCGTCAACAACGGAACGGTCGCGTTCAACCACTCCGGCGATACCACGTACGGCGGCGCCATCAGCGGAACGGGTGGGGTCGCCCAGAACGGTTCGGGACAACTGAGCCTGACGGGAACGAGTACGTATTCGGGCACGACTTCCGTCAACGCGGGCACGCTGGCGGTAGACGGTTCGATCGCCAACTCCACAGTCACGGTGAATAACGGCGGCACGCTGGGCGGTACCGGCAAGGTGGGTGGCGTCGTTGTTAATACCGGCGGTACTGCGGCAGTCGGTTCGCTAACCGGGACGCTCAACGTGGGTGGTAACGTCAGCTTTGCCCCAGGCTCCACCTATCAGGTGCAGGTCAATCCGCAGCAGCAAGCTAACCTGATCAGCGCAACCGGTGCGGCGACATTGTCCGGCGGCACGGTCCAGGTCCAGCCAGTGGCCGGAAGTTACACGCCCAACACCATCTATACGATCCTCACGGCCGCGGGTGGTCTCTCTGGCACCTTTGCCAATACCACGTCCAACCTCGCTTTCCTCACGCCGACCCTCACTTATGATCCGCAGAACGTCTATCTGGCGTTGGCGCCGAACGGAACGACGTTTGCGCAGGTCGCGGCCACGTCTAACCAGCGTGCCATAGCGACTGCGCTGAGCGCGCTCGGCACGGCCAACCCGATCTACGACGCGCTTATCTCGCTGGACAAACCGACGGCGCGCGCCGCCTTCGACAACCTCTCCGGTGAGATCCATGCCAGTGCGAAGAGCGTGATGCTCGACGACAGCCACTACATCAGGGATGCGGTGCTGGCTCGCACGCGGCAGGGGCTTGCACCGTCGTCGGGGCCGCTTGCGGCGCTGGCATCTGGCGCGGCGTTGTGCGATGCCGATGCACAGGACGAACGCCATGACGACCACCCGGACGAGGCCACGTCACGCAGGCTTTCCCAACATGATTGCAGTGTGAAATCACGACTCGCTCCGGTAGTCTGGGGCCAGGCGTACGGCTCGCAGGGCCGGCTTGGAACCGATGGCAACGCCGCTAGTGTCGACCGCAGCAGCACGGGTTTTGTGGTCGGCGCCGATACGGCGCTCAACGACACATGGCGAGTCGGCGCGGCGGGCGGAATCGGGCATACGTCGTTCGACACGAGCCAGTCCAACGCATCGAGTTCAATCGACAGCTACCATCTCGCGCTCTACGGCGGCGCGCAGTTCGGCGCGCTGGGTCTGCGCCTGGGCACGGCTTACACCTGGAACCGGGTGCATGTCGATCGCAGCGCAAGTTTCGCGGGTTTTGCCGACAATCCTTCGCCCAGCTACAACGCCGGCACGGCCCAGGTATTCGGCGAGGCGGGTTATGCGATTCCGGTCGGCCGGGTTGCGCTCGAGCCGTTCGCCGGCTTGGCCTATGTGAATCTCCATACCGATGGATTCACCGAAAATGGCGGAGCAGCGGCGCTGCATAGCGGCAACGATACCCAGAACGTGACGTACTCGACCCTTGGCGTGAGAGCGGCAAGCCGCTTCGACCTGAGTGGTACGACGGCGATCACGCCCCGCGGCATGGTGGGTTGGCGCCATGCATTTGGCAACGTGACGCCGACGTCGCGTCTGGCGTTCGCCAGCAGCGCGACGACGTTCACGGTGTCCGGGGTTCCCATTGCCCGCGACAGCGCGGTGGTGGAACTGGGTCTCGATGTCTCCGTGGGTAAGAACGCGACGGTCGGCGTGTCTTATTCGGGCCAGTATGGAAGCGGGTATCGGGACAATGCCATCCAGGGGAATCTGTTGTGGAGATTCTGACCGGGATGTCATGAAGCTTGTGTAAGAACGGCACTGCGAGATCGCTCCCGGCGATGTTCGCGGTGTCGTTTCGGGCAGGGATGCGCCGGGCCGGATACCAGAATAATCATAGAGTCCGGCTGGCCGCCGCTGTGTTCCCGACCGATTTCACCCGCGCAATGGGAACAGCTCTTGCGTAAGCCGGCAGAGTCCTTTGCGGCCCGCCTCTAACGTCTCAGCAGAGTTAGCCTGCGCTCACCGCGGCTGCGGCGTCGAAACGTCTATTGCTTGGGGTTATCATCGGACACCTTATTGCCTTGTCCCCAAATTCAAGGTGAACCGCATGCGCCGCTTTACGCATCGCATTGCCCTTAATTACAATTAAATTACGACATGTGGGACCCGGAACAATGAAAGCCGAAGACAGCGGGAGGTCTCGTAATCTGAGCGACGAGCAACGTTTCCAACTGCTCGTCACGGGCGTCAGCGACTACGCAATCTACATGCTGAACCCTGAAGGGTTTATCAATAGCTGGAACGCCGGGGCGGAAAGGTTCAAAGGGTATGTCGCCGAGGAAATCATCGGTCAGCATTTCTCCGTGTTTTATACGGAGGAGGACCGGCGCAACGGCAAGCCGGCCCGGGCACTACAAACTGCGCGGGAACAAGGCAAGTTCGAAGATGAAGGCTGGCGGGTGCGAAAAGACGGCACGCGATTCTGGGCGAATGTCGTGGTCGATCCGATTCGGGATCATTCAGGCGAGCTGATCGGCTTTGCCAAGATCACTCGCGACATCACCGAGCGTAAAGCGGCTGAGGAGGCGTTGCGCGAGAGCGAGGAACGCTTCCGCCTGCTCGTCCAGGGCGTGACCGACTACGCAATCTACATGATCTCCCCGACTGGCGAGATCACGAACTGGAACGCCGGCGCCGAACGCATCAAAGGGTACAAGCGCGAGGAAATCGTAGGCTCGAATTTCGCCGTCTTTTACACGGAAGAAGACCGCGCGAGGGGCATGCCGGCCCAAACGCTGAAAACTGCGTCAGAGGAAGGCCGCTTCGAACAGGAAAGCTGGCGCGTGCGCCGGGACGGAACGCGGTTCTGGGCGCATGTTGTTGTAGACGCGATTCACGACGACGAAGGAAAACTGCTGGGTTTCGCCAAGGTCACACGGGATATTTCAGAGCGCAAGCAGGCGGCGGAAGCCCTGGAGCGGGCCAATGCGGCGCTTTTCCAGTCGCAGAAGATGGAAGCGATCGGCCAGCTCACCGGGGGTATTGCCCACGACTTCAATAACCTGTTGGCGGTTATGTTGAGCAGCGTGGATGTGCTTGCCACGCGAGCGCAGAACTATGCCGACATCAAAGTGCTGGACGCCATGCGGCGCGCCGTGGAGCGCGGTGCGCTCCTGACCCAGCAGCTGCTTTCGTTCGCGCGCCGGCAACCCCTCATGGTCGAGAGATACGACCTAAACAAGGTGATCGGCAGTTTCGAAGCCGTGCTGCGCCGTGCGGGCAATTCCGCCATCGAGATGGATATACGTCCAGCCCACGACACCAGGACCGTGTTGCTCGATGCCGCCCGGTTCGAGGCGGCGCTGCTGAATCTGGTCGTCAATGCGCGCGACGCAATGCCCGATGGCGGAAAGCTGGTGGTCGCCGTCGAGAACGTCGAGCTCGGCGCAGGCCAGGTCGGGAATCTGGTCCCGGGTGCCTACGTCCGGGTATCCGTTGCCGATACAGGCTCCGGCATGCCGCCGGCAGTCGCGGCACGCGCCTTCGAGCCGTTCTTTACGACCAAGGAGGTTGGCAAAGGCACGGGGCTGGGCTTGAGCCAGGTCTATGGGTTCATCGCGCAGTCCGGCGGCGACGTGACGATCGACAGCGAAGAAGGCAAAGGCACGACCATCAGCATGTACCTGCCCGTGGTTGAAGGGGAGCCGGACGATGTGATTGCCGTGGCCGGAGCGCGCGTGGATACGGTGCTCATCGTGGAAGATGAGCCGGACGTGCTGGACGCGGCGGGGCAGCTTTTCCGCAGCATAGGTTACGAGGTTGTGACGGCAACCAATGGCGTCGACGCGATGGCCATGCTTGAGCGCCGGACCGACATCGACATTCTATTTACCGACGTAGTCATGCCGAAGGGCATGAACGGTATTCAACTGGTGCGCTCGGCGCGCGAGCTTCGGCCCGATCTCAAGGTGATACTGGCGTCGGGGTATCCGCTCTCGGCTTTGCGCGAGCAGTACGGTCGTATCGACGATTTCGCCTTCGTCAACAAGCCGTATCGCCTGGCCGAACTCGCCAAGGTGCTCAGGGCGGCGGGCTAAGAAGGGTGGCGCCGCGATATCGCAAGAATCGCCGCGGGCGATGGAATAGACGCCGGGCGTGGGGTGTTGTGAAAGTGCAGCCAGGACAGACCGGCGGACCGGTGATGGCTGCGACCACTCCACACTTACGGGTTCCACCATGCTCAATTCGCTCATTTCCCGTCGTCGCCTGATTGCAACCGGATCGCTGGCGTCGGCCAGCGTCGCATTTTCGAAGTTGGCGTTTGGCGCCAGCACGCAAGACGCATCGGCCGCATCGCCAGCCGAGTCGAAAGCCACGCTCAGCGTCGTTCCCGCTTTCCTGGGCTCATCGCCGCAAACGCTCCCGCCCTTGCCTTACGCGGACAACGCGCTCGAGCCGGTGATCTCGGCGCGCACGATCGGGTTCCATTACGGCAAGCACCATCGGGCGTATTTCGACAACTTGCATAAGCTGCTGGCCGGCACGCCGCTGGCGCAGGCGTCGCTTGAACAAGTGATCATGCAATCCCACGATCAACCCGCGCTCGCCGATGTTTTCAACAACGCCGCGCAAGCCTGGAATCACAACTTCTACTGGAACTCGCTCAGCCCGGTCGCAACCCAGCCGAGTGAAAAACTCCAGGCGGCAATCATGCGCAAGTTCGGTTCCACCGAGGCGTTGACGAAGGCATTGGTCACGACGTCGGCGTCGCAGTTCGGCAGTGGCTGGGGCTGGCTGGTGGTCGACCAGGGCGAGCTTGCCGTCGTCAAGACGAGCAACGCGGAAACGCCGTTCACGCGCGGCCTCGCGCCGTTGTTGACGGTGGACGTGTGGGAGCACGCGTATTACCTGGACTATCAGAATCGTCGTCCCGACTATCTGTTCGCGACAGTGTCGCGTCATTTGAACTGGGCGTTCGCGTCGGCTAATCTGGATCGGGTTTGAGCGGACTCCAAGCGCCGCGTGAGCAACGCTGCCGCGGGCGCACTATCTATCGTTATTCATTCCAGTGGGGATTTCATGTTCACTAATTTCAACCGTGCGAAGCGCGTGACCGCTGCGGTAGTTGCTTGTGTTGCGAGTGCTGCGGCGTCCGCTGCGACTTCTATCGATCCGCCTCAGGCGGAGCGGGTCGTGACAACAACCGCTTCCGGCGTGCAGGTGTATTCATGCGAGTACGATGCGCAGCATCATCTCGCCTGGGTGTTCAAGAGCCCGCAGGCAACGCTCTACGACACCAGCGGCCACGCGTTGATCATGCACTCGGCGGGGCCGTCGTGGGAGGCGGAGGACGGCAGCCGGATCGTGGGACACGTGATCGCGCAAACGCCGAGCGACACCGCCGCCAGCGTGCCGCAGTTATTGCTTGAAACCCGCAGCACCGCGGTGACCGGCATGCTGTCGGTTATTCGCTACGTGCAGCGTGTGAACACCGTAGGCGGCGTGATGCCGGCCGCACCCTGTTCGACCGAACACCAGGTGGGCGCGTCGCCGTATCTCGCTAACTACATTTTCTACAAATAGCATAGGCGCTCATGATGGCGCGCACCCGGACGCAGACCTATTGAAAGGATAACCATGCATGACTCCAGATTCCTGTCGGGTATTCGCAAGCTTCGCGCGGGTTTGCTCATTGCAGTGGCCATATCGATGTCGGCCTGTACCGCACTGAGCGTGGTGACACATTCGGTGTCGCCTGATGAAGCGAGCGTTCCTGCCGGTCGTTATCAACTTGACCCGCATCACTGGAGTGTCAGTTTCGATGTGGCTCACCTGAAGTATTCGCGCTTCGTCATGCGCTTCGACAAGACGACGGCGCAACTGAACTGGGATGCGGCCGGCATGGATCACAGCACGGCGACGGTGGATATCGATGCAACCAGTCTCGATACCAACGTCCCGCTCCTCGACAAGATGGTCAAGGGCACGGACCTACTTGACGTCGAACGTTTTCCGACCATTCACTTCGTGAGCACGGCATTCAAACGCACCGCCGACAACAAGGGTGAGCTGACCGGCGACCTGACCATTCATGGCACGACGCGCCCCGTCACGCTCGCGGTCACGTTCAACGGGCACGCGCCGAATCCGCTCACCAAGCAGCAGACATTGGGCTTTGCCGCCGACGGTCATTTCAGCCGTGCGCAGTTCGGTTTATCGACGTGGTATCCGGCTGTGGGTGACGATCTGCATGTGGCTATTCAGGCCGAGTTTGTTGCGAACGCACCGGAAGCGGGTTCATCCTGAGCGAAGGTTTCGCCGCTCTACCAACCGTAAAAGCGGTTCCATACGGCGACCTCTCCTTCATCCGATAGCGCCTGATAGGCGGGGAATTGCGCGCCTGTCGCGCATGCGTGATTCGGCAGGATCAAGAGGCGCGTACCCACCGGCAGATGAACGGAGATGTCCCTGTCCGGATGATCGACGTTAGCGAGAATCCCATGCTCCTGGTTCGCGCCCGTGAGCATATAGCCATCGAGCGGGGCGCCATCGAGCGTGCATGGCTGTCCGTAACCGTAGTCGTGCGTTTGCTTCGCGGTGCCACGATCGCGGCTCATCGCCATCCACCCTGCATCGAGAATGGCCCAGCCTTTGTCCACCTGATGACCGATGACCGTCGTCAACACGCTCAACGCAAGATCGCCGGTTGTGCAGACGCCCACGTTGCGCATGACCAGATCGAAGAAAACGTACACACCGGCCCGCACTTCCGTGACGCCTTTGAGATGTTGCGCGGCTAGCGCCGTGGGCGTGGAACCGACGCTCACGACGTCGCACGGCAAACCTTCATTGCGCAAGCGCCCGGCGGCACGCACGCAACCCGCGCGTTCCTGTTCCGCCAGCGCGGCGAGCGCGTCGGGCGTGTTGAGGTCGTAGCTTGAACCGGCATGGGTCATCACGCCACCGAGACGTGCGCCGTGGTGACTGCCGCCGTTGCCATCGCCATGCAGCATCCGTCCGATATCGAGCAAGCGGGGTTCATCGGGCTGGACGCCGGAACGATGACCGTCAGTATCTATTTCGATCCACACCTCGAAGGACTCACCATGAGTGCGGCCGAACTCCGCGACGGCTTGCGCGGACTCGAGGTTATCGACGATCAGCTTGAGATCGCAACCCGCGCGCCGTAACGCCAGCGCCCTGGGCAGTTTCGATGCAACGATACCGACGGCGTACAGGATGTCGCTGAAGCCTGCCGCGAAAAACTGCTCGGCCTCCTTGAGCGTGGACACCGTGATGCCGCGAGCGCCTGCATCGCGCTGCGCTTGCGCGACCTCGACGCACTTCGCCGTTTTCACATGCGGACGGAACGCGACACCGAGCGTGTCCATCCGGCTCTGCATGCGTGCGATGTTGCGTTTCATGCGCACCCGGTCGATCAATGCAGCGGGAGTTTCGATCTGATCCAGAGTCATGACGTGGACGTTCCCTTCGATGAGTTGAACCCGCGCAGCCAGGGTAGTAGCGCGTCGAGCGTGGGTGCTTCGAGCTCGGGTGCCTGTGCGCCTTGCACGAGTTCAAGACCCACGCGGTTATGCCAGTAGGTGCGCAAGCCGGTCACGGCCGTGCCGAACATGTCGTAGCTTGAACCGGCCACGAACGCCGCCTCTTTCGCGTTGACCTTCAAGCGGTCGAGCGCCATCTGATACGGTCGCGGGTCGGGTTTGTAGAAGCCCGCGCTTTCGGCGGTCACGATCACGTCCCAGTCGACGTCGAACAGACCGGCGGCCTGCTCGCCGAGACGCCTGGAGCAGTTGGTCACGATCGCCAGCCTGCAGTGCGGTGCGAGCTTGCGCAGCACTTCCTTCGTGCCGCTCCATGGCGCGAGTTGCAGCCATTGCGCTTCGAGCACGCGGGCGGCCGATTCACGCAAGCCGACCTGCACCGCGGCCTGGCGCACGAGTTCTTCGTAGGGAACATAGGCACCGCAGCCGTAGGTCAGGCGCAGGTATTCCGCGCGCCAGGCGCGGCCTGTGGTTTCGCTGCCGGCTGCTCGATTCCACAGGCTCCATGAATCGAGCAACGCGGTCAGCAGGTCGAACAGCACCGCTTTTGGATAAGTTGGGGTAGATTGATTGAGCATGATGGAAGCGACTTTACTGGTGAAAGCCTAAGCTGTGTTTAAATCCAGCCACATCAATCCTTAAGCAAAATTGAACGATGGAACTCGCTGATCTCAGGCTTGTAACCATGCTGGCGCGCTCGGAATCATTGAGCGCGGCGGCGCGGGTTCTCAACGTGACGCCGTCGGCGCTCTCCATGCGGCTCAAGAAACTGGAGAAGACGCTGGGCGTGACGCTCGCCACGCGCGATGCCCGGCATATGTCGCTGACCGCGGACGGCGCGAGGCTGGCGCGCGAGGCGCAAGGGCTGTTGAGCGCTATCGAGGCACTCCCCGACACGTTCCGTGAACAGACCGCGCAACTCGCCGGACACATTCGTATTGCCGCGCCGTTCGGTTTCGGACGCGTGCATATTGCACCGTTGCTCGCCCGTTTCGCACGGGCGAATCCCGGAATTCGCCTGCAACTCGATCTACTCGAAACGCCCTGGCCGCACAGTCACGCCGCCGATGTCGTGATCCAGATCGGCACGGTACGCGACTCGTCATGGAGCGCGCGGCCCTTGCTCGCGAACGAGCGCTGGTTGTGTGCGAGTCCGGGGTATATCGCGGCCCGCGGTTATCCACGCGAACCACGCGAGATCCTGGAACACGATTGCATTTGCATCCGCGAAAACGATGAAGACGTGACGCTCTGGCGGGTGCGTCGACGGCGCTCGGAGGCGGGCAGGGAAGCGGGCAGGAAGCCGTCTGCGCCGACTACGCTGCGCGTCACGCCGGCTTTCACCACGAACGATGGCAGCGTCGCGCGCCGTTGGGCAGAGGAAGGCCTGGGGCTCGTGCTGCGCTCGCAATGGGACGTGGCGGATGCGGTCGCGGCGGGTAGGCTGGTGAGGCTTCTGAGCGATTGGGATTTCGGCAGCGCGCCGGTGATCGCGCTGGTGCCTACGCGCAAGGGGCGTTCGCTGCGCATCCAGGCGTTGTTGAGTTATCTCGCGGCGAATCTTGGCGCTGAGGTTAGCGGCGAGATGCCGAAAGGCCACTGATTTGGCGGCTTGACGTCTTCGTTCTGGCGGCATTTATAATCGACGGGATCGAGTTCAATCATCGCGTGTCGGCTCGCTCGTCACGCTTCAGGGAGTGGCCGCATGAAGTATTCGAACCTCGTCGAGCGCCTGCAAGGCAAGCGCACCGCTGCATGGGAAATTCACCACGCCGCGCAGCAGGCTCTCCATAACGGCGAGGACGTCATCGTCCTGAGCGTCGGCGATCCGGACTTCGCTACACCCGAAGTGATCGTCGACCGCGCGGTGGCAGCGCTCCGGGACGGCGACACTCATTACGCGGAAGTGATAGGGCGCGCGCCGTTGCGTGCGGCTATCGCGCAGGATCATTCGCGCCAGACCGGCAATAGCGTTGACGCGAGCAATGTCATCGTGGTCGCGGGCGCGCAGAACGGGCTCTTCGCAACGTCCTTGTGCCTGTGCGAAGCAGGCGATGAGATCATCGTGCCCGAGCCGATGTACCTGACCTACGAGGCCAGCGTGCGCGCATCCGGCGCAACGCTGGTGCCTGTGGCCGTGGATCCGGCACGAGCATTTCATCTCGACTGCGCGGCGCTCGAAGCAGCCATCACGCCGCGTACCAAGGCGATTTTCTTTGCCACACCCTGCAATCCGACTGGCGTGGTGATGCCGCGTGAAGATCTCGAACGCATCGCGGAATTGGCCCGAAAGCATGACTTCTGGATTGTCTCCGACGAGGTCTATGCGGACCTGACCTTCGACCGGGAGCACGTGAGTATTGCTGCACTGGAGGGCATGGCGGAGCGCACCGTGACCCTCGGCAGCTTGTCCAAGTCGCATGCAATGCCCGGTTGGCGCGTGGGCTGGGTGATCGGGCCGAAGACGTTGATCGAACATCTTGGACGGCTCGCGCTCTGCATGCTCTACGGCTTGCCGGGCTTCATCCAGCAAGCCGCGTTGACGGCGCTTGAGAACCGGGCGCAGATCGTGGCGGACATGCGCGAGATTTACCGGCGGCGGCGCGACATCGTGTTCAATCGTCTGCGCGACGTGCCGGGCTTGCATTGCCTGTTGCCCGAGGCGGGCATGTTCATGATGGTCGATGTGACCGGCACGGGCCTGGACGCTTATGAATTCAGTTGGCAGCTATTTCGCACGCAAGGCGTCTCGGTACTCGATGCCAGCGCATTCGGCGAGACGGCGAACGGGTACGTGCGGCTGGGTTTTGTCGTCGATGAAGCGCGGCTCGCGCAGGCTTGCGATCGTATTGCCGCGTTCGTGGCGGGTTTGCAGGCGAAGGGTTGAACAGATCGCGCGGCGTTGGTGAAGTGCGCTAAGCCAATCCGCCGCCTGATTCCTCCGGGTCGTCGATCGAAATCTTCGTCTCGAACTTCGAGCAGTTCATCGCGAAGTTGCTTTTGAAGTTGCGCACGTTGTTGTTGGACGAAAACAGCCGGCGGGTGAACGCGTGATAACGCTCCATGGACGCCGAATTCACGATCAGCAGAAAGTCGAACTCCCCCGACACTTCGTAGCACGCCATTACATCGCCTTCGGCCATCATGCGCCGCTCGAACGCGCGCAATAGCGCGTCGTTCTGCTTGTCCAGTTCCACCGATACAAAAACGGTCAGCGGCCGGCCAACTCGCATGCGATCGACAATCGCGACCTCCTTCAGCAACACACCGTTTGCCCGCAACTGCGCGATCCGGCGCTGGCAGGTCGCGACCGATGCATTGGCCTCGGTGGCGATAACGCGTAGCGGCGTAGCCGCGTTGTCCTGCAGCAGGTTGAGGATTCGAACGTCCAGCCGGTCGAGTGCCATGCGGTGTCCTGGGATGAACGCAGCGTCCGGCGAGTCGAGGAGGTGTCGCGCTGCGGGTAAGGTCGTGCGATTTTACGCGACCTTCGCGTTCATCAGCCGCGGCCCGAACGAAAGACGGGCGATGGTCAGGTGGCGCGTATGAAGTTTTTATTGCGCTCCGTGACCGGTGCGGGAGGATGCCGCGGACCTCATGAAGCGGAGCGCAGCTTGGCCATGCATACGCCCCGGTCTTGTCATTTCCCCATCAGACCCGGCGACGGCGAGACGGGAACGGATTCACGCGGAGACCGGACGCTGCGCCTGAAGATCATCGTGAGCGTAGCCGCGAGAAGCAGGAAGCCGGACAGGGCCAACAGCGAACCGCTGTATCCCAGCGTGGTCTGCTTGAGCCAGCCGACAAGGTAAGGGCCAAAGAATCCCGACGAATTGCCGATCGATAAAATCAGGCCAAAGCCGCCGGCGGCTGCGCGGCCCGTGAGAAATGTCGACGGTAGTGCCCAGAACGTCGCAAGAAAGCCGAATGCGCCAATCAGCGCGACGGTCAGTCCGATCATGATGAAGATGCCGTCATGCGCCAGGCTGCTGGCAGCCATGGCGAGCGCGCCGAGCAGACATGTCGCGGTGACGTGCCAGACACGCTTGCCAGTGCGGTCGGAACTCCGGGCCCAGAGGATCATGGCGACCGCGCCCAGGAAGTTCGGTATGGCGCTGACGAGGCCAACCTCGACATTGCTGAGACCCAACGATTTCACGATCTGGGGCATCCAGTAATACACCCCGTTGAGCCCGATCAAGCCTGTCAGATACGTGCACGACAGGATAACGACACGCAGGTCCGTGAGGGATTGGCCCAGGGTCATGTGACCGGTGGTTTCAATCCTCGCGCGTTCGAGCTGAAGCTCCGATTCGATCCAGGCCTTCTCTCCGGGGCTCAGCCATTTTGCTTTCGATGGAGAGTCTTTCAAGGTGAAAAGGCAAAAGATCCCGAGTGCCACCGCAGGGATGCCCTCGAGCAGGAACAACCACTGCCACTGTTTCAGGCCCCCGAGGCCATGCAAGCTAAGGATCGCACTGGACAGGGGACCGCCGATCACCGCCGCCAGGGGAACCCCGAGAAGGAAGGTGGCGATCGCCTTGGCTCGCCACCGCGCTGGAAACCAGTAACCGAGGTAAATGAATATTCCCGGAGCAAACCCGCCTTCAGCCACGCCGAGCAGAAAACGCGCGATCATCAATTGCGTGGGCGTGCGCGCGAAGGCACATACGACGGTCATGATGCCCCAGGTAACCATGATCCGGGCAATCCAGATTCGGGCGCCGAACTTTTGCAGCGCCAGATTGCTGGGAATCTCGGAAATGCAATAACCGATGAAGAAGACGCCGACCATCCATCCGAAGCCGGTGGGCGTAATGCCCAGATCCTTGTTCATCGTGAGCGCGGCGAAGCTGATATTCGTCCGGTCGATGTAATTGACAAGAAAGCAAAAACACACGAACGGCAGGATGCGACGGGCGACCTTCCCCATTGTTCGCTCCTGGCTTACCCCATCTTCGTAAGCATCCGCTGAAACAGAATTCACGACATGTCTCCCCATTGTCTGGATTATCTTTGATTGCGTTACCGACAGCCGGTTATTCGCTATTGACTATTGGTCCGGTCGGCTTGTGGCGGGACAAACGGAATCGCTTCTTCCACGGTGTCCCAAATGAAACGTCCGGACGGACACTCTTGCTCCTCGACAATGTGCGAGACCAGGCCGGCAGCCCGCGAAATGACAGCGAAGCCTCGCATGGCATCGGTGCGGACACCCACTTCGCCCAGCAACGCGGCTACAGCGCCTGTCGCGTTGATCGTGATGGGGCGACCGAATACTTCATTAATAGCGGCGGAAAACTGCTCGAGCATGGCTACCTTCTCGCCCGAGAGTTCAGGCTCGGCCTTGGCCAGTTCCAGCAGCTTGTAAGCACGCGGATCGACGGGCTTATGGAGATGGTGACCGAATCCGGGGATGGCCTTGCGCGCTTCCTTATGCTGCCGTGCGATAACCAACGCTTCCGCATAGGGGGCATCAGCAGCCAGCAAATGATCGAGCAGGCGAGAGCAGTTCTCCATCGTACCGACAAACTGGCTGCCCACCGCCAGCAAGCCGGAAGCGACCGCACCCTGAAGGTTTTCGGGTGCACTCATGTACACGAGACGGGTAGCGATGGAACTCGGCGTGAGGCCGTGCTCCATCAGCACGACCAGCACCATGTCTACGATCCTGACATCGACGGCGCGCACGGGGCCGCCAAGAATCTGCATCAACAGGACCTCGGTGAAGGTTTTTTTTCCGAGCAGGTCGTCGACAAGATTGGCGTTGCCGTAGTGGAGTGTCGTCAGCGTATGCGTGCAAAGTCGCGTGACCGGCGGCTCGCGGTCGGATGGTTTAGCGGATTCTGTAGCGGATGTCATAGCATTCCCTTAGGCGTCGACATGTGACGCAATGTTCGATAAAACGTCTTCACGAACGGCGTTCTTCAGCACTTTTCCGATCGAGGAGCGTGGCAGGTCATCGTAGAAATGAACGTGCTTCGGCGTATGTACCGGGCCCAGCTTTTCTCGCACGAACGCGGACAGTTCAGCCTCGGTGACAACCATGCCGGCGCGCAGTTGTACCGCCGCCTGCACGGCCTCCCCCCATTTGTCGTCAGGAATGCCAAATACAGTGCATTCGTGAACGGCCGGATGCTGACCCAGCGCATTTTCGACATCGACCGGATAGACATTAAAGCCGCCGGTGATCACCAGGTCGCGGATTCGATCTTTCAAGTAGAGGAAACCGGACTCATCGATAAACCCGCGATCGCCGGTATGCAGCCAACCGTCGATAAGCGTTTCCGCGGTTTTCTCGGGCAGATTCCAATACCCCGTCATCAGCAGATCACCGCGGGCTACGACCTCACCCACTTCACCCGGAGGCAGTAGCCGGCCTTCCGGAGACATGATCGCGACGTCGCTGAACCATGTCGTTGCGCCAACGGACGACCATCGCTGCGGATCTTCGAAATCTTCGGGGCGCATGACCGTCAGGATCTGTGGCGCTTCGGTCTGGCCGTAAGTTGTTCCCAATACCGGTCCGAAGAATGCGCGCACTTCACGAATCTTTTCGGAAGGCATTGCCGCGCCGCCATAGATCAGGCGCCGAAGATTCGGAAAGTCCCCTCGCGAGATACCGGGTAGGGCCATCAACATGTAGACCAAGGTTGGCGGCATGAAGCTGACCGTTCCGGCGCGATCCCGAAAAGCGTTGCGCACAGCTTGCGCGCCTGCTTCCGGGAGAATGACGTGGCATCCGCCCTGGGCAAGAATGGGCAGGATGTACGTAGATGTGCCGTGGGTGATCGGTGCGCCCACGATATAACGGTCATGTTCGTCGAAGCGCCATGCCTGGATCTGGTTCGTCACATTTGCCATCCATGCGCGATAGGGTTGCATCACGCCTTTGGGCGTGCCTGTCGTACCGCCGGTAAACTTGATGGCTTGCGTGGCGTTGCCGGGTAGATCGAACCGGCGTGGCGACCAACCCGCGTAGGCGGCAACGAGATCGTGCAACCGGGGTTCGAGGGCTTTCTGATTCTCTTCCCGCCGCTCGGATGGATTCGCATGATCACCGTAGCCTTGGCAGAGGATCCGGCTTGCCGTTGCATCCGCGACCAGGTCGACGTACGCCGTATCCACCACCAGGATGGTGGGTTGCGTCGTATCGACAATCCGCTGGATCTCCGGCTGAGTGCTGCGCGGATTGAGCGGTACCCAGACCTTTCCGCTGGCAAGCACTGCGAGTAGCGCGATCAGATGTTCCGTGCTGTTACCGGCACAGATGCCGACACGGCTCTGCAAGTTCGGATCGATTTCCTGAAAGGCTGCGGCCAGCGCCGCAACTTGCTGCCCGAGTTCGTCGTAACGTACAGCTCCATCGGGCGCGTCGATTGCAATGCGTGTAGGCCACCGGCGGGTGGCACGCCAGAAAAAATCGATCGGATACATGCTAAGGAATCCTTCGAGACGCCGTGTGGCTGTCTCCTGTTGTGCGGGCTGGATGTTCCGGAGCGATCGACGGCCTATGTTCCTGTACCGCCGATGTCCCCTCCGAGTGATAGTCATTCTCCACATCTACTGGGCGATGGGAAAATCATATCGTTCATTAGACGGACGTTTATGAGGCTTCTCGACCTGAAGGATGTCGGTGTTTTCCCTGCTTGCGGATGGATTTTTAGGTACAGGGTTATGTCATCGCGGCTTAAAACACGATGGTATAAGGGATTTACTCTGGCATACTGGCTCGCATCCTCCACGTGCTCATTCCTGCCATGTCTTCTAGAATCGCCAGCCAAATCGTTCAGCAAGCGGACACTATGAGCGACCCGGATAACGCGGGCTCAAGGACCCTGCGCCGGGGTTTGGATGTGCTGGAAGTGGTACTGAGTGCAGGCAGCGAAGGCGTTCGTGTCATTGACATCTGCCGCCGCTGCGCACTGGAGCGCGCGACTGTGTACCGCCTGTTGCAGACGCTCATCAACGAAGCTTATGTCGAACCGAGCGGTCGATATCGATACGTGCCTGGAAAGAAAGTGAACCAGTGGCGAGTCGAAAGCATGTTGACCCAGTCAGGCATCGCTGCACGCCTTGAACCTGTTCTTCAGCATGTCAGCGCCGTCAGCGGCGACGCTGCATTCGCTATCGTCCGGGAGGGCGGCATGTCCTCGTGCATCGCCCGGCAAGTGGGAACCTACCCCATCCAGATACTCGCGGTGCAGGTGGGAACGCGGCAACCATTGGGTGTGGGCGCCGCGGGCCTCGCGCTTCTCGCGGCTTTACCGGATGAGGATGCGGAGGCCGTCATCGCGCAACACGGCAATATGCTGTCGAACTATGGTGGCATGACGCAGGACCGGCTGCGGCTTCTGGTCAAGGCATGCCGGGAGCGCGGGTGGTCGGTGATCGGCAATCATGCGGCCAAGGGCGCGATCGGCGTGGGGATGGCGGTCTGCGATCGTCGCGGAAATCCGGTTGCAGCCGTAAGCGTGGCGGCACCTATCGACCGGATGCCCCGCCCAAGACAGGAGTTCATCGTCGGCGCTATTCGATCTGCGCTCAAAACAGTTATTGGGCAGGGGCTTTGAGGTATGCCGTCATTGCCGGCTCTATCCCGCAAGTTGGCATCGCCAGTTCAGGCCCATAAATAGAATGAAATTATCGAAGATTGCCGTTTCAGTGAGATTTTTTCTCAGCCGACGGTTCCTATACTGGAGCACGGCAGGCATACAGGGAGAAACGCGATGGACACGACCAACGCGGCGTTGGACTTCGATCGGCAATTGACGCAGTGGCGACACCGGTTTCATCGCGCGCCCGAAACGGGTTTCGAGGAACATGAAACGAGCGCGTTTGCCGCGAAGGTGCTTGGAGGATTCGGACTTGAGGTGACGCGGGGTATCGGCGGGACGGGTTTTGTCGCGAGTCTGTCCTGTGGCGATGGTCGCGGCGTGATCGGCCTGCGCGCGGAGATGGACGCGCTCAACATCCATGAGCAAGCGCCGGAACGTAGCCACGCCTCCATTCGCGCGGGCAAGTCCCATGCTTGCGGCCACGATGGCCACATGAGCATGGTGCTGGGCGCGGCGAAGCTTTTGTGCGAGCGGCGCGATTTCAACGGCACCGTGCGTTTCATCTTCCAGCCGGCCGAGGAACACGGCAAAGGCGCGAAGGCGATGATCGCCGACAAGCTGTTCGAACGCTTCCCCGTCGATGAAATCTACGGCGTTCATAACATTCCAGGTCTGCGTGCAGGACACATCGCAACACGGGCTGGTGGAATCATGGCCAGTGAGGATAACTTCGTTATCCGTATCAATGGACGTGGTGGCCACGCGGCACGGCCGCATATGACCATCGATCCGATTGTGATTGCGGCAGAGGTCGTGCTTGCTTTGCAGACGGTGGTGTCGAGGAGTGTGGATCCAGGCGTACCCGCGGTGATTTCCTGCACGGAGTTGTTCACCGATGGCATCCGCAACGCGATTCCCGGACAGGTCGTGATCAAAGGCGATACACGCAGCTATACCCCTGCTGTGCAGCAGTTGCTCGAGGCCCGGATGCGCAGCATTAGCGAAGGTATTTGCGCGGCTCACGGCGCCGAATGTACGTTCGAATACACGCATGAGTTCGTTCCCACTGTGAATACGCCGGAATGCGTTCCGACGGCGATCGCGGCAGCGACGGCAGTCGTGGGCGCGGCGAACGTGGATGGCAACGTGGCCCCCATGATGATTTCGGAAGACTTCGGCGCATTCCTTCAGGTCGTACCCGGTAACTTTGCGTTCATTGGCAACGGTGCTGAAGGTGAGCCGGGTGCGACACCGCTTCACAACGCCCGATACGATTTCAACGATGCGGTCTTGCCTATCGGAGCGCGTTATCTAGCGGAGATCGTGCGCGCGAAACTGCCGATCATCCATCACCAGAGGAAAGTTTGATGCTGCACCATAACGCCAACGCGCGCCGGGGTCGTTACGACGATTCGCTTCGCGAGATCCTGAACATTCAAGCCGCCGATGAAAGCCGCGCGTGGTTATCGACGTGGGAGGGACTGAACGCTGGTTCGACACCGCTATGGGACCTGCCCGACCTTGCTGCACGGCTGCGTGTTGGCTCGATCAGCGTCAAGGATGAAAGCAATCGCTCTGCGCTTGGCAGCTTCAAGGCGCTGGGTGCACCGATTGCGCTGATCCGCTTGATCCGGCGCCTGTGGCCGGACCAGGACTTCGTTCCGGCGAAGTTGACCGCCGGGCACTACAAGGCGTTGCTGCAGGATTTCACCGTCATCAGCGCGACCGATGGCAACCACGGCCGGGCGTTGGCTGCGGCTGCGCGTAGCATCGGTTGCAAGTGCGTGATCGTGCTGCATCGCCATGTGAACGACGAGCGGCGAGTCGCCATAGAACAGTTGGGCGCGCAGATCGTGCAGATCGAAGGCAACTACGACGAGTCGGTAAAAGAGGTCGCACGGCGGGCCGGCGAGCACGGCTGGCACGTCGTCTCCGATACCTCCTATGACGGGTACGAAACCATCCCGCGCGACGTGATGCAGGGATACGGCACGATTGCCGCCGAAGCCATCGAGCAACGCGATAAGGGTTCTTACACGCACGTCTTTATTCAGGGCGGTGTTGGCGGACTGGCGGCCGGCGTCGTAAGTTATTTCGCCGAGCATGATGGCGACCGACGCCCGCAATGCGTGATCGTCGAGCCGGGACAGGCGGATTGTCTGTTTCAAAGCGCGGTGCAAGGACAGGCGGCGCGCGCGACGGGCTCCGTTGATTCGATCATGGCCGGCCTTGCTTGCGGAGAAGCGTCACCGCTGGCATGGCACTTCCTGCACGTGCTCGCCGATGTCTTCATCACCATTCCCGACGATGCCGCCATCGAGGCCATGCGGATTTTTGCGGCGGGTTCCGAGCGCGATGTTCCGATTGTGGCGGGGGAGTCGGGCGCGGCGGGCCTTGCCGGACTTATTCAGGTGGCAGGCAGCGCGGAAGATCGAGCCGCGCTTGGGCTCGGTATGGAATCTAACGTACTGCTGCTGAACACCGAAGGCGCCACTGCGCCGGAGTTATATCGGCAACTGACAGGATTGCGCGCCGATGACGTGCTGGAGACGCAGCAACGGTGGCTCGGACAGCAAAAAAGGCTCTAATCGGAGAAACCGTTCTCGAAGGTCTTGCGCAGATAGGACACAAACGCGGTCACCGCACGGGGCACATGCGACGCGTAAGGCCGAACGACGTATAGCTGCTCGGCGAATACACCCCTGGGTTGCCACTCCGGCAACAGCCGGATCAATTGCCCGGCGCGCAGTGCAGCCTGCGCGCTGAAATCGGGCAGCAGCGCAATGCCGAGATCATCGAGTGCAGCGTCGCGTAAGGTTTCGCTATTGTTCGCAGAAAACGGGCCGGTGATCGGCACGGTTACGCGGCTGGCCGCTGTCTTGCGTCCCGTCGTGCGCTCGAACGTCCAGGCGGGGGCCTCTTGTGCACGCGGATAGAACAGGCAGTCATGCGCGGCTAGCTCTTGTGGCGCGGCGGGCGTGCCGCGCCGCCGCAAATAAGCGCGCGTCGCCACGATTACCGAGCGCGTCGCGCACAGGGTCCAGGCCACGTGCGTCTCAGGCGCGGCCGCGCTATGACGGATCGCGAGATCGAAACCCTCGCTGGCGAGCGAACTGATCCGGTCCGACACTTCGAGCTGCACGCGCACTTCCGGATTTGCCCGAAGAAAGGCCGACAGATGCGGCACAAGCTGCTGCCGCGCGAACGCCACCGGGGCGGTGACGCGCAACACGCCGCGCGCGATACCCGCCGAATCGCGCACACCTGCGAAACTTTGCGCAATATCCGCATACTGACCGCGGGTTTGATCGACCAGACGTTGTCCCGCCTCGGTCAGCCGCACGCTGCGCGTTGTGCGCTGCACCAGCGACACCCCTGCTGCGCGCTCCAGTTCGGCGATCCGTTGGCTCATGGCGGCCTTGCTCACGCCCAGCCGCGTGGCGGCACGGGTATAACTCCCTTGCTGCGCGAGAATGGTCAGCCAGTAGAGATGGGTCCAGAGCGACTCGACGCGTTGCGTTTCCATATCTTCATTGTTCACCATAGAAAACAATCATTTCAATCATAACGTCTTTGCAGACGCGCCCGGCGTTCTTACACTCTGAGCATTCCCAACTCATTCAGGTGCCTCATCATGCAAAGCTTCAGCGATCGCGCGGACGTCGGCCACTTTATTCAGGGTCGCCGTGTTCCCGGCACGGGCAGCCGCACCCAGCCGATCTTCAATCCCGCGACCGGTGAGCAAGCACGCACGCTGCGTCTGGGCGATGTCGCCGATGTCGACGCCGCCGTTGCCAGCGCAAAGAAGGCGTTCGTGGCCTGGAGCGAGACGCCGCCTATCCGGCGCGCGCGGGTCATGCTGCGTTTTCTGGAACTGATGAATAAACACCGCGACGAGCTCGCCGCGATCATCACCGCCGAGCACGGCAAGGTGTTCAGCGACGCGCAGGGTGAAGTGTCGCGGGGTATCGACGTGATCGAATTTGCATGCGGCATTCCGCAGCTTTTGAAGGGCGATTACACGGAGCAGGTATCGACGGGTATCGATAACTGGACGACGCGTCAGGCGCTTGGCGTGGTGGCTGGCATTACGCCGTTCAACTTCCCGTGCATGGTGCCGTGCTGGATGTTCCCGGTTGCTATCGCGGCGGGCAATGCGTTTGTGCTGAAGCCGAGCGAGCGGGATCCGTCGGCGGCGCTGTTCATGGCGGGGTTGTTGCAGGAAGCTGGGCTGCCCGATGGCGTGTTCAGCGTGGTGCAAGGCGACAAGGTGGTGGTCGATGCGCTGCTCGTGCATCCCGATGTGAAGGCCATCAGCTTTGTCGGTTCAACGCCGATCGCGAATTACATCTATCAGACAGGCGCGCAGCACGGTAAGCGCGTGCAGGCGCTTGGCGGCGCGAAGAATCACATGGTCGTGATGCCGGATGCCGATCTCGATCAGGCTATCGATGCACTGGTTGGCGCGGGATATGGGTCGGCGGGCGAGCGCTGCATGGCGATCTCGGTGGCGGTGCTGGTTGGCGATGTGGCTGACAAGCTGATTCCGCGGCTTGCCGAGCGGGCACGCACGCTGATCGTGAAGAACGGCATGGAAGCCGATGCTGAAATGGGTCCGATCGTCACACGTCAGGCGCTAGAACGCATTGAAGGTTACATTGCGCTGGGTGTGGAAGAGGGTGCTTCGCTGGTGGTCGATGGGCGTGGGTTGAAGGTGCAGGGGCATGAAGCGGGCTTCTTCACGGGCGGTACGTTGTTCGATCATGTGACGCCTGAGATGCGGATTTATAAGGAAGAGATCTTCGGACCGGTGCTGGCTTGTGTGCGGGTCAAGGACTTTACCGAAGCGGTTGATCTGATCAATGCGCATGAGTTTGGTAATGGGGTCGCTTGCTACACGCGCGACGGGCATGTTGCGCGCGAGTTTGGACGGCGGATTGAAGTGGGCATGGTCGGGATCAATGTGCCGATTCCAGTGCCGATGGCATGGCATGGTTTCGGTGGGTGGAAGCGCAGCCTGTTCGGCGATATGCACGCGTACGGCGAAGAAGGCGTGCGGTTTTATACGCGACAAAAGTCGATCATGCAGCGGTGGCCGGAGAGCACGGAGAAGGGCGCGGAGTTTGCGATGCCTACGGCGAAGTGAGACGGAGATTTTGGGTCGCCGTTGCTGGCCGCAGCGGTCGGCTTAGGTTAAGTTAAGTTAAGTTAAGTGGTTTTTCCAGTTTCACCGGTTGGTTAGACGGGCAGTCGTTCGTCTAACCGACGCGCAATCAGGCGGGCCGCGCCCAATCATCTTTTATGGGCGCAGCTTTGCTTACCGGTTCTATCTGCAGTGTTGCATTCGGTTTGACGGGCCGCGCCGCGCCGGGATTCGTGGGTTGCGGGGTGTTAGCCGCCTGCGGTGCGCTGTGCCGCTTGACGACCTCGGTGCCAATGCCAGCCACACTTAACGAGCTGTCCTGCACCTCGACCTTGACCGGATCGGTCTTCTTCCACTGCTTCTTCGGCAACACCAGCTTCCACTTCGCGTTCCGTCCATCGTCGCGGAAGAATGCAACGATGTCGACGTACTCCGCGTCGTCGCTCATCGGCTCACTGATGCTGGCGTTCGCATTGGGCCGGAGCACAAGATCCGTCGACCCAAGCAGGTCAGCCTTCAGTGCGTCCATATCATTTGTCTGCAACTGCGCGTAGTCGAGTTGATCGAACGCTTGCGGTGTCTTCAGTTGATAGATTCGCACCACGGTCGACAACGATTGTCCGGCGCCGTTTGTATTCGACGAAGACCGGCTGACGAAGTCGAGATTCATCGTTTTCACCTGTGTGGTGAATGCCCATTTCGCCGCGTCCACAGTTCCGCTCTTCACTGCTTGCCCCACCCCGCATCCCGCGAAAGTAAGGATGGCGCACGCCGCGGCGGCGAGTTGCGTCTGTCGGATCATCGTGGGGTTCATGCTCGCATTCCATTGTTTTAATGTGTTGTACGTGTGTTCGCGGTTCGGCCGCCCCACGTGCCAAGTTGCACGCGGGTGATGGCACCTGTCGCATAGGGCCGTTCAGCTTGCGCGAGTTGGGTTGTGTAACCAAGGCTCACCTGATCCGATGAAAGCTCGGCTCTTGGCATCAGGTCGGGAGCGACGTGCATCTCCAGATGCGCGTTCGCTTCGTAGCCGAGATAGAAGCGCAGCAGCGCCATGATTTCGCCGTGCACTTGATGACCAGGCGTCAGGCCCAATACCGATTCGGATGTTGTTGGCGCGATCACGACGCGCGCGCAGTTGCCGCGATCGTAGAAGCCGCGCCCCTGCACGCAGTTTTCGCCCAGCGCCGTGGGCTCGAACTCGTTCAGCTGAATCCATACCGGATGGAGTTCGGTGACCGTGATCGTCGCATCGGGCACCGCGTGTTGCAGCACGCCCGCCAGTCCTTCAGCCGTGCGCGTGCGTTGACTGGCGAGTCCAAGCATCGACAGGAGCTTGCGGGTGCCGACCGTCTGCTCGATAGCGGCATTGCCAATGCCCAATCCCACGAGACTGACCAGGCAACGTGAGACGTTGTCTGTGCCGCCTTTCTTAAACCCTGCCGGGAACCGATACTTGCGCCACGCCCGATAAAACTGCGTGGCTATCCGATGATGGAACGTGTCCAGAAACGCCGACAACGGCTCAGCGCCGTCGCGGTTCTGCGCGACTTCATCGATGAAATACGATGGCATGCGGGCGTCGACGCCATAGAGCCCGAGGAACGTCGTGCGGATGGCTGGCGGTTTCGATCTGTCGTCATAGTCGAATTCGACCGCATCGATTTCCTTGTTCGGAAACCCGAGTCGAGCGCGCGAGCGAAAGCGCACCGGCTCGTTTGCCAGAGAGTCGGTTGAGCCGAGCGGAGGCAGATTTGGCGCGACCAGTTCAAGCAACTCGCAAAAGCGCATGAAGTTCATGCGTGTCGCGTCTTGCAGCAAAGCGGGCAGCAGGACACGCTCCTCAAGCACTGGAAACTCTCGATGTGGCGGGTTCAAAATGGCGCTCCTTCGGCTTTGTTATCGGGCCACGTTATCCGTCGTCCCGTTGGTAACGATACGACGACAAGCTTCGTATAGATATTCATAGTCGCGTACAGCGCGAAGAAGCGGTTGAGCATCTCGCCGAACAATGCGAGATCGCCGTCGCCTGCGAACTTGTCGCTGTTAAGCGTGACTTCGATTTCCACACCGCGCAGCAAGCCACCCTTGACGAGTTTTTGTAGGGGCCGATGTTTGACGTCGATAATCGCATCGATACGCCGCCGGTTCAGCTCGCCATCGGTCCAGTCGTAGAGCGCAAGACTGCCGCGCAGGATCTTTGCATCCAGCAGAGACAGATAGTTCGGCGCCAGATGCGAGAGCACACGCCAATGAAAGCGGTCTCCTGTCGGCGGATAAACGGGCAAGATCGGCGCTGTGAGATTTCTCACCGATGCGACGTTCGTAAAGCCGCCGCGTGTGCGGTTGATACTTGCCTCGCGCAAGCCCTTGCGCGGCAGCATGCCGTTCGTGCCTGTCACCGACAGTGATAGCGTTTCCTCGGGCAGCGTGGTCTCGCCTTCCCACGCATGCCCGCCGAGTACAACCCACGTGTCGAACCGTCCTGACGGGCCGCGCCTTGCGCGGGTATGGAAATACCGCTCGGGCATTTCATGTCGCAACATGCCGCCGCGATGCCGGAACGATGCAAACGGCGCGTACTCGAAACGCGAGCCGTTGGAGGTTTCGAAGCCGACGACGGAATCGACTGAATACGCTTCGATAAATTCGCCGCCCGTCTTCACCGTATGCACACGGTATCAAGAAGCCCACACGGTGTCCCAGCTCAAGGGCTCACCGCGGGGATATGTGGGTTACGGGCAAGGTGGTGTGCTGACCGAAGCTGTGCGCCGGTGTCCTTACAGCGTGATCCTGCTCGATGAAGTGGAGAAAGCGCATCGCGATGTGTTGAACGTCTTCTACCAAGTCTTCGACCGCGGTTTCATGCGCGATGGTGAAGGGCGTGTGATCGACTTTCGCAATACGGTGATTGTGACGACATCGAACCTGGGTAGCGAGCAGATCATGGCCGCGCAGGAGGCCGTTGTCGAAGCCGGTGGCGAAGTCACTACCGGCATGCTGATGGAAGCGATTCGGCCGACGCTGATCGAGCACTTCCAACCTGCGCTGCTCGCTCGCTTTCAGACGGTTGTGTACCGACCACTTTCGTCAGACGCCATGATCACGATCGTACGCATGAAGCTCGCCAAGGTGGCGCAGCGCATCGAGCGTAAGTTTAATGCGCCGCTTATCTGCGACGACGCGCTGATCGGTGAACTGGTGCGTGCCTGTCAGTTGCCCGACTCGGGGGCGCGCAATATCGATAGTTTGCTCGACCAGCAGATCCTGCCTGTGCTGTCGCGTGAATTGCTGATGCGTGTGTCGCAATCAACCGCGATTGAAGCGATCAGGCTTTCCTATTTCGATGAGACTGCGGCGAGCACAAGCGGGGCCAGCGCATGACGCGCGGCGGTCCTGGGCTTTTCGAAGCACTGACAGGCCATTTTGCCAATGGCGATCCTATCGGCTTGTACGATCGGAACCAGCAAACGTTCCTTTCTGTGCGCGACAATATCCAGCGTATTTTGAATAGCCGTCGCGAAAGCCTCGCGCACTTGCCTGACTATGGTCTTGGCGATCTGTCGAAGATTTATCGGCACACGCCGGCCTCGGCGCATACGCTGAGGCGCGAGATTGAAGACACTTTGCTCAAGTACGAGCCACGCCTCAAGTCGATCGCTATTTCCAGCACCGATCCTGAGGAAAGTCTGCTGCTGAGTTTTACGATGTCCTGTGAACTGCACCAAGCGGGACTTGTGCGGTATGGCACGTATTTCACGGCTGACGGACAAGCACGGCTTACAACCCATGGAGACATCGACTGATATCAGGTCTTTGGTACCCGTCTTGATGTAAAGCTGATTTTTGGGTACGGACGACCCCGAACAGTGACAATCACCCGGACAGGGACCAATAAAACTAAATAGAATATCTAACCTAGGTAGTCCACTGTCCCGCCGGCAGAACCTCAACACTGTTCATCAGCACGAGCGAAATCTCCATGACCCTTCCCAACACCCCGGCAATCCAGACCTGGCATGCCCACGTCTACTTCGATGCCACCAGCCGCGACGCCGCCTGGCAATTCCGCGAGGAAATCGCCAAGCATTTCGGCGATGCCCTGCAACTCGGCCGGTTCCACGAAAAACCCGTCGGCCCGCACCCTAAATGGTCGTATCAACTCGCCTTCGAGCGCGCGCAGTTTGCCGATATCGTGGAATGGCTGACGCTGAACCACGGCTCGCTGGATGTTTTCCTCCACCCGAATACGGGCGATCCGCTGCGAGATCATCGAGACGCTGCGGTTTGGATCGGCCACTCGCACAAGCTGGTGCTCGATAGCTTCATGGCCTGATTGAAGCAGTCCGCCCCAATCAAGAACCCCGCGCCTGCCTGAACCCGCCCGGTCCAACACCATACGTGTCTTTAAACTTCTTGCTGAACGCCGATTCCGACTGATACCCGACATCGTCGGCAATCTCCGCAATGCTCTTCGATGTGCGCGTCAGCAAGGTCCCCGCAAGCTGCATGCGAATGCGGGTGAGCAGGGTCATCGGCGAGTCTTCTGTCAGCGCGCTGAACGTTCGCATGTAGGTCGCGCGTGACATCGCCGATTGTTGCGCCAGCGTCTCGATGGTCCATCGCTCAGCCGGCCTTTCGAGCATGGCGATCACCGACGCCCCAAGCCGCGGATGCGCGAGCAGCGCGAGCACATCGGTCGTGGATGGCTGCTGCTCGAGGTGCGCTCGCAGCAACAGGGTGAACAGCGCGGTAGAGAGCGCTGACACGATCGAAAACGCGCCGGGCGCTGCCTGACCCGTCTCTTTGCGCATCATGTCGACCATGCGCGTGAGGTCAGGCACATCGTCGCGAGCAAAGGACATTTTCACGAGATCCGGCAGCACGTCGATGAGCAATGCATTAGCCGCGTAATTAAAGCGGCCGCATAGCAAATCGAGGCTCGCAGCATTCGGCCGCAATTCGTGCGGACTGTCACCACACCGTTATGGCGGCTCTCCATCTCGGCCTGTTCGCTTCCGTCAGCCGGTTCAAGACCCTGCAGCACATGGGCGTCGCCGCGCGGCAACATGACAATATCGCCCGTTTCCAGAAGGACGTCCTCCTCCCCGCGGACCTTGAGGAGACAGCTTCCGGCGAGCACCACGTGATATACCGCTTCGCTCGGCGGAGCCGGCGGATGGTCCAGTTCCCACTGGCCGCTAAGAAGGCAGCGCAGGTCGAGCGCGCCTTGCAGGCGGGATAACTGGATCAGTCGGTCGAGTGCATCCATGGTTGAGCTGAGAGACGCGAGAGGCACGCGATTAGAGGCGGCGTAGCGATCTTACCGGAGAACGCAGCGATGGATTCTCGGCTTGAGTTCGCGCGGAATTCACCGTTCTGCCACGGTTTGCGTGCAATAAAACCCGAGCAATGAGACGAACAAGCATCGATTCGAGCCGGTCCGGCATGGCGATTCAGCGCGCGCCAGCCTACATTTAGCTCAGGGCGCAGGCGGGGTTGTATCGAAGATAACCCGCTCTCGCGGCATGGAGCGAAACGTCCAATACCGGCACGGTTTCGCCTTGCGCAAACACCTCAAAGGGAGCTGAAAATGTCGACGGTCGAGCAATTCGAATACGTGTTTCTGGGCGGCGGAAAAGGCGGCAAGACGCTGGCGATGGAACTCGCCAAATCAGGCAAGCGCGTGGCAGTAGTCGAAGAGGGAATGATCGGCGGCTCGTGTATCAACGTGGCATGTATTCCGAGCAAGGCGCTGATTCAAACCGCGCGCATCATGCACGCGGTGCAATCCGCTGACATATTGAAGGGCGCCGCTCCTGACGCCAAAGTCGATATGACGCAGGTTCATCGTCGCGTGCGTGCGGTCGTGGATGGCATGGTCGATATCAACGCCAAAGCGTTCGAAGCATCGGGCTTCGATCTGATCCTCGGCACCGGGCATTTTGTCGGACCGCGCCGCATTCATGTCGCGATGAACGATGGCCGGGAACGCACGGTCGAGGGTGATCATGTGTTCATCAATACGGGGACCTTCGCGGCCATTCCGGATGTTCCCGGCCTGCGCGAAGCTGAACCCATGACGCATGTCGATGCACTCGAACTCGACTCGCTGCCGGAACATCTGATCGTGATCGGCGGCGGCTATATCGGCCTGGAAATGGCGCAGGCGTTCCGGCGCCTTGGCAGCAACGTAACCGTCGTGCAAGAGGCCCCGCGTGTTGCGATGCGCGAGGACGTCGACGTCACCGACGCGATCGAATCGGTCTTCGCAAACGAAGGCATCGACGTGAAGGCGTCGGTCAAGCCGTTGAAAGTCAGCGGCCGGTCAGGGCAATCCGTCACTGTCGAACTTAGCGACGGTACGCGCCTAACGGGCACGCATCTGCTGGTGGCGACGGGCAGGGTGCCGCGTACAGCGGGCATTGGACTGGATATAGCAGGCGTTGCGCTTGATGAACGCGGGTTTATCAAGGTGGACGAGCGTCTGGCGACAACCGCGCCGAACACGTGGGCGATCGGTGAAGTCGCGGGGACGCCGATGTTCACGCATGCATCGTTCGATGACTATCGCGTGCTCAAGTCGCAACTCGCCGGCGGCAATTTGACCACGCGGGATCGCGTTATTCCGTATGCAATGTTCATTGAACCGGAGCTTGCGCGCATCGGCATCAACGAAAGCGATGCACAACGTCAAGGCATTGCAGTGCGCGTGGCCAAGCTGCCGATGGCTGCCGTTCCCCGCGCCCGCACGACCGGCGAGATGCACGGTTTCATGAAGGCAATCGTGGATGCAGAATCGGATCATATTCTCGGCTTCACGATGCTCGGATCGAACGCGGGCGAAGTGGTCGCGTCCGTGCAGATGGCCATGCTGGGCAATCTTCCCTACACGGCGGTTCGGGACGCGATCCTCTCGCATCCGACCATCGCGGAAGGGCTGAACATGCTGTTCGCGAAGATTCCAGAAAGAGCGTGATGGAGTTTCAGCTACGCACCCGTCCTGTCGATGCCCTTTGCACCAGAACGGGCTCAGGTGCAATGCGCATCGGCGTTTCGCAGTGGCCGCCGCTTTCGATCAACGCCTCCAGCAACTCGACGGCCATGGTAGCGGCGGCATCGGTAGGAACCGCAACCGTCGATAACCCCGGCCGCGACTCTCGCGCTAGCTGAATGTCAGTAATCCCAATTACTGACAGGTCATCGGGAATGCGCATGCCCCGATCCGCCGCGGCATGCATCGCGCCCAACGCAGGCAAGTCGTTGGTGGCGAAGATCGCGGTCAGGTCAGTGTGCTCCGTCAACAATTCGCACGCGGCCTCGTAGCCGCCCTGCACGGCGTCGCGGGTAAAACGCGCTTCCTGTGCCGGATGCGCCACGCCAGCAGCCTTCAGCGTGTGACAAAACCCTGCGTATCGTGCTGCCTGCACTCCCTCCGGCTGACTCCCGATGATCGCGCCGATCCGCGTATGCCCGAGGTCTAGCAGATGTTGTGCGGCCAGCGCGCCGGCTGCGAAAAAATCCACGGCCACGCACGGCAATCCCGGCGATACATCCGGTCGTTCCCACATGCACAGCACGACAGGCGTGCCGCGTGCCCGCGTGGTGTGAAGATCGTCGAAACCGATCCGGGAGTTCATAACAAGCACGCCTTCCGACAAGGTTCCCGCAATCTGGTCCAGGTAAGCGCGGCTGATCACAGGGTCTTCATTCGTATTACATACGATCAGGAAACGCCCGTTCTTTCGCGCCGCGCGTTCTGCCGCCAACGCAAATTCCGGATAAAACGGGTTCGCGATACTCGTCACCATCAACGCCAGCGTCGGCGCGCTTCCTTCGGCCAGCGCCCGCGCCGTCAGATGCGGCCGATAGCCCAAAAACTCCACCGCATCGAGCACACGCTGACGTGTCGCAGCGCCCACCTTGCCGCGCTTGCGCAGCACATTGGAAACGGTTGCCGGCGTGACGCCGGCGCGTAAAGCGACCTCGGCCAAAGTAGTCATCGAATCTCGAAGCAGGGTTAACGCGGGTACAACATCGGCTAACTGTGGCTAGCTTGGCGGCTTCGTGCAAATATCCGCGTTTGTGTCCATATTTTGGGATGGCTTCCCGGCATTTGTATAAATCGGCCAACGCCGCTAGATTTGCGACTCAAGGCGGTTAAAAAAACATAGGACGGAGACAGCCAGTCGAAGCGATCCCGAACGCGGATCGTTTTTTCGCAGGCAGGAGGTTAAGCGCTTAACCTCCCGTTGTCTCCCCGGTTAAACACGGAGACGTCGGCATGGCGAGCATCTCTTTAAGATCGGTTCAGAAAGCTTACGGCGACCACGCGTCCGTGATTCGCGATGTCGATCTCGAGATCGGCGAGCATGAGTTCTGCGTGTTCCTCGGTCCTTCGGGATGCGGCAAATCCACTTTGCTGCGCATGATCGCAGGCCTTGAAGACATCACGGACGGCGACCTCTACATCGACGGAAAACTCGTCAACGAGGTACCGGCTGCGCAACGCGGCGTCGCGATGGTGTTCCAGAGTTATGCGCTGTTTCCCCACATGACTGTGTATCAGAACATGGCGTTCGGCTTGACGCTCGCGAAGACACCGAAGGACGTGATCGACCGGAAAGTAAAGGAAGCCGCGCGCGTGTTGCAACTCGAAGCGTTGCTTGAACGCAGGCCGAAGGAGTTGTCGGGCGGGCAGCGGCAACGGGTGGCAATCGGCAGGGCTATCGTGCGCAGTCCGAGCGTGTTTCTCTTCGACGAACCGCTCTCAAATCTCGACGCTACGTTGCGTGGACAAACGCGAGTCGAGATCGCGCGCCTGCACAAGCAGTTCGCTACGGCCAGCGTTGTCTATGTGACCCACGACCAGATAGAAGCAATGACGCTCGCCGACAAGATCGTCCTGCTGCACGCGGGTGCGGATACGGCGAAGTACGGCAGCATCGCGCAAGTGGGTGCGCCGCTCGAGTTGTATCACCGGCCGAGAAGCCGCTTTGTCGCGGGATTTATCGGCTCGCCGCGGATGAATTTCCTGCCCGCGCGAGTGGTGTCGGGCAGCATGGAAAGCGTACTGATCGCACTCGATGGAACCAGCGAGCGGCTCCAGGTTTTCGCTAACGGCGAGACCTTGCGCCCCGATCAGGCCGTCACGCTGGGCATTCGTCCCGAGCATCTGGAACCGGCCGTGAGCAACGGCTCGATCCAGCAAATTACTCGCAGCGTGTCGCTGGTGGAACAACTCGGCGAGCACAGCTATCTGCATCTCGATCAACCCGGCGGCGCGGTGCTGATCGCCAAGGCCCCCGGCGACCGGACTCCCCGACAAGGCGAGAGCGTTGCGTTCAACGTGCCGCCTGCGTCGTGTCATCTCTTCACCGAGGACGGCTTTGCCGTCACATCGGCTGCCATTCCCCATTTTGCGTAGGAGCGCACCGTATGCGTCTTGGCGTCTGTTATTACCCCGAGCACTGGCCCGAATCGATGTGGAAAGACGATGCGGCGCGCATGAAAGCGCTTGGCATCGACCGCGTCCGGATCGCGGAATTTGCATGGAGCCGGATCGAACCCTCGCCGGGTGACTATCAGTGGGACTGGCTGGACCGGGCCATCGATGTGCTCGCCGATGCGGGTCTTAAGGTCGTCATGTGCACGCCGACCGCGACACCGCCGAAGTGGCTGATCGATCGTCATCCGGACATCCTGCCCATTGGTGCCGATGGTCGTCCGCGTGCGTTCGGATCACGCCGGCATTACGATTTTTCGTCGCCTTCGTACTTCGAAGCGTCGCAGAAAATTTGCACGGCGGTAGCCGAGCGTTATGGCAAGCATCCCGCGGTCGCATTCTGGCAAACAGACAACGAGTTCGGCTGCCACAACACCGTAGTCAGTTATTCGCCGGCCGCCTTGCAGCGCTTTCGAGCGTGGCTGAAGCAACGGTATGGCTCCATCGATGCGCTCAACACGGCGTGGGGCACGGTCTTCTGGAGCATGGAATTCCGCAGCTTCGACGAAATCGATCTGCCCGTCGGCACGGTGACGGAAGCGCATCCGACACATCGGCTGGACTACCGGCGTTTCGCCTCGGACGAAGTCGTGCGCTTCAACCGTATGCAGGCCGAGATCATTCGCGCGCATTCGCCGCAGCGGCCGGTTGCGCACAACTTCATGCAGCTCTTCACCGAGTTTGATCACTACAAGGTGGCCGCGGATCTGGATATCGCGACATGGGACAGCTACCCGCTCGGGGCGCTGGAAGAACAATGGTTCGATCCATCGATCAAGGCGAAGTGGTTGCGCACGGGTCATCCCGACTTCGCATCGTTTAATCACGATGTGTATCGTGGCATGTCGAAGCTGCCGTTCTGGGTGATGGAGCAGCAGCCGGGGCCGGTGAACTGGGCACACTGGAATCCCGCGCCGCTGCCGGGCATGGTGCGCCTATGGAGCTGGGAAGCGTTCGCGCATGGGGCAGGATGTGTATCGTATTTTCGCTGGCGGCAGGCGCCGTTCGCGCAGGAACAGATGCACGCGGGTCTGAACACACCAGATAACCGACTTGATATGGGCGGCGCGGAAGCGTCGGCGGTGGCGAAGGAGATTGAACAGGTCTTGAAAGCGGACGGTGATTCGCCGGTCTCCACCAAAGTAGCACTTGTTTGGGATTACGAAGCAAAATGGTTGTTCGAGATTCATCCGCAAGGCGCCGATTTTCACTATCCACGCTTTGCGTTCGAGTACTACAGCGCGTTGCGTAGCCTCGGGCTGGATGTCGATGTGATTCCGGTGGATGCGCCGCTGGATGGCTACAAGATGATCGTGGTGCCGCCGCTGCCGGTGGTGCCCGCTGAGTTTGCCGACAGGCTCGCGGCGAGCGGCGCGCAAGTGGTCCTCGGGCCGCGTACGGGATCGAAGACGGTCAATCTGACGATTCCTGCCGCGCTGCCGCCGGGCGAAAGCATCGCCAAACTGATCCCCATTCGCGTGTGGCGCGTCGAATCAATGCGGCCGAACGTGACCGAGAAAGTGGATCAGCGCGGTGAGGCGCATCACTGGCGCGACTTCATCGAAACGAGCGATGGTGTGCAGATTGAAGCGAATTTCGCCGATGGTCATCCTGCTATCGTGCGTCGCGGGTCGGTGCTTTATCTCGCGAGTCTCTTCGACGAAACCCTCACGCAGGATATCTTTCTCAGCGTGGCGAAGGCAGCCGGTCTCGATGCCGGGCCGCTGCCAGAAGGTATCCGGATCAGCCGGCGCGGTGCGTTGACCTATGTCTTCAACTACAACGCGACGCCGCACAGGATTTTGAAAGCAGGCCATTTCGTAGTCGGGCAGGAGGAAGTAGAACCGCAGGGCGTCGCGATTTATAAAGCATAGGGAAGCACACAACACCCATCGATGAGGAGACACGCATGAAAACCTTGATTCGCCACGGACTGACCGGCGCTGCACTGGCGGTCGCGTTAGCTACGGCCAGCATTGCGCAGGCGGGCACCCTGACCGCGAACATCGCGTTCAAAGGTGCAAGCCAGCGCGCGGTCTGGCAGCAGACCTTCGACGCCTTCAAGAAGGCACATCCGGATATTGACGTGAAGGCTACTTTCGTCGATGAAGAAGCCTACAAGGTGCAACTGCCGGGTTGGCTCACGACTGTCGCGCCCGATATTGTCAACTGGCACAACGGTGAGCGCATGGCGTACTACGCGAAGCGTGGCCTGTTCGAAGACCTGACGCCCGACTGGAACAAGAACGGCTGGAACGCGATGTACGCGTCGACGAAAGAATCGTCCACGTACAACGGCAAGCAATATTCGGCGCCGACCGTCTATTACGCTTGGGGTATGTTCTACCGCAAGGACTTATTCCAGAAGGTCGGCATTACGGCCGAGCCGAAGACGTGGCCAGAATTCCTCGATGCCTGCAAGAAGCTGAAAGCCGTCGGCATTGCGCCGGTTGCAGTAGCAGGCCGGGATGCGTGGACACTGGCCGGCTGGTTCGACTACCTCGACCTGCGCATCAACGGCAACGCGTTCCATCAGAAGCTGATGGCAGGCGACGTGGCCTACACCGATCCGCGCGTGAAGAAGGTCTACACTGCGTGGAAGGGATTGATCGACGACAAGGTGTTCATCGACAACTCGCTTTCCTATGACCTCGACGCTGTGCAGCCGTTCTTGTTCCAGGGTAAGGCAGCCATGATGCTGATGGGCACGTTCATTACCGGCGGGTTCCCGGAGAACATCAAGCCGCAGATGGGCTTTTTCCAGTTCCCGATCATCGACAACAACGTGCCGACTGCTGAAGACGGCCCGGTGGAGTCGCTGCATATTCCGTCGAAGGCGAAGAACAAGGCGGATGCGCATACGTTCCTGGCATTCGTGGAAACGCCTGAGATCAGCGCGCTACTCGCGAAGGGCTTGGGCTCGTTGCCGGCCAATAGCAAGTCGCCGGAGCCGGACGAACCTGCTTCGAAGATCGGCTTCCAGATCCTCTCGCAGACGAAGGGTGGCATTGCCCAGTTCTACGACCGCGACATGACCAAGGAGATGGCTGACGAAGGCATGAAGGGCATGCAGCAGTTCGTGTCCGATCCGACCCAGCTGGACGCGATCCTGACGCAGCTCGAAGCCACGCGCAAGCGTATCTACAAGAAGTAGCGTGGGACGGCGGCTCGCGATGACCGCGAGCCGCCTCGGCGATCAGGAGAGCACGGCATGTCCGAAACCCTCAGCGTTCCGGCGATGAAAACGAAGCGCCGCAGAAAAATGTCGGCCACTGCGCGGCAGCAGCGGCTGGCCGCGTTCCTGTTCCTTGCGCCCGCTTGCATCATGGTGGCAATCTATGTGATCTGGCCGATCGTCTCCAGCCTCAGGCTGAGCTTTTACAACTGGGACGGGATGACAGAGAAAACCTTCGCCGGTTTCGACAACTACATAGAGCTGTTCCATGCACCCACGTTCTACACCGCGCTAAAGAATAACGTGCTGTGGTTGGTCCTGTTTCTGCTCGCACCGCCGATGGGTCTTGCCGTCGCGTTGTACCTGAATCAGGCGGTGCGCGGTATCCGCATGGTGAAGTCGCTGTTCTTCGCGCCGTTCGTGTTGTCCGGCGTGGTGGTCGGTTTGATGTTCAGCTGGTTCTACGACCCGACCTTCGGTTTGCTGAAGCTGATCCTCGGACACGGGGTACCGGTGCTAGGGGACGCGCGTTACGTGACCTTCGGGATCATCTTCGCTGCGCTCTGGCCGCAGACCGCCTACTGCATGATCCTGTACCTGACCGGATTGACGTCGCTTAATTCCGAGCAGATAGAAGCGGCCCGGATGGAAGGCGCGAAGGGCTGGACCATGTTGTGGCACGTCGTCTTGCCGCAACTCCGGCCGACCACCTTCATGGCGATCGTGGTCACTATCATCGGAGCATTGCGAAGCTTCGATCTGATTGCCGTGATGAGCGGCGGCGGCCCGTTCGAAAGCTCGACAGTGCTCGCTTATTACATGTACGACCAGGCGATCAAGTACTACCGCATCGGTTATTCAGCCGCAATTGCCGTGGTGCTGTTCGCGATCATGATGGTGTACATCGTTTATCACTTGCGCAGAATGTTGCGCACCGAGCAATAGCCAGGAGCGCGCCATGTTTCCAATGCCCGTCGCCAAGTGGAAGCCCGTCAACCGGGCGCTTTACAAGTTGTCGTTGCCGGTCGCGCTGGTGATCTGGTTGTTGCCGTTGATCGCGGTGATGGTCACGTCCATTCGTTCTTCCGATGAACTCGTCGAAGGCAATTACTGGGGTTGGCCACGGCACTTTTCGCTGATCGCCAACTACAGTGATGCGCTCACGACTTCGCCGATGCTCCACTATTTGTGGAACAGCGTGCTCATTACCGTGCCGGCTGTGATCGGGTCGATCGTGCTGGCTTCAATGGCCGGTTTCGCCTTGGCGATCTATTCGTTTCGGGGTAACTCGGCGTTATTCGCGACGTTTGTCGCGGGGAATTTCGTGCCCATTCAGATCCTGATGATCCCGGTGCGGGACCTGTCCTTGCAGTTAGGCATCTTCAACACCATCGGCGCGCTCATCTTGTTTCATGTCTCGTTTCAGACCGGTTTCTGTGCGCTGTTCTTGCGCAATTTCATCAAGCAATTGCCGTTTGAACTCGTTGAAGCGGCGCGAATTGAAGGCGCGAACGAGTGGACGGTGTTCTTTCGAATCGTCTTGCCGTTGATCCGTCCGGCGTTGGCCGCGCTGGCGATTCTCGTATTTACGTTCGTCTGGAACGACTATTTTTGGGCGCTATGTCTCACGACAGGAGACGAGGCGGCGCCGATCACCGTGGGTGTCGCCGCGCTCAAGGGGCAGTGGGTAACGGCGTGGAACCTCGTCTCCGCAGGTTCGATACTCGCGGCGTTGCCGTCGGTGATGATGTTCTTCGCCATGCAGCGGCACTTCGTTGCCGGACTGACATTCGGGGCAACGAAGGGCTAGGGCGATGACCTAGTCGCGCAACCATTTGTCGATCTGGCCCACGACATAGTCTGCTATGAGTTTTTGCAGGTGAGTGGTCGGATGATAAGCGTCGGCGAACATGTAGATGCGCTCGGCATCCGGGGAGACGTAGGTCGAGCGCGAGCAGAACAGTGCGCTGGTGTCATCGGCCTGGAATGCCGCGGGCAGATTCGCCGGATTGCACGCTACGTTGGTGCCGCTGCTGCCGTCGAAGCGGAAACCAAGCTGACGATAATTCTCCGATGTTTCATCGATGAACGTGAACGCATCGACTCGCAGTACGGATGGCGAGGAAGGTAGCGCTTCATCCAGAGCGATGTTGAATACCTGCGCAAGACGCCGAAGCACTCTCGCGGAGCCAGGCAATTGCTGCTCGACAATGTTTGCGATCGGCGCCTTGCTGATGTTGGGTACGTTTTGTACGACGATATGCGTGGCACCATGTTGTTGCACGTTGTGCACCAGTCCCGCGAGTTGTTGCGCCGCTTGTCGCAGCGATGGCTCTACCGCCTGCAGGGAGGCGGCCGGATCGCCGCCGTTCGCAATCATTCCCGCCCACGCGCCATAGGCGTCCTGAACGTCGTTGGCCCCGCCTTGCATCAGCACGAGCTGCTGTGCGGTGAAGCGTGTGTGCGACTTGAGATAGGCGGCCACCTGCGAAGTCAGTGGGGTCTGCAGCTCGCCGGTGTCGCCGGTTGCGTCGCCAGGGTTTGGCGCGCCTGCCACTCGGGCGCCTCCCTGGGCGTAGCCGAATCCTTCCGGATGAACGACGCTAGCCTGCCCGAAGCCGCCGGTCAGCGCGGGCTTGAGGCGCAATCCATAGTGTTCCGCGATAACCTGTACAGAAATAGCGCCGGGATTAGTCGTGTACGTGCCACCGCCGAATTGCCGGGCATACGCATAGGTGCCTACATCCGAAAGACTGTCTCCGAACGACACGACCTGAGTGAAGCTGCGCCGCTGATCGGCGGAGTCCGCCGATGCATTCGATGCATGCGATAAGCCGATAACACCACACGTCAACGCCAGGAACGCGAAACGACTGACTATTTGCATGAATGGGGACTCCAAAAGGGATCGATCGGGTTTATCGAAGAATAACCTCATTTGCATGGTGAGCACTACGACCGATGCCAAGAACAGACTGGTTCTGCCGCGCCTCACGTCGTGGATCACGGCCACGATGTCATAGCCCGGTAACACGCCTGGCAATAATGGAGTTCTTCGGGCCGGTCCGCTGCGCGGTCCGCCTTCATGCCAGTCTGCGCTCCCTGTCTTCGTGAGAGCCTTGCGCTGGCCTTTCCCCCCAAAGGACGAGAACACCAGACATGTCGAACAAGAACAATGACGATATTCCGCTTGCCGAGCAGGTTGCAACCGTTTCGCGGCGTGGTTTTCTTAAGCTGGCCGGCGCTTCCGGATTGGCCACGGCCGCAGGCAGTCTGGCTTCGGCGAGCAGGGCCGCTGCGGCAAGCCCGGACGGCACGCCTGAACAGATCCACTTGACCTGGGGCAACGAGCCGGCGACCGAGATCGTGATTTCCTGGGCCTCGCTTGCGGCGGCGGTCAACCCGCGAGTGCGCTTTGGTCGTGCCGGCGAGACCAAGGCGACGGTGCATGGTATACAGCGCACCTATACCGATGGACTCAACGGCGAGATTGTTTGCACCTATCACGCACGTCTGCGAGGCCTGAAACCCGGGACCCACTACGAATACGAAGTCACCGCCGACAACGACAGCAACGCAGCCCATCCCTTCAGCGCAACTTTCCAGACCGCCCCGCGGGGCGACGCTCCGTTTCGCTGGACCAGCTACGGCGACCTCGCCACGCCCAATACCGGCTGGGTGCTCTCGTCGCCTCAGAGCCGCTTCGCCGTGCAGGCAGTGGAGCGTTTCCAGCCGCTGTTTCACTTGCTGAACGGCGATCTCTGCTACGCCAACCTGAACCCGACGCATCAGCCCGAGGTATGGCGCGACTTTGGCAACAATGCCCAGACCTCGGCGGCCAATCGCCCCTGGATGCCTTGCCCGGGTAATCACGAGGTCGAATTCCACAACGGCGAGCAGGGCCTCGATTCTTACCTCGCGCGTTATACGCTGCCCGAGAACGGCACCCGCTTTCCCGGTCGCTGGTACAGTTTTCGTGTGAGTTCGGTGCTGTTCATTTCGCTCGACGCCGACGATGTCGTCTACCAGGATGCGGCCGCCTTCGTCGCTGGCCCGAGCCCGCTGGTGCCGGCCGCGAGCACCGGCAATCCGCCGATCGCCCCGGGGACGTCGTTCTACATTCGCGGTTACAGTGGCGGCGAGCAGACCCGCTGGTTAAGCGAGACCTTGCGTAAGGCGGCGGAGGACGATGACATCGACTGGATCGTCGTCCAGATGCACCAGGACGCGCTGACTTCTTCGAAGACCGGCAACGGCTCCGACAAGGGCATCCGGGAGGCATGGCTGCCGCTTTTTGACCGCTATGGCGTCGACCTCGTGCTCTGCGGCCATGACCATGACTACGAGCGCAGCTTTCCCGTGCGTGGGTGCAATCATCATGCAGGCACGGATGCCGCGACGGGCCAACCCGTGGATACCTTGCAACCGCGTCCGGTCGTCACGTCGCATCCTGCCGATAGCGCCTTCGATACGAGCCACGGCACGATCCACCTGATCCTGGGCGGTGGCGGCACCAGTGCGCCCCTGGATGTCTATGGACTCGATGTCGGAACCGGCAATCCGCAGGCAAAGGTGTTCACCAAGCCCAATCGTCCGATGGCCGGGACCACGGCGAACACGTTCGTGCGTCAGCCTGCCGATGCCCTGGAAGACGCCATCTGGTCGGCCCAGCGCGATACCGGCACCGGCTATGGCATCGCCGTGTTCGATTTCGATCCGGGCATGCGGGGCGGCAAGACCACCATTACGATGAACTACTACCACGCTCCTGGCGCCGACCAGACGCCGACTGCGAACTACGAGCTGTTCGAGACAATCACGCTCTCCAAGGAGCGTCGAAGCTGATCCGCGGCGTCTCGCTAACTGGCGCATAAGCGAACACCTTGCACGTCCCGGCAAGCGGAAGTGCAAGGTGGCAGCGTGGGGAAGGCCGAGGTCCGTCGATTCGGTAACCTAAGAAAAGGCCCATAACGACGCTAAAATCCCGCTAATTGGGCAGCTTTGATTTATTCACTGTAGAGCCCTCCAGTCTCGTCTCCCACCCGCCGATATACCTTCGATACAAGGTATTCGATTCACAGGAGACGACCCGATGAAAATACTAAAAACGCCTACCGCATCCCATTCTGCGGGATATATCGACCGCTTCAGAAAAGTCAGCTTGCGCGCCAGCATCACGCTGGTGCTGACGGTTTTCGCGGCACTTCTGATTGCGGTTAGCGCATTGGCAGCCATCGCGCTCCAGACCAGCAATTCAGCGATCGAAAAGATGTATAAGGAAGACACGCGTTCGCTTCTTCAAATCAAAAGCAGCTATGAGCATGTGATGCACGCACGCCTCGCGCTCGGCAGCTTTGCGGCGCTGTACGGATTAGGCGATGTTCAGCCGGCGTTGCTTGAAGGCGCACATCGCGACCTTCGCGATTCGGACGAGGAAGTGCGGGCATACCTGTCGACTGTGTCGGCGGACGATGCCGAAACAGCGCTTCGCGCGCACTTTGTCGCCGCGCGTCAAAAGTATCTGCACGACGGATTGGAGGCATCGTTCGAAGCGCTTGGTAAAAGCGATTTCTCGGCCTACAAGTCACTCCAGGGCGCTGAAACAGAAGCACTGGCCAACAATTTCGGTGCCCAGGTAGCTGCGCTGGAAGGCGTCCTGACCGAGCGTCAGAAGGCGCGTTATACGAGCGCTCAAGACCGCTTCCACATGATGCTGGGGCTGCTGGCCGCGGCGGTGATTGCGTCGTTGGTAGCCGGTACATTCGCGCGTCATGCGCTGCTCAACGCAATCGTCAAGCCGGTCAAGCAGGCCATTCACCAGTTTCAGCGGATCGCTGCGGGCGACCTGACGAATCCCATCGATACCGGCCGTGACAACGAAATGGGCGCGCTATTGCGCGCGCTCGAGCAAATGCAGCAATCGCTGGTCGAGACGGTGACGATCGTGCGCGCCAGCACTGAATCGATCAACGTCGGCGCGACGGAAATCGCCAGCGGCAACAACGACCTCTCCGTTCGAACGGAGCAACAGGCGGCGTCGCTGGAAACCACGGCGAGCAGCATGGAGCAAATCACAGCGACGGCAAAAGCCAGCTTCGAGAGCGCCCGGCAAGCGAGCGAGATGGCAACGCAAGCATCGGAAATGGCCGCGAAGGGAGGCGCGGTCGTCAGCAACGTGGTGACCACGATGCAAGGCATCGCCGCGCATTCGAAGAAGATTTCGGAGATCACGAGCGTGATCGACGGCATTGCCTTCCAGACGAACATCCTGGCGCTCAACGCTGCAGTTGAGGCGGCGCGTGCTGGCGAACAGGGCCGGGGTTTTGCTGTCGTGGCAGGTGAGGTGCGCAGCCTGGCGCAGCGCAGTGCATCGGCGGCTCAAGAAATCAAGATGCTGATTCAAGACTCGAGCGCCAACATTGATGCAGGCTCGACGCTGGTGGAAAGCGCGGGGACGACCATTGGCGGCGTGGTGAGTGCGGTCGAACGCGTTTGCCAGATCGTGACGGAGATCTCGGCGGCAGCGGGGGAACAAAGCAAGGGGATAGAGCAGGTCAACCTGGCGGTTGCGGCCATGGACCAGAGCACGCAGCAAAATGCGGCACTCGTTGAAGAAGCCGCTGCTGCAGCGCAGTCCCTGAGAAGCCAGGCGAGAACACTCAGCGACGCTGTCGAGGTGTTTCGGCTTTAACGATTGCGCTCAAGCCAGCCCTTTTTGCAGCGGCTGGCCTGAGCGACTGGATTCAGGCTTGCGGCGCTGCGTTATCAGCCGCTTCCGTACCGCCTTCGTCCTCTTTCTTCTCTACCAGCGATTCCAAAGCGCCGGCGCCTTTAAAACCGGCCACTGCAGCAATCCCTTTCGTCAGAAGTGAAGCATCCGGATCGACCTTGTCGGTTGCCTCGACTGCGGCGACTGCGCCCACGATCTCACCTACTGTATCCAAAATTCCCATGGTAATCACCGTATATATTGAACGTGAAGGCTTACTGTTTCACGAATATCAAAGGACGTCGCGGTTGGAATCTTCAACGGGATCTTCCACCGGCGACACTATTTTCCCCAATCGACGAGGTTCATGACTTGCCCTGATGGCGAGACTCTACTCGCCATCATCAGTGACAATATCACTGCGAAAACCGCGACACTGTAAATTCTTGTTATGTGCCTCCGCGTTCGTTGTCCGGCGGGCCGCCAACACGCGTATCTTCTCACCCCCGATCAGCCCAAACCATCCGTTAGCGTTAGCGAACGAGCAATTCCTGACTGTCCGCTTACAGCCTGCTGAAGAGGACGAAGCTACCCAATTGATCGCAGATCATCTTTTCGATGTCGTGTAACCAATGCCGATCAACGGGCGAAATACCTTATGAAGCGCGGTTAATAGCTTGCGCTCAAGTGTCCAGCGCCAGGAAACGTGGAATTTTAGGAATGCCTGATCGGCAGGCGCGTCGGCAGGTCTCTAAATGACCCTTTCGGAGAGTAACGATGAAAATGAACAAGTTGACGATGATCATGGCCGTGGCCGCCCTCAGTGTATCGACGCTGGCGAGCGCGCAAACTGTGCAGCCCGTGCAGGCGACGGACGCAAATTCAATGCAGGCCGCCGCGAATCAAGGTCCAAAAACGCGCGAGCAAGTGCGCGCGGAACTGGCCCGCGCTCGCATGGACGGCACCATTCCGCGTTTCGGCAATCCCGATCCGTACGGACCCGGCGGCACACCGAATTTCACGAGGCATTGAACGACGGCTAGGGAATAGAAAGACGAGCTGAGCGTCAAGATTCAACCCGTCCGTCACGGTAAGGCGGAAGCGGAGAAACCCGGCGCGAGGAACGACCCGCAGTGTGAATGAAGTTGACTCTAACTGGAAGAAGATAGGTCAATTGCATAGTAATCCTTATATTCTATAAACGAACCTGAAACTGGAGATCCAATGAAATCGATTCGAAATATCATTCTCTGTGCAATGCTTCCGCTTTCTTTGGCCGCAGGCCTCGCGCAGGCACAGGGTATCGGGCACAACGGCACGTATCTTATGCCGCAGAACTATCAAATGATGATGGACAAGCTGACACCGGAACAACGCACCCAGGCCATCACCATCCAGCAGAAAATGATGCAGATGGAGATGGAACACCAGGAGGCAATGTCTCAGATGGAGATGAAGCACGAGCACGAAATGATGCAAATGCAGAATCAACTGCTGGATCTGTTCAAGGGTCATTAGTCCTGTCCGGCAATGACTTACTGAGGCTGCCTGGGGCGTGATGTCGACGTTCTGGCAAGCGGCAGCTTCGGTAACCGGATTCCAGATAACCAAAGCGAGACCCGGGCGACGTAGTCCTGATAGAGCCGCTCGTCATTTCGCGCGAATTTGCCCGGTGAACCGTGGAGACCGCATCCGGTATTGCCCCGCAGGAGAGGAGGCAGACATGTCCTTTCATCATCCCACTCTATCCGTTCCCTCAGGATTGACCGCCTTCGTATTCGCGGGTGGCGGCAGCCTCGGCGCGATCGAGGTTGGCATGCTGCGCGAGTTGCTCGATCAAGGCGTTCGTCCAGGTTGCGTGATCGGCGCATCCGCCGGAGCCATCAATGCGGCGTATTTTGCCGGCCGGCCCGATAGCGACGGCGTCGCCATGCTCGAATTGCTGTGGTGTCGCATCAGGCGGCGGGACATCATGCCGCTCACCATGCTTGGGCTGTTCCAGATGATGCTGCGTGGCCGTTCCCATCTCGTCGAGGCAACGGCCCTGCGCATGCTGCTGGAGAATAATTTGTCGTATGCACAGGTGGAGCAAGCGGTCATACCGCTCCACATAGTCGCCACTGACATGTTGGGGGGCAACGAAGTCATCCTCTCATCCGGTCCTGTGGTGGATGCCGTCCTCGCGAGCGCTGCGATTCCCGGCGTGTTCCCGCCGATGCGCATTGGCGACCGGGACCTGGTCGATGGCGGTGTGGCCAACAATACGCCGATCTCCGTGGCCATCGCGCTCGGTGCGACGCGCGTCATTGTGCTTCCGGCCGGTTTTGCTTGTGCGCTGCGCAAGCCGCCTGGCAACCCGATTGCGCAGGCCATGCATGCGCTAACGCTTGTCATTGCACGGCAACTTGTGCGCGATCTGGAGTTTTACTCGTCCCGCGCTGAGATCTTTGTCGTGCCGCCGTTATGTCCGCTCGACGTATCGCCTTACGACTATACGCAATGCGACCGCCTGATCGAGCGTGCAGCCGGGAACACACGCGCATGGCTGAGCGAGGGCGGTCTTGAGCGAGCTTTTATGCCAAATGAATTGCGCGAGCACACGCATACCGCGCTGGGTGTAGCGGCTCCATGAGGTTTCGACGCAAATGCTTGGCCAACCCCACGACATCGTTTCTGCGCGGACCGCACGTTGACCCGCAGCAGAAACGAGCTATTTGCCTGCGTGCCTACTTCGGCAACAGAACCAGAATCGCATGGATCAGTCGAGCACCGCTTTGAGCGTGTGGCGGGTCAGCGGCGCGCCGTTTGATCTTAGCCGCGTACGAACCACGTTCGTTTAGCGGCAGCAAGCATCGCCCGGTAAGTCAGCCACGATACGACGAACGTGGCCGGTGCGGAGAACGATTGCAACGCACCCGGAAGGTTCATCAGCAGCAACCCCGCGAATGCGCCGGCGAACCATGCAGTCAGGCCGCCCGGATTGAACGCGGGTACGTGTGAGTCGCGACACTCGATCTCCGTACCGAGCAAGGTATCGACCTTGGTCGACAGAATATGGGCAAGCGCAACGCCAACCCACGCCACCACAAAGATTCCCTGATACGCGAGTGCTTGCAGGATCTTTGAAAACACGTCGGCCATCATCAGCGCATACACCACTACGCCGACCACGAGCGCCCAGACGAACTTCGGCGCGTGTAGACCTGCGACCTTTCGAAAGAACGCTTGCATGTTGATCGCGGCAAGATAGTAGTTCGCCGTGTTGATGCGCGACTGCGTGACCCACACGAACAGAAGGCCCCATATCCCCATCAGCTTCAGCAACGCGAGCACCACCGATACTTCCGAGAGCGGCCCTAATCCGGGAATCGTGCTGACCAGATAAATACCGACTGCGCCGTTCAACAGGAATGTGACGAGATAGAACGGCATGCCGAAATTGAAGCGGCCGTGATAGGGCGCATCCTTCTGGCGGCCGAAGCGTGCATAGTCGAAGGTAAACATCATCAGGACCCACACGCCCATGTAATACACGAAGCAATTCCACCAGCCGTTCGCGGGTATGGTGCCCTTGGGACCGAAGTCGAGCCACGCGGCGTTGTAGCCATACTCGTGGGTCGTCAGAAGCACTGCTGCCAGCAGGCCGAGCAAATAGAAGGGCAGCAGCACGCCGTTGAACTTGTCGAGCCAGTGCTGGACGCTGCCGAACACCAGCGGCACGCTGTAGCAAACCACGATCAACGCCGCCCACTTATAGTCCAGCGCCGGGAAGAGGTTGTGTGCCGCGACCGCGATCACGGAGCCTTCGAAGACAGCGTAGTAGATCGCCGTCGCAAAGAAAATCAGCGTAGCGAGCGCGGCTCCAGCGCCTCCAAACAGCACCCGCGAGAATAGCGCGACCGATAACCCGGTGCGGATCGCATAGCGGCTGATGATCGAATTGACAATGCCATACGAGATGACTGAAAGCGCCATGCCGATCAGCGCATTGCGCGTGCCGTACTGTAGCGCGAGCGCTGCCCCGACCACGATATAAAACACCGCGCTGCAGACGGCCCACCACGCCATCGTCAGCGAAAATGCGGGCATTCGGGCGCTGTCGGGAACGGAGTGCATCGATAAATCCAGTTCGTGTCCCGCAGGGTCCTGCGACAAGTTAGCCATGATCCTTGCTCCTTCAGGCAATAGATTGAAAGAAGCAGGCGCGACCCGCTAACGCCCGCAAATAGAGAAAAGCACGACTTGAATAACCGCGGGCGAACGTCTTCCGCGCAGCGTCGCGACGAGCACGACGCTGCGGGTTTGCTTCAATTCAAACGAGTACTTTGCTAACGGCCGAGCATGTCGCGCAAACGAAGCAGTCTTGCGTTTGCGGCGCGACGCGCAGCGAGCGTCTGCTCCATCGATACGGCGACAAAATGCGCGCGATGATTCGGCTGCATCTGGCCGATGAGGTCCATGTCCGCGCTGATCACGGTGCCGATGGTCGCGTAGCCACCACCCGAGACCGCGTCGCGATGCAGGATGATCGGTTCGAGCCCGCTGGGGACCTGGATGGAGCCGATCGGATAACACGCATCGACGATGTTCGAGGGGTCGGCGCCCGCGCCGAAAGGCTGCACACGTTCGCGGAATTGCAGCGCGCGTCCCTGCTTGTAGCGGTAACCAATGCGGTCCGCTTCCGGCGCGACCACCCAGGTGTCATCGAAGAAGGTGTGGGCCGATTCATCGGTCAGGCGATGGTGATAGAGCCCGGGCAGCACACGCAGTTCGATTTCCTTGGCGAGAGGCGTTCGGAGATCGACGGGGAGCTCACGGCCTTCTTTCGCTTGGTGACCGGGCGCAAGGCTTGTCAATCGATCGCCCTTTTGCAGGCGCCGTCCCTCGAGTCCGCCGATGGCACCCAGGGTGTAGGTCGAGCGGCTGCCGAGCACCACCGGCACGTCGATACCACCGGCCACCGCGAGGCACGCACGGGCGCCAGCCTTGACGTGATCGAATGTGAGCGTGCTCCCGGCCTTGATACGCAGCGAGACATTGCAGGCCTGTGCGACGCCATCGATCTTCGGCGTCATCTCGGCGCCGGTGACTGCGATCATCGTGTCCGCATGGAACAGCAATTGTGGTCCGAGCAACGTGCATTCGAGCGCGGCCGCATCTTCGCTATTGCCTACCAGCAAGTTCGCTGCTCGCAATGAAAACTGGTCGAGCGCACCCGACGGCGGAATGCCGACGTAGTAATAACCTTGCCGCCCGGTATCCTGAACCGAGGTCGCCAGCCCCGGCTTCACTACTTCAATCACACAGGTTTTGTCAGTCGGCATCGAGGACCTCGGCGAGTGAGCGGTTATAGGCATCGGGGTCACGCTTGAATTCGCTCAATACGAATCTCACGGGTTTCACGCGCAGTTCGAACGTGCCCGCTTCGACCTCGGCAACGGCGCGATCATAGGTTTCCCGGTCGATCGCCTTGAACTTGACGATATCGCCGGGCTTGAAGAACACCATGAAATCACGCAAGTAGGAAAGGCGCTGTTCAGGGTCGAAGATCGGGGCGGGTGTCACGCCGAACATCTGGTAGCCGCCCGCGCCGCGCACCGAGTAGATGCAGCCGAAACAGCCGCCGTGACCGACGGTGAGTTTGGGGGTATCGGTGCGAGGCCGCAGATACTTCGGCACTTCGAGTTGTCGCGACCTTTCGACCATCTGGAACATGAAGGGCAGGCCCGCGACGAAACCGACCATCGAAACAAACCATGGCGCGCCGGAATGCGCGGCGATGAACGCGTCGACGGTGCTCAGGCCGTTGATGCGCGCGGCGTACTCCAGATCGGTCGATGACGGATCCTGGTGCCGCTCCCGAAAACGCATGAGGGTCTCATGGGTCCACGGATCGTTGTAGAGCACAGGTATTTCCACGATGCGCGTCTCCAACTCCAGAGGGGCATCCCCTACTTCCGCTTCGATCTCCTTGAGCAAGTCCAGCAGCGTCTCCGGCGCGATCACGTCCGGATCGTATCGAACCTGATACGACGCGTTCGCCGGACAAATCTCCGTCACGCCTGCCACGTTGCGACGCTGTAACTCGCGTGTGATGGCCGTGCCCTTGAAGAACGCATCGAGCGACATGTCCTCGCTGATCTCGACGAAGATGAATTCATCGCCGCCGAATGTGTACCGGACGCTCATGCTGCCTCCTCACTCTCGCCAAGCTTTGCATTGCGTTGCGCCATCCATGCTTCAAGATGGTTCGTGTGGTATCGGCCCGCGCGGATATCCGTGTCTGCAAGCATGGCCTGGTGCAGCAGCGCGGTTGTCTTGACGCCGCCTATCTTCATCTCGCGCAACGCACGATCGAGTCGTGCAAGCGCCGCCGGCCGGCTTTCGTCGAAGACAATAAGTTTTGCCAGCAGCGAGTCATAGAACGGCGGGATGGTGTAGCCCTGATACAGCATGGAATCGATTCGCACGCCCGGGCCAGCCGGCCACACCAGTTCATCGATACGGCCCGGACTCGGACGGAAATCGCGATCCGGATCTTCGGCATTGATGCGGCATTCGATAGCGGCTCCGCGCATGACGATATCGTCTTGTTCAAAGCGCAACGGCTCGCCATCTGCAATGCGCAGGGATTCGCGCACGAGGTCAATGCCCGTTATGGCTTCGGTCACCGGATGTTCGACCTGGATACGCGTGTTCATTTCGATGAAGTAAAACTCGCCGCGTGTTTCGTCGAACAGGTATTCGAGCGTGCCCGCACTTCGATATCCGACTTCTCGGGCCAGTCGTGTAGCCGATTCGCATAACGATGCGCGTAGTTCAGACGTCAGCGAAGGCGAGGGCGCCTCCTCGAAGATTTTCTGTCGACGCCGCTGCAGGGAGCACTCGCGTTCGAACAGATGGACGACGTTTTTGCCATCGCCAAGTACTTGCACTTCAATGTGGCGAGCCCGCCCGATAAAACGTTCCAGATAGACTCCGGCGTTGCCGAACGCGGCTTGTGCCTCACGTTGCGCGAGCGGTAACTCCACATCAAGCTGAGCCGGATCGTGCGCCACGCGAATGCCGCGTCCGCCCCCGCCGGCGGCTGCCTTGATCATCACCGGATAACCGATGCGGCCGGCGACATCGCGCGCCTGATCAAGTGAATCAAGCACACCCTCGCTGCCGGGCACGGTCGGCACGCCTGCGCGTTTCGCGGTGGCACGTGCACGCGCCTTGTCGCCCATCATCGCGATGATCGACGAAGACGGGCCGACGAAGATCAACCCCGCCGTCTCGACCTTCCCTGCGAACGCCGCGTTCTCCGATAGAAATCCATAGCCCGGATGAATCGCATCCGCGCCACATTGTTGAGCCGCTTCAAGAATGGCGACTGGATTGAGATAACTTTTAGCGGCGTGCGCCGACCCGATCGGCACCGCTACGTCAGCCATACGCGCGGCGAGACTGTCGCGGTCGGCATCGCTGACGGTCACGGCCGCGCGCATGCCCAGTTCCTGCGCCGCGCGAATGATCCGCACAGCAATCTCCCCGCGATTGGCGACCAGCACGGTGCGAACGCGTTGCGGTTTGTAGAAGGCTTCTGAGGACATCGGCTTATTCCTCGACTCGCATCAGAATCTGGCCCGCGTCGACCGGGTCGCCGTCTTCGGCCAAGATCTCCGTCACGCGGCCGGTAGCAGTCGATTCGATTTCGCTGAACTGCTTCATGACCTCGACCAGCCCCACAGTCGCGCCTTCTTCAATCTCGACGCCGACCTCGACGAATGGTGCGGCATCGGGCGATGAACGCCGATAGAACGTTCCGGGTAAAGGGCTGACAATGTCGTGCTGGGCCATGCTCGTACTCCTGTCTCAGGCGAGTCGGAATTACTGGGGGAAAGCCGGTTGCGGCGCGGCTATGCGAATGTCATGGCGAATCAGCGTGTCGCGCGTTGCCTGGACGAGTTCGAGTGCACCGGGCGTGTCGCTATGGATGCAGACCGAATCGAAGTCGATGTTTATCTCACCCCCCTCAACCGTTGTCACGCGTCCTTCCACGCAGGCGCGCAAGACTTTTGCGGCGACCTGGGCTGCATCGAGCCGGCCGACGCGGCGAGTGAAAACGATCGATCCACTCGCGTCGTAGTCGCGATCTGCGTAGAACTCGCGGACCACGGGCTGGCCCATTTCGCGGGCAACCTGGTAGGTCACCGACGACTCCATGCAGTACAGCAGCAAGCTGGGATCGATTTTCTGCAGGGTTCCAATAAGACAGCGCGACAGCTCTTCGTCCCTTGCAGCAAGCATGTAGAGCGCGCCGTGTGGCTTCACATGCTGTACGCCGACGTTCGCCAGCCTTGCGAACTCGCGCAGTGCGCCTAGCTGGAACACGATGTCGTTGACAAGCGCCTGGGGCGACTCGGTGATCGTGCGACGGCCGAATCCAACCAGGTCGCGAAAGCCCGGATGAGCGCCGACGCCCACACCCGCTTCTTTCGCCGATTGAACGGTGCGCGCCATGATGTTCGGGTCTCCGGCATGGAAACCCGTGGCGATATTGGCTGAGCTGATCAGCGGCATGATCTCGGCGTCCACACCGTCGCCGATGGTCCATGGACCGAAACCTTCGCCCATGTCCGAATTCAGGTCGATGCTGCGTTTTTTCACGATGGGGCGTCTCCTGGTTCACCGGCCCGGGTGTGCACGACCGCGCGCCCGCAGTGCCGATTACATGAACCTTATGGCGCGGCAGCTCGCCAAAATAGTTCTATTTTCAGATGACCTCGTATCTGTTTTTTTGATGGGACGGTGCTCGCTCGTCCTATAGCCGCGCTCACTCGCCCCGGTAATTTTGCGCGAATAAGATATGGCGGCGTGCAATATCAATTTTTCGGCGGGCATCATGGCTTTGACTCTGCGGCAGCTCAAGTACTTCGTGGCGACGGCCGAACTCGGGCAAATATCGCAGGCTGCAATCCAGCTCACGATTTCCCAGTCGGCAGTGACAAACGCGATAAAGGAGCTCGAGGACAGCCTTGGCACCCAGCTTTTCGTGCGCATGGCGAGCGGCGTCGCCCTGACTCAAACCGGACGCAAATTCCTGAACCAGGCGTACACCATTCTTTCGTCCGTCGAAGAGGCCATGCGGATTCCGAATCTCGAGAGCACGTTGAGTGGCACACTCACGATCGCTGCGAGCTATACGGTGATCGGATATTTCTTGCCGCATCATCTCCAGCGGCTGAGCACGCTCTATCCGCTGCTCACCATCAACCTGCATGAGCTGAATCGCGAATCGATCGAAGAAGGCCTGATCACCGAGCGCTACGACATGGCCGTGCTGTTGACATCAAACGTGGCAAACCCCGAACTCGTATTGGAACCGGTGATTCACTCGGCGCGCCGGCTTTGGCTTTGTGCGCATCATCCCTTGCTCAAGCGTGAAAGCGTAACGCTCGCCGATGTCGCTCCAGAACCGTTCGTTATGCTGACCGTTGACGAAGCCGCCTATACCGCGCTGCGCTACTGGGCCGATACACCGCATAGGCCGAATGTGAAGCTGCGGACGTCGTCAGTGGAGGCCGTGCGCAGCATGGTGGCAAACGGCAGCGGCGTCGCCATCCTATCGGACATGGTCTACCGCCCGTGGTCGCTGGAAGGAAAACGGATCGAAACGGTTGTCCTGCGCGACCCGGTTCCGCCAATGAGCGTTGGCTTGGCGTGGCGCAAGAACCGCGAATTCAGCCCCGGGATGCACGCGGTACGGGAGTATTTCCGCCATACGTTTATGGAACCCCGTTCGGTCGCGAGCAATCTTTAGTCATTTTGCTAAAGCGCAGCCCCCGGATGCGGCGCGTCATCGAACGCACCCCATACCGACTGATCGTAATTCACCATCGATCCCGTCATCAGCCCTGACTCCCCGCTCGCCAGGAACGCCACCGCGCGCGCCGCTTCTTCTGGTTCGATCAGCCGCCCAAACGGTTGCGCAGCACCCGCCTGCGCCAGCCAATCATCACTCGCGCCGTGATATTCCCGCTGGATCCGGTCTTCGCCATCGGACGCCATCCAGCCGAGATTCAAACCATTCACCCGGATCCGGTTACGCAACAGCGCGTATGCCGTGTTCTGCGTCAACGTGGCCAGCGCACCCTTCGACGCGCAGTACGCCGCGATGAAGGGTTGCCCTGCCATCGCCGACATCGAACTGATGTTGACGATAGCTCCTTCAGTGCGCTCGCGCCGCATGATACGAATGGTCTCCTGCATCAGGAAAAACGGCGCGCGCACGTTGGTCGCGAAGATGCAATCGAAGAGGGCGGGGTCGGTATCGAGAATCGTGCCGCGATCGGTCATGGCCGCTGCATTGACCAGCACATCGATACGCCCGAAGCGCGCATCCGCCGCCGCGATCACCGCCCGGCAATCGTCGACTTGAGAGAGATCCGCCTGCACGTAACGCACGTCCGCGCCGCTGGCCTCGCTCAGTTCACGTGCCTTCGCTTCGCCCTTGTCTCGCGAACGCCCGCAAATAACCACGCCACTTGCGCCGCGCTCGACAAACAACGCCACAATCGCAGCGCCAAGTCCCTGAGTACCGCCGGTGACCACCGCCACCTTGCCATCGAACTGTCTCACGATTCATGTCTCCACTAGTAGTCGATCAAAGCATTTCCGTCACTTCCTCGATAGACGTCTCCGCTACCGGCCGGTCGAGCACGACCTCTCCACGCGCCATGGCGACAATCCGGTCGCACGAGTGAAACACGTGCTGCAGGTTGTGGCTGATGAACACGCCGGTGATGCCCTGCGCCGATAAGCCTCGCACAAACCCAATTACCTTGTCCGTTTCCTTGACAGACAAATGATTGGTCGGTTCATCGAGGATCAATAGCTTTGACTTGAAATGCATGGCGCGTGCAATCGCTACGCCCTGACGCTGGCCGCCGGATAGCTCACCCAGCAGCGCTTCGGCGGAACGTAGATGCAGGTCGACGTCGGCGATGGCCTTGACCGCTTCGGTGCGCATCCGCGCGTGGTTCATCGGTCCAATGCCGAACAGCGAAAACAACAACGGCTCACGCCCGATAAACACATTACGCGCAATCGATAGATTCGGCACCAGCGAGTTATGCTGATGAATCGTTTCGATACCGAGCTGCATCGCCGCTTTGGGCGAGGGGATACGCACAGGCCGGCCCTGAAACAGGATCTCGCCTTCATCCGGCCGATGCACGCCCGAGAGAATCTTGATGAGCGTCGACTTGCCCGCGCCGTTATCGCCGAGCAGGCCCACGACTTCGCCGCGTTTGAATTCCAGGCTCACACCTTTGAGCGCATGCACGCCGGAGTACCACTTGTGCAAGTTGCGCACGGCCATCAGCGCGGTCGATGTGCTTAGCGCGTCGGCGGTCATGCCGTCATCGGTGTACGAATGCAGCGCCGCAGAAGAGATCGTATTCATAGCTGTACCTTCAGATGTCGCGCCGTGCGGCGCATCCATGCGTTGGCGACCACAGCGAAAATGGTCAGGCTGCCGACCGCGAACTTGAACCAGTTGGCATCGACTTGTGTCAGCACGAGGCCGTTATCGATTACGCGAATCAGTAGCGCACCCACCACCGCGCCCAGTACGTTGCCTATCCCGCCAGACAGCGCGGTTCCCCCGATCACGGCAGCAGCGACCGCTTGTAGTTCGAGACCATCGCCTATTGATGGAAGCGCCGCGCCAAGCCGCAACACCTGGATCAGTCCAGCGAAACCGGCGAGCACCGCACATAGCACGAAGGAAAACAGCTTCACGCGCCGCGCCGGAACACCGCTCGATATGGACGCTTCAAGAAACCCGCCCGTTGCTTTCATCCAGTTACCGAGATTGGTCGCGGACAACAAGAATGCCGCCGCCGCCCCGATGCCGATAAACCAAAGAAACGACGCACGAAACAATCCCTCCGGCCCGATAAAGCTAACGAACAGTTCCGCTGGCATCCGTTCGATGGGCAGATTAGGAGGAAAGCCACCCGATAGCACGACAGTCAGCGACCTCACGATGAACAACATGCCGAGCGTCGTGATGAAACTCGGTATGTTGAACACCAGCGTGATGAATCCGTTGGCGAGTCCGACGCACGCGGCCACCACGAGCCCGATAAAAAACGCCGGCCAGAAGGGCACGCCGGCGTTCATGAGCAAGGTGATAGACATGGGTGTAAGAGCAAACACCGACCCCACCGACAGATCAAACTCGCCGCAGATCATCAGCAACGTCACGCCGATAGCAACAAGCCCCACTTCAGGCAACACGCCAAGCACGCCACGGATGTTTTCAGCGCTGAGAAATATCATCTGCGAGCGCACCTGGAACAAACCGATCAGCACCGCGAGCAACACGACGCCCGCCAGCTCCGGTTTCTGCAGATAGATCTTGAGCAGCTTTTTCATGCGAGTCTCCTAGCGCAAGCCTTGCTGCGAAAGCGCGATCACCGAGTCGGCCTGCGCGGGCATGACGAGGGAATTGCCGGTGTTGATATCCGTAGGCGCCAAGCCGAAGGACTTCGCGAGATAGACCTGCATCACGGGCATGAAACCCTGCGCGTACGGCTGCTGATCGACCTCGGCCTGGATGTAGCCGGCCTTCATCATCTGCAGGACTTGCGGCACGATGTCGAAGCCCGCAAGCAGCACCTTGCCCGGTGGCACGTTGCGATCCTTCAGCGTGCGGGCCACGGCTGCATGGAAGAAACCCATGTCGAAGTACGCCGTCGTATCGGGGTGCGCGGTGAGATACGCGCCGACGCGTTCGCCCGTGACCGAGAGATCCGTACCCGAGTCGATCCGGTCGACCACGACCGTGCGATTCGGATTGGCACGTTTCCATTCATCGAGGCCATCCATCACCCCTTTCGCGCGTTGCTCGGCCCAGTTCTGTCCCGGCGCGCTGACACCGATCAGCACGCGGATCGGCCCGTCCTTGGGAAACTGGCTGGTGAGTTGATGCGCGAGACTACGTCCTGCCGGGACAAAGTTCTGGCCGATGAACGCCTGCCGTTTTGCCGCGCCCGTCGCGCCGCCGCTTTGATCGACGTTATAGGCAATCACGATGATGTGCTTCGCGCGGGCGTCGTTGATCATCGACGTGAGCGCGTTGTCGTCTACGATAGTCGTCAAAATCGCATCGGGCTTGCGCGCGACCGCCGCCTGGAAGTTCGCGCTCTGCTGCTCGATCGAGCCATCGGTCTGGGTAAAGACCATCTGGCAATGCGCTTGTACGCGGCTGCAGCCATCGTCGAAACCTTTCTTCACGGCTTGCCAGAACGCGTTGGTCGCCGCGCCGTGCGTCAGCATCACTATATTAAGCGGCTCCGCGCTGCGGGCCGCGCTCGTGGCAAAGAGCGTTGAGGCTATGCATGCCGCCACCGCGAATTTTGAAGTGAGTCTCCGTGTCATCGTCTGTCTCCTGTTATGTCCCGCTCGCGGCTGCATCCGCGGTGCGAATGCAGGGCCGTCGTGCGGGGTGCTGCTGTCTCCGTTCTTTGCCGGAGATTTATAGAAGCTTCATGCGCCAGCTTGATAGGCGAGTGCGGTTAATGCGATCATCGTTTTGTTCGTACTCTCACACCGATAAGGCCCATGCCCGACCTGACCAACCGCCGTAAAACGAGCATGGCTGATATCGCCAAGGCCGCCGACGTCAGCGAGGCGACCGTCGATCGCGTGCTCAACGGTCGCGGCGGCGTCTCGCGCGAGAAAGAGCGGCGCGTGCTTGAATGGGCGCGCAAGCTGAAGATCGACCGGGCGCTGGACGCGGTATCGGTGCGCTGGTTGCGTATCGCGATCCTCTTGCAGCAGCCCATCGCGCCGTATTACATCTATCTCAAGCAGGGTTTCGAAATCGCTCAGAAGGCGTTCGAGGCGCAAAGGGTGATCTGTGCCGTGACTTATTTCGATAGCCTCGAACCGGCGCACGTTGTCGAGACCATCCGCCGCGTAACGCAGAAGGCGGATGCGTTGATCATCGTCGCGTATGAACATCCCGACATCACGGACGCGTTGCGTCACGTCAGCCGCGCGATGCCGGTCGTCACACTCGCCAGCGACCTGCCGGGGACAGGAAGGCTTGCCTATGTGGGAATCGATAATCGCGGCGCAGGACGGGTCGCAGGCGAGTTGATGGGTCGCTTTCTGGGCGATGCGGGAGGCAAGGTGCTCGTGATGACGGGCATGCATGATTTCCTCGGCCATGAAGAACGTGAAAGCGGTTTTCGCTCGGTGCTGCGACGGCGTTTCCCAAACTGCGACATCGTTGAAACAGTCGAGAGCCGGGAGCAATCGGCGGTCACCGAAAGCCTCACTCGCGACGCCTTCCGGCGCTATCCCGACCTGCGCGGCATCTATAACATTTCAGTCGGCGACGAAGGCGTCGGCGCTGCGCTGCAGGCGCTCGACCGCGTTCGTTCGACGGTGTTCGTCGGCCACGAACTCAACGACATTTCGCGGCGCCTGCTCATTGAAGGAACGCTCGATGCCGTGCTTGACCAGAACCCGATCGGCGAAGCAATGCGTTCCATCGAAATCATCTTGCGGCACTATCATCGCGATCCCGGCGTGGCCTTGCCGCAGCAGATTCCGGTCACAGTGTTGTTACGCGAGAACCTTCCGCTCAGCGACTGACGCTTCTTGCCGCATGAGCGAATTCCATAGTTGGCGGATCCAGTCGCACATCAGCAGCGATTCCGCCCAGCGGTCGGTCGTGTCGTTCCCATCGCGGCCGATGATCGCATAAGGCTTCGGTCCCAGCTCACACGTGAAGACCAAGGTATCGTCAACACCGGCACGCCGTTTCCACGATACAAAGCCGTAACGCCACCAATCGAGAAACAGGTCCACCCAGACCCGATGCGGCTCGAATGAAATCTCGATCTGCGCTTGTTCGCGGCTCGCCACGCGGCCGTGAAATGCCCACGAGTGATCGAGGACCTGATGCATGGCGGCGTGGTTTTCATCGGACACCGGCATGGCGAATTCGCGTCCGACCAGGTAGTGCGAGATATCGCCGAGCAGTTTCAGATCCGGCCGGGCATCGAGCAGATCGAGCGTGAAATGCAGATCGGTTGTCATGCGGTCCCGATGCGTTTCGATATACACCGGAAAATCCACTTGCTCCGCGAGCCTCGTCCAGCCGTCGATCAAGTCAAGCGCGTCACTTAACCGGCGCGGCCGTGCATCGGGCTGCAAGTCGATGTGATGAACACCGAACTCGGTGGCGTTTTCGAGAACCGGTTGCAGGTCGTCTACCGTGCGTGGGAAACATTGGCCTTCGGCGTTCAAGCCAAGCGGTTTTAGCAAACCGGTAAGCCGACGCACGTCATCGCGTGATGCATAAGAAGCGCTAATGCCGTTGAAGCCCGCCTGCGCGATCATCGCTATATTGTCTTCAAGCGAACGCTCATAACCATCGGTATGACGGCGCTCCATCGCCCATAGCGATTGATAGACTTCCAGGCGTTGCGTCATAGCGCCTCCACGGCAAGCAGCGGCTTAAGCTTGACGCTGCGGTCCGAGAGCAGCGAAGGTTCGATGCGCGCACGCCGCGCGATCAACTCTTGCGCTACCCGCACGTCGCGTGCAATCTCGCCTACCTGTCCAACACCGCTCGCGCCAACCAGCACGCCATCGCGATCTAGTGCAAAGAATATCCGCGACGCGGCGCTCGTCTCGCGCACCGCCGTCGTCACACCGAACGCGGGCATGCCGGCGATCTGTATGGTCATGTCGTATTGATCGGACCAGAACCACGGGACTTCGGAATACGTCTCGCCGCGGTCCAGCATGTTGCGCGCGACTATGCGTGCATGGTCCTCCGCGTTCTTCCAGCATTCGAGCCGCATGCGCCGCCGGAACAGCCGATGCGGGAACGAGCAGACATCGCCGGCTGCGAAGATATGCGGATCGTTGGTGCGCAGCGTGTCGTCCACGGCGATGCCGTCGGCCACGTCGATACCCGCCGCTTCCGCCAACTCCGTGCGCGGTTTCACGCCAATGCCGGCGATCACGCAATCGCACGCGATGCTCGTGCCATCGGAGAGTTTGACGCCGCTGACGCGTTTCATAGTCGATCCCATGATCCGATCGACCTGCACGGCGAAGCCCACTTCAACGCCCATCTGCCTGTGCCGTTCCACCAAGTACGCTGCGACTATCTCGGGCACGGCACGCATCAGCGCCCTGGCTGCCGCCTCGATCACGATCACCTCGCAGCCTCGTGCAATGGCGGCTGCCGCAATCTCCAGTCCGATAAAACCCGCGCCCACAATCGCAATCTTTCGGCCTGGCGATAACTCGTCGAGTACGTTCAAAGCGTCTGCCGCCGTGCGCAAAACATGCACGCCTTCCAAGGTCGCGCCCGGCACGGTTAACCGCCGCGGCTCAGCGCCCGTCGCAATCAACAAACGCTGATATCCGACGCTATGCCCATCCTTCAATACAACGGCCCGCGCTGCCCGGTCGATCTGCTGCACGTTTGCATCGATACGCAGATCGATGCGTTGCTCGCGATAAAACGCCTCGTCGTAAAGCGCGCATTGCGCGGTGGTTTTCTGCCCGAGCAGCACGGCCTTGGACAGAGGCGGCCGGTCATACGGCGCGACACCTTCGTTGCCAAGCAGGGTGATCGCGCCCTCCCAGCCGTTGTCGCGCAGCGCATGGGCGGCACGCGCGCCGCTTTGGCCGGCGCCGATGATCACCATCGCGGGACGGTTGCTCATGATGCTGCCTGCGCTTGTGCCGGTACGCCGAGCAGCACTTCGCCGCCTTCAACACGCACCGGATAGGTCTTCAAATGCACGCATACCGGGGGGCTCTTGGGCTTGCCGGTGGGAATGTCGAAGCGTCCCTGATGCAGCGGACATTCGATCTCGCGAGCAAGAACAAATCCATCGGCGAGATGCGCGCGTTCGTGCGTGCACCAGCCATCCGACGCAAAGAAACCCTCTGCGATCCGATACACCGCGTAACTCGCGCCCGCGTGGTCGAAGCGGATCACGTCTTCTTCGGCGATTTCGCCGGCAGCACAGGCGACAACCCATTCGATGCCATTCGTTTCAACGGCCACAGCAGCCTCCGTGTTTTTAAACTTGTTCAGATACCCGACTGGGTGGCGAATGAACCGTGCGGCCCGCTTTCAACCGGCACCTTGCGTTCGATCACATGACCCGGCTCGGAACGCTGTTTCCATAGCGCGGGCACCATCTCGCGATACGCCGCATAAAGTCCTGGATACGCGGGCGGAAGCTGATCCTTGATGACTTCGTGCAGACGCGGCAGCGCATGGAACGGCACCATCGGCAGGAGATGATGTTCGAGGTGGTAGTTCATGTTGAGATACAGGAAGCGGTAGACCGGATTGATGTACACCGTGCGCGTATTTAGCCTGTGGTCCTTCACGTTGACCGCCAGTCCGGCGTGCTGCGTCAGGCCAAGTAATTGATGCAGCCAGCCGCCATAGAAACGAGGTGTCCAGACGAACATCAGCGGCAAGAAACTACGGAGCGTGATCGCCAGCCCGATCGTGAAGATCACCATCAGCAGATAGATGCGGCAGGACCAGATCATCTTCGGTTTTTCGGTGGCGGGGAGGAACGCATCGGTAGCGGCATCCACGCGACCGAACGCATGCCGGACGATCTTGCCGATCTCAAGTGAACTACCCAGCAGTCCGAAGAAGTCGACGATGATCGGCAAGACCTGGGTCGGCCGCGCGACCTGGATTTCCGGATCACGCCCTTGAAAGTAAGTATGCGTGTGATGCCGCGCGTGGCTCCAGCGCCACCAGTAAGCTTCGCGGATCGTCATGAAGGAAGACAGGTGATAGAAGGCGTCGTTGAGCCAGCGGGTCTTGAACGGCGTGCCGTGGGCGAGCTCATGCCAGCGGGCGTCGCTAGACGAATAGATCGTGCCGTAGACGAAGAAGGCCGGCACCGCCCACCACGTGCCCCAGCTCAACGCCGCTACTACACCCGACGCGACCAGCAGCAACAGCCACGGCACGAAGTTGCGAAGGCCTTCGGCGTCGCTGCGTTTCATCAGTTCCTTCAGCACGGCGCGCGGGATCCGCGGCTGATACCACTGCTGGCCGATACGCTCGTCGAGGGTCGGGTCGGTGAGGCCGGGTTTGGCCGCATCGTTGCCGCTGGCGTCGGGAGTCGAGGACATAAGAGTTGTCTCCTGCTTAATGATGTTTGAGCGCTTCCCGTCAGTACGACGTGGCGGGTGGCCTTCTTGTTGAGACAACGATAGATGAGCGACGCCCCGCGCTCACTCAAAAAAATGATGGGTTTCCATCAAGCCGGGCTGCGGGCCGCATTGGCTATGGTTTGCTGAAATAGAAATTAAATTCCACCAATTTAACTCGTGAAATTTTCTTTGCATTGGCGCAAACGGTCTTCTATGCTTGTGAGCACTAGTGGCCGGAGTGCCGCGTGGATCGTCAAGGAGACAGCTGTGAACAGTGTGGAAGCCAATGCGGTGACGCCGGAGGGGGTAGTCGAGGCGCTATTGCGCGGGCCGGGCGCGGTGCGCATTCGCGGCTTGTTCAGCGCAGCGCAGGTTGCCGAGGCGCGTCGAGTAGTGATGGCGCATTCGCAGGACCGCGCGCAGACGGTCACGCATTTCCAGGGGCAGGCGGCCGAAGATCAGCGTCTGCATCTACAGCGGCGCGTGTGGAACCTGCTTGCCAAAGGCGATGTGTTTTCGGAGATGGCGGAGCATCCTGCCATCGTTGCGGCGATGCGGCTTTTTCTCGGTGAAGACTTCATCATGGGATCGATCGCCGCGAATCGCATCCTTCCGGACGGTCCCGGACAAGAGCCGCATATCGATTACCCGTACTGGGATTTTCATGCGCCGGGGACGTTCCCGGTCGGCATCAATGCGAGCTTTCCGCTCAACGCGCAAGTGACCATTCCGCTCGATCCGTTCACGCCACAAACCGGCGCGACGGCTTTTGTTCCGCACACGCAGCATGAATTGCGTTATCCCGGCGAGGGCGATGCCTTCTTCGAGCGCTGTGAGCGTATGGAAGCGGATCCCGGCGATGCGATTGTCTTCTTCGGCGCGACCTGGCATTGCGCGATGCCCAACCACAGCACGCAGGATCGCAGCGCGGTGCTGATCCAGTACCTGCCGAAATTCGTCAAGCCGATGGAAGACCTGCGCGCGATGGTCGGCGAGGCGTTCTTGAAAAACGCCAGCCCGACGATGCGGCAGTTGCTTGGCTTGAACTTCCCATATCCGCAGAATCTCGACGCGGTCGCCGTTGCGACGAACGCCGAGGGTAGACAGAACGCCATGCGCTGAATGTAAAACTAAAACGCGCCCGGCAGGACGCGATGCAAGCGACGCAAACGGCCGCGGCATTGCCCGCGCGACGGCGCCGTCGTCACCGATTAGCGGGCCTGACTCCTTGCGCAGTCATCGCGAGCAGGTCCGCACACCCACTCCCCCCATCATCCTCATTCGTGAAATCCCTTACGGACGGCTCCAAATGATAGCGTTACCATTCGCTCATTCAAGAGCGTCTGACATCGCTGCAAAGGAGAATAAGTTTGTCCTCGAACCCTAAGGCCCCTCGCAAGACCCCTGAGCAATTACGTAGTTATCGCTGGTACGGCGTGAACGACCTGCGCTCGTTCGGACACCGTTCACGCACGGCGCAAATGGGCTATCACCCGTCCGATTACATGGGCAAGCCGGTCATCGCCATCGTCAATACGTGGAGCGAGATCAATTCGTGCCACACGCACTTCAAGCAGCGCGTGGAAGAGGTCAAGCGCGGCGTCTGGCAGGCGGGCGGCTTTCCCGTCGAGATGCCCGTCATGACGCTCGCCGAGCCGTTCCAGAAACCCACCACCATGCTCTACCGGAACTTCCTCGCGATGGAAACCGAGGAACTGCTGAAGTCGTATCAGTTCGATGGCTGCGTGCTGATGGGCGGCTGCGACAAGACCACGCCCGGCCTGCTGATGGGCGCGATCAGCATGGACCTGCCGAGTATCTTTCTGCCGGCCGGGCCGATGCTGCGCGGCAACTGGAATGGCCGCACGCTCGGCAGCGGTTCGGACACGTGGAAATACTGGGCCGAACTGCGCGCCGGCAAGATCACGGAAGAGGAATGGAAGGGCATCGAAAGCGGCATTGCGCGCTCCCCGGGCCACTGCATGACCATGGGCACGGCCTCGACCATGACCACCGCCACCGAATCGCTTGGCCTGACGCTGCCCGGATTTTCATCGATACCCGCAGTGGATTCACGTCACGCGCAGTTCGCCTCGCTGACCGGCCAGCGGATTGTGGAGATGGTCTGGACCGACCAGAAACCGTCGGACATCCTGACCGCGAAATCCTTCGATAACGCCGTCACCACCGTGCTCTCCATGTCGGGTTCCACGAACGCCATCGTGCATCTGGTGGCGGTCGCGCGCCGCGCGGGTATCGACCTGACAACCGCGCGCTTCGATGAACTCGCGCGCATCACGCCCGTACTCGCCAACCTGCGCCCGGCCGGCAAATACCTGATGGAAGATTTCTTCTATGCGGGCGGTTTGCGCGCATTGCTTGTGGAGCTGGGCGAGTTGATCGACGGTACGCGGATGACGGTGAGCGGGTCGACGCTTGGCGAGAACATCGCGGGCGCGGAGATCTTCGACGCAGACGTCATCCGCAAGCGCGCCAACCCGCTGGTGGAGCGCGATGGTCTCGCAGTGCTGACCGGCAACCTTGCGCCCGATGGCGCGGTCATCAAGCCTGCTGCAATGGAACAGCATCTGCTGAAGGCGCGCGGCCCGGCCGTTGTATTCAAGGATTACGCCGATATGGCGGCGCGCATCGACAGCGAAGAACTTGACGTGACCGCGGAGTCCGTGATCGTGTTGCAACATGCGGGTCCGGTGGGTGCGCCCGGCATGCCCGAGTGGGGCCAGTTGCCGATCCCGCAGAAGCTGCTGAAACAAGGCGTACGCGACATGGTGCGGATCTCCGACGCCCGCATGAGCGGCACGAGTTACGGCGCGTGCGTGCTGCACGTGGCACCGGAATCGTTTGTTGGCGGGCCGCTTGCGCTGGTGAAGGACGGCGACGTGATCGAACTCGATGTACCCGGCCGACGCCTTCATCTCGATGTCAGCGATCAGGAGCTCGCAGCTCGCAGGGAAGCGTGGAAGCCGCCGAAGCGTCCGTTCGAACGCGGCTTTGGTGTGATGCATCAGCTTCATGTCACGCAGGCAAACAAGGGCTGCGATTTCGATTTCCTGGAAGAGCCGGTGGCGGCGTCGTCAAGTGTAAATCGCGACGAACCCGAGATTCACTAACCCTATTTAAAGCACAGCTCCATGAACCCATCCGATACCTCCGTCAGCAACGCCGCGCTGGAACTGTTGCGCCACGTCAGCACCGCTACGCTCACCACGCAGTTGTTCAAGCGTGGCCTGCGCAACGTGTTCCTCCAGGGCGTCGCGCCGCTCGTCAAACCCGCGCCGGGTGCACCGAACCTCGTTGGACCCGCATTCACGCTGCGCAATATTCCGGCGCGTGAAGACCTCGATCACGTGGGCGTGTTTCAGGACCCCGATCATCCGCAGCGCAAAGCGGTCGAAAGTGCGCCGCCGGGGAGCGTGCTGGTTCAGGATTGTCGAGGCGATCGCTCGGTGGCGTCGGTGGGATCGATTCTCGCGCTCCGGCTGGCGAAGCGCGGCGTGGCGGGCATGGTCTCCGACGGCGCCGTGCGCGACAGCGGCACGATCTC
>NZ_AEJF01000142.1 GCF_001028175.1 Caballeronia mineralivorans PML1(12)
GCGCGACAGCGGCACGATCTCCGGCCTCGGCCTGCCGCTGTGGTGCGCGGGCGCGAGCGCGCCGCTGAACCTCGCCAAACATCACGCGGTGGATATGAACGTGCCGATCGCGTGCGGCGGCGTGGCGGTGTATCCGGGCGATATCGTCGTCGCCGATGTGGACGGCGTCGTGATCGTGCCGCGCGAAATGGCGGAAGACGTTGCGCGCGATGCGACCGAACAGGAGCAACTGGAAATTTTCATCTCGCAACGTATCGATGAAGGCAGGCCGTTGCGCGGCACCTATCCGCCGAACGAAGAAACGCTCGCGGCCTACGCGCAATGGCGCGCACAAAAACAATAACGCGCAGACGTTGTACATATAACGGCCCGCTGGGAGTCAGCGAGCGCAGGAGACCTCGTGAATACTGCTGTTAATCCCGTCGCGCATGCGATAGACGAAACACCGCTGATCAACCGGCTGGCGTTCAGGCTGATGCCGCTTCTGGGCCTGCTGTATCTGATCGCGTATATCGACCGCTCGAATATCAGCTTCGCCAAGCTGCAGATGCTGGGCAGTCTCGGTTTGAGCGAGGTAGCGTACGGGCTTGGCGCGTCCCTGTTTTTCATCGGCTATCTGATATTCGAGGTGCCGAGCAACGTGCTGCTGCACAAGTACGGCGCGCCGCGATGGATCGCACGGATCATGCTGACGTGGGGCATTGTCACCGTGCTGCTCGCGTTCACGAAAAACGCCACGACGTTCTACGTGCTGCGTTTCCTGCTAGGTGCTTCCGAAGCGGGGCTTTATCCGGGCGTGATCTATTACCTGACCTTGTGGTTTCCATCGCGGCATCGCGTGCGGATGCTCGGTTATTTCACCGTCGGCAGCAGTCTCGGCAACATGGTCGGCGCGCCTATCTGCGGCTGGCTGCTCGACAAGGGCGGACTCTTCGGTCTGCAAGGCTGGCAGCTTGTATTTATTGTGACGGGCATACCGTCGATCCTTCTGACCGCTGTGGTGCTGCTGTATCTGCCGGAGTCTCCGCTCAAAGCGAAATTCATGACGGATGCTGAAAAGAAATGGCTCGCCGATGCCCTCGACAATGAACGCGCACTCGCGGCGCAAACCGAAGCGGGCAAGACAAATTTCCTGAGCGTGCTGACCGAGCCGCGCGTGATCGGCATGGCGTTGTATTACATGATGCTGTCCATGTCGGTGTATGGCGTGAGCTACTGGCTGCCGACGCTGGTCAAGGGATTTGGTGTCAGCAATACCGTCAATGGTCTGATCAACATCGTGCCGTGGCTGCTCGCGACTATCGTGCTGGTATGGTTGCCGTCGAAGTTGCGCGCGAGCGACCGCACCATGACCGCGATGCTCTGCGCGTCTGTACTGGGCGTGATGTTCTTTCTCGGCAGCGTCTTCCTGCCGACCAATACAGCGCGCTTTATCGCGTTGAGTCTTGGCGCGCCATGCATGTATTTGCTGCTCCCCTGTTTCTGGACGTTGCCGCCCAAGTTCCTGACTGGCGCACGCGCCGCAGCGGGAATAGCCGCGATCAATTCGCTGGGTAACGTGGGCGGTTTCATCGCACAGAACCTGGTGCCGTGGGTACGGCAGACCAGCGGCAGCACGAAGGCGCCCATGCTGATTCCCGCCGCGTGTCTCTTTACGTTCGGCGTCGTTACGCTGATCCTGATTCGTCGCAAGCGCCCTGCCGGTATGCCGGAGCCGGATAATGGGCGTCGAGTGGAAACGGCGTAGGGAGCAGCGCTATCGTTCCTATGACAAGGCAAGCTCCGCCGCGTTGACTACAATAGCTGCGTCAAGCCTTTCAACGACCACGAGAACCATGCCGAACGACAAGCCGACCGCCTATCCCGCCGACTCGCAGGACGAAGCTCCGCCTGCGCCCGTCAAGCGCTCGCGTGGCGGTCCGAAGGGGCTGCGCATTACCGATGTCGCGGCTGTCGCGGGCGTCTCGCCCATCACGGTGTCGCGCGTCTTCAACAATCCGGAATCGGTCGCGCCAGAAACGCTTGAACGCGTGCGCCAGGTCGTGCACAAGCTCGGCTACGTGCCGAACCGGCTGGCGGGTGGATTGTCGTCGTCGAAATCGCGGCTGATCGCGGCCATTGTCCCGACCATCGCGCACTCGCTGTTCTCCGAGACTATCCAGGTGTTCAGCGAGACCATGTCGAAGGCGGGTTACCAGGTGTTGCTCGCGCTGAGCGGCTACAGCGATTCCAGCGAAGAAACGTTGCTCGACGCAGTCCTGAGCCGCCGTCCTGAAGGCGTGTTGCTGACGGGCGTCGCGCATACGGATTCGTTGCGCGAACGGCTGCGCAATGTGGGCATTCCGATAGTGGAAACGTGGGACATGACGGATACGCCGATCGATATGCTCGTCGGTTTCTCGCATTATCGGGTGGGTGAAGCGGTGGCCGAGCGGTTCCTGGCGCGTGGCGTTTTGCATCCGGGCCTGGTGTCGGCCAACGACGACCGCGCGATCGCGCGTATCACCGGCTTTCGCGAGCGGCTGGCACGTGCAGGGATTCACGACATAGCCGAGGTGATTGTCGCGCCGCCCAGTTCGGTGTCCATCGGCAAGACCTCGTTGCCGCAACTTCTGGAGCAGACGCCGCAACTCGACGCTGTATTCTGTGGCTCGGATCTGCTTGCCATTGGCGTGCTTGGCGAGGCGAAACGCCGAGGTATCGATGTGCCGTCGCAACTGGCCATCTGCGGCTTCGGCGATCTGGAATTCGCCTCGGAAACGAGCCCGCAATTGACGACGGTGGGCGTGGACGGCACGCGTATTGGTGTGAGCGCTGCGCGCTGTTTGCTAGAGCGCCTGAAAGGCGTGAAGGAAGCGAACGTGACCGACGTGGGGTTTCATATCGTCGAACGTCAGACGGTTTGACCGCCGCTAACAGTGCAGCCACCGCTACGCGGGGGCGAGGGCCAGCATCCCTCCCTTTGCCGGGCTCCCTCTCCCCTCCCAAAATGCTTCGCTTATCCCCCATCTGCATGGTTTCGGCCGCGACGGCCGACGACGACACTACAGTCATCGATCGGTGACCTTCCTTCGCAAAGACAATGACGGAAGCCAGCTCTGAACTTCCAACCAATATTCCTTATTGTTTTCATCGGTCGAGTGTTTGACTTAAGCGTGTGTAGCGGGCGCTTCATCCGGCTAAGTGGTTGAGCGGTTAAAGCGCGTGGTTGACGGGAAGGGTGCACGGTCCCGCGTACGCATGCTTGTGTCGGCGTTACATGGCATTTAAGAAACGTTATTAATCGTGTGTAACACCGACGATTACTTTTTATCAAACCGGGGACATTCCCTGCGAATCTGGCTCTCAGGCGCAGGACAACACTTTCTGGAGGTAAATATGAAATCGTCGATCTATGCGGTCCTCGCTGTCTCTGTCTCGGCCCTGACCGCGCCGATCATTTCGTTCGCTCAACAGAGCGGACCCATCACTCGCGAGCAAGTGCGCGCTGAACTCGCCCAGCTTCGTGCAGCCGGATATGACGGAAGCGCCGGCGACACGACGTACCCCACTGACCTGCAAACTGCGTTAGCGAAGGTGGCCGAGCAGAATCAGGCGATGGCAAAAGCCGCTCCGCAAAACAGCGACTACGGGACGTCGTCCAGCGGCAGCTCGCAAGCAGGTGCCCCACAAGTCCCGGTGGACACAACGTCTCTCTACAGGGGACAGTAAGGGCGCCGGCTGTTCTGTGCGTTGTTATCGAGCCCGACCCTGCCGCGCCGATGTGCTGCGGGTCATGGAGTATCAAGCCGGCTTGTATGGCTAATCCACCATCGTGGGCTCGTCTCCAAAGACGAACGCAGCGGCCGTCGCTGCGGCTGTTGCGCTGGTCGCCCGCGATATTGAGGAACAGCTTCCACACATTCGTGGTCTCGAGAACGTCGTCCTGATCGTCCGAGTTCGGGCCGTTCCAGGTGCCGTCGGTACAGAAGACAATATTCTTGGACGTGACGTCTCCTTTCGATTTATGCGGCAGTGAGTTGCGCTGCGAATCAGGACTGGGCGTCGCCAGTGGAATAGCCCGACTTGAGGCCATCCAATGAGACACCGGCTGTTGTTGTCGCGCTCTCTGGCTTAGGCTGTGCTTCGGTCGTTTTGAAACCGATGTAAGTCGCGCCACTGATGCCAAGCAGCGCGAGCGTGTTCGCGTCGAACGCGGGCATCGAGCAGGTGGTGAATACCTGATAAAGAAACATCAGCCCGACTACAACGGTGAAGATAAGCATCTGCAGCCGATGCACGGCGACGCCGCCTTCGTCGCTGGTCAGGTCCGCGAAAAAGTGCGGGGTCGTTGCGGGAAACGCGGTCCGCCGCGACAAATCCACGCCCCGTGACGTCATCCCGAGCACACTGTAGATACCCATGAGAACGAGCGCTTGCCCCGATAAGGAGGGGATCGCTCCTAGCGCCACCCACTCGAACACATAGGACACGACAATGACTGCTGTCCACCACGCCATCTGCGTGCGGGCGAGGCTGAAGGTGCGGCTTCTGAAGGGCACCGTGGTCTCTGCGCCGACATCGCGCAGCAAGGCTGTAGTCGCACCCAGATAGATGAAAAGCGCCACGGTCGCGATGGCCACGAGGGCGGCCACCGCAATTCTCCATACCGGCGACCAGAGGAATTTCAGCGTGGCGTTCGGCGCACCGACAGCATTGCCGTTTGCATCGGCCACGCCGACCGGCAGTTCCCGGACGAGCGACGAACCGTTGCCTTGCCATGGAAAGCCGGTCAGTCTGTGCCACGCCGCTGTATTCGCTGACGCTGGCGTGTCGGTTGTCCTGCTCAGGAGAAACGACACGGTGTTGGGGTCCCCGGAGCATCCCTGCGCCGTTATACCGGTGTTATCGCCATCCACCATCAGCGTATATTTCTGGACGACGGACTGCGCAGGGCAGGGAGTTGTAATAGGAACTTTGATGACATCGCCAAGCGAGCCGTTGATGCCGCCGCTGGTTTGCGCGCCAGCCTGCGCGGCGGCGCATAGCAGTATCGGCACAAGCAGCGCAGCGGCGCCGTGACAAGGTAGCTTCATATAACCTCCAGCTTTTTGGAGTAGTCCGGCGGGCTGCGCGAACCGTCCTCGCTTACCCGGCGTGGCCGGCCGCAATTGTGGGTTGGGATTGCAAATTGCCTTACTGAATGGGCAAAGCGGGCGGCGGGGGAGGCGCTTGAAGAAACAGGCTTCGCTCGGCGGTTCTGCGTTTGAGCAGACCGGGAAGCACGGAACCGTTTGCGCGGCACCAGCGAAGAAACTGATCTGCGGCACCCGCAAAATTCCCCGCGTTAAGTTCGGTGAGCAAGGTGGACGAGCGAAGATTGCCCAGGCCGAGGTTAAAGGTGAAGCTGGTCAGCGCACCATACTGATTGTCATTGAGCGCTACCGAGACGGATGCAAGGACACCTGCACCGGCCTGCATGAGATCGCTTTGCAAGAGCGTTTCTGCCTGCGCGACGGTAATTCCGCCGGGATACAGTGCCTTGACTTCGGGAAGCGCTCCATTTCCCCTGAGAAAGTGCCCGCCGCTTTCAATGGCATGTCCCCAGCCAATGGTCCAGATTCCGACGGGATCGAGGTACGGGCGAATTGTCCCGCTGCCGTCGCCGAATCCTGGAATGCCCTCGTATTGCTTTACAAGGCTCACTGCAGCATCACATACGGTGCGCGGGGTCATGACGTTCTCCTGATACTTCGCACGGGCCCGCAGCGAGACGCGCAAGGTCACCACTTTCCAGGACATGCGTTGCTCAGAGCCAGCCTAGAAAATCAACTCTTTGCGTCAAGGCGTATGTGCGCTAAACCGCATAACCAAGGGCAAGTTGGATGCGTGTTTTTAAACATATTCTAATGTTGAGGATGACGACAGAATGCTTCGGATTCAGGAATCGTGACACTTTTTTAAAACTGTCTTGATCCCCTGAACCGATGACGGCCAGACCGAAGACTGCATTCGGCGAATCGAAAAATCGGCTGTCGGGCGGTTCGTCTTTTTTGACTCGTTACCAGGCTTGCCCATTCAGCCCGACACAGCTGGATCAAGGAAGGTGTAGCGAGCTTTTCGATGCAGTGGCTCAACGAAGGTGGGCCAGCAATCCATAAAGCATGGGTCATGCAACGCGCAGACCGGCGGTCGACTTGTCCTCACGGCGTCGCCCTCCGGTGAGGTAGAGGGGTTGCGCTCGGATCTCCAGCAGTCAGACGCTGGCAGCATGACTGCGCGTGCCGACATATCGGCCTTTTTAAAAATAAATCGAGGTCAGCGATGACGTCTTTGAATTCGAACAACATCCCGGGCACGTTCGACGAATTGATCTTCAAGCGCGAACTGAACGAAGTGCATTTGCTGCTCGACTTTATTTCCGGCCGCCCGAATGCGCATATATGGGACCTCGACGGCAAAATCCCAAAGCCGGTTGCCGACGCACCGAAGCCCGGGTCAGCAATACAAACACTGATCAAGACACTTTGGTCGCCCGCCGTAGTTACGTCGACGCTCGACAACGGTAAAAATACCCTTGATGCCTTCGACACGATCAAGTGGGTATGCAAGCTCCGCTATCCGCCGGCCGCGCCTTCAGCGGACAAAGCATACGACGCCACGCTGCTCTTTTACGTCAAGGACAGGCTGAACAGCCTTGCGTATCCGGCGACGGGATTGACGATCGCGTACACCTACATTTTTGTGGAAGAGCAACGCCCGCTGCAACACGCGACCAAGGACGAGAGGGACAGTCAGACCCGTGCGTCCGTTGCGAGAGAGGCTTACCCGGGGCTGGTCGGAAGTGCCAAGCGGTTTCGCTGGGTTCACAAGCTCTATACCGGCGTTGGCGCATTCGTTACTCTGCTTGCCGCCATCTTGCTATGGCTCGTGACTTATGGCGTGCAGATCACTTCGCGTTTCGAGGAAGACGGAAAACGTGCAACCGAAATAACGCGAGCAATCTATGCGGAGATCGACAAGGAGAATGCGGCGGTGCCTCTCGACGGCAAAACCCTATCAAGCCGCAAAACAGTGCCGGAGCGGTGCGACGCCAAGGAGATCGAAAACCAGACCAACTCGATCCGGCTGCTATGCAACGACTGGTCCTACATTCAGGCGCGTTATGACATGTCCATTGCTGACGCCACGACCTTCGCCAACAGCCTCCCTTCAAGCCTCCTCATGCTGGTTTTTCCGACCGCTGTAGGAAGGGGTGAGTGGCAGAGTCAGGCTACACAGGCCAACCCGTCGCTTGGGGACGCTAAAGCGCGGCAGCGCGATAGCAGCCGGCAGGAGGCTATTCAGTCCATCACCCTGGTGTTGTCAGCTTATGCGAGCTACGTCTTGCCAATCCTCTTTGCGTTAGTGGGGACTATTGCCTCAATGCTGCGCGACATTGGCAACAAGATCACGGATAACTTGCTGGCGCCCAGGGACGAGGCCCTCGCGTTGATGCGCGTCCCGCTAGGGCTGATGGCGGGAGTCGCGGTCGGCTTGTTCTTCAGCCCTTCGTCGGTCGCGTCACAGGTGAGTTCGGGTGCCGGGGTCATTACTCTCACGGCTTCCGGACTTGCCTTTCTTGCGGGCTATGCAGCCGATGGTTTTTTCCGGATGCTCGACACCTTGACCACGCGTGTCTTCAATTTGAATAGTGAGGGCAAAAAGCCGACCGCCCAGTAGGAGGCGTTTACCGTGGCTAGTCCCACATATTACGAAACGCCAGGGCCGCGATCACAATTTCCCGCCCGTCGTCCTCGACGCGCGGATCGCTGTTCCGTTTCATTACAGTTCTTTGCACGGGTGTTCCGAAACGGAACGCTTGCCCCAATCCGCGCTTAGCCCTTAAACCCGGGCAACGCGTGTGTATTCTTGCGACCTGTTCGTTGGCACACATCTCGCAAGCATGCTCCCACCGGTCGCGGCAATCATAGTCGCGGCGGTCACTCTCACCGACATGCGAGGAGCACGCACATGAATCACGCCGAAATGCAGTTTTTGAACACCGAATTCCCGTACAAAAAGCAGTATGGCAACTTCATCGGTGGTCAATGGGTCAAGCCGGCAGGCGGCGAATATTTCGATAACATTTCGCCCATCACCGGTGAAGCGTTCACCTCCATCCCGCGCTCGCGCGAAGCCGATATCGAACTGGCGCTCGACGCAGCGCACAAGGCCAAGACCGCCTGGGGCAAGACCTCGTCCACAGAGCGAGCCAACATCCTGAACAAGATCGCAGACCGGATGGAAGCGAATCTGGTGCGCATTGCGGTGGCGGAGACCATCGACAACGGCAAGCCGCTGCGCGAAACCATGGCCGCCGATATCCCGCTGGCTATCGATCATTTCCGCTATTTCGCCGGCTGTGCGCGAGCGCAGGAAGGCTCGATTTCGCAGATCGATGAAGACACGGTCGCGTACCATTTTCACGAGCCGCTAGGCGTGGTGGGCCAGATCATTCCGTGGAATTTCCCGATCCTGATGGCGGTATGGAAACTCGCGCCGGCGCTGGCCGCTGGTAATTGCGTGGTGCTGAAGCCCGCTGAGCAGACGCCTGCTTCGATACTCGTGCTGCTCGAGTTGATTGAAGACCTGCTGCCGGCCGGCGTGCTTAACGTGGTCAATGGCTTTGGATTGGAGGCGGGTAAACCGCTGGCATCGAATAAGCGGATTGCGAAGATTGCGTTCACCGGCGAGACCACGACCGGCCGGCTGATCATGCAATACGCCAGCCAGAACCTGATTCCGGTGACGCTCGAACTCGGCGGCAAGAGCCCGAACATTTTCTTCGCCGATGTCATGAACGCAGACGACAGCTACTTCGACAAGGCACTCGAAGGTTTCGCCATGTTCGCGTTGAATCAGGGCGAGGTCTGCACGTGCCCGTCGCGGGTGTTGATCGAAGAGAGCATCTACGACCGCTTCATGGAACGCGCGCTCAAGCGTGTGGCGGCGATCAGCCAGGGGCATCCGCTCGACTCGAAGACGATGATCGGCGCGCAAGCTTCCCAGGAGCAACTCGAAAAGATCCTGTCGTATATCGATCTCGGCAAGCAAGAGGGCGCTGAATGCCTGATCGGTGGCGAACGCAATACGCTCGACGGCGAGTTGAAGAACGGTTATTACGTGAAGCCGACGGTCTTCCGCGGTCACAACAAGATGCGCATCTTCCAGGAGGAAATCTTCGGGCCGGTGGTATCGGTGACAACCTTCAAGGACGAAGCGCAAGCGCTGGAAATCGCCAATGACACGCTCTATGGCCTCGGTGCGGGCGTGTGGACGCGCGACGGTACGCGCGCCTACCGGTTCGGCCGCGACATCCAGGCTGGCCGCGTGTGGACCAACTGCTATCACGCATATCCGGCGCATGCGGCGTTCGGCGGTTACAAGCAGTCGGGCATTGGCCGGGAAAATCACAAGATGATGCTCGACCACTATCAGCAGACGAAAAACCTGTTGGTGAGTTATAGCCAGAAGCCGCTCGGTTTCTTCTGATCGAAGCGGTCATTTGATCGACATGGCGGGCCGCTTGGCGGCTCGCCATATTGCGTATTCAGTGGCTCAGTGGAAACCCTTATGACCGAAGAAGAAGTTTCGCGCGTGGTCGCCACACCAGCGGCGATTGATTTGATCGAGACGCTGAAGGCCGAACACGGGCAGGTGTTGTTCCATCAGTCCGGCGGTTGCTGCGACGGCAGCGCGCCCATGTGTTTCCCCGTCGCCGAATTCATGGTCGGTTCATCGGATGTCAAACTCGGCGAGCTTGCCGGCGTGCCGTTCTACATGAGCGAATCGCAATTCGAGTACTGGCAGCACACCCAATTGATCATTGATTGCGTGCCGGGCAATGGCGGCATGTTTTCTCTGGAACGCCCTAGCGGTTTGCGTTTTCTCACGCGATCGCGTCTTTTCGACGACGCCGAATCCGCTTGGCTCGAACGCCATCCGGTTGAGCACGTCGCAGGTTGAAAACCGGTGCAGTGGTACATTGTGTCCATCGACCACGCGACGGACGGAGCTGACGACCGACTCCTTCCGCGAATGCTGGTGGAGGAGACAATGCTTATGAACCCGGTTTCTATCGACCGTTCAAGTGGATCAAGCCGATCCGCGATGTTGGCCAGCGACCCTGCCGGCCGTATGGAAGGGCTGGATATCATCAAGCTATCGCATGAGCGTTCCCGCAGCTTCGGGCTGTCGGACACCATGCGGCCCGATTATGGTGTGCTCGTTGAAGCCGATCTCCTGCTCAAGCGCGAGCAGAACCACGCGCTCTGTACACATGCGCTGCCCGTCATAGAAACACTCTACGGGCAGATCGCGAACACCCATAGCATGGTCGTACTGACCGATTCAGAAGGGCTGATCCTGCATTCGCTCGGCGACGACGATTTCCTCGCCCGTGCCGATCGTGTCGCGCTGCGGCCCGGTGCGTTGTGGAGCGAGCAGCAGCAGGGCACCAACGCTATCGGCACGGCCATTGCCGCGGGCGATGCCACCATGGTGCTCGGCGACCAGCATTACCTGCGCGCGAACCGGTTCCTCGCGTGTTCGAGCGTGCCGATTCTCGATCCATTCGGCGAGCTGCTAGGTGTCCTCGATGTGACCGGCGATTGTCGCGGTCATAGCCGCCACACGATGGCGCTTGCCAAGATGTCGGCGCAGATGATCGAGAACCATTTGTTCACCAGCGCCTTTCCTGAAGCATTACGAATTCATTTCCATGGACGGCCCGAGTTTATCGGCACGTTGATGGAAGGCATTGCTGCGTTCAGGGCCGATGGCCGGTTTCTATCGGCTAATCGCAGCGCCCAATTTCAATTCGGTTTGCCGCTTGCTTCGTTGCGAGCGCATACCTTGTCGTCATTGTTCGACGTCTCGTGTGGCGAGCTGATCGACCGGATGCGCAGCGGCACGAACGCGGCCGTCGACCGCACGATTTCGCTGCGCCTGCACAGCGGCGTCAACGTGTTTGCGAGCGTGGAGCTAAGGCGCTCGACGGCTGTCGCGCTCTCTGCGGAGACACGCGATGTCACCGATGTCGTCGCGCGCAAACACCTACCGGAACCGCAGCCGAAACTCTCGGGTCTGCGTTACCTGATGACCGGCGATGCCCAGGTCGCCGCGCTCGTGGAGCGGGTGCGCAAGGTGATCGGTAAAAACATTCCGATCCTGATCGGCGGCGAGACGGGCACCGGCAAGGATGTTCTGGCGAGCGCGGTACATCGTGATTCGCCGCGCAGCAGCGGGCCGTTTGTTGCAGTGAATTGCGCATCGATCCCGGACACGCTGATAGAAGCCGAATTGTTCGGCTATGAGGAGGGCGCGTTTACCGGCGCGTCGAAGCGCGGTGCGTGCGGCAAGATTCTGCAAGCCGATGGCGGGACCTTATTCCTCGATGAAATCGGCGATATGCCATTCTCATTGCAAAGCCGTTTACTGCGCGTGCTGCAAGAGCGTACGGTGACGCCGCTTGGCAGCACGCGCGCCCTGCCCGTCGATTTCGCCCTGATTTGTGCGACCAATCGCAATCTGCGCGAGCGTGTCACGCGGGGAGAGTTTCGCGAGGATCTGTACTACCGGATCAACGGTCTGCTGGTGACGCTGCCGCCGCTGCGCCAGCGCACCGATCTTGCGGTGACGGTAGAAAAAATCCTGCGCGCCGAGCGCACGAGCGGTGCGCCAATCAGGGTTTCACCCGAGGTCCTGGCGGCGTTCACGCGGCATCAATGGCCTGGAAACTTCCGGCAACTCGCTAACGTCCTGAGGACCGCATGCGCCATGCTCGACGACGATGAAACGTGCGTGGGTCTTGATCATCTGCCGCAAGATTTCTTCGATGACGACCGTGCCGCAGAGAGCGTGCAAGCGGTCACGTTGTCGCTTGTCAAGGACAGCGCGCGGCTGGATGATCTCGCGTTGTCTGCCGTCGCAGCGGCGCTCGAAACGCATGCCGGCAACATCTCGGCGGCGGCGCGGATGCTTGGGGTATCGCGCAATACGCTGTACCGGAAGATGGCTGCGCTCGACGAAACGCGGCGTCGGTAACATCGTTGTTGGTGAGACGAACGTCTCACCAACAACGATGGTGCACTGCGGTGTGATCTCCCGGAACACGCATGTTAAAACGTCACCATGCGCTTAAGTTTTCGGGTTGCAACGTGTCATGAGTGGCGCGAGCGCACCGAATCCGCCGGAGACTCTTCATGCCGTATGTTTCGCAGACCAGACATATCGATCGCGTGCGCAACGTGATCGAAGGGCGCATGAGCAGTCCAGGTGCCGATGCGTCGCGGCTGGCTTCATCGTATAGAAGGTCGCTGGAGCAATATCATCTCGATCCGGGCGCGACCATCGGCCCGCGCATTCTGACCGTACCCGAATTACGCAATGTCCAGCAGCGCGAAGAAACAGTGCTGCGTGCATCGGGTCAATGTCTGTCGCGTTTGCATGAGACCGTGCGTGAGGCTGACTACTGCGTGATGCTGACGGACGCGGAGGGCGTGACCATCGACTATCGGGTGGACCGCGATCGCCGTCATGAGTTCAAGCGTGCGGGTCTGTATCCGGGCTCGTGCTGGTCGGAGCGCGAAGAAGGGACATGCGGCGTTGCGTCGGTGCTGCTCGACGCCGAGCCGATAACCGTTCACAAGACCGACCATTTTCGCGCGGCGTTCACCACGCTGACCTGTAGTGCATCGCCTATCTTCGGCGTGCAAGGTGAGTTGATCGGTGTGCTGGATGCGTCCGCTGTGCGTTCGCCTGAAGAGCGCGAGAGTCAGCGGCTGGTCAACCATATCGTGCGGCAAAGTGCGTTGCTGATCGAGGATGGTTTCTTTCTCAACGCCACAACACACTGCTGGGTCCTGCTTGCACATCGCAGCCGGCATTACGTGGAAGCGCAGCCGGAAATCCTTATCGCTTTCGATGCACGCGGTTATGCGATTGCTGCAAACCGGCGCGCGAGGGAATGCGTGCCAGGACTGGATCAGTTGCCGCGTCACGTCTCCGAACTCTTCGATATCCGCGCCGAACGTCTGCTCGATGTCCGCCCCGGACGTGATCTCATTTCATTCAGATTGATCGGTTCAGGCGCGCCGCTGCATGCGCGCGTGAGGCCGCCCGTTATACGTTCGTCCCGAAGCACGCCGGTGCCTCCGCGTGAAGCCAATACACCGGCGACACAACCCGCGTTGTCTGAAAGCGAAACACTCGAATGCAGCCGCATTGTTGCCGCGATGACCGATGCAAAGTGGCGCCCAGTTCTCGCTGCGCAGGCATTGGGAATATCGCGGGCGACGTTATATAGACGTATCGCGAAGTTTGGAATAGTGGCGCCGCACAGGCGTTAGCAGCAACTTGGCGGTTTTGACGGGCACAGAACCCGTATTTTTTTGATCGATATCAATCGATATTCAGTAATCCGTATTTCATGGAGGAGCGACCATGCCTGAACGTAATCCGAACCAAACCATCTCCAACATTCTGGAGACATTCGAAGCTGCACTGAAAAGCGGCGACACGGCGGCTGCCGTTGCGCTATTCCAGCCCGATGGTTATTGGCGCGACCTGGTCGCGTTCACCTGGAACATCAAGACGATGGAGGGCCGCGAGCAGATTGCCGCGATGCTGGATGCGCAGTTGAACACGGTCAAGCCATCGAAAGTGAAGATCGCGGACAACGAAACGGCGACCGAGGCGGACGGCGTGACGCAGGCGTGGATCACGTTCGAAACCGGCGTCGCGCGTGGTACGGGGTTTATTCGCGTGAAGGACGGCAAGATCTGGACGCTGCTCACCACCATGACCGAACTCAAGGGCCATGAAGAACCCAAAGGCTTCAAGCGCCCGATGGGCGCCGAGCACGGCGCGCGTACGGACCGGACGAGCTGGAAAGAGGATCGCGAGGCGGAGCTTGAGGCGCTGGGTTATGAGAAGCAGCCGTATTGTCTGGTTGTCGGTGGTGGACAGGGCGGCATTGCGCTAGGCGCGCGGCTGCGGCAACTTGGTGTGCCGGCGATTATCGTTGATAAGAACGAGCGGCCCGGCGATGCCTGGCGTGCTCGTTATAAAACACTTTGTCTGCATGATCCGGTTTGGTACGACCACATGCCGTATCTGCCGTTTCCCGACAACTGGCCGGTGTTTTCGCCGAAGGACAAGATCGGCGACTGGCTCGAGATGTACACGAAGGTGATGGAGTTGAACTACTGGGGGTCGACCGCGTGCACGTCCGCACGATACGACGAGGCCGCGGGCGAATGGATTGTGGAAGTCGAGCGCGGCGGCGAAAAGCTGACGCTTCGGCCGAAGCAACTCGTGCTTGCAACCGGTATGTCGGGAAAGCCGAATATGCCGAAGTTCAAGGGCATGGATGTGTTCAAGGGCGAGCAACATCATTCGTCGAAACATCCGGGACCGGATGCTTACCGTGGCAAGAAGGTTGTTGTGATCGGCGCGAATAATTCGTCGCACGATATTTGCGCGGCGCTGTGGGAAGCGGGCGTGGACGTGACGATGGTGCAGCGTTCGTCCACACACATAGTCAGATCGAATTCGTTGATGGAGTTGGCGCTCGGCGACCTTTACTCGGAGCGTGCAGTGGCGGCGGGGATGACCACGATGAAGGCCGACCTGACGTTTGCATCGATTCCGTACAAGATCATGCACGAGTTTCAGATACCGGTTTATAACGCGATCAGGGAGCGTGATGCGGAGTTTTATGATCGGCTGGAGAAGAGAGGTTTCATGCTCGATTTCGGCGACGACGACTCGGGTCTGTTCATGAAGTATTTGCGGCGTGGGTCGGGTTATTACATCGACGTGGGCGCTTCCGAGCTAGTCGCCGACGGCAAGATCAAGCTGAAGAGCGACGTGGATGTGGTCGAGTTGAAAGAGCATTCGGTGGTGCTTAGCGACGGTAGCGAGCTTGAGGCGGATTTGATTGTGTACGCGACGGGATATGGGTCGATGAATGGCTGGGCTGCGGATCTGATTTCGCGCGAGGTGGCGGATAAGGTCGGGAAGGTGTGGGGGCTGGGATCGGATACGACTAAAGACCCGGGGCCGTGGGAAGGCGAGCAGCGCAACATGTGGAAACCTACGCAGCAAGAGGCATTGTGGTTCCATGGCGGGAACCTGCATCAGTCGCGGCACTACTCGCAGTATTTATCGCTGCAGCTTAAGGCGAGGATGGAGGGGATTCCGACGCCGGTGTTTGGCCTGCAGGAGGTGCATCACTTGTCGTGATGGCAGGTTGTAACTGACGCTTTGCAACGAAGTGTCAGACGTGCCCGGCGGTGGTCGATTCTTTGTCGATTGCTGCCGGGCACGCGCGTTTCAGTCGTCGGCTCGTCCGCATGGCCACCCATCAGAACCGCCTCGACGTGGGTTGCGACCAAAATGGGACCCCGATTGGGCTTTCCGGAGCGCAATGACACTCGACCGGCTCTCGATTCTTTCAAGTTTCGGAACGCCGAGTCGTTATAACAAATGCGTGTGCCGTTGCCATGAGCCTGACCATCGCGACTTTCGCACACAGGTCCACCAGCGTTTTGTGGAATTGTTCGCTGTAACCAATTGCTCAGGCTCTCATGGACGCTTCTTTTTTGCGTCCCAGGCATCTGTTTTACGTGGGAGGCTAAGGCTCGACAATCATCTTATGCTCACGCTGTAGTGCGCGGGCGCGGTGGGAGAGATCCACGTAGTTTGGATCAACACTTATGGAATACCCCATGCTTGCAGGTAGCTACAACAGTTTGCTCGTCTTGTTCTCGCTGCTCGTAGCGATTCTGGCCTCGTATACCGGGTTGGACATGGCGGGACGCATTTCTACCTCACAGGGACGTGCTGCCTTTGGGTGGCTGGTGGGCGGCGCGTGCGCCATGGGCACGGGCATCTGGTCGATGCACTTTGTCGGCATGCTTGCCTTCAGCTTGCCGATTTCGCTCGGCTATGATCTCGCGATCACCGTGCTCTCGCTTCTGATCGCGATCGCATCCTCGGCGTTCGCGCTGTGGCTTGTGGGCCAGAACGAGTTGCCTGTGTCGCGATTGATCTGTGGCGCTGTATTAATGGGCGCCGGGGTCGCCGGCATGCACTATACGGGCATGGCTGCGTTGCGCATGACACCCGGAATCCGCTACATCCCGCCGCTTTTTATCCTGTCTGTCGTCATCGCGATTCTCGCGTCGGGCGCGGCGCTGTGGATTGCATTCCGTCTGCGCCGCCATTCACCTCTTGTCCGGCCGATGCGTGCAGGCGCTGCGGTGGTGATGGGCCTGGCCATTGTCGCGATGCATTACACCGGGATGGCGGCAGCGCAGTTTCCGCTGGGGAGCGTTTGCGGTGCTGTGCATGAGGGAGTGAACGCGGGATGGCTTGCGCTTGTGATCATTGTTGCCACGCTGGCGGTACTCGGCATCGCACTGATCATTTCAGTACTTGACCTGCGGCTGGAGGCACGCACCGCCATATTGGCGGTCTCACTCGCTGAGGCCAACCGGGAATTGACCTATCTGGCGTTACATGATGCCCTCACCAAGCTTCCCAATCGCGTGCTGCTGGAAGACCGGCTCGATCGGGCGATCCAGAGCGCCGATCGCGAACATGGCCGCTTTGCCCTGATGTTCATGGACCTGGACGGCTTCAAGGCGGTCAACGACGCCTGCGGCCATCACGTCGGCGACCTGTTGCTAGTCGAAGTCGCGCAACGCATCGGGGTGACCGTTCGATCACAGGACACTATCGCTCGTGTGGGCGGAGACGAATTCGTGCTGCTTGCAGAGGTAGTCGAACCAGCGGATGCGGCGACGCTCGCCGACAAAGTATTGGCCGTTATTCGAGAGCCCTTTCAGCTTGCCGGCCGCGAGTTGCGCGTGTCGACAAGCATTGGCATTGCGATGTACCCCGGCAACGGCTCTCATCGGGCTGACCTGCTGATCAATGCGGATGCCGCGATGTATCACGCGAAGGCGCTAGGACGCAATACTTACTGTTTCTTCGAAGCCTCGATGAACGCCAATGTGCATGAGCAGTTACAGCTCGTGCAAGATCTCCTCGCGGCCGTTGGTCGAGGGCAACTGGTTCTGCAATATCAACCGAAGTTCACTGCACCCAACGGGCCGGCAATCGGCGTGGAAGCGCTGGTGCGTTGGCGGCATCCCACTCGCGGGCTGATTGCACCGGACCAGTTCATCCCCCTGGCGGAGAAAACCGGCTTGATCTTGCCAATCGGTGAATGGGTATTGGACGAGGCTTGCCGGCAGATCGCGGCGTGGCGCAACACAGGCCTCCAAGACCTGACCATGGCGGTCAACCTGTCAGCATTGCAATTCAGACATGCGAGTTTGATTCGAATTGTCCGGGAGACTTTGGCGCGCCACGCACTGGAACCGAGCTGCCTGATGCTCGAGATCACCGAGTCCACGGCAATGCACGATGTCGATGCGAGTCTGCGAATCCTGGAGCAACTGCACGATATGGGCGTGCGTATTTCCATCGACGATTTTGGCACCGGTTATTCAAGTCTTCTGTACCTGAAACGGCTACCGGCGAGCGAGCTGAAGATCGACCGTGGGTTTATCCGCGACCTCGCTCGCGACACAGAAGACGCAGCGATTGTTTCGGCAATTGTGGCACTGGGTCAGACGCTCAATCTGAATATTGTCGCGGAAGGTGTGGAGACACAGGCACAACAAGAGTTCCTGACCCGTCTTGGTTGCGATTCGCTGCAAGGTTTCCTGCTCGGCCATCCGATGTCGGCAGATGATTTGATTGATGCACTATCGCTGGATGGGGTAAGAGGAGGTCGGCCTGCTAACGAGGCCGGTATGGGGATGGCGCCTGTTGTGGGGCAGGTGGGTTGATTCGGCGATGCTAGGCGGTGGCGCGATCCAACCGGGTAAAGCCGAAACGGGTCACCGACGCCGTGCCAATACCTGGACGAGCGTCGTAGTACCACAAAATCATTGGGCCTCGGGCGAAAGCCTGTTACGCAGCTTCGAGTCTTCTCCCGGCAAGCTACGCTATTTTTGCTCGGGATGTGGCACGCATCTCATTGCTGAGCGTCCCGAGCAAGCACACGTCATTCTCCGAGTTCAAACACTTGATGAGGATCCTGGAGTCACGCCCGCGATGCATATCTGGATTTCGCACGACCAGCCTCGGCACCAGTCCGAGCAGGCGGGCGACAAGGAATTTCAGCACAAGCGGTCTCCAGAGAAAAACGCACGCAAGTCTCCACTGACGGCCGTGCAACTGCACGACCGTCATCCGGTGAAAGAGTGATGCGGGAAGGTTTGCCGGACGCGACTACCGGATCGACACGGACCCGAAGTTCACGCGGCCGAACGGACTGACGTGATAGCCATCCACATTCGGGCGCGTGATCGCGGCCACCAGCGGATGCGCAAGCGGAATCCAGAGCGCCTGATCGTGCGCGATCTTCTGGGCGCGCTCGTAGTCCTGCGCACGAACCGATGCAGTGCTGGTCGCCTTGCCGCTCGCGATCGACGCATCCAGCGACGCATCGCAGTAACGCTGGAAGTTGGTGCCGCCCTTCACCGCGTCGCACGAGAACAGCGGCGACAGGAAGTTGTCCGGATCGCCGTTGTCGCCGGCCCACCCCATGAACAGCAGGTCGTATTGCCCTTGCTTGATTTCATGAAGCAGCTCGCCCCACTCCAGCGTCTTGATCTGAGCGTCGATGCCTACCTTGGTGAGGTCAGCCTGAAGCAGTTCGGCGCCCACCTTCGGATTCGGATTGAGCGTGCTGCCGGTCGAGCGGGTCCAGATCGTCAGACTTAGTCCGTTCGCCATGCCCGCCTGGGCCAGCAGCTTTTTCGCGAGCACGGGGTCGTACGCATAGCCGGTCTTCGCCTCCGTGCTGCTGGGATACGGACTCGTCGCCGGGACTGCGCTGGTGCCGAACAACGTCTTCACGTACGTATTGCGATCGAAGGCGAGGTTGATGGCGCGGCGCACCGCCGGATTATCGAGGCCGTGACGCTGCGTATTGAGTGCGACGAACGCGGTCATAAAACCGGGCACGTCGAGCACTTTCAGCGACGGGTCCTTGCGCGCCGACGCGACGTCGTCCGGTTTCGGTGCGAGCGCGATGTCGCATTCGCCTGCCTTGACCCGTTGTGCCCGCACGGTCGGATCGGGCGTGATCGCGTAGATCAGTCCATCGACCTTGAGTTTCGGTCCCCAGTAGTCCGGGTTCACTGCGTAACGGATCGTCGCGTCCGGGCGATAGCTCTTCAGGATGAACGGGCCGGTCGATACCGGTTTGGCGTTCAGGTCTGCGATCGCGTTGGTCTTCAGCAGTTGCGCCAGATATTCGCTCGAATAGATCGACGCGAAACTCATCGTCAGGATCGGCAGGAAGGTGGCGTCCGGACGGTTGAGGACGATGCGAACTGTCAGCGGATCGACCTTGTCGACCGACTTGATCAGCTTCGGGATCTGCATCGACTGCACGTTCGGCATCACGATCGTCGGCAACGCCTTGCGCCATGCGTTGTCCGGATTCAGCATCCGGTCGAACGTGGCGATCACGTCGTCGGCATCGAAGGTCCGGGTCGGCTTGAAGTAATCGGTCGTCTGGAAGTGGACGTTGGGACGCAGATGGAACGTGTACACCGCGCCGGACTCACTGACGTCCCAACTCTGCGCGAGCGCCGGCTGCACAGTGCCGGTCACATCGTCGTACGCGACGAGCCCGTTGAAAATGACGTCGGCGGACGCATTCGTGATGGTCAGCGTGCTGTAACGTACCGGATCGAATCCTTCCGGGCTAGCTTCGGTGCAGACAACCAGCGGCTTCGCAAAGGCGCTCGCAAGCGGTAAAACCATGAGCAACGCAATAGCGGAGAATCGCAATTTCATTGGATGTTTCTCGTTTGAATTAGCCTCGACCGCGGCACGCGGGTCGGCGGCCGAGGCCCGGTACAGGTTCAATCAGAAGTTTAGAAGTTGTGGGCGATGCCGACGCGCAAGGCGGTTTGCGTCTGTGTGCTCGACGGAGTGAACGCATAGCCGATCACCGCATTCACGCCGCTCGATGCGCGAAGGTAGCCCGCCGACGCGTAGATCCGCGTACTCTTCGACAGACTCTCGTAGAGACCGATCGACAGCTCGTTCCAGTGATGATGTTCGAAGGTCGTGTACTGGTAGCCCGAGCGGAGCGCCAACGCAGGCGAGAACTGATACGCGCTGCCGGCTTCATACACATGCATGAAAGACGACACCTTGCCATCGGCCGACGTGACCTTGGTCAGGGTCGTGTTGGCCTTGATCGTGAGCTTGTCGAAGCTATAGCTCGCGCCGATCCCGCCCGTATCGAGGTGGCTCACGGTCAGTCCGGTGCTCGAATACAGCGACGTGAGCTGGCCCGTCGAGCTGCTGACTTTGGCGGTCGTGGTGCCAAGGAACGACGACAAGCCGAGCGCGTTGTATGGATCGATCGTCGTGCTGTTCAGCTGCGAGTAAGCCGCTGCCGCACTGAATGCGCCCGTCGCGTAAAGCACGCCGGCACTCCACGCGGAACCGGTGTGAAAGCTGCCGGCCGTATTGCTGAACGAATACATCCCGCCCGCGCTCAGGCCGTTGAAACTCTTGCTTGCGAACTTGACCGAATTGATCATCGTGTCGCCGCTCATGCGGTCCAGGTCGCCGAGGTGGATCGCGTACCCGTCGCCGTCCTGGCTGATGTTATAGCGGGACGTGTAGTCGTTAATGAAGTCGTATTGCCTGCCGAGCGTCAGCGTGCCGAACGAGTTGCTCAGGCCGACCAGCGCGGTCTTTCCGAACATGTAGGCGCTGCTGGGCTTCGAACTGCCGTCGTTCACGCGAAAGCCCGAGCGAAGGTCGAATATGGCTTGCGTGCCCCCGCCAAGATCCTCTACGCCACGCAGCCCCCAGTAGTTGCTGTACACGACGCCGCTGTCCATCTTGTATTCGTGTTGCCCTCCCGTGTTCGTTATATAGGTCACCCCGTTGTCCATCCGCCCATAGAGCGTCACGCTGTTGTCCGCTTGCGCCGCCGATGTTGCCAGCATCGCAGTCATTCCCAAAGCTCCAAACCCGAAAAAGAATCTTGATTTCATGTGCGGTGTTTTTAATGTTGGATCCCATAGAAGCCAGACCGAAACCAATGAGATGCAGCAATGCGCCGCACACCGGGTTCGGAGCTGCATTCCCGTTCATCGGGGAACGGAATCACTGTATCGCGGGGTGGGTAGAAGAAAAAACTAAAGCCCTTCGTTCCGATCGATCAATTTGAAATAACGTTCTATATTGGCTGGTAATTAATATAGATAGCATCTACCTGATGCAGCGAACAAAGTAGTTAATTCTTACCACTAATTACATGCCTTGCCTATGTGCCAGCTCCTTGCTCTTAGTTGCGCTGAACCGACCGATGTGACCTTTTCCTTCACGGGATTTGCGGCTCGAGGCGGTCTGACCGATCACCACGTGGACGGATGGGGAATCGCGTTTTATGAGGAGCGGGCATGCCGGCTATTCATCGACGACAAACCTGCTTGCCAATCCCCCATGGCGGAGTTCGTGAAGCGTTATCCGATCAAATCGCGCAATGTCATCGCGCACATCCGCAAGGCCACGCAGGGCGGTGCGAGTGCTGAGAATTGCCATCCGTTCATGCGCGAACATAACGGACAGCAATGGGTGTTCGCACATAACGGCGATCTGCGGGAGCGAAACTGGTGGGTGCCTGGCCCTTACGCACCGGTGGGAACAACCGATAGTGAATCGGCCTTTTGCACGATTATGAATGTGATCCACGAGCGTGGCGTCGGTCGGGATACCACGCCGGACGAGCTGTTCGACGTAGTCGAGGACATGACTCGCAACCTGAATCGCTATGGAATTTTCAACTTCCTGCTGTCGAATGGACAGTCGCAGTTTGCCTACTGCTCCACGCGGCTGGCTTATGTCATGCGCCGCTGGCCGTTCTCAAGCGCGAGACTTGTCGATGCCGATATGTCGGTCGACTTCTCCGCTTATGCGACCTCGGAAGACTGCACGGCAGTGATCGCGACGACACCACTCACCGATGAAGCATGGACCACGTGCCAGCCGGGTGATCTGCTCATGTTTCGCGAAGGCTCCCTCGTCAGACGCGCACACGTCCCAGTGCCGCCCCAGGTACTTGCTACCGCGCGATATGCGCCGTCCGAGACATCGGGCGCACCGGTTGTCTCGATGGGGTGAATGGCAGTTGCGCCTTGGTGGCTGCCGATGACGTTACGGCGGATCTATAGTGGGTCGACTACGCCAGTTTATCGTCGGACCGGGGCCGACCAGGAAACGACGGCCGACGCTGTCGCTTCGAATGGCTGTTCTTGGCCACAGGGTTGACCTTCGCGGTTGGCGTCACGGGCTACAACGGGCAGGGGTATACCCGGCCCGTTGTAGCGTTAGATGCACATGGCGTTGCGCAAACATATCGGACGGATCGTGCCTTCGATCACGCTGTTTTGATGAGTCCGAGTTGCTGCAGAGCGGTCACGCCGTCGTCCAGGCCGATTTCTTCAACGATCCTGCCGTCTTTTAGCTGGAGCACAGTCGTGCCAGTGAACCGCATTTTCCGTCCGGTCGCAGCCGGCAACGATCCAATGAGGAAATCGCTGAATGCCGGACCGGCATGCGTGCCGCCACGTTCCCAACGACCGACTACATAGTCCCCCTCGGCGATGAGATCAGTGGTGCCCCAGAAGTTGAGATCCGGGAATGCTTCGCGGAAATCGGTCATGAATGCCTTGATGTCCTCGCGGCCACGGCGCGGCTCGTGCAGCGAGTAGCGCAGAAGCATGCCAGGAGCGGCAAGCTCGTCGACGATTTCGAGATTGCAGGTCTTGCCCCAGAAATCGGTGAACCAGCGGCCCACGATGGCCTTGTTGTCATCTTCCTTGGACATGGTGAATTCCTCATTGACTGTGGTTGAAAGAGAGATGCACGATCGCCCCTCTCTGCCTGAACAATATTGGCGCGAGCAGTCAGCAGCCCCCCGTTTCTTGCTGCAATACTCGAAGAACCGCCATGCGGCTTGTGATGACTATGGTCACTATGGCGTGCCGTTCGTAGGCAACCGCGCCAGCGGTCAAAGGCGACAAAACCGCATAACTGTGCGCGTTAAGCGTGGCTCTACGTTCATCGCAATTGAACAGCAAGAAACGGAGTGCCCGTACCGATCTGCTGCGCTAGCTTGGGCATTCGATCCCGCACTAGCCGAGGTCGGCGGACAACGCGCGGCGCGTCCGAACCACACTTATCTCGCAGGCGCCCGACATGCCAATTCTTTCATCGTCATCGCGCTCGCCTGCCTTTCATCGACTGGAGTTCGACCATGTTGCCATTTCTCTCGCTTCACGCTCTTGCAGCACAACGCGGCGACGGACTGCGCCCTGAACTTCTCGCCTTGTTCGAACGCCATGTCAGATTGGAGACTGGTCTGGTTGCCATCATCGAACCTGTCGAAACGGAACTCCCCTCCCAAGCGGTAGACGTTGTTCCGAAAGTCCCTGTGGCGCCGTGCGGAGCCGATGAGTCTTCGGCGGAGGTCTCATGCCGCTGCGAAAACGGACAGCGGGAAGCGAGTTCTGGGTGACTCAAACGGGTCGACTTCGGCTGTTCATCATCGGACGGGGCTCGGCCAACGCCGGCTGGTCGAAGACACTAGGTAAGCTGCTAACGATCGAAGAAGTTCTTTAGTGCAGCGCTTCTAGGTAAGCCTACCCGGTGACAGTTGCGTAGCTGTCAGGCCGACAGCAAGAAGCGGATAGGGCCATTCGGCGCTTTGATCAAGCGTCCGCAGAAACAACGTATGACGTTGTGCTCGGCCGAGACATTGCATGTCTATGTAATCCGAGGCACGTCTAGGTGCCTGTCTTCGTTGCTCGATAAGCGTCCAGCGCCAATAGTCTAGCTGGGCTGATTCCAGATTCATGTAATAGCCGCCCTTCGCCCCGGCAACTATCATCAAGCACCTGGAAGCATGACCCGTTCAATTCAGTCTCTACGGCTTGGTGATTGCACTGCGGACCTCGATGTGCCCGCGGACCTGATGAACGTCCTGCCGGGCAATTCACGGCAACCGATTCAGCAACTCGTCTTGGTTGCGCAATCCAACCTCTGTCGCCAGGGGAGCGATATGGACACCACTGCGCTCATGTTGTCGCGATTGCAATTCGCCTTCACCGTATCGTTTCACATCATCTTTCCGTCTTTCACCATCGGACTGGCGGCGTGGCTGACGGTACTGGAAGCGCTGTATCTGATTACCGGGCGGCCCACGTACCGCTGCGTCTTCGACTTCTGGCTGAAGATCTTCGGGATCGCCTTCGGCATGGGCGTGGTCTCCGGAATCGTGCTGGCTTTCGAGTTCGGCACGAACTGGAGCGAACTGTCGCGCCTTTCGGGGCCGATCCAGGGACCGCTGCTGTCCTATGAGACCTTTACGGCTTTCATGCTGGAGGCGTCGTTCTTCGGCGTGCTGCTGTTCGGCAAGAACAGGGTGAAGCCGGGACTCTATCTCTTCTCGACGGCGATGGTCGCGCTCGGCACGACGCTCTCGGCGTTCTGGATCATGGTGAACAACAGCTGGATGCAATATCCGGTGGGCTACACGATCCAGAACGGTGTCTACGTGCCGGACGACTGGCTAAAGATCATCTTCAGCCCGGTTGTCTGGGTGCGGTTTCCTCATATGCTGCTCGCGGCTTATGTCACCGGCGCGTTCTGTGTCGCGGCTACAGGTGCGTGGTACTCGCTGCGCGGAATGTGTCGTGCCGAAGCCCGCGTGATGCTGCGGATGGGTCTTTTTCTCGCCGCTATCCTCGTGCCAGTTCAACTGCTGTTCGGACATCTGGTCGGCGATTATGTGCACCGCTATCAGCCCATCAAGTTTGCAGCGATCGAAGCACGTTGGCACGACGAACAACTCGCATCCGAAGTCCTGCTTGCCTGGCCCGATGCAGCGCACGAAAAGAACGACTATGCGATTTCGGTGCCGGTGCTCGGTAGCCTGATTTCATCGATGACACTCGATTCGAAAGAGGTCGGCCTCGCTGATTTTCCGCGCAGCGAGCGTTCGCCGATCGTCATTCCGTTCTTTGCATTCCGGGTCATGGTGGGGTGCGGTCTCCTCATGCTGCTCGTCGCCTGGGGCGGGACCTTGCTGTCGCTCAAGGAGCGCCTGCTGCAGCGGCGCGCGTTGCTGTGGACGGTATTTCTGTGCTTTCCACTGCCGTTCATCGCGACGCTCACCGGCTGGTTTACCGCGGAGGTGGGACGGCAACCCTGGACTGTCTATGGGGTGCTGCGCACGGCTGATGCGATTACGCCGTTCCTGACGCCGCGCGCGGCAGCGGGTTCGCTGCTGGTCTTCTGCGTGACCTATGTCTTCATCTTTGCCTTTGGCACGTTCTACATTTACAGGCTGCTCAAAGGGGGACCTACCGAAGACCCGCTGCACACGCTGCCTGCTGCCTCACCGAGCCGTCCGCTTTCGGCAGCGGCGGATCTGCCGTCGACGGTCAAATGATCCAGGAGATGTGCAAATGATCCTCTACTGGTCGCTGATACTCGCCCTCAGCATGTTGCTGTACGTGTTGCTCGACGGTTTCGACCTCGGAGTCGGCATGCTCTTCGGCCTGACCCGGGACGAAACACGCCGGCGTCATATGCTGGCCGCCGTATCGCCGCTGTGGGACGGCAACGAGACCTGGCTGATCGTAGCCGGCGTGGTGTTGTGGGGCGCATTTTCGCAGGCTTACTCGTTGCTGGTCTCCGCGTTCTATGTGCCCGTGGTCCTGATGCTCGCCGGCCTGGTCTTTCGCGGCGTCGCCTTCGAGTTCCGTGGCAGCGCTCGTCGTACGCGGGCGATCTGGAACGTTGGCTTCGTGGTGGGTTCGGTCGTCGCTGCGTTCATGCAGGGTGCAATGGTCGGCGCGCTCGTCAAAGGGTTGCCGATTGTCGACGGGCGTTTCAGCGGCGATGTCATGACGTGGTGCAGTTCTTTCTCGATGCTATGCGGTGTGGCGTTATGCGCCGGCTATGCTTTGCTCGGTGCGAGCTGGGTCATCAAGAAATGCGAGGCAGACGCGCGCGACGCTGCGTATCGTGCGATTGCGCCGTTGCTTCTGGTGGTGCTTGTTCTGCTGATCGTGTTGTTCTTTCATGCACTTCATGAAAACCTCGCGATCATGCACCGCTGGCTCGACCGTCCGTATCTTTTTCTTGTGCCCTTGGTCGCGCTCTGTGCAATCGCAGGCACCCTGACCGGCGTCAGACGGCACCGCGACAACCAGCCGTTTCTCATGATCGTGGTGCTGTTCATCTGCGCTTACGCGATGCTGGCGATTTCTTTCTGGCCGTACATGGTCCCGTTCTCGCTCACGATCGCCCAGGCGGCGGGGCCGCATACAAGCCTCGTTTTCATGTTCTGGGGCGAGGGGTTGTTCGTCTACCCGTTGATGCTGATGTACACGGTCTACAGCTATAACGTGTTCAAAGGGAAGGTCGACCTGACTTCGGGTCACTACTGATGAACGCCGTGCTTACCAAATGTAGTGGGCTCGATTCGGGTTGCGCGTCACAAGGGTGGTCGGTCACTTCATGAACAGGGTACCTTCAGGAGAGCAGACATGAGCAAGAAAGTTGCTGAAATTATTGTAGACACACTCGCCGCGGCGGGCGTAAAGCACTGCTACGGGATCGTGGGCGACACGCTGAATCTCATCGCCCACCACGTTAACGAGAGCGACATCGAGTGGATCCATGTGCGCCACGAGGAGGCGGGAGCGTTCGCCGCCGAAGGCGAAGCCATGATAACCGGCAACCTGACGGCTGTCGCCGGAAGCTGCGGCCCTGGCAGCCTTCACTTCATTAACGGGTTGGTGGACGCCAACCGTAATCGGGCTCCGGTTATCCTGATCGCAACCCAGGTAGCGAGCGAGGAAATCGGCTTTAACTTCCCGCAGGAGGTCGACTTCAAGGCGATCTACGGATCGTGCAGCGTGTTCTGCGACATGATCATTACGCCGGAGCAGGCGCGACGCAAGACGGTGATTGCCTGTCAGACCGCCATTGCAAAGGGTGGCGTCGCCGTGCTGATCGTTCCGGTCGACATCGCCCATGCCAATGCGAGCGATGACGCCCCGTATTCGGTCCACACGAATGTGCCGATGGTCCGGCCGAGTGACGCAGACCTCGACCGTGTCGCTGACATCCTCAATTCAGGCGAGAAGATCACGATCTATGGGGGTTCGGGATGTCGTGGTGCCCACGCCGAAATCCTGGCCGTTGCCGAGCGGCTCAAGGCGCCCATTGCACACACGTCCCGCGCCAAGGACGCGCTTGAACACGACAACCCGTACAACGTCGGCATGACCGGCATTATCGGCGGCGAAGCGGGCTATCTGGCGGTATCCGAATGCGAGACCTTGCTGATGCTTGGCGCCGACTTTGCGTGGCGGCAGTTCTACCCGGATAAGGCCAAGATCGTTCAGATCGACCTCGCACCCGATCATCTCGGGCGCCGGCATCCGGTCACGTTAGGGCTGGTTGGAGATATCAAGTCCACGATGGAGGCGTTGCTGCCGCGCCTTAAGCCGCGCACGTCAACCGAGTTCCGCGACAAGCTCGTCCAACGGCATGCCGCTGCGCTGGAAACCCACCGTTCCAAAGCGGTCCCGTCGAGCCGCGGGACGATTCCCCCCATCTATCTGACCGAGCTGATCAACCGGCATGCGGCGAGCGATGCACTCTTCTGCGCCGACGATGGGACGCCCACTGTTTGGCTTTATCGGCACATCGAGACTAACGGAAAACGTCGGGTGTTTTCGAGCCTGCTACACGGCACGATGGCGGCGGCCCTGCCGATGTCATTGGGGCTGCAGAAGTGCCAGCCTGGACGCCAGGTGATTTCCATGTCCGGCGACGGTGGTCTCGCCATGCTGTTCGGTGAGCTCATGACAGTCGTGCAGGAGAAGCTGCCAATCAAGGTGGTCGTATTCGACAACGGCAAGCTTGGATTTATCGACATCGAGCAGAAGTCCGAAGGCATGCTCCCACTCTATACGGGCCTGCAAAACCCGGACTTCGGCAAGGTCGCCGAGGTGATCGGATTATGGGGGCGCACGGTGTCGAAATCCGATGAGCTCGAAGATGCGGTCGTCGCATGGCTGAATGAGCCCGGCCCCGCACTTCTGAACGTCAAGGTCGATACGATGACACTCGTGATGCCGCCGAAGATCGAGTTGGGGTCTGCGTACGGAATGATCCTGTATTCCGCCAAAGCCATGTTGCAAGGGCAATCCGCCGACGTGTTCGCCATGATCCGCGAAAATTTATAGGACTTGCCGGGTTAAGCGGGGCGGAGCGGCGTGCCGACGACGAACGCGGCGGAGGTGTTCGTCTGGATAGGCCGTGACGTCTGCAGGCTTGCGGACGGACCTCGTGAATGTCCGCTTTCTCGGCGCATGGGCAACCGAATTGCGGCTTGCCCAACCCTCGAACGATTCGCGACGATACCCTCGGTCCTCGTTCGTACTCAAGCGCGCCATCAACGGGCGTTCCATACGAAGTCATCAGTCAGTGAGACGCCGCGAAATCGTTGATCTTTGCAGCGGGTGAGAGCGCGAACGACGCCCGCATATCTCGAGCCTCATCTGCGGGCGAGCGTCCGAAAAACCGCTTGAACTCGCGGCTGAACTGCGACGGACTTTCGTAACCGACGCGCGCCGATGCGGACGCGGCCGTCAAGCCGTCGCGAATCATCAGCAAGCGCGCCTGATGCAGACGCGTCGACTTGATGTATTGGATCGGAGAGGTCAGCGTGACGGTTCTGAAGTTGACATGAAACGCGGGAACGCTCATCCCCGCCTCTTCCGCGAGACGACTGACATCCAATGACTGCGCGTAGTCGGTGTGAATTCGCCGCAGCGCTTTCGCCACGCGGCCGAAGCGGCCCTGATGCGCGAGCGCGGCCCTCATCGCGCCACCTCGTTCCCCAATCAATACCCGGTAGCAGATTTCCCGCACGATTGCAGGCCCCAGTATTTCGGCGTCAAGGGGTGAACTCAGGGCTTGCAGCAGACGTAAGGTTGCTTCGGCGAGATCTCCCTCGAGCGGCGTCGACAGGATCCCTAGCGGTGCGCTCGGCTGATGGCATCCGGAGCGATCGATCGCCAGTATCAGGTCGGTCAACTCGATCAGATCGAGGTGCAACGATACGGCCAGCATCGGCTCGGACTCGCTCGCTTCGGTTTCAGTCGAGAACGGCAGCGGCACAGACAAGACCAGGTAGTGCTGCGCATCGTAGACATACACCTCTTCGCCCAGAAAGCCCAGCTTGCGCCCCTGGCACACGATCACGATGCTTGGCTCGTACAGCACGGGCGTGCGCCCCAGCGGCCGGTTCGAGCGCATGAACCGCACGCCCTCCAGCGCGGACTGGGTGTACCCCTCATTCGGCGCCAGACGCTGAAGCAGGCTCACCATCCTTGTGGAAACCGGGTTGTCGGCAACGGTCACGAGGGCTCCTCTTTCGCCAGATCGGATGGAGGAATTCTACTGGATGCGATCGACGGCCAGCATCCCACTTCAATAGGAATAGGCAATACCGCCATCGTCGCGTGTATTCGCGTGCAGGCAGCCGGCTCATAAGATGGGTCATCGGCTGCACGGTGCAACCGAAGCGCCCGAGAGGCCACGCAGCGATTGCCTTGCCCCTTCATGCGCAGGCTTCGTAGCCTCTCCCTCAGATCACCCTAAACAGATTATCGAAACGGAGAACGCAACATGACAACGCAAACCAATCAACCCAAAGTCATCCTCATCACCGGGGCAAGCAGCGGTATCGGCGAAGCGACGGTCCGGCTGCTCGCCGCGCAGGGGCACCAGCTCGTGATCGGTGCGCGGCGCACGGAACGACTCGCGGCGCTGGCTGAAGAAATCCAGGCAAGCGGCGGCTCGGTTCGTTACCGCGCACTCGATGTCACTTCCGCCACCGACGTCAACGCTTTCGCCCAGTTCGCACTGGACGCCTTTGGCCGCATCGACGTGATTGTCAACAACGCCGGCGTGATGCCTTTGTCGCCCTTGAGCGCGATAAAAGTGGACGAATGGAATCGCATGATCGACGTGAACATCCGAGGCGTGCTGCACGGCATTGCTGCAGTCCTGCCGACCATGGAGCGCCAGGGGTTCGGCCAGGTCATCAATATGTCCTCGATCGGCGGCCTGTCCGTCTCGCCGACGGCCGCCGTGTACTGCGCCACCAAGTTCGCCGTGCGCGCCATCTCGGACGGCCTGCGGCAGGAAAGCGACAAGATTCGTGTGACCGTGATTTGCCCGGGCGTCGTGGAGTCGGAGTTGGCCGAGTCGATCTCCGACGAAACCGCGCGGGCAGCCATGCGCGACTTCCGCCGCATCGCGCTTACGTCGGATGCCATTGCGCGCTCGGTTGCCTATGCGATCGAACAGCCGGCGGATGTCGATGTCAGCGAAATCGTCGTGCGCCCGACGGCGAGCCCCTTCTAATCACTCTCATCTAAGTCGTTCCCATTTAAATTTGCATTACTTATTTTCCAAGGAAATTATCATGAGCAAGTCTGAAAAAATATGGTTCGTTACGGGCGCGTCGAAAGGTGTCGGCCAACGACTCGTGCGGCAACTTCTCGCGCGTGGCGATCGTGTCGCAGCGACCTCGCGTACTGTGGTGTCGCTGACGGAAGCTATCGGCCCCGCCTCGGGGCAGTTTCTTCCTCTGCAAGTCGATCTGACCAACGACCAGAGCGTGCGGTCCGCCATTGCGCAAACGATCAAGACGTTCGGCAAGATCGATGTGATCGTCAATAACGCCGGCTACGCGCAACAGGGAACCATCGAGGCCCTCTCGGATGAGGAGCTTCGGGGGAACTTCGACGTCAACCTGTTCGCACCCCTGACCGTGTTGCGGCACGCGCTTCCGCATCTGCGCGATCAGCGCAGTGGGCATGTGATCAATATCGCCTCGATCGTCGGTTTCCAAGGCGGATACGCCGGCTGGGGCAGCTATGTGGCGAGCAAGTTCGCACTCGCCGGCCTGACGGAGTCGCTGGCCGCCGAGGTGGCCGAGTTCGGCATCACGGCAACGGTGGTGTATCCGGGCCCGGTACGCACGGAGTTTCTGTCGAGCGGCGCGCTAGCAGTGGCCAAACGGCAGATCGATGAATACACCGAAGCCAAGGCGTCGCTCGATCTTCACCTTGGCACACTGCACGGTCATCAGGCCGGCGATCCGGACAAGCTGGCCATGCTGATCATGCAGGCTGTAGACGTGGCGGCCCCACCCTTGCACCTGTTCGCCGGCAAGATTGCCAACGAGCTGGCAGCGCAAAAGGCCGCAGCGGTCCAACACGACATCGATGCGTGGAGAGGCTCATCCGAAGCGACGGACTTCGTCGAGTAACTTCAAAGGCAGGCAGCGTTCAGCGATGGGCGGGCCATTAAACCAAGCCCGCACGCATTGGAACTGAAAATGTCACCAGCAGCGGGGCGTGAACTGATCTGATCTGCACTCCGCTTGGGCGAGGAAGCTTCCTCGCCACAAATGTTAGCCCGCGATAGTTCGCCGCTCAACGGACTGACGCGAGCGATCATTAAATATAACTAACTAAATAACTTCGGATATTCGAGAGGTACTGCGGAGTGGCCGAGAAGGGTCGGCTACGGAAGTTCGACATCGGAAACTCGCGGAATTTCATCGTTCGGTCTCCGCCCGGTTGGTCTATGCTTATTAGACCCATCCACGCAATATGGCTAAGGGGACCTGTCATGAAACTCGCGCTATGCGTCGCGATCGTCAGTGCGATGTTCGGGGTCCCGCTGGCGCATGCCGCCTGCCCCAACAACGCCGTCTTCCTCGCTCTCGATGATCAGATTCGCGGTTACTCCTTGCGCGCCAACGGAGCGACCGAGCCCTGCCAGGTGCTGCAAGGGTCGCGCACCACCCTCGTAACCGGTCGGGCGATGGCTTTCAGCAAGAACGACTTCTTTCACGTCGCGCAGTTTCTCACCAACGGCACCGTCGACATCTTTCCGCCGAAGGCCGAGGGCAATGAGGCGCCCAGTCGCTCGTTCATGTTGCAGACGAATGATCTGGTAAGCATCGCCGTGGATTCTCACCTCAACGACTTCGTCATGATCGTTCGCCCCGCGAGTGCGGGGGTCCAGGTCGTCCCCGTCAATAGCTCCGGGGTCGTGCACAATCCGATTGCCATTACTGATCCGAATATCGTCCAGTATGTGAGCCTTGCCGTTGACGACGAGGACAATCTGCTGATTGCGGGTTATGACACGCGGGGGGAGGTGATAATCGACACGCTTGGCACGAGCCTGAGCATGACCTCCCCGCGGCTTCTGCGCAGCCTTACGGGTAGCAAAACCGGCCTGCTGCCGGCTACCGGAGGTTTCGCAAGGAACAACATCACGATCGATCTCGATCCTGATACGGACGAATTGGTCGTCTACAACGCGACTACAAACCAGACGCAGATCCAGGTGAGCGTTTTCGCCGCCAAGGCGAGCGGCGACGTGCCGCCGGTACGGACAATCAGCGGTCCAGCCACGGGAATCACTGGGCCAGGCTCGGAGGTGGGCAACAAGATCGGCATCTCCTCCGACGGGCGGCTCTTTGTTGCCGAGCCGAACAGGCGCATTCTCGTGTTCGCGCCGGGAGCTACCGGCAATGTGGCACCGTCTCAAGTCATCGAGGATTCCACCTCCGGTCCAGTCGGCCAGGGAGGGATCGCGGTTCGGTCCTTGAAGGAGAAGGAGAACTGCAAATAGTCGCACAGCGGTTTCAGAATCATCGTCCGCGCTAATGAAGAATGCTTCCCGCTCCGCAGCATTTCTTGAACTTCTTGCCGGAGCCGCATGGGCATGGATCGTTGCGGCCGACTTTCGGCGCGGCGCGCTGAACCGTTGTCGCGAGTTCGCGTTCGAACACCGCTGCCCGGAACGGGCTCCAATAACGGTAGATCGAGGCAATGCTGGCGGGAATCTGTTCCGAAAGCTGTTCCCGTCGATCGGGCCGGAGGACGAGCGAGCATTCTTCCTCGCTCACCTCCTTAGACCCGAGTAAGTGCAACGGCCGTAGCCATGCTTGTCCCTGCGTTTCATCGAACAGCGGTTTCCACGCAGACCGGTACAAATCAACACCCTGCATGAATCCAAGCGCCCAATTCTCAGCGTCGAGATACACGTGCGGGTCGTCTGGAAGCTCGTTCTCGTTGAAGATCGGCGCGATCGAGTCCGGATCATTCTCCAGGCATCGCGATGATGCTGTTGAAGTGCCGCACGATCAGATTCATAACGCGTTGAGCTTGTTCCATCGACTCGAATTCAGGCGCGTCGTCAGGCTCAGGCCCCCAGATACCCGGCAGCCATTCACTCGGCATCAATGTGATCGGACCGATCGCGATGGCGGTCAGATAGCCGTCCAGACTGTCGAGCATCAATGTTTCGTCCGATACCAAATCGGACATCAGGAACTGGTCGAGTTCTTCCACTTCGCGGTCGGACAGGAGATGTATTTTGGAGATTGGTCTCGAATGGGGTTTGGTTGCGGCAGCGCAGGCAGCAACATAGAGATACGGATGGGCGATGCAAGGCCGTATGCAATAAACGTTTCATTTTACCGCGACCCGAAACAGTGAGTTCGAGACCAACGTCGGCCGATGCGGTCGTTCATCGCCTACTTGGTATCTGCGCATTACCTACGTCCGGTCCGCCATGCCGAAAATTCCTATGGTTAACGATTATTCAAATAACGAAACGGCATCTAATTGCATTGCAGCAAACATCAATCGACTCAAGTTTTATGCGCTATCCCTTGAATCAAAAGTCAATCCAATGTTGTGAGCGGGAGACACACAATCAAAAACAGATCCCGATTTAATTTGACGGAAATATTATTACCCGCGGGCCAAAAGCCCTCGTATGAACCGCAGCCGTCAAATAGACCTGCGGTTTGCCTAATAACTAAACATGGGAGAACTTTGGTGAAGAAAACCACCAGCGCCATCGGCGGCGCACTGATCGCCATCGCGGCCCAGTCCGCTTTCGCGCAAAGTTCGGTCACGCTGTACGGCATCGTCGACACGAGTGTCCGCTATCTCACTAACGCCAATGCGAACAACGACAGCCAGGTATCGATGGGCGTCGGCCCGATCACTGGCAGCCGTTGGGGCTTGAAGGGAGCTGAGGATCTGGGCGGCGGCCTGTCTGCGGTGTTCCGGCTTGAGAACGGCTTCAACGTCTGGAACGGCCAGCTTGCGAGCTCGGGTACGCTCTTCAACCGGATGGCTTATGTTGGGCTGTCTAGCAACCGGTATGGCACCGTCACCTTGGGTCGCCAGAACACGCCGCTATTCGACCAGCTAGGTAACGTCTACGACCCGTTGACCGTGGGCAACTACGATCAGGACGGCTGGTTGCCCGGCGCACTCGGCTACGGTCTGCGCCAGAACAACTCCGTCAAGTACAACGGCCAGTTCGGCGGCCTGAACGTGGAAGCCATGTACGGCTTTGGTAACGTGGCTGGCAGCGTCGGCGCGAGCAACATGTACGGTTTGACGGCGTCCTACACGTACAACAGCTTGTCTCTCGATGCGGGCTTCCAACAGAACAGCGACGTGCACAACAACAAGTTCAATGTTGTCAACATAAGCGCTGTCTATGCATTCAACACGGTCAAGGCTTTTGCGGGCTGGCTGCATTCGCAGGACAATACCGGCATGGTCGACATTTTCATGTCGGCTGCAAACTCGCCGGCTGCCAACTTCGCGGCGCCCGTGACGAAGACTAACCGCATCGACGACGGCTTCTACGTTGGTACCACCTGGCAGGCCACGACGCCGCTGCTGCTGACCGCGGCGGGCTACTACGACCACTCGCGCAATGCGCTGAACGCCGACGGGACTACGCTTGGCCGCGGCGTCCGCTACTCGGGCGTGTTGCTTGCCGAATACTCGCTGTCCAAGCGGACAGAAGTGTATGGCACGGTCGATTTCATCCGTGGCACCGGCGCGGCGCAAGCAGACTTTCCGGGGCGTAATAACCAGACTGGTGTCGCGATCGGTCTTCGCAACATATTCTGATGTGGGATGCCCGGCTTGCCGCCGGGTGTGATGCTTTCGGATTAACGGCGCGCACTCAAGGTGCGTGCCGTTTTTTTTAAGGCATGCAGGGGCACGCATGCCACGAAGCTTCCCTTCAGTGACGAAGCTTTGCTGAACGAGGCCGTGTCTCGCGTTAATAGCGCGCTACCGAAACCGCTGGTAGAAGGTGCGGCGCATAAAAAGCCGAATGTGCGTTTGTCCGATTTGTCGGAGCGACAGTTCGACGACTTTCTTCGTGCGTTGGAATGGATGGAGACACGAATCGCCAGAGCATGACCATGCCGGACCGCGTGATCAGCTGCAAGGGCCGCGTTCGGTGAATCTTCACGAGCTAAGTCTCCGTTTTATGCATGACACAGAGGAGCAACGGTGTCCCTCTGAAAAGCGATGTAGGAAGCCGGTTCCTGTATCTTGCAATCTAGCGATTCAACCGATCGAAGTTCGGCAGGATCGGTCGTTGGCGAGCTCGTCCCAGTCTTCGCGAATGTCGACTTCAGGGGCCTTAGTTGAACTGGCGCTATCGGCCACAACCGGTCACTCGCGACGGTGCCTTGATTGACCGCTTCCGAAGGAAAATCCGTACAAGTGCCTATTGTCGTGAGCGCCCGCGGGTTAAACGCGCAATGTATCAATCAACGCGCGTAGACCGCTCGATACGTGACGGTGGCCAGGGTAATAAAGACACAGGCCGGGCAGGGCTGGGCACCAATCGGCCAATACGCGCTCAAGGTGGCCATCGCGCAATGCGTCGCGGACAAGATGATCCGGCACGAACGCAATTCCGATGCCGTCAATCGCGGCATCAACCATGAGTGGTTGATCAGTCAGGGTGAGCGGGCCGCTGACGTTGACGGTCTCGACGATGCCGCGACGCTCGAACTCCCAACGGTAGACTGCGCCGCTGTCAAAGCGAAAGCGTATGCAGTCGTGCCGATAAAGGTCCTGGGGCACCTCAGGGCGGCCGCGCGAGGAGAAATAGGCAGGCGAAGCAACAGCCGCAAACTGCACCACGTCAGACACCCGAATCGCAACCATATCCTGTGGCACCGCCTCGGCTAGCCGAATCCCCGCGTCGAACCCGCCGGCGACTATATCGCTGAGCTTTCCATCCGTCACAACGTCGAGTTAGACCTGCGGATGGTCACGCAGGAAGCGTGCAAGCACTGGTTTCAGGACCATGCGAATAGCGCCTTCGCTAGCGTTGATTCGTACATTGCCACAGGGCGTATCGTGCAGTCCGTCGACCACTTGCATCGCCTCCGCTACCGACGAGATCGCGGGACGAAGTTTATCGGCGAGTCGCTCTCCTGCGTCTGTCAGTGACACGCTGCGGGTAGTGCGGTTGAAGAGGCGAACACCAAGACGTTGTTCGAGGATCTTGATCGAATGGCTGACTGCCGAGGGGGTAACGTCGAGCTCAATCGATGCCGCGCGAAAACTGCGGTGCGTCGCCACGGTCAGGAACACATTTAGCGAAAAGAGGTCGCCGCTTTTTAATTGATGAGCACTTTTCATCTTGGCATAAAGATTGGCGAGATAGTAATGATAATGATTTTTTCCTAGACTGAGCAGGTTTCTCACAACGACGACCTAACGCGGCCGGAGTGATATTTGCCAACGCCAGAGGATTTGACCTTAACCGGTCCCTCTGTCGACCAAGGAGCAGACAATGAAGATGAAAGCAGTCGTAATGACCGGTGCCAATCGACCTTGGGAGGTCTGGGAACTCCCGATTCCAAAAGCTGAGCCAGGGCAGGTGCTGGTGAAAGTTCATGCGTCTGGAATGTGTTACACCGACGTATGGGCAACACGGGGCTTTGGTGGCAATATCTATCCCCAGACGCCCGGTCACGAAGTAGTCGGCGAGATTGTCGAAGTGGGTGCCGGCGTGCATACGAGCATAGTGGGCGACCGGGTCGGCACGACCTGGGTGCAGTCCGCGTGTGGCCGCTGTGCCTACTGTCGCGAGAACCGCCCCCTCTCCGGTCAGACTGCGACGAACTGTGACGAGCCTCGCACCACCGGGTTCGCTTCGCAGGGCGGACACGCGGAGTACATCGCCGTTGCGGCTGAGGGGACAGTGCTGTTGCCTGACGGACTGGCATACACGGATGCCGCGCCTATGATGTGCGCTGGCTATACCACCTGGAGTGGCCTTCGGGATGCGGCGCCACAACCGCACGAAAAAATCGCTGTTCTGGGTATCGGCGGATTGGGGCACGTCGCCCTGCAGCTGTCCAAGGCATGCGGTTTCGAGACGATTGCGATCACGCACTCCGCGGACAAGCGCGACCTGGCCATCCAACTAGGCGCTGATCAAGTCGTTAGCAACGGCACCGAACTTCGCGATCTTGGAGGCGCAGATATCCTGCTGGTCACCTCCAACGACTTCGGCATCGCGGAGGAGGCTATGGCGGGTCTGAGGGTCGACGCTCGCGTAGTCCTTTGTGGACTGGACTTCAGCAGGCCGTTCTCGATCTCATCGGAGGGGAGACCGTTTCACATGATGCGCCAACGGGTGATCGGCTCCACGCATGCTGGCTTACGCCACCTCAGCGAGGTGCTTGATCTCGCCGTGAAAGGAAAGGTTAAGCCAATAGTCGAGACATTTTCGCTAGATCGTGCCACCGAAGCCTATGACCGTCTTGCTTCTGGGAAGATGCGCTTCCGTGGAGTATTTACGCCTTCACATAGCAACTGAACGCAGGTACTGCCGAGCGGACGCCGCGCAGCGTATCGCTCGGCAAGAAGACTTCGAAAAGCGGACATCCAGAATGTTACGCAAATTGTCGCTTACGGGTCGGCAAGACTCATTCGAGTTTCTCGTCACCCGACATTCGCAGCGGTGCAGATTCGGGTCACGATCCATCGCCAGGCATGCTTCGTAGTCCGCCATGGAGCGTAGGCGGATCGGCAGGCGATCGGTCTCGAACTTAGGTAGTGGGTCGCTCATCGGAAGCAAAGAGGGCGATACGTCGCGATTGCCCCCGACAAGCCTGCTTCGATCCGCAACAGAACCATGAGCTTATCGGGGTTGTTGAAGAAACCTAGCTGGGCAACTTGCCATACCCCCTCAAGTTGCCCGTCAAAACATCAAACCATCAGCCCACTAACCCCCACCCATCAACGACTTCCCCTGCGAAAGAATCTTGTCGCAAACCTGCTTGGTGACTTGTTGCTTCAACCCGCCCCCACTCAAATCAAGCTGCTGCCCATTCCCACTTTTCAAAAGCCCATTTGCCCCATCGGTATACCCACTATCCGACGACGCAGCCGATGTTCCACCCAGCTTGCTCATCAACGAGTCCTTAACCGACGACGCCCCATTGCCACTGAGATAGTTGTTCTTGATACAGAACTGCAGCACGCCTGCGACATTGCTGGTACTACCCGATGTCATCGATTGCCCGGTCAACGCGCTGCCCATGCTACCCAGGCTACTGAGCCCGCCTGACGACGACCCGTCGGAGCTCCCACCGCCCTTGAGCAAATTACCAAGCTGCGCATGAGCGGCTGAAATGGGTAACAACATCGCAATCGCGATGCCTGCAACGGTGCTGCGATACATGCGGACTTTCATACTCGAACTCCTTCAGTGGCTAAAACCAGCCTCTAATATAGTGCCTTTCACGCGAGATGTTGTATGAGAACGTTACCACCTTGCGCAAAAACAAATTAGACGGAGTGCTGATGATCAAAAAAGTTCAATGAAAGTCCCGGCTCACACTCGTCAACCCACCCAGCAAATACGACATATCCACCAACCTCTGCGCGACGAGATGTCGAACCTCGCCCTCGCATTGCCATGTGCCATACACCGCCAGCAACGTCGAACCTAGCGCCTCTCGTCGCTGCTTCTCCAGCAGGCTTGGCCATACGATCACGTTAACGTTGCCGGTCTCATCCTCCAGCGTAACGAACATCACGCCCTTCGCAGTACCAGGCCGCTGGCGCACGGTCACGAGTCCACAACCGCGTGCGAGCCGGCCGTCCCTGTAACTCCGCAACGTAGCAGCCGACATCAACCGATGCTCAAGCAACGCCGGCCGCAGCAATTCGAGCGGATGACGTCCGAGCGATAAACCCGTAGCCTTATAGTCGCTGACAATATCGTCAGCCTCCGACGGCGCCCCAAGCAGCGGCGTAGCATCTTCCACGCGTGCATCGTTGAGCATGTCCTTGTCGGGCACTGCGGCCACGGACTGCCAGAGCGCTTCCCTCCGATTACCCGCAAGTGAAGTCAACGCGTTAGCCGCAGCCAGCGCCTGCAGATCATGCCGATCAAGTTGCGCCCGTTGCGCGAGATCGCCCACACTCTCGAACTGACGCACACAACGAGCAGTTCCAATACGCTCCGCCGCACCGTCCCGCATCCCGCGAAGCAACGATAACCCCAGCCGCACAGCAGGCCTGCTCTCATCGCCCCGACGCTCATCTGGATATTCAAGCACCGAATCCCAGCCGCTCACCGTTACATCGGCGGGAAGCACGACTACGCCATGGCGCTTCGCATCCTGTACGAGTTGCGAAGGGGAGTAGAAACCCATCGGTTGCGAGTTCAGCATAGCCGCAAGAAACGCCGCTGGTTCATGTCGCTTCAACCAACTGCTGACATACACGAGCAGCGCAAAACTGGCCGCATGACTTTCGGGAAAACCGTATTCACCGAAGCCTTTGATCTGCTCGAAAATAGCTTCCGCAAAGGCCTTTTCATAACCACGCTCGGTCATGCCGTTCACAATCCGGTCATAGTATTTCTCCAGGCCGCCTTTGCGTTTCCACGCGGCCATTGCTCTTCGCAACGCATCGGCTTCGCCTGCAGTGAAGCCCGCCGCGATCATCGCGATCTGCATGACCTGTTCCTGAAAGATCGGCACGCCCAAGGTTCTTTCTAATGCGATCTTCAAACCCTCGCTAGGATATTTAACCGGCTCCAAACCCTGACGCCGCCGCAAATACGGATGCACTGCACCGCCCTGAATCGGACCGGGCCGCACGATCGCGACCTCGATCACCAGATCGTAGAACGTACGCGGCCGAAGTCGCGGCAACATCGACATCTGCGCCCGCGACTCGATCTGAAACACGCCGATAGTGTCCGCCTGCGAGATCATCTCGTAGGTCGCTTCATCTTTGGACGGGATGTCCTGCATCGTGAAGCGCTTGCCGCGCTTCTCCGAAACCATATCGAGCGTGCGTCGAATCGCCGACAACATGCCGAGCGCGAGCACATCGACTTTTAGAAGCCCCAGCGCTTCCAGATCGTCCTTGTCCCACTGAATCACGCTGCGATCCGGCATCGCAGCATTTTCGATGGGAACCAGCCGCGTGAGTTTCTCCCGGCTGATCACAAAACCCCCCGAATGCTGCGACAGATGGCGCGGAAAATTCAGCAATTGCGCAGCCAGCGAAGCCCACGACTGAATCAACGGATTCTCCGGATCAAGCCCGGATTCGGCGAAGCGCTGCAGCAGGTCATGACCGTTATCGAACCACTGATGCGACTTCGCGACACGATCCACAATCTGCGCATCGACCCCCAGCGCCTTGCCCGTTTCACGCAACGCGCCACGTGGCCGATACGTCGACACCGCCGCCGCAATCGCCGTGTGATCACGCCCGTATTTACGATAGATGTATTGGATAACTTCCTCGCGCCGCTGATGCTCGAAGTCGACATCGATATCCGGCGGCTCGCCGCGCTCTTTACTGATGAACCGCTCGAACAGCATGTTGCCGCGCGCCGGGTCCACTTCGGTAACGCCGAGGCAATAACAGACGGCTGAGTTCGCCGCGGAACCACGCCCTTGGCAAAGGATGTTTTGGCTGCGGGCGAAACGAACGAGGTCATAGACAGTGAGAAAATACGCCTCGTATTTCATATGCTCGATCAACTCGAGTTCATGTTCTATCTGCGCCTGCACCTTGTGCGGAATGCCGAGCGGGAAACGTCGATGCGCGCCCACATAAGTTTCCTGCCGCAAATAAGCCGCGTGGGTATATCCGGCCGGCACGATTTCGTCCGGATAGTCGTAGCGCAAATCATCGAGTGAAAACGTGCAATGCTTGAGCACGTTGAGCGTTTCGCCGAGCGTGTATTCCGGGTAGAGATTCGCAAGCCGCAGCCGGGAACGCAGATGCTGTTCGGCGTTCGGCGCGAGATCGTAACCACATTCCGAAACCGGCTTGCCGATACGAATCGCCGTCATGGTGTCCTGCAGCGGCTTGCGCGAACGCACGTGCATCACCACGTGGCCGGTCGCGACCACAGGCACCTTATGAAACGCAGCGACGTGCTCGACGATCCCCCGGTGGATGTCGTCGAGTGCGCGCTGGTGCAGCGTCAAGCCAACCCACGCCCGTTGCGGAAACGTGGTGTCGAGCCATTCGATCTGGGCATCGAGCGCGGCCTGCTTCGCGGGGAAATCGGGCACCAGGATCGCGAGACAATTCGGCATGCCACGCAGATGAGCGAACTCTTTATCAGGTCTAGCCAGATCGTTCGGCGTGAGCAAATACGCGCCTTTTTTTGAACGCATGCGGGCAATAGTGATGAGCTCGGAGAGATTGCCATAACCCTCGCGGTTCGTCGCCAGCAAGATGAGTCCGAAGGCCGACGAAAGATCCGCATTGACTAGCTTGAAATACGAGCCAATGACCAGCGGAAAATTCAGCTTCTTCGCCTCCACATGCGCGCGTACGACACCCGCTAGCGAGCATTCATCGGTGATCGCCAGACCGGCATAATTGAGTTGCGCTGCCCGTGTGACTAGCTCTTCTCCACGCGATGCACCATGAAGAAACGTGAAGTTGGAAAACGCGAAGAGCTCCGCATACGCGGGCAGCATGGAGAAGATGGTATCCACGGTGCATCATCCAAACAGACCGTGGAGAAACCAGCGCGGATCTTCGGCCTCGGCGCTGCCGGGCCGCTCGCGATAGATCCAGTAGCAGCTTTGATCGCTGGCTTGCGCGACGAAATAATCGCGGCTTGTCAACCCGCCGTCGAACCATCCCGCTTCGATGCGCTCAGCCGGCGACACCAGTTTCAGCGACGACCCATAAAACGGCCGATGGCTTTTCATCATCAGTTGCAGCGGTGTTTCGAGCAGCCACGCCGGGCGCGGCAGATCGGACGGCACGGCTTCGGGCTTTTGAGGATGGGTGGTGTCGGTGACGGAGATCCAGCGGTTCGCCTGTTCCGGCCGGTAATCCGACGAGGGCGCCGCGCGCAGCACGTTCTCGGGACCCAGCCGCGCAACCAGCAATTCAAGCAAACGATTATGGTCTTCAGGCGAGTCGCCTGGTTCGGGAAAGAGCGTGTCGGTAGGTGGTTCGGCGGGCTGTATTTTTGCCGCGCTCAGGCGCATCGCGATCACCGCGGCGACGAGTTCCGTGCGGCCGAGCCGTTCCTTGAACAAGCGCAGCAAATGTTCTTCGTGCCAGGTTGGCTCGGCGAGTGCGATGGGGATAACGGTGGGGTCGATGGCATCGCGGCCGCGCTCATGTTCCAGCGTAAGCGTGGCGTGCGTGAGCGCCAGTTGTAGCGTGCTCAGCCAGCCGCACAGTTGCACGATCAGCCGGCGCGCGGAAAACAACATGGCTTCCGCATGCTCGATATGATCGGGCAACTCGATGCGCGCGCTGAAAGCCGGCGGCACGGCCAGCCATTCATACAGCTCGGGTGCAAGTCCATAAGCGCGATCCAGCGAATCGAGTAGCTCGACGCCCCAGCGCTTTTTCAGACCCGCACGCGGCAGGCGGCGGATGTCGTTCAGCGTCTTGCAGCCAAGCCCGGTGAACCAGTCGGTGAAGGCGCGCACTTCCGGCGCGGCCTGGAACGGCAGCGTTCCGAGCTTGCGTTCGAGCGATGTCATCTTCAGCACACGCCGCTTGCCGCGGTGAGCGCTGTGGGCGCTTTTAGCCAGCAGCCACGCTCCCTGGCCAGTCGGCGCGGTGCTCAAACGCGCCGTCACGCCGATGGCATCGACAATGTTCCGCATCTGATGGCACAGCCGCACGATTCCGCCGAAGAGCCGTAAGCTCGCCGTGACATCGATAACGATGGTTTCCTCATCGCAGAGAGCGACCATGGGTGAGAATTTCATCAGCGAAAAAGCCACCTCGCGCATCAAGTCGTTTTCTTTACTCAGCTCGCGCTCGAACATCAGGGTGTCGGGTGACAGCGTGAGGACGCCGCCGCGTTTCATGCCCACGCACACGCCGGCCTCGCGAGCGCCCAAGTCTCCTATAAAGACCGTGTCGCGATCGAGGACAACGCAGCCGTGTTCATGTCTACGCGACCAGCGTGGACGGAACACTTCCAGCGACAACCGGGGTAGGTGTATGCCGACGTACACGGGCATGGGGACTCATCAGGACGGGAGAGGGTTGCAGGGTGACGGACAGTCTCTCGGCGCGAATAGGGCCTTTGCGCTTGATCACGTCGATAGCGATGCCGTCGCCGGCCGGGCGCACGCACAGCCTCAACGTGGCCGGCGACGAATCCGCCGCGCTCGCGAGCGGGCGCACCATCAGGAACAGCGTTTCGGAGGATTGCGCGGCCATATGCAGACGCCGCAGCGATTCTGTGCGCGCGTATTGCTGCCAGAAGACGAGTGCGCCGCAACTGCCGGTCTTGAGAATTTGCTCGGCCGACCACAGCGCGTCGGCCAGTTTCGATGCGCGCACCTGGAGCAGTTTGTCGAGCGGTACGCCCAGATACGCGAAAGCGAGAGAATTTGGAATATGAGGCGGTTGCACAAGAGCGATAGGGCGCTTGCTCACGGCGGCGAGCGCCGGGCGTAACAGTCTGACTTCGCCCACGCCCGGCTGTTGTACCAACAGCTCGATCAGCGTTCCCAGCGGCCAGCCGCCACCCGGTAGTTCGGCCGACAGCACGGCGTAGCCCGTGTCGACAGTCTGCCCCTGCGAGCGCGCGAGCTGCGACCCGCGCCACAAGGCGGGGTGAATCTCTTCGACGTGTTTCGGCAGGGCTGACATGGTAAATTTACCTGTATGAATGTACAGTACTTTACCTTGAAATTGACCGAGCCTGAACTGCCCCTTTTTAAACACGGGGAGGAATGCGGGGAGAAATTTATGACGAGTGAATGTAGCGAGAATGGTAGGGAGAATGCGCGGTGACCATCCTGGTCGGCACGGCTTCGTGGACGGATCCCACGCTCATCAAGTGCAAACGCTTTTATCCGCCAGGCTGTTCGAGCGCCGAGGCCCGATTGCGCCATTACGCGTCCGTGTTCCCGCTGGTGGAGGTCGATTCCAGTTACTACGCCATGCCGAATCCTGCGAATTCGGTGTTGTGGGCTGAGCGGGCGCCGCCGGGGTTCGTATTCAATATCAAGGCGTTTCGTTTGTTCACCGGGCATCAGACCGCGCGCGACATGTTTCCGCCAGACATACAGCCGTACTTGCCGCAGAACGGCAAGACAAGCCTGTATTACAAGGATTTGCCGGGCGAGTTGCAGCAGGAATTGTGGTGCCGGTATCTGGAAGCCATCGAGCCGCTTCGTGCCGCCGGCAAACTCGGCGCGGTGCATTTCCAGTTTGCACCGTGGGTGATCTGCAATCCTCATGGCATCCGGCATGTCGAGCACTGCGCAGACGTGATGGGTGCAATGGACGCCTATACGATGGCGGTCGAGTTTCGCAACCAGACCTGGTTCGATGAAAAGCGCCGGGATTCCACCCTGGCTCTCGAGCGTGAGCGCGGGCTGGTGAACGTGGTGGTGGATGAGCCGCAAGGGTCGAGTAACAGCATCCCTGCCATCTGGGAAACAACGCATCCGCGGCTGGCGTTGATCCGTCTGCATGGACGTAATCAGGAGACCTGGAATATCAAAGGCGGAGTGGCGTCGTCGTCGAGATTCAAGTACGAGTACAACGAGGACGAACTTGGCTCGATCGCTAGTCAGATCATCGAGATTTCAAAGGCCGTCGAACTGACGCATGTGGTTCTCAATACCAATTACGAGGACCAGGGGCAGAGGAACGCGCTGAAGTTAATGAGGGTTCTCGGTGTTACGCATTTTGTTGACGCATGATGAGAGAGATACTACGGCTCCTCGTCTTTATCTGGCCGCAGGCAAAACTGTGCGGAACTTTTGCCTGCAGTTGCGAAAAACAGGGAGGCGCTGATGGAGGATTTTGTGCGCTTCGTGATCGCGGGTCTCGATGTCAGACAAGCAGCCGAACAACTGACGCGGCCCGGTATCCGGATTGCCTGACTTTCTCGCCAGGCAATCCCATGCTCAACCGGCAGCAAGCATGTCGTTGAACTGGTTGACCCACGCGTGCTCGCCAGGTCCCGGATTGGCGCGCATGTCCACAGCCTGACCCACCAGTATCTCGTTGGCCTCGGTGCCCAGTTGTTCGATCGCGCCCGCGATGAACGCTTCAAGCGGCATCGCGCGCTCTTCCTCGCTGCTGTTCATCAACTCGGTACGGACCCATGGCGGTGCTATCTCAATGAGTGAGACCTTGCTGTCCCGAAGCAGATAGCGTTGTGAGAGCGTGTATGAATGCAATGCCGCCTTGGTCGCGCTGTACACAGCCGCGATCGCCATTGGTACAAAGCCAAGTACCGACGTGACATTTGCCACGACGGCGCCGTCTCGAGTCTTCAGGTGCTCGATCAGCGCCGATGTCATGCGGATTGGCCCAAGCAGATTCGTCTCGACGGTCGTGCTCAGCAGTTCGTCGTCGACCGGGCCTTCAGCGCCATCGGGAAGCATGATGCCGGCGTTGTTGATCAGCACGTTCAACCCGGGATGGTCGGCAATCAGCTTGGCGGCGACTGCCTTGATATCCGCCGGATCGGTGATGTCGAGCGCAACTGCTCGCATGCCGGGATTCGCATCGATGGTCGCTTGCAGACGCTCCGCGCGTCGGCCCGAAATGATCACCTGATTGCCGAGCTTGTGGAACGCTTCAGCGAGACCACGGCCGATGCCCGAGCCGCCTCCGGTGATAAAGACAGTGTTACCTGTGAGTTTCATGATTGGCTCCAATGGAAGTGATGGGTAGAGTTAGCGCGGAAAACTGTTCCCGAACATGGGCAGGCCGCTTTTCGAATCGGCCTCGGTTGCCTCGTCCTGCAACACGTCCCAATGCTCGGCGAGTACGCCGTCCGAAATGCGCAGGATGTCGGCAGCGATCCATGCGACGGTACGCCCATTGCCTGAAAAGCGCCCGTGAGCGATGACGTAATCGCCGTCCGCCACGATCACGCCGGGTTCGTATCGCAATGTCGGAGGCAGGCTCTTGATCAGGTTGAACAGACCGTCGCGCCCCGGTGCGATATGCGCGCTGTGCTGGATATAGTCGGGCGACCAGAAACGCGCGGCGGCGGCATAGTCGCGTTGGTTGAAGAGCGTGTCGAACGCTTCGACCACAAGGGCCTTGTTGGTTGCTTCGGCCGTGTTGGTCATGATAGTTCTCCTGAGATGTGAGTGCACGCCGGTCGGGACAAGCTCGGGATTCGCCGCGCGCATGCGCGTCAGCGGCGCCATGACGACGCGATTGGGAAAATCGAGGTCCTCCAGCCGAATCGGCTTGAGCAGGGGTTGGCTGCCTTCGATGCTCATGAAAATTTCCTATGAAGTTTGAAGGATTCACCCAAACACAATAGTGATTGACATCGAGTTTGGTGGATCGACTCTGAAAAGTCAATGTCGATCACCATTGTATTTTTCGAAGACGGCTATAACCGGGCTGACAACGGCGTGGAGCATTGAACGATGGGTGTCTCAAAACGCTGGGTTGTGCGCGTCGATTCGTGATCGGTCATCGCTGGGTCATCGTTCGTCCCTGTTAAAAATCGTATGCGATTAAATCTTATGAGATTGACATCGCTTGTCTCTTCCTTCATTATACATCGCATGCGATTGAAGTGCATGCGAGTAAAAATCATACAACACCCCTTATTCATCAAGGAATCCATCATGACCAAGATCGAAAAAGTCATTTTTTCGGGCAAGACCCACACCACGGTCAACCGCGACCCCAGCGCCCAGCGTGGCGACCACGGCGTCGTCGACATCAAGCTGTCGGCGCCCGGCGGTGAAAACCACGAGTTCATTGCCGCCGAGCCGCACCCGACGGCCGAGCAGTTGTTTGCGGGCGCCTGGTCGGCCTGTTACATCAGCGCGCTCGGGATCGCGGCCTCGCTGAAGAAGGTCACGCTGCCGCCCGACTCTTCCGTGGATATCCAGGTAGACGTGGGCCAGACCGGTCCCGGCTGGTTCCTCGGCGCGCAGTTCACCGTCCGCGTGCCGGGCCTGGCACAGGACGTCGCCGAGGCGATCGTGCACGCGGCCCATCAAATCTGCCCGTACTCGAAAGCTGTGCACGGAAACATCGACATCGCCCTGAACGTCATCACGGCATGATCCGGCAAGGCACTCGCCTCTCACTGAACATTTTTTTAGAGAAATTCCATCATGAAGACCAAACTCATCGTTGCATTGCTCGTCGCATTTTCGGCTTCCGCCGCCGCGCCCGCGTTCGCCAGCGGCTATGGCCCGGCTCCCTTTTACAAGCCCTCGGTTGGGGCACCGGTGTCGCAACGCGGTCAGAGCGTGCAATCCCTCGCCGCCGAGCGCGACGACGCTACTGGCTCGCAAGCGGCGTATGGCGGTGTAGTCGCCGGGCACTCCCAGGCGGGGAGCCGTGCCGTCGTGACGCTGCGCGACAATCGCGACAACGTCTACGCACATCGCTAGATCGCGCATCTTCCCGTCGCTGGGCCGTCGCGCATCATCGGTCCTGATGCGCGTCGGTCACAGCATCGGGTTGAAATTAATCAGGGCTTGCTCTCAACGCGGCGGCAGCCCAAGTTTCACTCCATTGCGATACAATCGCATGCGATATATAACTTTCCTTGCGTAACATCAGTCTTTAGCTAAAGAGGATGCAGATGAGATCCACGGACCAACCGGCGCCCGCGAACGTGATGCTCTCCGACTTCCTGTGCTTTGCGGTCTATTCCGCGAACCTGGCGTTCGGCAAGGCATACAAGCCGATCCTCGATGAGCTTGGGCTCACCTATACGCAATACGTCACGATCATTGCGCTGTGGGAGGAGGACAACCAGACCGTCAGCGGTCTGGGCGAGAAGCTGTTTCTCGAATCCAACACGCTCACGCCGATGCTGAAGAAGCTCGAGGCGATGGGTTATCTGGAAAGGCAGCGCGATCCCGAAGACGAGCGTCAGGTGCTGGTCAGCCTCACGAAAAGCGGCCGACGGCTGCGCGAAAAAGGCCTGAAGATGGACCTCGTCGAGGCGACTGGCCTGGCGCCTGACGAGTTCGCGAGAGTGCAGAAGGCGATCGTGACGCTGCGCAACAATCTCATCAAGTCAGTCCAAACCGGGGAATGAGCGCTGAGCGGCCGGATTGACGCAATCCTTTCTCGTGAGCATGGAGGGAACCGGCCATTGATCGGCTTCAGCTACGGCCGCTTTTGAACGCGGTGGAAACGTTCACAGAAACTGGCCGAAGGGCAGAAGCGGGTTGACTTCGGCTGAGTGTATAAAGAAAGCTCCACGCCGCGGAAATGGCAGCCCTCGTTTGCAGGGGCGACGCCAGAGAGCCAAGCGGCAATCGGAGGTAGCGATGACCGATCTTTATCATCAGATCACGATCGAGGTGCCGGCGGAACATGTCTTCGCCGCGCTCACCACGCAGGAAGGCCTGAGGGCGTGGTGGACCGAAGACAGTGTCGTCGAAGTGTGTCCCGGCGGCATGGCCGAATTTGGTTTCATGGAACGCAGCGTCGTCTTTCGCATGCGCATCGACGAGCTGAATCCGCCGCACCGGCTAGCGTGGTCCTGCATCGGCGGGCCGCCCGACTGGGTTGGCACCGCGATCAGTTTCGAGCTGGCTGCGCTTGACGCCCGCAAGACGAAAGTCTTTTTCCTGCACGCAGACGCACACTCAGCGGCGAAGGCGATAGCGGAGCGCAACACGACCTGGGGATGCCTGATGCGCCAACTCAAACACCATCTTGAAGGCACACCATTCAACCCGGTGTTCAGGGTGTCGGCGCAATAACGTTGTGCGCTGCAACGAAGCCGCAACGCACAACATCACTTTTTGCAAGAGGAGCCATGATGGAACGCTCAATGCATGGCCTCCGCTTCATCGACTGGCGACCGGCGCTGGCTTATGAGTTCACCTGACATTAGCGGCGCCTTGTGGCCCGCGGTACTCCGCCAAACGGCGCATGCGCTGGATTGTGGCGCACTGTTTCCTATCGAGACAATCCGCACGACGATCGAAGACAGTGGCGTGCGCTTCCTTATCCGCCAGGTATCGAGTCTTGCCCGCAAGGACGAGGACCAACAACTGCGCAAGGCCAAGGCGGCGAACGGTCGCCGGGCTGACCCTTTCCTTCCTTACGACCCCGACCTTTTTGTCGCCGATATCTCCGAGACCCACATCGCCCTGCTCAACAAGTTCAACGTCATCGACCATCATCTCCTGATCGTCACGCGTCGCTTTGAACTGCAGGAGGCATTGCTCAATCTGGCGGATTTTGTCGCGCTGTTCAGCTGCATGATGCAGTTCGATGGCCTCGGTTTCTACAATGGCGGCCCCGCCGCCGGCGCGAGTCAACGCCATAAGCATCTGCAGATCGTGCCCTTGCCGCTCGACGAATCAGGCCCGCCGTTACCGATCGAGCCGCTCCTTGCGGCTGCACGCATGGACGGGCTCGCCGGTACGGTTCCCGGGCTGCCTTTTCCGCACGCGTTCGTCCGATTGGATCCGCTGGTCGCAACGCGTCCGCTGGAGATGGCACGCAGCGCATTCGACCGCTACTGCGCCTTACTCGATGCAGTCGGTTTGCGCGCGATTGATTCCAATGGCGAACCGCAGCAGTCGGCGCCGTATAACCTGCTGGTCACCATCGGATGGATGCTGCTCGTGCCGAGGTCCATGGAGCATGTCGAGGGAGTCTCGATCAACGCATTGGGGTTCGCGGGATCCCTCTTCGTCCGGGACGACGCGCAGATGGGAACGATCAGGAAACTCGGCCCGATGACGGTGTTGCAACGAGTCACGACGTCGATGTAGGTCCGTTCTTCGGGCCCGGCTCAATAGACCAGCCCACCCGCGACATCGATCGTGCTTCCGGTAACCCAACCGGCATCGCGCGTACGGGAAAGAAGAGGTCCTGCGTTTCATCAGATAGTCCACTGCCTCCTTCTACGCGGCTGACGTAGACGGCGCCCGGGCGCTGACCATCCAGCAGGCAGCGGTGTAGCGAACTTCGGTTCCGTGCACATAGGGATCAAAGGCGCTGCGGACAGTTTCGATGACTTGCGTGCGCGTCCGCTCGTCCGCCTCTTGAAGGATCAGACCGACGGGGCCGAGTTGGGTGAAGTAGCCGACCAACTCCTTCTCGGGCAGGCTGCAGTTCACATCGAGCGGCCGGATGTCGATCTCGGCCCAGCCGCTCTGTTCCAGGATGGAAGACACCCGCTGCCGGTCAGCGAAGGAGAACTGCCCCGGCGCGCCCGGCCGGCGGCTGGGCAGATTTGGCAGC
>NZ_AEJF01000143.1 GCF_001028175.1 Caballeronia mineralivorans PML1(12)
GCGCTCGGCGGTGGTCATGAACGGATTGTCCGCGGCACTCCGCCAGGCGATGCAGCACAGTTCGGCGCCGTCCGTGGCGGCGCGCCGCAGGTTCGCGAAGGCCAGGACAGGGTTATCGAAGAACATGACGCCGAAGCGCGACATGATCCTGTCGAAGCTCGCCGGCTCGAAGGCATGGGTCTGCGCGTCGGCACGGATGAAGCTGGCCGTCGAGTCCTCCCGTTCGGCGCGTGCCTGGGCGGCGGCGATCATCGGAGCGGAAACATCGGCGCCGGTGCAATGACCCTTCGCACCGAGCCGCCGCTCCACGGTCAGCGTCGTGCTGCCCGTACCACAGCCAACGTCTAGCACCCGATGCCCGGATCCGGCGCAAATCATGTCGATGAGCAGGTCCTCAAAGGGCTTGAACATCTGGTCGAGCACCTCCTGCGCCGCCACCCACGCGTGTCCGGCGCTGCCGTTCCAAAGCGCCGTCTGCTCGTTTTCGGTCTGGTGATTGACATCCATGGTCGTTGTCCTGTGCTTGCTCCCTGGGGAGCGGAAGCTAAACTATGCAAGTTCAAGTCGACTTGAGGTCAAGAGGTGATCAAGCTAGACATCGCCGAGGTGGCGCAGCGATCCGGCGTTCCCGCATCGACGCTGCGGTTCTACGAGGAGAAGAGGCTGATCGCCTCCAGCGGCAGGCGAGGGTTGCGTCGCCAGTTCGATGCAGGCGTGCTGGACCGGCTGGCGCTGATCGCGCTGGGGCGCGCCGCCGGCTTCTCGCTCGATGAGATTGCGCTCATGTTCGCGCCGGAAGGGCCGCCGCGCATCGACCGGCAGATGCTCGCGGCCAAGGCGGAGGAGCTGGACAGGACGATCCGCAAACTGAGCGCCATGCGCGACGGCCTGCGGCACGCCGCTGCCTGCCCCGCACCGAGCCACATGGAATGCCCCACCTTCCGTCGTATTGTGAGGGCCGCCGCGTCTGGCGCTCTTGGAGCGCGAAGGAAGAGGACTCCGCAGCTGCCAAGGGACTAGTTTCAGGCGCATCAATTGCATTCGGGGCGGGGCGACGGGTGGTCGAGAATGCGTGAGCAATCTGCTCACTTAAATCGCATCACGATGCGCTCAGAGATGCCAGCAAGCAGGCTTCAATATCGCGATTGAGTCTGGAGCCAATGGCTAGACGAGTACGCGTTCTTTTCCTGCACTAGAATGGGTTACTACGATGCCTGATGTCGTGGATGCGTCGTATCTATCGATGTACCCGCGGGACTTGTGTGGGAGTAGTGCCATGCCGACTTACCAGTACCGCTGTGAAGCGTGCGGCGAAATGTTCGAGCGCGCTCAACATCTTGCTGAACATGAAACTGCTCATCCGCAATGCCCGAAGTGCGGAAGCGAGAAGGTTCAGCACTTGCCAACGCAATTTATGGCGAAGACATCCAAAAAGAGCTGAGATTTACCTGCAATCAGTTTGATTTTTCTGCGGGCGAGGGTAGCCAGCTACAGCGTTGCCGCGAGTGGCCAATTGCAACTCGTCCGGATAGTTTTGTCATAGCTACTACTCCCTTCATGACCTGTGGCAATTTGCATTGGCATTGTGCCGCCTTGGCATTGATGCATTGACCGGCGGCCGAGCCTCCAGGACGACAATAGGGCTACACTCAAAAAGTGACGAACCCCGGAGCAGTATCATGGACAACGCCGACCCCAAAAGCACTTTCCGCGGTCTTCCCTTGACTCCGGAACAAGACGCAGAAGTCAGGCACTACATAAAGCAGAAAAAGCAGCATGGCGTGCCGTGGGACACGCCGGAGTTGCAGGCCATGCTCGCAGACATGCTGCTGCCCCCAAGCAACGACGACGAAGAACCCAGCAACGGCGCTGACGAAACGAAGGCGGCCGCCGAACGCGCGACAGCTTTCATCGACGAGACCATGGACCCCATAGAGGCCAGCGAAGAGCTAAATGCCGCGATGGAAACCGAGGGGATGAAGGGCGCGAGGCGTTGAATTCCAAACGGCGTACGCGGCGGGTCCTACAGGCAACGCCGCCCCCGATACTGTCATTTGCGCGTTTCAATGTTCCCCGTTGACCCGACCCATCGCGTCCAGTTCAGCGCGCACCTCGTCCGGCAACCTCCATTGCGCCGCCTGCATGTTTTCACGCAGATGCTCGAGCGACGAAGTGCCCGGGATCAGCAGTATGTTAGGGGCGCGATAGAGGAGCCAGGCAAGCGCCACCTGCATCGGCGTCGCGCCGATGGTTTGGGCGACCTTGGATAGCGCTGACGATTGAATCGGCGTGAACCCGCCAAGCGGAAAAAATGGCACGTAGGCGATCCCCTTGCCCGCCAGTTCGTCGACCAGCGCGTCGTCGTCTCGCTGGATCAGGTTGTAATGGTTCTGCACGCAGACAATCTCCGCAATGCCCTGCGCCTCGGTGACCTGGGCCGCGGTCACGTTGCTCAGGCCGATGTGGCGCACGAGACCTTGGCGCTGAAGTTCGGCAAGTGCCGCAACCTGCTTTTCGATCGATCCTTCAGCGGGGGCGTGGACCCTGCCCATGATTCGCATGTTGACGACGTCGAGCGTGTCGACGCCGAGGTTGCGAAGGTTGTCGTGGACTCCTCGCTTGATATCTTCCGGCTCGGGCGCCGGTATCCACGAGGCGTCTTCACCACGAACAGCGCCAACCTTGGTGACGATCACAAGGTCATCCGGGTAAGGGTGAAGCGCTTCGCGGATGATCTGGTTGGTGACGTGCGGCCCGTAGAAGTCGCTCGTATCGATATGATTGACGCCCGCTGCGACCGCCTCGCGAAGTACGGCGATGGCGGCGCTTCGATCCTTCGGCGGCCCGAATACCCCGGGCCCGGCAAGCTGCATGGCACCGTAGCCCACACGGTGCACGGGGCGGCCACCAAGCGGGAATGTGCCCACGGGGGTGAAGTTCGACATGACGCTCTCCTTGAAGAATGGTTGAGCGCCAGTATGGAAGCGTTTGCGTTGTTAGATAATCCGATCTAAATTGCACGGGTTGTTTAACAAAGTGAACAATGCCATGGAGTTCAACGACCTTGCCGCATTCGTTTCGGTCGCTCGCGCCGGCGGCTTTCGCGACGCAGCCCGAATCAGCGGCGTCTCCGCCTCTAGCCTCAGCATCGCCGTGCGTCGCCTCGAGTCGAAGCTTGAGCTGCGCTTGCTCAACCGGACCACACGCAGCGTAGCCCCGACCGAAGCGGGGCTTCGTCTCATCGAAAAGCTGACGCCATTGTTCAGCGAGATGGAAGCGGCAATGGACGTTTTGAACGGGTTCAGGGACAAGCCGACCGGCACGCTCAAACTCAACGTGCCGTCGAGCGCCGCGCGGATCGTATTGCCAACTGTCATTGCGCCGTTCCTCAAGGCTTACCCCGACATCCGTGTGGAGGTCGTGGTTGAGGACGGCTTCGTCGATGTACTCTCGATCGGCTGCGACGCAGGCATTCGCTATGACGAGCGGCTCGAGCAGGACATGATCGCAGTCCCGATCGGCCCACGCGTGCAGCGTTTCGCTACGGCTGCAGCGCCAGCCTATCTCGACACGCACGGGAGACCCCGGCACCCGCGCGACCTGCTCTCTCATGCATGCTTGCGCGGCCAATTTGCCGGAGGCGCGATGCCAACCTGGAATTTCGAGCGGGACGGCGAAGTGGTGCGACTGGACCCCTCGGGACCGCTTTTGGTCAGGCCCGGCGCGGCAGTCGATCTTGCGATCAGTACGGCCGTAGCAGGGGTGGGTGTCATCCACCTTTTCGAGGGCATGCTCCGCCCGCATCTCGATAGCGGAGCGTTGGAGCCGATCCTCGAGCCGTGGTGGCAGCGCTTTTCGGGGCCATTTCTTTATTATCCGGGGCGTCGCCACTTGCCTGCGCCGTTGCGCGTCTTTATCGATTTCCTGAAGGCTGGTGATTCATCGAATACGCCGACCCTTTGATCTGCAACCGGCGATAGCTGGACTGACAAGGCGGAAGCCGGTCGCCTTGAGATGTCCGCTAACCGCGCATTCATGACAGGTTCTCGTGCGAATCCGATGTTCGCGAAACGACGGATTGCATCAACACTGCGTGGTCGAAAACATGCCGTCGGACGCGAGTCGGCGGAGCCACTCAAGGAACACCTCCCAAAACGCGGGGCCGACTTTCGACGTGGACTAAGCGCTGATGTATTCGTTCGTGGACAGCATCGTTGCATAGGCGAAGCCAAGCGCTGCCATGAAGGCCGCATGCACGTATGCGGCAGGAACTTTAACGCCATCAAATTCCATGTCGAGCGTAGCAACGGCATCATGTATAACCGTCGCCTTATAGCCAAAGTCGACAGATGCCCGGGTGATCGCGTCGACACACATGTGGCTCATTGCTCCAGCGATAACCACTTCTTCGATGCCGTTGGTGTCCAGAATATTCTTGAGATCGGTGTCACGAAAGGAATTGATTTGATGTTTCAAGACGACGTGTTCACCTTCTTTATTGATCACTTGCGGCGCGATCGCGGCACCTTCGGAACCCGCAACGAAAAACGGCGCGTCGCTGTTCAAGGACTCATGGCGAACGTGCACGACGAGATGTCCGGCAGCACGTGCTGATTGCAGAAGGCGCGCCGCGTTGGCGGCAGCAGCCTCGACACCCGTCAATGTCCATTTCCCACCTGGGAAGTAATCGTTTTGAAGGTCTACGATGATGAGTGCACGCTTGGTCATGTCTATCTCCTGGCATTTACGGGAAAAGCGATCGTTCTGTGAGACTCAAGAGTAAGCTTGCGCGGCTGTTTCGCGAATTGGCAGGACTGACAAAAAACGAGGTAAAACTGACAATGGCAAAGAAGATAGCCCCCGTGGAAATTGCATTGCTGATATATCCGGGGTGTCAGCTCGCTGCCGTTCATGGGCTAACGGACCTATTCCACGTTGCTGAGCGTTTATTTCAGCGGTCAAATCAGCGATCAAAAAGTGTTGAACACCGGATGCTTAAGGTAAGCCACATTCAGTTTGACGCCGGCAGCTCTTCCCCACCATGGGCAGATGATGGTGCACCTGACTTCGTGATTGTTCCGCCCTCGCTCGAGACGATGCCCATTGGCGATGCTTTCGCTCCGATCGTGAAATGGTTGAGCGACTGTCATGCGAGAGGCGCAGTGCTGGCGTCCGTTTGTGTCGGAACGTTTCTTCTCGCTCAGACCGGACTGCTCGCGAGGCGCTCGGCGACAACGCATTGGTCAGAGGCGCAGTTCCTCGCAGAGAGCTTTCCCGAAATCCACGTGGATGGTGACAAACTCCTGATTGACGATGGTGACATTCTCACCGCGGGAGGCGTGATGGCATGGGCCGATTTGGGGCTCAGGATAGTCGACCGTCTGCTGGGTTCTGCAGCGATGTTGGAGACCGCTCGTTTTCTTTTGGTCGATCCCCCGGGACGAGAGCAACGTCACTACAGTGCCTTCTCTCCGAAGCTCAATCACGGCGACAAAACGATTCTTGAAGTGCAGCACTGGTTACAGCAGGACGGTGCCCGCCATCCCACAATCGCTTTGATGGCTCAGCGCGCCGGGTTAGAGGAAAGGACATTTCTTCGTCGATTTCAGAAGGCGACCGGTCTTCGCCCGACAGAGTATTGCCAGCATCTTCGGGTCGGCAAAGCACGTGAGATGCTCGAAACGAGCCAACAGTCGTTCGACCAGGTCGCTTGGAAAGTCGGTTACGAGGATGCCGGATCATTCCGAAAAGTCTTCATAAGGATTACCGGACTGTCTCCAGGGGATTACAGAAGGCGTTTTCGAACGCAAAGCAATTAGAGTCTTCACGGCGAGTATGAGTGCGTTTCAAGATGCTTTGCTTGGGGCGTGATGCACTGTGAATCACCGATAATCACCGATAGGCAGTAGTGCGCTGTCACATAACAGCCGATCACTCGTTGCGAGGATCCTTGACAGCAGCAGGTGTGGCGGACCTGGCGTCAACGTACACCCATGCCGAGATGCCGGACGCGAGCACGACCCGGTCACGACGATACGCGGCAACTTCGTAGTCGTCCGCATGCTGAAGCTCCTCGGCCGTGATTGCAAACACCGTGCCGCTGACCTTCTCGTTTGTGTTCCCACTGTATGTGACAACAGGATGGTGTGTTTTTCCGCTTGTCGCGACAACTTCCGGATCTTCGATCTCCAGCATGTCGAGCGCATATCCTGGCATCTCGTCGGTCTGGCCTGCGAGCTTGCGTCCAAAGGTCGCTAGCTGCACGGGCTCAAGCTGCAGCGTGCCATATGAGAAGAGGTGTTCTGACAATGCTTGCTCGGTGTAGTGCATGGCATGGTGTTAAGGGAGATGGAAAGTTAAATATTACCGTGCATCTGGCGATCGCGGAGCTTGAAACAACGCTTTGCATTGACGTGCAGAAAGGCGTCGTCGACAAGTGAAGCTCTCCATTTCCCTCAAGGTGCTCCCATCTCAAGCTCAAGGAAAGAAGTCGAAGATGAGGCGATCCGCCAATCAGAGAGCAGCGCAACCTTTCGACAGATCCAGTAAAAAAATAAATTTGACAACTGACGTTGTATCTACAACAATTAATGCATCAACACTCTTGGTTCGACTATGACTACACGTAGCTCCATCCGGGAAATCGTCAACAACTGCCTGGCCATGCGCGTTCGTATCGTCGCGCGGTCGGTTTCGGCCATCTACGAACAAGCTATGGCAAGCCATGATGTGACGATTGCCCAAGTGAACATGCTGACCGCATTGGGCGAAGTAGGTCCTTGCGCACCGGGTAAGATCGGGGAGGTCCTCCAACTCGAACGATCTACGGTTTCCCGCAATCTGGATCTATTGATACAGAAGGGATTGGTCGAGGCAGTGTCTTCAGACGCAAAGGGGATTCGAGAAGTCGCTCTGACAGCAGCGGGTGACGAGAAAATTGAAGCGGTGCTGCCGGATTGGCGTGCCGCACAGCAACAAGCAGGCAAGTTGCTTGGGTCGGATGGAGTTCGGGCAGTCCACAAAGCAGCGGCGTCCATCTGGAGTTCGCCGCTCTGATGGGTCTCCTGCCCGTGATTGACGCCGTCGCTTCGATGGCATTTTTTTTTAGAATGAATGTTGTATATACATCAAATGATGGTCCATCACATTGTTGGCCTTGGACCCCGGGCTGCCGCAGAAGCAAGTAAGCCTTTATCCAAGAATTTTGAATGATTCAACTTAAACGCTAGGGGGTGTCATGACTATCGTAAAAGCCGCTGCAGTACAACTTAGCCCGGTGCTTTACACCGCTTCGGGACTACCGAGACGGTTGGCGACGGCAGCGCTGGCGGTCGCGTTGGCGCTTTTCGTGCCCGCCCTCGCATTCGGACAGGCGGCACCGGAGCCCGCACAAAAATCCGCCTCACTGGGATTACCCGACGTTCCAACGACCAGGATACTTGCGATCGGCCGGTTGACGTCCAGGTCGACGCCCGGCGCCATGAAGGAGGTGCTTCCTCAGGAAGTTCGCGACACCGTCAAGCTTTACCTCGAGGGAAAGATTGAACAGTGGTATGTCCGCAAGGACGAGGCCGGCGTCGTCTTTATCCTCAATATCACCGATGTGAACGAGGCGCGCAGAACACTTGCAGAGTTGCCACTCGGCAAGGCAAATCTGATGGAATTCGACCTCATTCCACTGGGCCCGCTATCTCCGCTGGCAGCTTTGGGCGATTCACCAAATCGGTAGTAGATAGCATGGCTTCCTAAGCCATAACCCAGCACGAACGAAGAGTCCCGGAATGATAGCCATTTCGTATAAGTAGGATTACGAAATTTATTTTCGATATATCTGGAGAAAGAGATGAGTAATGAACTGTATTTGGTAACAGGCGCGACAGGCGCCACCGGTCGGAGCGCGATCCACCACCTGCTGTCAAGGGGCGCTGAGGTTCGAGCCTTCGTGCATAACGACGACGATCGTGCCGCGGCATTGCGTGCCAACGGAGCGGAGGTTGTCTTCGGCGATCTCCTCGACAACGACGCCGTTCAAAAAGCCGTGCAAGGGGTGACCGGCGTCTACTTCGTGTATCCCATCACGCAGCCGCAACTCGTCGACGCCAGCGCGTATTTTGCACACGCCGCGATAGCTGCAGGGGTTCGATCCATCGTCAATATGTCGCAGATTTCTGCAAAGGTTGATGCCGTGAGCCATGCCGCGCGTTCGCATTGGTATGGAGAGCGCGTATTCGACTGGGCCGGCGTTCCGGTTACGCATCTGCGTCCGACCTTTTTCATGGAATGGCTAACGTACGGGTTTCAACTGCCGCTCATCACCCACCACGACCTCATCAAGGTTCCGGCTGGAGATGGGCGTCACGCGCCCATCTCAGCGGAAGACCAGGGTCGCGTCATCGCCAATATCCTGCAGGACCCGGCGCCGCATGCGGGCAAGACCTACCCGCTCTATGGGGCAGTGGAAATGAATCACGAAGAGCTCGCGAGCGCCGTTGGCGAGACGTTGGGCAGAAAGATCCGCTACGAACCGGAAAGCTTCGACGAATTTCGCGCGCGTCTGAGTGCGATCGGAATGCCGAAGCATTTCATCCAACATATCGTTGCGGTTTACCACGACTACCAGAACGGAGGTTTCGCCGGCACCAACGATGTAGTTGAGGCCCTGACGGGTAGAAAACCCATGACGGTCGGCGAATACGTGAAAACCAACATCAAGCTCTTTCAGCCGAAAGAACGGTAGTCCAACTGCTGCGATCCCTGTATTACCTGCCTTTTTTAACAACTGGAGTACTAAATGTCCCAAGCTAAAAATCCGCGCATCCATGCAGACATCCTGCCGGCGCTCGCCGCCGTCGCCGCCCCCACGAACAAAATCCTCGCAATTGGTTCGGTAACGGCGAAGGGAACGCCCGACGCGATTGCTCCCGTTCTGCCCTTCGAAGTGCGCGCCACTGTTCGCAACTACCTCGCCGGCAAGATCGAGCACTGGTACTTCCAGGCCGAGGGGTACGGGGTTGTCTTTATCATGAACGCGTCGAGTACAGCCGAAGCTCACGAGATCCTGGAAAAGCTACCCCTGGGCGTGGCGGGCATGATGGAATTCGAACTCATCGCTCTTTCACCGCTGAAGCCGCTCGCCCTGCTGATCGGTGATCCTCCGGCCGCTTGATCTGTCACCTGCGTCAGGCAGCCGCGCGGCCCGTTTCGGTCGTTGGAGGCGAAGAGCCGATGACGTCTATTGTTTTCGCAGTTAGTCGCCGTCAAAATCCTCTAATGCTTTGCGATTCCGGCGCTCTTCGTTGGCACGGCGAGCGCGCACGCGCTGGCGCCAAAGGACGGTAATGACCTCGCCCGTAGTCGCGCCAGCGGGAATTTCGTTGCGGATCAAATTCGGCACCATTGGCAGACCCAGGCGCTGCCTCCGCAGGGCCCTGGCTATGGCCGTGCGGCACTCTTGCCCGTGGCAATCCCATTCGTCGCGCATCTTTGCGCAGTAACGGCACTCGTTCATGATTAATAGTCTAACTGCAATCGCGGATAGACTCCGGCGCCGGGACATGAACCCGCGCCTTAGGGCTTAGCATTCCTGGCCGCTGTTGGCGCCGCCAATCGACACAGCGACATTGCACCTTCGCCGATCCATGTCCAGTTTGACCGGTCTTGGAATGAAAAATGGTGACCGTACGATTCGGATTGGTCGGATCATTTCTATGCGGACTGCATAACGGCGCCGTTTTTCTCCGTTGGTTTGTCGGGCCTGTGATGCCGCTCAAGCAGCAAGCCGATAACCGGTCATTGACGGTTGCGCGATCCGGGGCGGAAATACACACCAGCAACCGTCCTCGTGCCGAAAGAAAAAGATTGCACGCGGACCGCTCGAAGCGGATGCCTCGACATGCACGTAGCGGGTCCTGTCTTCGCGTATATGACCAAACCGGACTACCCGGATCCGTGCCTCCGGATCGGGTGTAAGCCACTTTTCGACCAGATAATGCAGGGACTTCTCGGCGGTGTTCATGGTCATCTCCTCGACCTTGCCCCTCGCTCTGCTTGAGGATCGAGTGCAGTGACCTACACACGGTGCGGCGGGGATAACTACAGGGTAGAGCCAGCCGATAATTTGTGATAGTTAATGATTTTCATGATAACGATAAATAAAGGGTTATAAATAATCTATCCAACTCGCGGCATTCGCCGGCGTCAGGCAGAAAGCCGCCGCGAAAGCAGCCACGATAAGACTCAAACGAAAGCCGGACATCTGGCTTAAATGCTTCATGGTAGTTTTCCAGTCATGGCGGGACAGCAATGCAGCGATCGGAACTAGCGGCCGCAACGCCCCGGTACGCAAGGGCATTGCGTTGTGTCAGGCCGGCAGTTCCATCACTTGTCCGCTTCGATTTTTCACGCTCGGGCGATCCGACATCTTTGCCTGCCAGGCAGACAAGGCTGAACAGTCGTCCGGAATCGCAATGCCTGCAGCGCTGCCGTGCATGAGCGCGGCATAGACCGTGATATCGGCCATCGAGAAATCATCGCCAGCCACATAGGGATGTGTTTTAAGAACGCCGTCGAAGTACTTCATGCCGCGCACGAACTTCTCATGGTGCCGGTCGCCCCATTCCTTCCTGTGCGCCCATTCGGGGCTTTTGTAGGCTTCCAGGCGAGCACCCAGTCCGGGCGTAGCGTGGTGAAAGTAAATGCCGACGGCATCGATGAGTTGATCGTCAGCCCGCTTCTGCATCATGTGGATGACCGCCTTTTCCTTTGGTGTCTTCCCGGTGAGCGTGGGGTTTCCGTCCAGGTTGTCGAGATACTCGGTAATCGCGACGCTTTCCGAGATAAACGTGCCATCGTCGAGTTCAAGGACGGGGACCGTTCCCGTCGGATTGATGGCGAGAAAAGCGCTTTGCTTGTGCTCGGCCGCAAACAAATCCACCTTCACAAATTCGATTTGGGAGTCCAGTCCCTTCTCGGCGAGGACGACGCGGATGCGAGCCGGATTCGGGAAGCCAGGGGTGTCGTAAATTTTCATGATCAATTCCTTTATGTTATCTATCGATAGGTAAGGCGTGGAGCGAAGCATGGAACGCGAAGCTCGTGATGTCAATAACTATCTATCGATAGCTAAGCAGCACGATTGTGCTTATCTATCGGTAGAGATATAATCGAAATAACGACGTACCTTTCAACAACTATCAATTGGTAGACGACGGCTCCTGATGACCACCACAGACACTAAAGAACGAATCATGAATGTGGCGCGGCTCATGGTGCAGGCGCACGGCTACAACGCATTGAGCTTTCGTGAAATCGGAAAAGAGGTGGGTGTGTCCAGCGCGAGCATTCATCACCACTTTCCTACAAAAGGCGATCTTGGCGCCGCCCTGGCGCAACGCTATACAGACGATGGAAGCGCAGCACTCGAAAAATTGCTTGCCGCCACGAAAGATGCTCACAAATGCATGACCGGTTATACGGCTATCTTTCGCTCGGTGTTGCTCAATGACAATCGGATGTGCCTTGTTGGACTCATGTCTGCCGAATATGACGACCTCCCCGTTGAAGTGCGAGCAGAGGTGGACCGATTCATTAACGTGAACGTCAAATGGTTGACTGAAGTCCTTGCGCTTCGAAAATCGAAAGCAGGAAAGGATGCAATCCAACACCAGGCGCTTGCAATCTTCGCGGCGATCGAAGGTGCTCAGCTCATTGCAAGAGGCCGGGGCGACATCGCAATGTTCGACCGGGCGGTTACGGCATATCGGGCGGCCGGGTTGTTCCCTTGATGTTCCCTTAACCTGTCTCATTCCCGCCGGGACGCGTCATCGGACAAACCAGCGGGACGTCAAAATTCTGAGGAATCCGATGTAATTACTCATGCCGGATTCAGGAAACGGAGCACGTGGTTTCCGCGGTCGCCCGAAGATCGGCAATAAGATGCTCGACCACGGCACGACCGGCTGCGCGCGTCGCGCGGCCCATTGGGAAGTAGGCGTGTACGGGAATATCAGCGGTTTTCCAGTCCACAAGTAGCGGGACAAGAGACCCGTCGTCCAGTTCGCGACGACACGCCCATCCAGTGGTGGACGTAATGCCGAAACCGGCCACTGCGGCGGCAACGGCACCTTCGTTCTCGTTCGTTGTGAAATGCGGCTGGACGTCCGCCACCACCGTCTCGCCATCGCGTTCGAACTTCCACGCCCCAGGCACCGATGCTGCAGGCCCCCCCACGATCCGATGTCCAGCGAGATCGTCAGGCGTAGCCGGTATTCCTGCGCGCTCGAGATACCTGGGGGCCGCAAGGATCATGCGGGGAATGGTTACGATGAGCCTCGCTGTCGCGCCAGAGTCTGGCAGTTGGCCAAGCCGGATCGCGACATCGACGGCATCGCGAATCAGATCTTGCCGCCGGTCCTCGAGCAGAAGCTGGAGTTGCAGGTGAGGATGCCTCGCGGTGAACCCTGCAAGGCGCGGGATCACTTCCCGGATCGCTACGCTCGTCGGCATGCTCATCCGCAGCAACCCGCGCAGCTCACCGCCTTCCCGAACACTATGTTCCGCCTCGTCCAGAGCGGTGAGGATCGGCTCCATTCGGGCGAGAAACTCGGAACCCGCTTCCGTTGGCACGACCGCGCGCGTCGTGCGTGAGAGCAACCGGGCACCGAGCTCCGCTTCCAGCTCGGCGATGATGCGAGAGGCCTGAGACTGAGACAGGCCGCATTCGCGGGCTGCGGCCGAAAAGCTTCCCAGCCGGGCGACGCGGGTGTAGAGCTTGAGCGCGAATATGTCTTTCATCAAGGTTCTCTTGGAACGAAATAGCAGCGCCTACCTTGGCTATCGGGACAGGGTAATTAATGCGCCACGAACATAAAAGATAGCCGAAATCATCGGCTACTGGTCGCGACTCGCTCACGCAGCTATCAAATGAACCCCGCGTAAGTCATGACGGCCGTTCTTTGTCCCTCGCGCGGCATTCAACCTGACTCATGTGTAAATCACATAAGTGATAGCGAAAAAGACTGGCTACTGGTGCGAAGGCGATCGCCGTAATCTGCATCCATCGACAGCACGAATCCAAATCGTCTTTACCTGCTGTTCTCTTACACCGAAGATTGCCCACTATGAACGACTTGCTTGCTTTCGCTATCGACGCCCATGGCGGTCTGGATCGCTGGAACATGTTTACCCGCCTTAAGGCAGAAGTATCGATCGACGGCGCGATCTGGCACGTCAAGCAGCAACCCGGCGTATTGAAGGACAAGGTCCTGGAGATCGATACGCATAAGCAGTTGCTGACGATCACGCCGTTCCCGGCACCCGGTCAGCGTAGCGTGTTCGTTCCGGGCCGCATGTCGCTCGAAACGCTGGATGGAGAGGTGCTCGATAGCCGCGACGATCCCGAGGCCGCTTACGCCGGTCACGTACAAGAGACGCCGTGGGACACGTTCCACGTCACCTATTTCGCCAGCGAGGCGCTGTGGACGTATCTCACGTCGCCCTTCCTTTACACCTACCGGGGGTTCGAGAGCGAAGAGATCGAGCCGTGGCACGAGAATGGCGAGGAATGGCGCCGCCTCAAGGTGACGTTCCCCGCTCATATCCATAGTCATACAAAAACGCAGATCACCCATTTCGGCCCCGACGGACTGATGCGGCGCCACGACTACACCGTCGATATCCTGGGCGGCGCGAGCGGCGCCAATTACGTTAGCGACTATCGCGAATTCCAAGGTATCAAGATGCCGACCAAGCGGCGCATCTACGCCTATGACGAGAACATGCAGAAGGTGCCTGAGCCTTTGCTCGTTTCACTGGACTTCGGCCAGTTGACCTTCAGCTGACAGACAGCGCGTCTTTAGCGCCGTACCGCATTCGACAGGGAATCTCGCCATGTCTGGAAACTTCTTCGCGCGTCGGGACATTAATCATGGTCATGGTGATGCTCCTTGGCAAAAAGATGAATAAAGTGGGTTGAAAAAATCCGGGCGTTATTGCGCCGTGTAGGCGCCGTCGACCGCAATGTTCTGCCCGGTGAGATAGCGCGCCTTGTCGCTCGCAAGGAAGACAATCGTCTGGGCGATCTCGTCCGGGGTGGCGGCGCGTCGTGCCGGTATCGTGGAAAGGAAGCTTGCCTTGCCCTCTTCGCTGCCGCCGGCAAAGCGGTCGAGCATTTCTGTGGCGACAGGACCCGGCGCCACGGCGTTGACGCGCACGCCTGCGGCAGCGCCTTCGAGCGCCGCGCTTTTCGTTAGGCCTTCCACCGCATGTTTGCTGGCCGCGTAGACCGACGCGCCCGCGATGCCGACCTGGCCCGCGATCGACGAGAGGTTGATGATCGAGCCCGCACCCTGCGCCAGCATCACGCGCATCTCGTGCTTGAGCGACAGCAGCGTGCCGAGCACGTTGACCGAGAACGTGTCTTCGTAGTTGGTCGACGTCTGCTCGACGATCGGCGCCAGGTGACCTTCAGTGCCGGCATTGTTGACCGCCACGTCGATGCGGCCGAAACGCTCGACGGTCTGCTCGACCACGCTGCGCACTTCGGCTTCGAAGCGCACATCGGCGCGCAGGAATTCGGCTTCGGCGCCGAGGACGCGCAGTTCGGCGGCAAGCGCCTGGCCTGCCTCTTCGCGGCGGCCGCTGACGACGACGCGGTTTCCTTCGCGAGCGAAGGCAAGAGCGGTGGCGCGGCCGATGCCGGTCAGCGCGCCAGTGATAAGGACGACGGGTTGGTTCATGTCAGTGCTCCTTCAGGTTGGGTGAAATCGCGTGAGCGATGACTGAACTTTGACTGATTCCAGATTGTCGATATAGACGGTGTATGCTCATATAACTAATTCCCCGCAGGAATATATTGAGCAAAATGGACAAGCTTCAGGCAATGAAGACTTTCGTGCGCGTGGTGGAGGCGGGTAGTTTTTCCGCAGTCGCGCACGAGTCCGACACGACGCAGAGCGCAGTGAGCAAACAGGTCGCGGCGCTGGAGCGCGAGCTGGGCGCAAGGCTGCTGACACGAACCACGCGTTCGCTCGCACTGACGGAAGAAGGTGAACACTATTTCGAACAGGCGCGGCGCCTGCTCGCGGAAATCGCGGAGGCCGAAGGCGCGTTGCGACGCGGCGAGCAGCAACTGACGGGCTGGCTGCGGGTCGCGGCTTCGGTCGGCTTCGGGCGCCTCAAGCTCATGCCACTGGTTCAGTCGTTTCTGGCAGAGCATCGCGGCGTGAAGATCGACTTGCGTCTTAGCGATGGTTTTATCGATCTCGTAGAGCAGGGGATCGACGTCGCGGTGCGCATCGGCGATCTGCCGGACAGCAGCCTGATCGCCCGTCGCGTGGGAACGGCCCAGCGGATGCTGATGGCGCATCGCAGCTACGTACGCTCACTGCCCAAAGGAACGAAGGCGCCGCGCGTTCCTGACGACCTGGCCGATCACAACTGCATCGTCTACACCGAACTGGCGATGCGCAACGCCTGGAGTTTTACGGCCGGACCCGGCGCGGCGGATGCGGTGGGAACCACGCGCATCGTGCGCGTCGAAGGTAATCTGCAAACCAACAGCAGTGAGGTCATGCGGGCGTCGGTGCTTGCGGGTATGGGTATCGGATATTCGCCAACCTGGCTGTTCGATGATGAACTGGCCAGTGGCGAAGTACAGCGGATGTTGCCGGACTGGGAAACGATCCCTATCCCGATCCATGTGGTGAGCCCACTTGCGCGCCGGCATTCGGCCAAGGTCAAAGCGTTCGCCGAGCATGTCGGCAAGGCGATGGCCCGTAGCTGAAGGGCGACGGTGTACGAAGGGCGCGATTCATTGCGCACTCTCCAGGGTGGGATAGTCGATATACCCGCTCGGACCCGGCGAGAAAAACGTGTTGCGGTCCGGCGTGTTCGAGGCGGCATCGGCCAGGAAACGCTGCGGCAAATCCGGATTGGCGAGATACAGGCTGCCGAATACGGCGGCATCGGCGTGACCTTGTTCAATCAGCGCTTGCGCAGTCTCGTTGGTCAGCCCGCCGCCCGATAAAAACGGGCCGTCGAAGAACGGCCGCAGCAGCGCGCGGTAGTCGAACTTGCTCCCGGTTTTGGCTACATGCAGATAGGCGAGCTTGAGCGAGTTGAGTTTCTGCACGAGATATTGATAGGTCTCCTGCGGCGATGCATCGCTTATATCGTTGAAGCCCATTTCAGGCGCGATCTTGATACCGACGCGGTCACTGCCCGCTTCCTGAGACATCGCACTCAGCACTTCCAGAATGAAGCGCGCGCGATTGGCAAGCGAGCCGCCGTACGCATCAGTCCGTTGATTCGTTCCCGAGGACAGGAACTGCTCCGGCAAATACCCCGAAGCCGCATGCAATTCAACGCCGTCGAAGCCGGCCATCAACGCGTAACGCGTGGCGAGCCGATATTCCTCGACGATGTCCGCCACCTCACCGGTCTCCAGAGCGCGCGGCCGCACCAGTTCCTGCGGTCCCGTCGCCGTGAACACCGTGCCGGCCGGCTGGATCGCCGAAGGGGCAACGGGTGTTGCGCCTTCCGGCAAGAGGCTCGGATGAGAGATACGTCCGCAATGCATGAGCTGCAGGAAGATCAGTCCGCCCTTGGCGTGAACGGCGTCGGTGACACGCTTCCATGCCTCGATCTGGGACTCGGAATGGATGCCCGGCGTGCGCACATAACCCTTGCCCATCGGCGCGGGGTAGGTGCCTTCCGTAATGATCAGGCCAGCGTCGGCGCGCTGGCCGTAGTAAGCCGCCACCATGTCCGAGACCACGCCGGTGGCGTCGTCCGAGCGGGAGCGCGTCATCGGCGCCATGGCGAGGCGATTGCGAAGGGTGTAGCGGCCGATCCGGGTAGTGCTGAAGAGGGGGGTCATGTCGATTCCTTGATTGAGAAGGGGTATCGACATAGTGCATTGATCCATGTAAGGGATTAATAGCTATACTTGAAAACAGTGATCCACCAATGGAGCAATCATCGTGGAACTGTTGAGCTATATGCGTTTGTTCGTGGAGGTGGCTCGAACCAAAAGCTTCAGGCGCGCGGCGGAAGCGCTCGATATGCCCAATTCGACGCTGTCCCGCCATATAGCGGAGCTGGAAAAGACGATCGGCCTGCAGCTGCTTCATCGCTCGACACGCAAGGTCGAACTCACCGCTGCGGGCGAGGTGTATTTCAAGCGTTGCCAGAGCATTGTCGAGGAAGCGCGTATGGCGCACGAATCGCTGGTCGATGTGGTGGAGCGTCCCATCGGCACGCTGCGCGTGTCGATGGCGGTCGATCTCGCTATCGGCTATTTCGCGCCGATCCTGAGTGAGTTCGCCCAGGCTTATCCGTTGATCAGTTTCGAATTCGACCTGACGCCGCGCCGCGTGGATTTGCAGAGCGAGCCGTTCGACCTCGCCATTCGCATCGGTCCACCGCCGACAGCGCCCTCAACGCTCGTCGCGCGCCAGATCGGGCTGTTGCCGCGTTATCTCTATGCCTCGCCCGGTTATCTCAAGGCTGCGCCGCCGTTGAATCATCCCGATGACCTGATTCATCACGTGGTGTGCATCGTGCAAGGGGCGACGAACCAGGAGGAGATTCAGAGGACCTTTTATCGGGGCAACGAAGCGGTCGATGTAATGATTGCGTCCCGCTTCAGGATGAATAGCGTCGGGCTGAGTCGCGCGTTGGCGATCCTGGGTGTCTGCATCGCGGTGCTCGATACGGAGCTCACGCGCGACGAGGTGGCATCGGGCCGGCTGCGGCGGGTCCTGCCAGACTGGAGTCTGGCGCCTGTCCCGGTACATGCGATTACAGATACTCGCCTGTTGCCGGCGAGAACCCGGTTGTTCATCGATTTCATCAAGGCCCGGCTGCATCAGGCCGCCTCGAAGTAAGGGTCTGCCATACCGTCGCGCGTCCGTGCTAATGTGTTCGGCGCTTGGCTTCGTTGACATCGCATTTTGCTAACAACACCCCACTTTCGGGACGCTCTGGACGCTTTATGAAAAAAATTTCGCTGCTGCTCACTTTTGCTTTTATCGCTTCGTCATCTGCTTACGCCGCTACGGGAGCGACAGAAACGCTTCCTTCCGGCGTCACCGTGACGCAAATCAAGGAAGGTACCGGGCCGCAGCCTACTGCGGCAGATACCGTGACCGTCAACTATCGCGGCACGCTCGCGAACGGCACTGAATTCGACTCTTCGTACAAGCGCGGTACGCCCGCATCATTCCCGCTCGGCCAGGTCGTCCCGTGCTGGACGCAAGGCCTCCAGAAGATGAAGGTTGGCGGCAAGGCCAAGCTCGTGTGCCCACCGGCGACGGCATACGGCGACCGCGGCGTAGGTCCGATTCCGCCGAACAGCACACTGACGTTCGAAGTCGAGCTGCTGAAAATCGGCAATTAACGCCCTGACGCCGACACAGCGCGCGATCACTTCCACCCACGCGTGGGGGCCGCGCGTCTTATGCAATTGCGACTTTTGTTATCGCAATTGCATTGCTTTTCATCGAAATTCGCTGCAAAGAACAGGCGCTGCGCATGCAAGGGCGCACATCTGCGTCGGCGCTCTAATCGGCCAAATTCCTTCAGAATCAAATGTCGAACGTCATTAGGCGGATATACCGATGTGAGTCGACGCTTAATTCCATTTCGAGGGTAAACGGCATTCCCACTATGAGCAGCGCCCTTTGCCGTTATGATGGCCACGCGTTTAATCAGAGGGTAGAGAGGCGCGAAATAGAATGTGTCGGCGCGTCGCCAGCCACACGGGTCTGTCACCTGCGCCAAGTACAGTGGGCATAAGCGCGCCTACGTCCGCCATAGCTCGCTGTCAGGCAATTGCGGGCTATAAAGCCGGCATTCAGGGCCACGCGCCGCCGGTCGCATATGAAATGATATGCGACGTCACGACTTGCAAACGACTTGCAAACGTTTGGTCTCAGTTGCAGTTTTAATACACGTCCGGTACCATTAATTCACGGGCCTTATCATTTTTTACTAAACCAACAAGCTGTCGGAACTGCCTGTATATGGGATTTGCTGCCGTTTTTCCGAGCGGCAGATCGGGCACGCAATTAGGTGCGTTACAAAAAGTCTCCCTGCATAACCCGTCGTCGAAGGGCAAAAATGACTAAACATGCCCTCGAGCCCGGTGTTAATAAAAAGAGGGCTGTATTTTAGTCACTTCCACCACCACGGCGACGCTGTGATCCGACACACTCTGGGCGGCTTGCTACTGGTGATGTCATTTCTGGGCCGCGCGGTCGCCGCGGGTCCCGACTGCTCACGCCCCTTTACGCTCGCGCTGCACGATCACGGCCTGCTCTATTCCGCCGATACCGACACAGGCATCGACAAGGATTTCGCCGACGAACTGATCCGTCGAAGCGGCTGCAAAATTGGTGTCAGCCTTATGTCGCGCGCTCGCATCTGGCAACTGATCGAGTCAGGCGCGCTTGATTTCAGCTTGTCCGGTATTGCCAACGCCGACCGCAACCGCTTCGCCTCCTTCGCATGGTATTTCAGCAACAAATACTATTTGCTGGTGCGCAAGGACGCGGGCATGCGTCAGCTGGCCGATTTCGAGCGCAGTGACCAGTTTCAACTGGGCGTGATCCGCAGCTTCCGCTATAGCGACTCCGCGAACCGGCTGGTCGACACGCTCTCGGCTGAAAACCGCGTCAGCCAGGCGGGCGGCCTGGCGCCGCTGTATGAGGCGCTGATCCACCACCGCATCCAGGGCATGATCATGGAGCCGTTCGATTACCCGGCGCTCGATGAAAAGAAGATTCGCGATGTCACCACCATCATCGAGTTCAACGATCCCGCCATCCCGCATGGCCTGATCATGTCGAAGAAAGCGCTGTCGCCGGCCGAGCAGGATAAGTGGCGTGCGCTGGTGAACGAGATGCGCGCGGATGGAACCGTCCTCCGCATTTTCGAGAAGTACTTCAAACCCGACCTGGCTAAATCCATGGTCGATTTCCAGGCACCCCCGTGACCTGGGCGCGCCTGGTCTTGCTGCCCTTGCTGATCTTGTCCGCCGCACTCGGCGTCACCTGGATAGTCTGGGATCACGAACGGCAAGCCTCCCGCAACGAATTGCTCTCTCAGTTCAATTTTTCACTGGGCGACGTGGTCAGTCGCGTCGAACAGCGCATGTCGACCTACGAGCAGATGCTGCGCGGCGTACAGGGCCTGTTCGCTGCCACCGGCGTGATGGACCGCGACAACTTTCGCGACTACGTTGGCGCGCTCAATCTCGATGCCAACTTCTCCGGCATCCAGGCGATCGGGGTTATCGAATGGGTGCCGGCGAAGCGCAAGGATGCCCATGTCGCCGCGATGCATCAGCTGGGTTTCGCCGGCTACACGATCCGGCCGAATGGCTCGCGTGAAAACTACGCCCCGATCGTCCAGCGCGAACCGCCTATTGGCGGCAATCGGATCCCGCTTGGCGTGGACCCCTGGGCTGACCCAGTGCGGCGGCTCGCGATGGAGAAGGCGCGCGATTCCGGCATGGTGGCGGTGTCCGGGAAGGTCCGCCTGGGCGTGGATACCGAGCCGGATGTGAAACCCGCTTTCATCATGTACCTGCCGATCTACGCCCGGGGCCAACCGCACGACAGCGTCGCCGAGCGCCGTGCGCATCTGGCCGGTTGGGTCTATGCCTCGTTCCGTATGCACGACGTCATCGCCAGCCTTTACGGCGATCCGCTGCCGGGCCTTGCTTTAGCAATTTACGACGGCGTCGAACCATCCGAGGCGGCATTGCTGTACCGCTCCCCCGACACAGGCGGGCAGCACCTGCCGCCGGCCATTTCGGCCGTTGAGTACCTGGTTGTCGCCGGGCACAACTGGACGCTCTCGATGAGCACCCAGGACGACTTCAAGGGCCGCTTCGGCCGTAACGCCGAGATGCTGATCGCCGTCACCGGTACGGGCCTGAGCCTGCTGCTGGCGCTCCTTGCCTGGTTGATGGTGACCGGCCGCGGCCGCGCCATGCGGCTGGCTTCCACGATGACCCGCGAATTACGCGAGAGCGAGGAAAAATTCCGCGCCATTGCCGACTGCACGGTCAACTGGGAAGTCTGGTGGGGACCGGACGGCAAGCCACGCTGGATCAATCCATCGGTCGAGCACTACACCGGATATACCGTCGAGGAATGCATGGCCATGCCCGACTTCGCCGGCACGCTGATTCACCCCGAAGACATGCTTCGTGTTGCCCCTGAGTTCCTAAAGGGCCTTCAGGGCTTTCGCGGCGACGACCTCGAATTCCGCTGTGTCCGCAAGGACGGCTCGCTGGTCTGGCTGTCCGTTTCCTGGGTTCCGATCACTGATGCGAGAGGCGTGTTCACAGGCTTTCGGACCAGCGGGCGCGACATTACCGATCGCAAGCAAGTCGAGGCTGAACTGCGTATTGCCGCGGTCGCCTTCGATTCGCTCGAAGCTATGATGGTCACCGACGCCAGCAACACCATCCTGCGGGTTAATTCGGCGTTCACCGAATGCACCGGCTATACGGCTGAAGAAGCGGTGGGCCAGACTCCGAGACTGCTCCGCTCGCACCATCACGACGAGGCTTTCTTCACCGAGATGTGGGAAACGATCCACCGCATGGGTGGCTGGCAGGGCGAGATATGGGGGCGCCGCAAGAATGGCGAGGTCTATCCGAAATGGCTCACGATCTCGGCGGTCACGGGAGAGGGCGGGATCGTTAGCCACTATGTGGGCACGCACCACGACATCACCGAACGCAAGATCGCGGAGGAGCGAATCAAGGAACTGGCCTTCTTCGATGCCCTGACCCGTTTGCCCAACCGCACCTTGCTGCTGGATCGGCTGACGCAGGCCATCACGGTCAGCGCTCGAACGGGTGCGTGCGGAGCGTTGCTGTTCATCGACCTGGATCACTTCAAGACTTTGAACGACACGCTGGGCCACGACAAAGGCGACTTGCTGCTGCAACAAGTGGCCCAGCGTCTCGCGGCCAGCGTACGCGATGGCGACACCGTGGCGCGGGTGGGCGGCGACGAATTCGTGGTGGTGCTGGGAAGCTTGCACGACACCTGGCAAGAGGCTGCCAGCCAGACTGAAGCCGTGGGTGAAAAAATCCTCGCGGTGCTTGGCAGGTTGTATCAGCTCGACGAGATCGACTACCGCAGCACCGCAAGTATTGGCGCCACCGTGTTCAGGGGATATCAGACGCCCATCGACGAGCTCCTGAAGCAGGCCGACCTCGCCATGTACAAGTCGAAGGAACTGGGGCGCAACGCGCTGTGTTTCTTCGACCCGGCCATGCAGACCGTCGTGGTGGAACGAGCTGAGCTGGAGGCGGGGCTGCGCAAGGCTATCGAGGGCAATCAGTTCCTGCTTCACTACCAGGCGCAGGTGATCGACGGCGACCGGGTCATGGGCGCCGAAGCACTGGTGCGTTGGCAGCATCCCCAGCGCGGTCTCGTTCCGCCTGCCGATTTCATTCATCTGGCTGAAGAGACCGGGCTGATACTCGCGTTGGGAAACTGGGTGCTGGAAAATGCGTGTGCTCAACTGGCGTTATGGGCGATCCGGCCGGACATGGCCCATCTCACGATTGCAGTCAACGTCAGTGCGCCGCAATTCCGCGAACCTGATTTCGTGGACAAGGTGCTGACGGTGATCAGTCGAACAGGCGCCAACCCGAACCGGCTCAAGCTGGAACTCACAGAGAGCGTGCTGGTCGACAATGTGCAGGACATCATTGAGAAGATGGTCGCGCTCAAAGCACGGGGCGTGGTCTTTTCGCTGGACGATTTCGGTATCGGCTATTCGTCGCTTTCGTACTTGAAGCGCCTGCCTTTGGATCAGTTGAAAATCGATCAGTCGTTCGTGCGCGACGTGCTTGTCGATCCGAATGATGCCGCGATTGCGAGGACTATCGTGGCGCTTGCGCAGAGCCTCGGTTTAGGGGTGATCGCCGAGGGCGTGGAGACTGAAGCGCAACGCGACTTTCTGGCCAGCGCAGGCTGTCATGCCTATCAAGGTTTCTACTTTTGCCGGCCGTTGTCCATTGAAGGTTTTGAAGAGTTTGCGAGCAGGGGGCGGTTGAGATCGATAGCGGTACGTGCGTAATTGGTCGAGCGCGAACGAAACCCACCTGCCCACCCCGCTCAAATCCGCAAGTCAGTCAGGATCTGCTCCGCCAAGAAATCACACGGCGGCCGATTCGATCCCGCACTACGCGCGAGCACAATCTCCAGGTCCGGTAACGGCGGCAATCCGTCGGCACTGCCTAGCTGGACGAATCGTTCGGGGATGCTGCATCGGCCCAGCGCTGTAATCGCAAGCCCCGCTTCGACCATGCTGAACAGGCCCAGCACGCTAGGGCTTTCATAAGACGTGCGATAGCTGATCTTTGCACGCTCGAGTGCGTGGATCGCCTTGGCCCGCGCGACGCTACCGGGCGCAAAGACGGCAATTGGCAGGGGACGCTCCTTCCAGACTTCATTGCCGACCGCGTTACCGGCCCACACCATCGGTTCGAGCCGGATAAAGTCACCGCTCAATCCCTTCATTCTCGTCATACATGCCAGGTCGATCTTGCCTTCCTTGATGAGCGGCGCCAGCGCGTTGCTCGGCATGCCGATGACCTGGATCTCAACCTTCGGATAACTCGCCGAAAATTTTCTCAACACCGAGGGCAGCAGCGAAGACGCGTAGTCGTCCGGAACCCCGATCGTCACCCGTCCCTTCACATCCGGACGAACGATCGATGCCCAGGCTTCGTCGCGCAGGGCCAGCATGCGCCGTGCATAGGCGAGCAGCACATGGCCGTCTTGCGTCAGGGTGATGTTGCGTGGCTTGCGCGAAAACAAGGGCTTTCCTAAAGACCCCTCCAGCGACTTGATCTGCATGCTCACAGCAGATTGCGAACGATGCACGAGAGCGGCGCCGCGCAGGAAGCTGCCTGTGTCGGCGACCGCTACGAACATGGAGAGCGCATCCAGATCGAAGGTTTTCATTGGCATCAGAAATTCTGAACGAAGTGTTCAATATAACTCGCTTTTCTGAATTCATCGGGACTTGCATACTGGGCGTCCCTCAACGCCAATCGCCGGAAAAGAAAAGATGTCGATGACCTACGATGACTTCAGGAAGCTCGGACTCGCAATCGATATGACTCGCGGGAAACCGTCGCCGGCACAACTCGACCTGTCGTCGGATGCGCTGGTCAATTGCTTGCGAGCGGGCGAGTTCATGTCGCGCGATGGTATCGATTGCCGTAATTACGGCTACCCGCTGGGTCTGCCGGAGGCGCGTGAGTTCGGCGCAGATCTGCTTGGGGTTGTACCGGAACAGGTGGTGGCCGCCGGCAACTCCAGCCTCGAGCTGATGCATGACGCCATGGCGTTCGGCATCCTCCACGGTATGCCCGACGGCGAACCGTGGCGCAACCAGAGCGATGTCGCATTTCTCTGTCCTGTCCCGGGATACGACCGGCATTTCGCGATCTGTGCAGCGCTTGGCGTGCGCATGATCCCGGTGCCGCTGACTGGCAATGGCCCTGATATGGATTTTGTCGAGGCGCAGGTAGCCGCCGATCCGGCGATCAAAGGCATGTGGTGTATGCCGCTATACAGCAATCCGACTGGCGAGATCTACTCGGCGGATACGATCCGCCGTCTCGCTTCGATGCAAACCGCCGCCTTGGACTTTCGCCTGTTCTGGGACGACGCGTATCGGTTCCATCACCTGACGGAGCAGAAGCACACCACGTTGAACATGATCGAGGCTTGCGCAGCGGTAGGTCATGCGGATCGTGCGCTGGTCTTCGCGTCGCTGTCCAAGATCACGGTGGCCGGGGCGGCGTTGGCGTTCGTCGCATCGTCGCGGCGCAACGTCGACTGGTGGCAGCGTTACTCGTCCATACGGACCGTCGGACCGGACAAGCTTAACCAACTCCGCCACGTGCGCTTGTTGCGCGAGCGCCAGACATTGGAGGGGCTGATGGAGCGGCACCGCGCGCTGTTGCGACCCAAGTTCGACGCAATGACGACGACCTTCAGCGAGATTCTTTCGGATCTACCAGGGGTGTCATGGACTGCGCCGCAAGGGGGTTATTTCATCAGCCTCTATAGCCCCGATGGACTCGCCAAGCGCACCGCCGCATTGGCCGCTGACGCCGGTATCGCAATGACGCCAGCGGGCGCTGCTTTTCCGCATGGCGTCGATCCGCGCGATCGGCATCTGCGTGTCGCGCCAACCTTTCCTGCACTCGACGACGTGAAGCGGGCCGCGCAAGGCATTGCATTGTCGTTGCGTCGCGCGTTCGAAGAGCGCGGCTGAACCGTATTGTTACCTGGAGCGATGCATGCCATTGGATCTGACCAAATTCAAAGCCTTGACGTTTGACGTGTACGGTACCTTGATCGACTGGGAACCCTCGATCATTTCGATGTTCCAGAGTGTTGCCGACCAATACAACATCGACCGTTCCCGTGACGAGCTATTGGCCGAGTTCGACCGTGCCCGGGCGCGGCTTCAACAGTTGCGGCCTGCGTTGCTTTATCCGGATGTGTTACGTCGTGCGTACGACGAATTCTGCGACCGCTACGACGTTGCGGTGAACCATGCGGAACGGGAGTTATTTGCGAACGCAGTCATGTTGTGGCCGGCGTTTCCCGATGCCAAAGAAGCGTTGGCTTACCTGCAGTCGCACGTCGAGATCGGGCTCTTGAGCAACATCGACAACAATTCGCTTTCGTTTTCAACACGGAAACTAAACTTGGTTGCGGACGTTGTTGTCACGGCGGAAAGTGTTGCAGCGTACAAGCCCGATCACCATCATTTCCACGCGGCATTCGACCGTTTTGCAGAGCGGGGCATAGCGCGTGACCAGATCCTCCATGTCACGCAGAGCTTGCGTGCCGATGTCATTCCGGCGAACGACCTGGGCATGCACTGCGCGTGGATCAAGCGCCCGGGCCGAAGCCTCGGGTCTCGCGCCGAAGACGCTAAAGGAGCCGTTCCGGATATAAGCTTCGATACGCTTGAGGAACTGGCCGCGCTTCATCGTGCGCAGTTGTCGCGTCTCTGAATCGTTGGCGCTGATTTCACCTGCATCTGCCGATGTAACAGTCAGCGCACATCAACGAGGCTGCTTTGGCAAACCGCGGAAGCACGCCGCGTATTCGGCACAAGGAACGTTAATCCGACGAGGATGACGGAGGCTGCCGCTGCCAGCCCATAAACCGGTTGGAACGAACCGAATGCGGTTTTGCACAATCCACCCACCACGTTTCCCAACGCCCCGCCCACGCCAAACGCCGCTTCGCAGATTCCGCACGCCATGGCGGCGAGCGTCGGCTCGCTCGTCTTGCCGACATATGCATGCAGCAGGCCGAAGATCGGAAAGAACGAAAAGCCCAGTGCGACCGCCGCGACCATCAGCGCGTAACCGCCCGGACGCGATGCGGCGATCAGTGAGGCGCACAACAACATGACGCCCGCACTGACGAGTGCAGTGCGCATGCCGTCACGTTGCGTGTACCCGTTTCGATCAGGAGTGCCGCGCATATCGCCGATCATGCCGAGCACCAATCCGCTCACCACACCGACCAGCCCCACGAGCGCCCACGCGTGTGCGGTTACATCGAGACCCAGATGCAGGTCGTCGTGCGAATAAGCCGAGAAGTAGGTGATGAACGGGACACCCGCAAAACCGCACAACAGCGCGATGGCATACACCAGCAGGTATTGCCGCGCGAGCATTCGTCGCAGCCCTGACCCTGAACGCTCGCGCGGCCGCGCAGCAGGATTCGGCGGCGCGGCGCGTGGCGACAAGGTCCGAGAAGAGCGGCTAAGCCGTGCAAACACGAGGACGATCACGCCGCTCAACACCGCAGTCAGCACCGCGCTCACGAGCCAGACAGAGCGCCAGCCCCACGACGCCAGCAACGCCGGCACCATCAACCCGTTCAGCAAGACGCCATAGTTAGTGCCGCTGCCAATGACGCCGATTGCTTTCGCCTGATGCCGCTCGTCGATCAACGGTGCGATCAGCGCCATCATCGGAACCCAGGTCGCGGCAGCGCAGGCATTGAGCGTGACGAGGGCGGTGCCCATCATCCAGGTCTTGTCGATGAATGCGAGGCCCGCGAGGTCGACGGCGGACAGCGCGGTCGCCGCGAGTACGACCCTTGCTGCCCCGAAACGCGCGGCGGCGAGCCCGGATAACAGCGCCATCGCGACGTTGGCCAGTTGCCGCGCAGCCGTGATGTATCCGGCCTGGGCGTAGTCGAAGCCAATGTCATGCTTCATCTGCGGCAGAACGACAGGAAACAAATACACGCCGAACCCGTAGGTCGCGGCGATCACGGCAGTCAGCAGCAGCGTGATGGCCAGTTGATGTGAAACGCGGGGCGAGACAGGAGGAGAGGCACGAGGAGAAGCGTCCATGGGGGCCTGCCGGAAGAAGTCATGGGATTCATTCTCGGCGACCTTTTATCATGATGGAAATGATTTAATTTACTATCATTGATTAAGACCCGTCATCATTGATCCCGACCATGAACCTTGACCTTGCACTCCTGCGCGCGTTTGTAGCCGTCACGGAAGCCGGTGGTTTTACAAGGGCGGCGCGGCGCCTGAACCTGACGCAATCCGCGATCAGTCACCAGATACGGCGGCTCGAAGAAGAGGTGGGCCGGCCGCTTTTATACCGCACCACGCGCAGCCTGACCCTCACCGAAGACGGCGAGGATTTCCTGCGTTACGCCATGCAGATCCTGAACGCAATGGAAGCTGTCACCCAGCGTTTTCACTCCTCTCCGGCTTCCGGTGTCGTGCGTTTCGGCGCACCGGATATTTTCATGGGCGAGCGGCTTCCCGTGCTGCTGACGCAATTCTCGCGGGCATTTCCGAATGTGCGGCTGGACGTGAGCGTGGGCATGAGTCTCGACTCGCGGGCGATGGTCGCCGCGCACGAACTCGATCTTGCCGTGGTGCTGGGCGTACGCCCGGAAACTGATCGCGACGAGGAGGGCATTGTGCTGAGGCGAACGCGGTTCGTCTGGGCAGCGGCGGACTCGTTCGAAGCACGCGAGGGGGCGTCGCTGCCGCTCGCGTTTTTTCCGGCACCTTGTGTGAATCGGCGCGTAGCGCTCGAAGCGCTCGATGACCTGCCGGTCGACTGGCATGTGGCCTTTACATCGTCGAGTCAGTCGGGCATCCGCGCGGCCGTGATAGCAGGGCTCGCGATCACGCCATTGACGCGCGACGATCTGGAACCGGGCATCGCGGTGATCGACGGGCAATATGGTTTGCCGCCCCTGCCCGAAGCAGAATTCAGGCTGCTCTGGGGCAAGGGCGAACCAACGCTGGCGGCGCAGGAATTCGGCCGCCTCGTTCTCGACATGCCGGTCGAACGTCCACTACGAACGAGCGCGGCTAAGCTGGCCTGAGGCGGCGCACACGACCGTTAGACGAACCTACATTCGCTCGGCAATGCTGTGCGCTGTCGCGGCCGAGAGCGTCCACCCCAGGTGCCCGTGTCCCGTGTTGTAGAACACTCCACGACGCTTGCCACTCCCGACCTTCGGCAACATGCTTGGCAGCATCGGCCGCAAGCCCGCCCACGGAATGACGCGCGACGTCGCGACGTCCGAGAAATAGCGGCGCGTCCAGTCGACCAGCGGCGCGATCCGGTCCGAGCGAATATCGCGATTGAAGCCGTTGATTTCAGCCGTACCCGCTACGCGAAAACGGTCGGCGCCAAGCCGGCTGGTCACGATCTTCGCACTGTCGTCGAGCAGGCTCACCCACGGCGCACCCTCGCGGCTCGCGGCGTCGTCCAGGCAAACGGTGATCGAATAACCTTTCACCGGGTAGATGTTCACGTGGTCGCCGAGCATTGACGCTATCGCGCGGCTTGCCACCCCCGCACACACGACAATGCGGTCGAACCCATGCTGTTCCGCGTCACCCGCGATGCCGCCATGCAGCACGCGCACGGCGAACGGGCCGTCGTCGCGCTGCTCGATGCCGGTAATTTGCGTGTCGTAATGAAAGCGCACGCCGCGGCGCTCGCAGGCCTCGGCGAGACCGCGCGTGAACTTGTGGATGTCGCCGGTTGAATCGGACGGAGTGAAAAAACCACCGTGGAAATCGCCTCGCAACGTGGGTTCGATCGCGCGCATTTCGTCGCTTGTGACTGCGCGCCGATCGAGGCCGCCCGCTTGCAAAAGCTGGTTCACTTTTGCGGCGGTATCGAAGTCCTTCTTCTGCTGGTACATATGCAAGATGCCGCGCTGCTCGAGATCGAAGTCGATCCCTTCGCGCTCGGCGATCCGGAACAGATGCTCGCGTGCGGCGATTGCAAGGCGCACCGTCTCGATGGTGTTGGCCCGGTAGTTGGGGATCTGGCGCAGGAACTCGCCCATCCACGAATACTTGTGCCAAGTGGGCGCGGGGTTCAGCAGCAGCGGTGCGTCACGCGTGAACATCCAGCGCAGGCCCTTGAGCACGGTGGCCATGCTGTTCCAGACCTCGGCGTTGCTGGCGGAAAGCTGGCCGCCGTTCGCAAACGAGGTTTCCATCGCCGCGTATCGGTGACGCTCGAAAACAGTGATCTCGTGCCCGCGTTCGGCGAGGGCGTAAGCGGTCGTGACGCCGGTGATACCGGCGCCAATGATGGCGATTCGTGACATGACAAGATCCAGATGAAAGTTGGGCATCGCCGGGATTTCCGGCGTCTATGCCCCATCTGTCCGTGTACCTGAGAGTTTCAGTCGTGGCGTTGCGCGCACGACATCCCCGTCGGTGGGCGCATTAAAGCGCCGCTCTCCAGATGTTCCTGCTGCGCGGTCCTTGGGCCTGAGAGTTTCCGGGGCGGTTGCTCCGTCGGCGCCGTCACCGTGTTCCGTGACAGTCTCTCCCGCGCTAGCGATTAGAACCCCGCCAAGATAACGCCTAAAAATAAGATAGGCAAGCGGGACGTGGATTTGACGTGAATCGCTCGCGTCATTCGAAAGCCTGACGCGAATCTTGCCGCAAGGCATTGCGCCGGTGCTACGCAGGCCAGGCTTGTTCCGATCGATAGGTAGTCAGGATACTTAAGGATAAATTTCCCGGCCGGCTCCCAGGAAGCCGTGGCATTCTGCATCCGCGTTTTTACTAATCTTTCATAGCCTACAATTCTTTCTTTTTACTTTCATTTTAATATAAAATGCGCTTCCCTATTACGGATCTGGAGGCCGGCATGACACCTTTTGCTAAGGCAGCAGCCACCCTGGCAGCTTGTATTGGCGCTTTTACGGTCGTCGTATGCATTGTCGAGGGACTGGCGGGATGACGGCATTGCCGCTAGCGCTTCTGCCAGACGCGCAATTCAAATAGCGGCAAGATGCCGTAGACGTGGTCGAACATGTCCGACTGGATTTGTTCGTACGATTCCCAGCTTGTCTCGTTGATAAACAAGAAAATCTCGAGCGGCAAACCTTGATGACTGGATTGCAACTGGCGAACCACCAGCGGCATGTCGTTGCGAATCGCCGGGTACTGGCGAAAATACGCCATCAGATACACGCGAAACATGCCGAAATTGGTGAGATCACGCCCATTGTCCGGCATGCTGAACTGCACTCGAAACTTCGTGCTCGCCTTCAGATTGGCGAGCAGCTCGTCGTCGCAGAACCTGATGCTATCTATGTCCACATGAATCGCATGCTTGACCCGCCGTCCACCGGATTCGACCATGCCGCGCCAGTTCTTGACGCTGTTAGTCAGCAACACATAGCTCGGCAGCATGACGATGGAATTATCGAAATTGCGTACCTTGATGGTGTTGAGCGAGATATCGATGACCGTGCCGTCGGCCACGAATCCAGGCACCTCGATCCAGTCGCCGACGCGCAACATGTCGTACGCAGCCAGTTGAATGCTGGCGACGAAACCCAGCAGCGAATCGCGGAAGATGATGATCAGCAGCGCCGTCATGGCGCTTACGCCGGTGAGGAAATTAGCGGGCGAGCGACGCAGCAGCAGGGAGATGGCAGCAATCAGGGCAAGCACGTACAAGACGATGGTGGCTATCTGGAGGAAGCTTTTTATCGGTCTCTGGCTCGCGAAGGGGAAGTGACTATAGCGGTCTTCAATGCTGCTCAGGAACGCGAATGCAGCCCGGAGAATGGTCAGCACCATGAAACATGCGGACAGCGTCTCGACTGGAGGACCCAGCGCGGAAATGACCGGAAACGACACTCCTGTTAGCAGCGGCGCGGACAGATAGACAATGATCGCGGGCACCAGCGGCGCCAGGCGATCAAAAACCTTGCGGCGCTCGGCGGCGCGCAGCCACTTGTGCTGTTCGCCACGTGCGAGCCGGCCAACGATCTTCAACAAGATGAAGCGGGTGATGTAATAGCAGATCGCGCTGCACAACAGGATCGCCAGGAACAACGCAACAACGAGAAAAACCGCCACGACGTAGCTGTCGGTGTGGACATAAAAATGACGCCCATCCGGTCCAGTCACTATTTGGAACATGTTATCGAACATAGATCCTCTCAGTGCTGGCCAGCCTGCTTCCTTGGAGACAATCCGCATTGTAACGGCGTCCTGATCTTTCCGGGGAGGGTCAAACCTCTCCGTGGCCGAGCCATCCCGCCGCTTAAGTTTTACTTATACCCAACCCATTTTGGCTGATTGGACCGGGCTAATTCGGCTACCGACTATCGGGTCAATGCTTGTTGTTTCACATCAGGTGAAGCCACGCGCATTCAACCAGTGGGAGGTCGGACATGCTAGCCGATGAGGCAATTGCGGGCGATGCTGAAATCGCTCAAACGCGCAGGGCCCTCACGGGAGCCGTCGCACAATCCAGTCACGAGATCGTCGCGCTCGCACGCGCCCTGGTGGCTGTTCCCAGCGTCTATCCGCCGGGAGACACCCATGCAGTAGCCGACGCGATCGAGGCGATGTTCAAAGGCTGCAACGTCAGCGTCGAACGATATGGCACGCTCCCGCACGTGATGAATCTCGTGGTCCGCGTTCGCGGGGCGGCGCCTGGTCGCCGCCTCGTTTTCAACGGACACCTCGACACCTTCCCGCTCGTCAACGCAAAACAATGGTCTGCTGATTTCAACGGCGAAGCGCGCGACGGGAAGTTGTTCGGACTAGGGGTGTCGGATATGAAAGGCGGTCTGGCCGCCATCATTTTTGCATTGCGCCATCTCGCCAGAATACGCGATTCGTTCGCGGGCGAGGTCGTCGCCACGTTTGCCGGCGACGAAGAAAGCATGGGTACCGAAGGCAGCGGATACCTTCTGGGTCATGTCCCACATGCAGCGGGCGACGCGATGATCAGCGCCGACACCGGCTCGCCTCATGTCCTTCGATTCGGCGAAAAGGGCATGATCTGGCTACGCCTCGATGCAACCGGCAAGTCGGCTCATGCAGCGCACGTGCACAAGGGCGACAGCGCTATCGAAAAACTATTGGACGCTATCCAGGAGCTTAAAAGCGTACGCGACTTTCCGGTCGCCGCTCCTCGGCAAGTGCTTGCCGCGATCGCGCGGTCTGCTGCTGCGTCCGAGGCTATTTCAGGCGTTGGCGAGAGCGATGTTCTTCGCAGCCCCACCGTCACGTTCGGCACCGTCAGCGGCGGCCGGTTATCGAACCTGATTGCTGATCACGCGAGTGCAACGGCCGACATCCGGCTTCCTGTCGGCGTGTCAGTCGCGCAGATGGAAGCGCGGATCACGGAGATCGTCGCTCATCATCCGGGCGTATCCCTTGAAATCGTTCGCCGATACGAACCGAGCTGGACCGACCCGGATCACGAGGTCATCCGCACGCTCAAACGCAATTGCGCAGCGAAGCTCGGCACCGAGCCGGTGGTCAACATGCGAGTGGGTGCGTCCGATGCACGGCTTTATCGCCAGCATGGTGTGCCGACGGTCGTATGCGGCCTGACTTCTTACAACATGGGCGCGGCGGACGAATACGTTCATGTCGATGAACTGCGCGCGCTGGGTGAAATCTTCGCGCTCACTGCGTTCGATTACCTGAATGCGCTGGCTGGCGCTTAAGCGTCGCTTCTCCCTAAAAGATCGTCAGTGCGCTCGCCGTAACACGGCGTTCGCCGACGCTTCCCTCATCGGCAAAGGTAACGTCCATGTCCACCGATAACGCTCTAACTCCCGAGCAGCGCAGCAAGTTCCGACGCATCCTGGCGTCGGCGCTGGTCGGCAACATGCTCGAGTTCTATGACCTGTTCGTCTACGGCTTTCTAGCCATCGTTATTGCGAAGGCGTTCTTTCCGACCGGCGACGCATACACGTCGATGCTCGCTGCCGCAGCGACCTTTGGCGTCAGCTATTTCATCCGGCCATTGGGCGCGATGGTGATCGGCGCCTATAGCGACAAGCATGGCCGCAAGGCTGGCATGATGCTCACGATCTGGCTGATGGGAGCGGGCACGCTGGTCATCGCATGCGCGCCGACCTACGCCACGTTTGGCGTCATTGGCACGCTTATTCTGGTCTTGGGCAAGGTGTTGCAGGGCTTCTCGGCGGGCGGTGAATTCGGTTCGACGGTGTCCTTCGTGACCGAACACGCGCCCGCGCGCATGAAGGGTTATTTCGCGAGCTACCAGGTGGTTGGGATCGGTCTCGCGACGGGTCTGGCGAGCATCGTGGGACTTGGCACGAACAAGCTGATGACACCCGATACCTTGCTGTCATGGGGCTGGCGCGTACCGTTTCTGATCGGGCTGGCGATTGTGCCATTCGGTTACTGGGTTCGCCGGCGCGTCGACGAGACGCCTGAATTCAAGGCGTCCAGTCATGAACGTAATCCGATTCGCAATACCTTAGCGACCGCGAAGACACGCATCGCGGCGGCAATTGGCTTGTACTCGCTCGCGGCGTCGACGAATTATCTGCTCGGCGTTTTCATCCCGCTCTATGCGCAGAAAACGCTCGGCATGAGCGCCGAGGATTCGATGTGGGGCGCCATCGGATATTCCGTCGCGCAAATCGTCTTGCCGCCAGTATTCGGCGCGCTGTCGGATAGAGTGGGGCGTCTTCCGCTGATCACGACGGGTACGTTGCTGACGGTGATCTTGACCATCCCTGCATTCCATCTGATGGTCGCATCGCCGACAGTCGGGACGTACGTGTCCTGCGTTACCGCGCTGACAGCATGCGTGATGGTGTTTCAGGGCGCGATGCCCGCGTTTATAGCCGAACTCTTTCCGCATGAAACGCGTACCACGAGCATCGCGATCGTTCACAATATGACCTTCGCGGTGTTCGGCGGATTGTCGCTGATGATCTGTACGTGGATCGCTAACGCGACCGGCAGTAAATTCGTCCCCGCTTATTACGTCATGGTCACCGCGGTGCTTGCGCTGGTGTGCATCCTGTACTTTCGCAAGCGGGCGTCACCCGTCGCGGCGAGCGCGAGCGTGTTGACGAACGCTTGAGTAAACCGGGGAGCTGCTCGCCCGGGCCGACCGGAAAGCTGAATCCAACGGACCACCACTCGATGCGGCTCAGGCATATAGAAGTCGTGAACGCTATCCGCGTCACCGGGACACTTAAGGCTGCTGCGGCGCTGTTGTCCCTGACGCAGCCTGCGATCACGCAAATTCTGCAAAGCGCGGAGCGTCAGCTAGGTTATCCGCTCTTCGACCGGGTTCGGGGCAAGCTGATTCCGACGAAAGAGGCGCAGTTGCTGTTCCCTGAGATACTTCGGCTCGATGAACAGCTTCAGGCCGTTCAGCGGCTCGCGGAAAACCTCCGCGGCGGCACTGACGATTCGTCTATACGCGTGCTTGCCGCGCCCGCGCTGGCTCAGACCGTGGTGGCGGATGCGGCGCTGGTTTTCCAGGCGAAGCATCCGGACGTGAAATTGTCGATTCGCTCGGATTACTCGGCGACCGCCGTTGCCAGCATCGCGCTCATGGAAGCTGACGTCGGCATTCTGTACCACAGTGTGTCCCACCCCGCCATCAAGGAGATCGAACTCGCTGCCAGCCGGCTTGTCTGCGTGGGACATCCCTCCGTGCTGCAGGACGCGCAGTCCATCGAACTCAATGCGCTGGAGGGCCGCGAGATCATTGGACCGGATCCTGCCGACCCGCTGGGAAGGCTGCTGGCCAAGCGCCTGGAGGAGCTCTCGGTGACGGTCGATGTCACCATCACCGCCCAGTCGTATCACTCGCTGGTTGCACTGGCGGCGCGCTCGAAGCTGATCACGATCGTCGACGAAGCAGCGGCGCTTTCAGCTCGCGCGCAAGGCCTTCGCGTGGTGCCGCTGTCGCCGGCCATCGCGATTCCGGTCGTAGCCAGCGTCGCGATCAACGGCGAAAGATCGGCGCTCGTCGAACAATTTGTCAAGACGTGCCAGGAGACCATGCGCTTGCTGAGATGATTTTCTTGCGGCTCCTCGACTTGTCGTTTCGCAGAACAGTTGACCGCGGGAATGGGATTGACCGGCTCGAGGGAGCGGGTACCAATAGAAGTATCAGAAGTATCAAGCGCGTGACTTATTTCACGGTCGCCGGAGATTAACTCATTCGGTATTGCGCTTTTGCATGTGACGATAGAATGCACCGATGACCAGATATGTCGCTCTATTGCGAGCCGTGAACGTCGGCGGCACAGGCAAACTCCCCATGTCCGAGCTGCGGGCGATGTGCGAGTCCATCGGCTTTGCCGAGGTACGCACGTATATCGCGAGCGGCAACGTCGTCTTCGAAAGCAAGCTGTCTGAAACTTCGGTGAAGACCAAGCTGGAGCGTCGTCTGGAGACGTACGCCGGCAAGCCGGTAGGCGTTTTGATCCGCACAGGTGCAGAACTGGCCGCGGTTCTTGCGGGAAATCCTTTCCGGTCCGCAGCACCGAATCGAACCGTCGCAATATTCCTCGATGCGCCGCCGCCTGCTGACACCTTGGCCAGCGTGAGCGGCCAACAGACGGAAGAAATCGCGCTCGGAAAGCGCGAGATCTATGTGCACTATGGAAATGGAATGGCGGACTCGAAACTTAAGATCCCGGCCGCCAAGTCTGGAACCGCCCGCAATATGAACACAGTGGCAAAACTCGCCGAGTGGGCGGCCGGCCGCAGTTAAAGCTCCTGACGCGCGGGCCAGAACGGGATCTCGTTCACATCGACTTCCGGCGGCTGACTGATCGCGAAAGCGACCGCCCGCGCGAATGAGTCGGCAGCGTTGCTTCTTTGGGTGTCACCAAGGTAACCGGCAGCAGAAGCAATGCGCAAAGCAGACTGCCGATGCTCATCAGCGCGATGACGCGACTCATCGGCCAGGGAGTGCCGTCCGCGAAGATACCGACGAGCGCCGAGCCCGTGATGCCGGTGCCGTACTGGATCGCGCCTATCAGCGCCGACACGGAGCCCGCGCGTTCAGGGAAGCTGCCAAGCGCACCGGCAATCGAGTTGGCGACGATGAACCCGGACGCGGAGACAAACAGAAAGAGCGGTATCACCAGTCCCATCAGCCCGCCCCAGCCCGTCCTGGCATCGAGCGCAAGCAGGATGCCAGCGACCGCCGCACCGAGGGTGCCCGCGCGCATCAGGCGATCGCAGCCGAGCCGTACCACGAGCCTCGAATTGAACTGGTTCGTGAGCATGATGCCGACAATGCCCACGCCAAACAGCACGCCGTACAGCTGCGGCGATACATGGTGGTAAGTGATGTAGGCGAACGGCGTGCCCGCGATGTACGCATAGAGGCCGCCATAGAAGAAGCCGCCAGCGCCGGCGTAGCCGAGCACCCGACGATGCCTGAGCAGTTCGGCGTAGCCCGCCACCGCGCGGAGGATTGGTACCCGGTTGCGGCGCTCCGGCGGCAAGGTTTCAGGGAGCGCATAGAGCGCCGCTAGCGTTGCCAGCCCGACACCCACCAGGGTCCAGAAAATGGCGCGCCACGACGCCACATGGAGGATCAATCCGCCCAGGCTCGGTCCCAGCAGCGGCGCGATGGCCATCACCGTCATCAGGGTGGACATCATCTGGGCCGCGCGGTGGCCGGTGTAAAGATCGCGCACCATCGCACGGGCAAGGACGACGCTCGCGCACGCACCTACGGCTTGTAGCGCACGCCAGCCGATCAGCATCCCTGCGCTCGTCGACACAGCGCAGCCGGCCGAACCCACGACGAACAGGACGAGCCCGATGGCGATCGGCAAGCGGCGGCCGTGCCGATCGCCTATTGGGCCCCACAGAAGCTGGCCCAGGCTGAAGCCGATCAGGTACCCCGAGATCGTCAGCTCGACGGTCCCGGCGTTGGCGTGTAGCGCTGCGGCCATCGTGGGCAGAGCGGGCACGTACAGGTCTGTCGAAATCGACGCGAAGGCCATCAAGGCGCTCAGGATCGCGAGGATCCGCAGGCTGTGCCCGGCCGCGGCTTGCCGGACGGCGGCGCTGGCGGCGGCCGGGGTCACGCCTTCCGTCGCAACGCGAGGAGAGGTGACCGGCTCGGCAAAGGGTTGATCATTCAACGACATGGTTCGAAGTCTTGTTCCGAAAACACGACAGCCCGCCGGCGCCACGAAGTCGGGCGCTAGCGGGTTCCAACAACAGGTGAGTCAGCGATCGACGCGCTGCTGCAGATGGGCGGGGTAACGATCGCCCACCACGGTGATCTGCCGCAGTGCCGCTTCAATGGCGGACAAATCATCAGCAGACAGTTCGACCGCTGCCGCGCCAACGTTCTCTTCCAGCCGGTGCAGTTTCGTGGTGCCCGGGATCGGCACGATCCACGGCTTCTGCGCGAGCAGCCAGGCGATCGCAATCTGCGCCCGCGCGGCGCCCCGGACGTCGGCGATCTGGCCAAGCACCTCGACCAGGACCGCATTGGCCTTGCGGTTTTCCTCGGAGAAGCGCGGCACTATGCTGCGGAAGTCAGTCTTGTCGAACGCGGTGTTCTCGTCGATAGCGCCAGTCGGGAAGCCCTTGCCGAGGGGACTGAACGGCACGAACCCGATACCCAGTTCCTCCAGGGTCGGCAGCACCGTCTCTTCCGGCTCGCGCCACCACAGCGAATACTCGCTCTGAAGCGCCGCCACCGGCTGCACGGCGTGCGCACGACGGATTGACTGCGCCCCCGCTTCGGACAACCCGAAGTGCTTGACCTTGCCTTCCTGGATCAGATCTTTAACGGTGCCGGCCACGTCCTCGATCGGCACGTTCGGATCGACACGATGTTGATAGAAGAGGTCGATGCGGTCGGTCTTCAGGCGTTTCAGCGAGGCCTCGGCGACGGCGCGAATGCGCTCGGGCCGGCTGTCGAGCGGCTTCTTTGAGTCGCCGTCCTGGAAGCCGAACTTGGTAGCGATCACCACCTGGTCGCGAAATGGAGCCGTCGCTTCGCCGACGAGTTCCTCGTTGACGAACGGGCCATAACACTCGGCGGTGTCGAAGAACGTGACGCCCTTCTCGAAAGCAGCCTGAATGAGTGCGATGCCCGCGGACCGTTCAGTGGCCGGGCCATAGCCGAAGCTCAACCCCATGCAGCCAAGGCCGATAGCGGACACTTCAAGACCGCTGTTTCCCAATTTGCGTTTTTGCATGATGTTTCTCCTTTCTGATGTCGCCCGCGAATCGTTACCGTCATCGGGCGGGGCGGCGTTCGCCATTCACGAAGCTTAGGCTGTTGTATATCGCTCAACAATCCAGCTAGACTTGCACGGGCTATTGAGAGGAATTCATCTATGTTGCGCGCCGGCTTATCCGAACTGACTGCTTTTGTCGCTATCGCTGACGGGCGGAGCTTCCGCGCGGCCGCGCGCACGCTGGGCGTTTCGCCATCGGCGCTCAGCCATTCAATGAAAGGCCTGGAGGCGCGTCTCGGCGTACGGCTGTTCAACCGGACGACCCGTTCTGTCGCGTTGACCGACGCGGGAGAAAAGCTCCTGCGGCGAGTCGTGCCCGCCATCGCCGACCTCGAGGACGCCGTAAACGAAGCTGCGTCCTCACGCGACCGTCCCTCGGGGTCGATCCGGATCAGTGCATCGGAGTCGGCGGCAAAGCCTATCGTCCGCGACGTCCTTCCGGACTTTCTCGTTGCGTACCCCGACATCCACGTAGAGTTCGTCGTGGACACGCGGCTCGTCGATATCGTCGCCGATGGTTTCGACGCCGGCATACGCGTTCTTCAGGACGTGCCGCGCGACATGATCGCCGTCCGCTTCGGGCCTGACATGCGGTTCGCCGCGGTGGCATCGCCGGAATATCTGTCGCGCTATGAGCCACCGAAAGCGCCGGACGATCTGGCGCAGCACCGTTGCATCCGCTTCCGGTTCGAAAGCGGCGCGCTTTACCGCTGGGATCTCGAACATCGCGGCAAAACCTTCAGCATCGACGTCGACGGGCCGATGACGCTTGGCAACCTCGGTCTCATGGTCGAGGCGGCGCTAGCGGGCATTGGCATCGCATGGGTTCCGGAATATCAGGCTGCAGAGCATCTTGCGTCGGGCCGGCTGGTCCACCTGCTTCCGGAGTGGAGTCCCTCCTTTCCCGGGCTGTGCCTCTATTACCCGGCCAACCGGCACCCGCCGGCCGCGCTGAGATTGTTCGTGGAAGCGGTGCGCGAATGGGCGAACAGGCACTAACCGGACCGGCGTTCAACACGGTTTATCGCAAGGAAATCTTTTCAAGCCCAGCCTTTTAAGCGACGTGTCGTCCTTCGATCGGATATCCCGGATCGGTATAACCAGGCGTTGACGCGTGCCCCGGTGCAACGAGGCTATCGACAAGCTTTTCGTCGTCCGGCCCGAGCTGCAGCTCCAGCGCTTCGACATAGCTGGTTGCGTGTGACACGCCATCGGTCGAGATGAAATGATAAGGACGTCTCTTCTATTGATAAAGACCAGGAAACCGCAAGCCGTTATGAACGGCATTCATGAATGCCTGGAGTTGTATCCCGGCATTGCCTCGACTTACGGACCTTACGGACGATAGCGAAGTGCGTCGATGACCAGCGCCCTTGCCCGTGAGGCGTCATTTCAAAACAGTAATCCGCTCGTCATCGTGTGGTCGGGGGCTGGACGCTAGCGTGATCTCTTCGATCCCGCTCCCCACCTGACGAGAATCATGCAGATCACCGCCCATCTACTTGCGCTTACATGCCTCTGCTTTGCATCGACATCTTTCGCAGCAGAATCATCCGCCGGCCCCCTGACGGTTCTTTCGACCACGCCGCTGCCAGCCGTCACCGGCGGCGACTTCGACCACTTTGCAGTCGATCTGCCTCACTCCCGTCTGTACGTGTCAGCCGAGACATATGGATCCATTGAGGTGTTCAGATTGCCGGACGGCCAGCATCTTGCAAGCGTAAGGACGGTCGCGAAGGTTCCACACAAAATAGTATTAGCTAAGGAAGGTAAGAAGCTGCTTATAGCCGATGCAGGCGACGCGAACGTCAAGGTTATCGATACGAAAACTTTCGATGTCGAGAAGGTCGTTGCGCTCGAGCCGCAGCCAGATTCTGGCATTGCAGATCGGAAGAGCGGCATCTTCTATGTCGGTAATGGCGGCGTGCAATCGCATGAGGGCAATGCCTATATCAGCTTGATTTCGCTTGCTGACGATTCCGTCCTCGGGAGAATCGATGTTCCTGCGGGACAGCTGAAGGCTATGGTGATCGACCATTCCACCCATCGCCTGTTCGTGAACATGCGCGAGAAAAACGAAATTGGTGTTGTCGATCTGAATACCCGCAAGTTGGCGAGTATCTGGCATGTTCCCGGTCCAAGCCTTAATTCGGCGATGGCGTTCGATCCGAAGACCAGGCGCCTGTTCATCGGCTCGCGCAACCCCGGCAAGCTGTTCGTCATGGACGCGAGCAACGGCTCGGTCATACAGTCGCTCGATATCGTGAACATCTCGGACGACATGACTTTCGACCCGATGCATCGTCGCCTCTATGTGACCGGCGCAGGCGGCCTCGATGTCGTCAAACAAGTCGATCAGAGCCACTACGCCATCGAGCAACATATCGACACGCTTGGTGGCAAGACCTCGGTCTATGTGCCGTCGCTAAGGAGGTTCTATATCGTTCACACGAAGGGTCCACAGGCAGCGGAGGCCGGACTCCAGGTGCTCAGCGTCCGCTAAGCCGGGCAAGATGAGGCGTCGAGCACCTCTCGTTGCTTGACGCGCCTAAGCACGACCGGCTTGCTTGCGTTGTGCGAGGGACTCCAGCCGCCCGATGATTTCTTTTGACAGGCGTCTCGCCCGCGCGATGTCGACCGCATCACGACCGTCGAAATCCTGGATTGACGGGTCTGCGCCGGCATCGATCAAGAGACTTAACGTCGTGAGTCGCTTAAGCCGGGCTGCATAAAAGATGGGCGTCTCACCATGTGCCCTGAGGTCAAGCTCAGGTTTTGCGCTTAGCAGCGCACGGCATAGAAGATGATCGTCGCGCCATACCGCCGCCCAAAGCGAATAGCTTGCGTTCGCGCCGCGCTTCAGAAGGAACTCGACCAAGGGCAGGTTTTCCCCTCGGGCGACGGCATACCACAGCGACGTTGCCCGAAAATCGCCTTCCTCTTGGCCCATTGGCACTTCTCGTTCGAGTTCGGCGCCAGCCTTGAGTAAAGCGCTAACGGTCTTGATTCCGTTTGTCTCGGCGAGCGTCGGGCTGCTGCCGGGTTTGACCGCACAGGCCCGGTGTAAGGCGGTGCACCCCCTTGGGTCGGTCGCTTCGACAAGTTCCGGTGCCGAGGTCAAATGCGCGATGACCGTGGGCGCGTCCCAAATGCCGGCCGCAGCAAAAAGTGATGTTCTCGAAGGCTTGCTCATCTGCAGTTCCTGCATTCGACCAATGCAAACGTGACGCACCTGCTAGGTTCCGTCGGATGGCGATTGTCCGTTGGTAGTCAATTTCGCCTAACGCAGCATAGCTGCCATTCGCCTCCAGCCCATGTGTCTCTCAGGCGGTCTGACAGACCAATGAATCAGCCGGTGCAGGGCCACCCGACGCGACTAATTATGATCCAATTTTTCGGAGAGGCGATCGTCGGCAAGCGACTCGTGCGCGCCGTTAGGACAATCCGAAATGGCAAGATCTCGCCGTCGCTCCTCTGAACCACGCGGCCGCGGCCATCCTGCTGCCAAGCTGTCCCTGCGTGCGCTGCTACACTTGCCCTGACGCTAACCTCGACAGAATCCGTGCACCCAGCACGATGCTGATCGCAATCTGCGTCACCATTACGCGGTAAATCTTCCTCTGACTAAATCTGCGACCCATGCTTCAATTCGAGAACCTTTGCAAACGCTACGACGAGCGCATTATCTTTCAGGGACTGCGTTACAGCGCCGGTGCGGGATGCGTGGCGGTGAACGACGAATCCGGCAGCGGCAAGTCCACCTTGCTCGGCATCCTTGCCGGTACGATCGAGGCCGACCAAGGCGAGGTGTGGATCGACGGGCATTCGCTGCGTACCGCACCGCTCGAGGCGAAGTCCGTACTTGCGTACGTGCCCGACGACTGCATGCCGTATTCGCTCCAGACAGGACGCGAATATCTGGAGCTTGTGGCATCGACCAGGAAAACAGTCGTCGACAGTTACACTCTTGACCTGGCAGACCGCTTCGGCCTCACGCCTCATCTGGAGAAGCGTTTCGAGCAAATGTCGTTCGGTACCCGAAAGAAAATATTCCTGACGGCGGCCGCGCTGGGCGAGGCCACGGTCGTCATCGCGGATGAGCCGGGCAGTGGACTAGACGCCGCCGCACGCACTGTTCTGATAGATTTGTTCAAGACGCTGGCCGAAGACCGCACGGTCTTCTTCTCGAGCTACGACATGGCCCTGACGCGAGCTTGCAACGCAAAAATGATTAGTTTTGCCGACCTTCGAGCGAGCGTCTAAGCGGCCACTGAGCGCCGCCGGCTGAGTCATCGCGAGTGTTAGTGAAGCGAAAAGAACCGATTCCGCCAGTGCGTCGCCGTCCGCCGCGCGCGAGCGTAATTGTTGCCACGATGGTCGCGACGATGCGAGGCTTTGGGTGACTCGTCACTGCTTTGGCGAGACGGCATGCCCCAAGACGTCGGACCGAAGTAGCGAGACGCGCGTGAGGTGCGTCTCGCCACTTATCATCATTGCCCGTCGTTCGTGCCCACGTCTGTGCCCGGCGTAAACGAGACGCCGCGCAGCACTTCGCCGAAGTTGGCGGAGCGGAGCGTGACAAAATGCGCATTCGCAGCAATCGCCGGGCTGGTATTTTTCAGCTCATCCTGGATGGCGACGAGCTTGTTTGGATCCGCGCCGGTGTCGCCGTTCCCGCTCACTGCGGACGTCGTCGCCCAGACCGTGACGGTGCCATCGCGGCCAACGTGACCGATCAGGTTGCGGAGACCATCAGTCGCAGGCGACCATGGCAGCCCGGTCGCCGCGTTGCTGCCGAGCGGGTAGTTTTGCACCGTGTAAGGCTTGCCCAGGTCCAATCCGTTTTGCAGCGTATAGGCCAGCACCCATTTCTTCGTGGCCGCATTGAATACCCATTTCTGAAGACCCGCGGTGGATTGCGCAGCCGCGTGCGTGAAGAGATCGGCGCCACCCGCGTAACCGTCTCCTTCATCGGCCACATATAGCGTGTTGGCGTCGGCGAACCAGATGCCGAACGGGTAACTGAGGGTCGTCGCGGTCTTGTTCGGCGTCGACGGGAAGCCGCTCAGGATGCACATGTTGCTCGGCAGGCCTGTGGTCGGAAGAGTCGAAGCATCGTAACTGAGCGGTGCACTTGGCAGCGCCGCTTTTGACGAAGGCACGCCGGTACCGTTCGGGCACGCGATCCCGGTGGTGTCGACGAAGTAGACGGTGTTGACGCCATTGCCGCCGCTGCCCTTGGTCATGTAGACCACGTTATTGAAAACTGTGATTCCGCGAAAGTTGTCGTCCTTGCCGATCTTGTCGGCGGGCGCGCCCAGTTGGGTAACCGAAAAGCTTGCAAGCGGACTTGGCGTGCCAGGAGTTTGCTGCGCTTCGGGCTGCGTCGCCTCCGCAACGTATTGCGAGCCTGCGCCGAGGATGACGCCGGTCGGCTGGGGATTACTTCCATTGCCCGCATTGCCGGTCGTGTAGAAGAAGCGCTTTCCGCCGCGGTCGATCAGGATCGCAGCGCGGCCGTTGTTGCCGCTATAGGCATTCGTTTCGGTGAAGCTGAACCGTCCCTTGCGATCGACTTTGGCCACTGCGCGGTAGAAGCTCTGCCCGTCGGGATTGGTCGGATCCACGACGCCTGGAGTGTTTGAATTCGACACGTCCAGCACGTTGATCGGAGCGACATAGCCCATGAAGGTCAGGTACTTTCCATCGTGGGAAAGGTGAAGCCCGATTTCCGACTTCGAACTGAAGCTGGTTACCAGCTGGTCTGTCGTGGTGCCCGCATTCGTCACGCTCGGCACTTCGAGCGTATTGATCCGCCAGCCGGATGGCGCCAACTGGTCTAGAAAGATCTTCGACGTGATGCCGAAGCTCCCGTCATAAAGAGCGTTGTTCCAAACGAACGGGTAGGTGCCGTCGTTCGGCGCGCCGGTTGCTGCGCCGCACCCGCCCTTCGTTTGCGCGCAACCGGGTGGCGGGATCGAGCCAACCTGCACGTTGGCCGAGCGGTTGTCGTAGACGCTGCGACTGACGACGAGATTCCCCGGTTGAAATGCAGCGTCGTGTCCGTCATCCCGGTCTTGCGCCACTGCGGTGAGACTAACGCTCAATGAAAGTAGCGCCAGCGCTGAAATGCCTCTGGCAAGGGGATGCTCGCAGGTCGGAAACGTGCGAAAAACTGGCTGCATGTCATTTCTCCGGGAAAGGGGATTGAAGTTACACCGCGTTCAACGCAAACAATTGCGTGACGTTAGCAGGGGTGTGTGTAGGATTATTTACAGGCCCAGATAGAACCTGTAGTGGTTTTCCCGCGGCAGAGATAGATTCCCGGGCAACGGTCTATTGCGTGGCGGCAGGCCGTCGAATGCATCGTGCAGGATGCTGCGCAGATGCGAACGCCTGACCGGCTCCGGGGTTCTGCAGACGATATCGGCGGCCCTGTCAGGGTCGGCCTGAGTCATGCCGAGATCACGCAACGCGATGCGTAGGCCATTTTCGCTGGCGAGGCGGTAAGCGCCCAACGCTGCATTGCATTCGGCGCCGTTCGTCTTGGTGCGTTGCATTCCGGACCTTCTCGACAGCATCCCAATCAGACTTTTCGGGTAGAGAAAGGGAATGGCGATGAGTTCCCGTTGTTCCGGGCTGGCCAGGGCCTCGCACACTGCACCTAGTCCGCGACTTTCAGAAGAACTTTTCCGCCTCTCGCCTGATGGGCGATTGCCGCGCCGATTTCCTCAAGCCGATATGTCGCGGTCACTGGAATTGCGATTTCGCCCGAAGCCACCATCGTTGCCGCCTGCATGATGGCGCTGGAAATTTGTCCGGAAAACGCTGGATTACCTAGTGAAAAGCCGCGAACAGTCAGGTCATTGAAGATGACCTCGAACGGGCTAACCACCATGGCCGCAAAGCTTTGGGCTGCGTACGATACGAGGGTGCCGCCAGGCCCCAGCAGCTTGGCCAGGCGACCAGTAGCCTCGCCGCTGACAGCATCCAGCGCAAGCCGCACGCGCTTTTCGCCCAGAGCCTCGACCATCTTCCTGGGCGCGTTATCGTCGTCCAGCAAGACTAGTTCGCATCCAGCTTCTCGCGCGGCACTCATAGCCTCGGCGCGGCGCACCAAACCGAGAGTCTTCACTCCTCTTTGCTTTGCGAGACTGACTATCCAGCGCGATATGGCCGAGTTGGCCGCGTTGATTACAATCCACTCATCCGACTGCAACTGCACGTACGTCTCGAGCAACAGATGCGCGGAGGGCGGGTTGATGCTAAGCATCGCCAACTGCTGAGGGTCGGCATCGGCAGGAAGCGCGACCATGCCTTCTGCGTTGACGACCATCCGCTCGCGCCAGGTAAAGCTGCCAATTGGGAGAGTCACACGGTCGCCGACCCTGACGTTATTGACTCCCGTGCCGACCTTCAGCACACGCCCCGCACCCTCGTTACCAATAACAGACGGCAACTCGGGATGCAGCGGGTACAAACCCTGCGCGACGAGAATGTCGCTGAAGTTGATTGGGGCATACTCGACCCCGACCAGCACCTGTCCCGTGCCAGGGCTGGCGGGTTCGGGCAACTCACGGAATTCAAGTCCTGTTGCAGGGTCGCCATATGCGGTAAGTACGACGGCTTTCATGATGAAGCTCCTCTTCGATGGACGCCTGAGTAGGCACAGCGCCCGGGTATGCCTTATGCGGCCTCCGGTTGCGGAATGTCAGCCAATCCGTTGGGGAAGAACGCGCGCGCTGTCGCCACGATGTTCAGCGCTTCGCGTAGCAGCTTGATCTTTCCGTTTTCGACGTGGATGTAGCCAAAGAAATGCTGCTTGAACGGTCGCTGCGTCGCAACGGCGAGTGCATCCACCTTGTATTCGGCAAATGCACGCTCGGGGGTATCAATCAGCACGACCGCGTCCCTAAACTCCCACTCAGGAACAAGCTGGAGAAGCAACGCATACAGAGATGCAATTTCGGTGCGCCCTTTGTATTGCCACTGCATGCCGAGGTCCGCCAGATACGGAAGCTCGACAACTCCATCTTCAGTGAACAAGGCGGCGACCTCCTTCGGGTTGCGCGTCAGCGAGAGGAATTCATTCAAAAGTTGCGCTGCGGTTTTCATGGCTCATTCCCACACGAGTTTCACGTTGGTAGCGATGCTGGATCGATGTTCGGAATACTTAAGATATCCAGATATCTCCACAATTGAAGTATGCCTACCCACGTCAGACTTCGCTCTGTTTGAGCTATAATCTGGAGGTCGATCGTAATTCATAATCAGTATTACGATCGTACGCCACAATGTCAAGCTATTTCTTCGTGAGGGACCGTGGGATATTCGCAGGCAGACAAGGCACGCAGCAGGGAGCGAATTCTCGATGCCGCGGCACGGCAAATCAGCGAGCACGGCCTGGACAGCGTCAGTGTTGCGGACTCCATGCAAAGCGCAGGACTGACCAAGGGCGCCTTTTACGCACACTTCGCGTCGCGCGAAGCCATGATTGCGGAAGCTGCCGACCGGGTGATGCAGCATGGCCAGGCGCGCATAGATCATTTCTTCCGCGTCAAGAAGAAGCCGACGGTTGCGCAGATTGTGGATGTCTGGCTCGACCCGGAGCACATCGAGAATCTCGGTGACGGATGCGGGATCTGCGCGCTAGCGGGCGAAGCCCGGTACGCCGGACCTGAAGTGCGCCAGGTTATTGCCGGTCACTTCGAGAAAAACGTGGAGCAGATTGCTCAGGCGCTTGGTGGAGGCAGGGCTGCCACCGCAAGAGCCACTGCCATCCTGACGGCAATAGTGGGCGCTGTAAGCATGGCCCGCGCGGTAGGCAGCCCGGAGCTCACGCAAGTGATCCTGGAGAACACTCGCGCGATGGTGACGCATCCGGCCTTCCTGAAGTGCAGTAGTGAATAGCGGGACGGACATCACGGGGCGTCCTTAAGTTCGAAAGAATTCCTGATACAAATGAACTGGACGAGCTGTAGTTGGACGTTCAGAACGTCGGGCTTCGGGCCGATTGAAATGCCGGAATGGCCGACGAGCGCTATGGCGGATAACGCGGCGAATGTGATTGACGCGACGAACGGTCTCGGGGCATCGGGTCTAAAATTAAAAATAGCGCCGGTCCCTTCGCGGGGGGCCGGTCGTCTTATCCCCTTCTATCAACGGTAGGCGGCCATGAACACTCACAGTGCGTGTTTCGTTCGCCCGGCGCTGGCTGCGCTTTGCGTGGCTTCGCTCGCAACGCTCGTCGCATGCGGCGGAAGCGTTTGCGTCGGCTTCGACGGTTGTGGCGGCGGAAACGGGATGCCAAACGTCGCCATATCAGGCACGGCCGCCACCGGCCGCGCGCTCGCCAGTGCGATGGTCAGCTTCAGTTGTGCCCAGGGTTCGGGCTCCGCCCTGTCAGACGGCGGTGGACACTACAGCATCACGTTCAACGCCACGCTTCCCTGCATCCTCACCGTGACCTCCGGCGGCACGACCCTGCATTCGCTGGCATTCGCCGGCGGTACCTTCAACACGACGCCTGAGACCGAACTGATGCTCGTCTACCTCGCTTCGCAACTCGGCACGAACGAGACCAGTCTGATTGCGGGCTTGCCGAGCAACTCGCAGTTCCAGCAGGTGCTGGCAAACCAGGCCGATGTGCTGGCTGCGCAATCGGCAGTCGTCACGAATCTGCAGCAGCGCTATGCGGTCGCGCTGACGGCACCGGCGTTCCTGACGACACCGTTTATTGTCGGGCAAGCAGGCGTCGACAGCGATGTCGGCGCGCTGGCGGCAGCAGGCGCCATCGACGCTAATGGCATGCCCGATCCGGCCGCCGTCTCGCTGCTGTCAGCGGCGGGTCTCGCTCATCCACTTACAACGACGTCCACACCTTCATCCGGCACTGGCGGCACAGGCAGCGGCACCGGCGGCATGATGTGAACTGAGGGGGTGCTGCTTCGTCATGTGCCGTCATGCAGCGTAGGCGATTTCCTTCGCGGGTCCACTGAGCAGGCTGCCTCAGGCGGCGACCATCCGTCCGCTATCCTTTCAGCGCAACCCAGCCAAAGAGCCGTCGCCCGCCAAATCCACTCACCGCCAGAAACATAACCGCCACGCCGAAATTCCACATCAGGATCATGACCGTGGCATCAATCGGATGAAACAGCGACAGCGCGACCGCGGTCATCGCCGCAACCGCGAGACTGGCGATCATGGCAATGGGCGTGGGCGCGAGGCGCGCGGCGTGGCGCAACATGATAAGCATCATGAGAGAGAGCGGAATGCCGGTCAGCGCCAGCGTCGCGAAGCATTGCGCGGCTTCTCCGGCAGACACACCTTCCGGACCGATGCTGACCCAGTTCGTCAGGCACCCATAGCTGATGGTGGAGATCCACACAGCCAGCGCAGGAACTGGCAACAACAGCCAGCGCCGTGAGCGGCCGGGCACACTGGCAATAAACGAGGCGAGCGCCGCAAGCGTACCGGTGATCATCGCCGCGACAACGTTAGTGACGAATGCGGGCTGATGCAGCTTGAGCATGAGATCCGGCCTGACACCATGCCCGACCGCAACAAGGGCAAGCATGAGCACGGCAAACAGCAGCCAGCAGATAGCCCGGACCGATGGCGGCCCGAGGCGGCGCACGGGCTTCGCGTCCGCGACCAGCGAGTCGATCAGACTGGAAGTGCTCGTCATGACTTGACTCCTCGCCTTTCAATCAACTTTCGCAGATTCTTCATCGCACGATGCGTGGCGACCTTCAGCGACGCAATGGACAAGCCGGTCATCGTCGAGGCCTCCTTCAGGGACAGTTCTTCGAGCTTGAGCATACGGATCGCGTCTCTTTGTCCCGGTGGCAAAGCGTCAATGGCTTCATGCAGTGCACGGGCGTCGGAAGCGTTCTCCACCAGATTCGCTTCAGGCGTCGCGAAGGTTTCATGCTCAGGATCGAACGGTGCCTCGTGCGCGCCCTGACGGCCCTGACGCCGCAAACCGTCGACGATACGCCGTCCCGCGATGGCAACGAGCCATGGGCCGAACGGACGCGTCGGGTCATACGTATGCCGGACGGTGTGGAGGGTGAGAAGAATGTCCTGAACCGTGTCTTCGACATCGTTCCTGTTATTGATCTGTCGCGCGGCCAGGGTCCGCAGATATGGCGTGACCGCTTCGAGCAGCAGCCGGTAGGCTTCCCGGTCGCCGGCCTGTGAACGGATCATCAACATGGTCCAGTCGAGGCGGCCATCTGCGCGGTTCCCGGGCGTGCCGCCCGGAGGATCGGATGCGCCGCTGCCCTGACGGTTTTCGACAAGCGTCAGCGGTGGGCCGGGGCGATGGGTTCGGGAGCGCATGGACGAATTCTGCACGTTTCCGCGGACGTCTTCGCGACAATAAATTTTTGCGAGCCGCGTAACCTTTTGCGTTCGGCTGCGAATCTTCGTGAAGGTTGCAAGTGGGCAACCTCCAACCTCAGGAGAATGCAAAGTGAGCAAGCAATTGAATAGCCAGTTGATGACGATGTCGAGCCTCTCTGTCGCAGTCGGCCTGGCGCTCGCCATTCAGGTCGCGCCGGTACAGGCTCAAACCATGAAGGACATGAGCGCGATGCCACAGGTCGCCAAGGACAACATGATGCGCATGCAAAAGGAGAAACTGGAAAAATGCTACGGCGTCAACGCGGTCGCGAAGAACGACTGTGCGCAAGGCGCGCATTCCTGCGCGGGGCAGGCGACTCAGGCGCGCGATCCCAAGTCATTTGTCCTGCTGCCGGCCGGTGACTGCTCGAAGATTCAGGGCGGCAAGCTCCAGTCGAGTTGAGCGGCTGCCAAGCGATGAAGTTTGCCGATACCACAGCATGCGATGCGTCCCGCCCAATTCCCGCGAGGGCCGGTATCGGCCTGCGCTTCCGTCATCATCAGCCGGTGATCGACACGCGGCCCGATGTCGCCTGGTTTGAGGTTCACACCGAGAACTATATGGGCGGCGGTCGTGTGCCGGATTATCTGGACACGATTCGCCGCGACTATCCGGTCTCATTGCACGGCGTCGGACTGTCTCTCGGAAGCGCAGAAGGACTCGACGCCGTGCACCTTACCAGGGTGGGAAGCGTGGTGGCCCGGCTCGAACCCGGGCTTGTGTCCGAGCATTTGTCGTGGAGCATCAGCGGTGGCAACTATCTCGCCGACCTGCTGCCGCTACCGATGACCGAAGAGGCATTGAGCGTCGTCTGCCGTCATGTCGATCAGGTGCAGACGTATCTCAAACGACGCATCCTGGTGGAGAACCCATCGACCTATCTCCGCTTCGTACATTCGACGATTCCAGAGTGGGAATTTCTCGCGCACGTGGCACACCGTACCGGTTGCGGAATTCTGTGCGACGTCAACAATATCTATGTCAGCGCGAGCAATCACGGATGGGATGCGACTGAGTATCTGCACGCGCTGCCGGCGGGCGCGATTGGCGAAATCCATCTCGCGGGACATAGCGTCCGGGATGCCGGCGACGGGCAAACCATCCGCATCGACGACCACGGCTCACGTGTTTGCCCAGAAGTGTGGGCGCTATATCGCTTCGCGCTGGAGCGTTTCGGACCCGTGCCCACTCTGATCGAATGGGACACCGATGTTCCTCCACTCGACATACTGATGGACGAGGCCATGACTGCACAGGCCATACTCGACGGAGCAGGCGATGAATTCGCACAATCCCACGCTGCTTGAACTTCAGCATGCAATGCAGCGCAGCGTGCTCAACGGCCGGGATGGCGACGTAGAGGCCTGGATGGTCGACGAAGGTTTGAGCACCACCATGCGGCTAGGCATTTACCGCAATACATCCTCCAGCGTCATGGCGACAGCACTTCGCCTCGCGTTTCCGGCGGTGCGGCAACTGGTCGGCGAGGAGTTCTTCGAAGGAGTCAGCCGGCTGTTCGCCGCGCAGACTCCGCCACGCAGCGCATGGCTTGATGCATATGGTTCAGATTTTCCCGCGTTTCTCGGGCGGTTACCACACGCCGCTTCCGTACCGTATCTCGCGGATGTCGGCCGCCTCGAGTGGCAGGTCAACCGGGTCCTGCATGCTGTCGCGACACTGCCTCTCGATCTGGCGCACCTGGCGGCGCTGAGTGAAGCGCAGTTGGCGCAAGCGCATCTTGTCCCTCGCCCCGAAGTCCGGCTTGTACGATGTGAATTTCCCGTCGATGCGATCTGGCGCGCCGTGCTCGAGGGGGATGACCGCGCCATGGTGGCGATCGATCTCGCTGACGCGCCGGTGTGGCTGCGAGTGCTCCGGACCGACAGCGGTCCGGAGGTGGTCAGGCTGCGCGAGGACGAATGGCGCTTGCTGGACGCACTGTTTTCCGGACAGCCGTTGCATGCCGCCCTGGCTGAAGCGCGCGGTGAGCAGACTCACGCATTGCTGGCAGCACAACTGGCGAGCGGGTACTTCAAGGATCTCGATTGCGACATTACCAGCGTGGCGCAATCTTCGAAGGGATAGTTCATGACAACCACCAAGCCATCTACCGAGCCGGGATTGATGCATCGAAGTCGAGTCTGCCGTGTCGTCGCATGGCTCGAGCGCGTACCCTATGCCCTGCTCGCCATCCCGTTGCGCGTCGCGCTTGCAACTGTCTTCTGGAACTCCGCGATGGTCAAGCTCGCGGACTGGAACGCGGCGCTTGACCTGTTTCGCAACGAATACAATCTGCCGGTCCTGCCACCGGAACTTGCCGCTTACGTGGCTGTTTCGATCGAACTCTCGACGCCCGTCTTGCTGGTCCTTGGCCTCGCGACAAGACCCGCCGCGTTTGTACTGCTTGCCATGACCTCGATCATCGAGATATTTGTCTACCCTCAGGCGTGGCCGACGCATATCCAGTGGGCGGCGATGCTGCTCGTTCTGTTGTGCCGGGGCAGCGGAAAATGGTCTTTAGACCACCTGATCCGTCAAAAATGGGACTCGGCACGTTGAGTTTCCGGTCAGGGCTTCGCATCCTCTTGCCTGGAGCCGATGGCGACAGCAAATCGGCTTTGTACCGCGACGAGTTGGTCATCCGTGGTCGCCACCAGCCACAGACGTGCGTGCTCCATGATCCAGCGGTTGTGATCCTTCAACGGGCCCATCGCAGTAGCGGCCTTCCAGACCACCGGGCCGATTCGGCTGCTCCTGCCCGACGGCGCGCCTACCAGCAGGCAGTAAGGTCCTAGCGGAAGCGATACAAACGGAAGTGCGGGACTGGCGCGCACGCGCCAGTCGATGAAGGGCGTCTCGCTGATAAGCAGCGGTACGGGCAAGCCGTAAAGCACACTGAAATCGTACAGCGCCAGTTGCTCTCGCATGCCGGCGTAAATACGCCGGATGTCGTCGACAACTGCTGCCCGGATCTCGTCCTCGAACATGGGCTCCTGCGCATAGCGGGCAAATGCCTCTCGAGCCTCCAATTGATATGCGCTGAACAGGCCGAGTTCCACGCAGTCCTGCACTGCGCGCTGAACCTCCGCTACAGAACCGGCTTCCTCTGGCGTGCCCAGCTGTGCAGCCCGCAAAAACCGGGCAAGTCCCGCCTCCTGGATCGCAGGACCATCCGTAGATACATCGTCTTCAGCGTCCTTATCAAGGGGCACGTAGATATATTTTTCGGCTGCGAAATGCGATTTCTTGCCTTCATCAAACTTGATTTCACCATCAACGCAGTCCAGATAGCGAGTCCCAATTCGACCATGCTCCCAAATCCAGTTTTTCAGGAACGGGCGCAGTGGATGCAGTCTGTCGTGATCGGTCATTGAAACCTCCAGTTGCCCCAGTATAGTTCCAGGCTGTCGATTGTTCTGTGGAGGACATGGCGATCAATCAAAGATGAAATTGGCGGGTTGTGGACTAGCCTCGCCGCCGTTGGGCGGTGGCGCGATCCAACTGGGTAAATTCGTGGTCGGACAAGGTGATCACGCCGGCAGCCAGGTTCTCTTGCAGATGCTTGATCCTGGCCAAAGCAAACACCGTCACCAACTGACCCGTAGCGACAATACTGGCATGCAGGTCGGCAGCCATGTCGGGCAGCAGGCCGGCGATCATGAAGCTTTCGGTGCCGGCTGCGAACGTGCCGAGCGCCAGCCAATACGGCGGTGCGAGGGAAATGGGCATGGTGGTGGAGTTCATCATGTGCTCCGCTTACGCTGCTACCGAGTCCTTGCGATAAAACGGATAGTCCGTATAGCCGACGTCGGTGCCGCCAAAGAAGGTGGGGCGGTCGTACGAATTCAAGGGCAGTTGGCGGCGCAGGCGTTCGGGCAGATCCGGATTGGCGATGAAGTCGCGACCGAATGCGACCAGATCGGCGTCGCCCGCCTGCACGATGGCTTCGGCTGTGTGACCCTTGAAGCCGCCAGCGGCGATGATGGCGCCCTTGTAGTGCTTGCGGATCAGTTGCGCGGCAACCGGGTTCTGATCCTTGCTGTCGTCATCGACGTTGCCGAGCACGCGAGGCTCGATCAGGTGCACGTAGGCCAGGTTCAATTTGGCCAGTTCCTGCGCCACGTAGGTGAAGAGGCCCTCCGGATTGCTGTCGGACATATCGCCCCAGGTACCGCTTGGGCCGAGGCGTACGGCCACGCGTTCGCCGCCCCAGACCGAGATGACGGCCTTGGTGGCATCGATCAGGAAGCGGGAACGGTTTTCGAACGAGCCGCCGTAGATGTCGGTGCGCTTGTTGCTGCCGTCCTGCAGGAACTGGTCAAACAGGTAGCCGTTGGCGGCGTGCAGTTCAACGCCGTCGAAGCCGGCCTGCTTGCCGCGGATGGCGGCAGTGCGGAAGCTCTCGACCAGATCGGCGATTTCGGGGATGCTCAGCGCGCGGCTCGGTGTGTTCGGGACCCAGCCCGCTTCGGTGTAGGCGACGCCGCCATGCGGCACGGCGGAAGGCGCCACCGGCTGGGCGCCGCTTGGTTGCAACTGGCTGTTGGACTGGCGCCCCGCGTGATAGAGCTGCAGGAAGACGCGGCCGCCCTTGGCGTGCACGGCATCCGTCACCAGCTTCCAGCCGTCAATCTGGCTGTCGTCGTACAGGCCGGGCGCGCCGAGGTAGCCGTTGCCGTTGGGTGCAGCGATGGTGGCTTCGCCGATCAGGAAGCCGCCTTCTGAGGTGCGTTGTGCGTAGTACTCGGCCATCAGCGGGCCGGGCTTGGCGCCTTCTTCGGCGCGCATGCGGGTGAGCGGTGCCAGCACCACGCGATGGGAAAATTCGTAGGGACCGACTTTGACGGGAGAGTGAAGTTTGGACATGGTTTCCTCAAGATTCAGTTGCTGATGAAGTTCGATCAACAGCGGGTTTTCGACCTTGAGGAGAGTGTACGAATCTAACGAGAGAAGAAAAATAGGCTAAGGTTCCGAATATATCGGACAAAAATGTCTTTAATCGGGATGCGGTGATGGATAGCCTCAGCGGTATTTCGATGTTCGTGCAGGTGGCGGAGACCCGCAGTTTTACCGAGGCGGGACGGTTGCTCGGCGTGTCGTCTTCGGCGGTCGGCAAAAGCATTGCGCGTACCGAGGATCGCCTGGGCGTGCGGCTTTTTCACCGCAGCACGCGCAGTATCACGCTGACGGCCGAAGGCACCTTGTTCCTCGAGCGGTGCCGGCGCATCCTGGGTGAGCTCGAAGCGGCGGAAGCCGAATTGTCCGATGCCGCCGGCAGTCCTCGCGGCAGATTGCGGATCAGCACGCCGCAACTGTCCGGGCTGATCATGCCGGCGCTGAACGGTTTCATGGCGCAATACCCGGAAATCGAGCTCGATGTCGATCTTTCCGATCGCATGGTGGATATTATCGAAGAGGGCTTCGATGCAGTCATTCGCACGGGCGAGCAGCATGACTCAAGGCTGGTATCGCGGCGCCTCGGTTCCTGCGGTCAGGTGCTGGTCGCCTCGACCGGCTATCTCAAGCAGCAGGGCGTTCCCACGCATCCTTCCGAACTCGTTCGGCACGCCTGTTTGCTGCATAAATTTCCCGCCACCGGCAAGCTGGAACGCTGGCCGTTCCAGCTTGCCGCATCGGAAGCGGAGCCGGAGCTGCCGCAAACCTTTGTCAGCAACACTATTGAAGTCCTGGGCTTTCTCGCGCTTCAAAACAAAGGCTTGGCCTTCCTGCCAACCTTCCTCGTGCGGGATGCACTGGCGAGCGGTGCGTTGCAGATCGTGCTGGATGACTTCATGGACCAGACCGTCACCTTCTGGATCCTGTGGCCGGCAAGCCGTTACGCCTCGCCCAAGCTGCGCGTTTTCATCGACTATGTCAGCAAGAATCTGCGAATCTAGATCGAGCAGGCTGTGGCAGCGAGTGCGGGCTCTGTGCCATCAATGCAGATGCTTTTCGATGAAAGCACTGCGGTTCCCGTTCAGCAGAAGCATCCTAAGCTCAGCCCACACTCCATGGAAATCGAACGCTAACCACAAGCCCGCCACCGGGCGCATCGCTAAGCGCAATCTGCGCGTGATGCACCCGCGCGATTTCACGCACGATTGCGAGCCCGAGTCCGCTGCCTTCCACGTATTGCTCAGTCTGGCTTCTATAGAAGCGCTCGAATACTGCGTCGCGTTCATGCGGCGCAATACCTGGTCCATTATCGATAACCTGCAGCAACGCGCCTTCTTCTATCCGTGCCACGCGGACAGTGATGACGGACCCGTCGCCGGCATAACGGATGGCGTTATCGACGAGATTGCCGCACAACTCCGCCAGCAATTCACGATTCCCCATTACCTCGACATCTGCCTCGTGCTCGAAACCGAGATCGATATTCTGTGCGCGCGCGACCGGCGACCAGTCGAGCGTCACGCTGCGCGCGAGCTTGTCGAGGCGCAGCGGCGCAAGCATGCCGACGTCGCTGCTGTCGTTATCCAGGCGCGACAGCGACAGCAGTTGCTGCACGCCTTTCGCTGCCTGTCTGACCGCGCCGTTAAGTCGCGTCAGATGCAAACGCGCGGGTTCGTTCAACGTCTCACGCAGCGCAAGTTCCGACTCCGCTTGAATGATGGCGAGTGGCGTCTTGAGCTGATGCGCGGCGTCGGTGAAAAAGCGCCGCCGCGATTCCTGCATGCGTCGTAATCGTCCGATGTACTGATTAATCGATTCGACCAGCGGCTCCACCTCGTTCGGCAGGCCAGCTTTATCAAGCGGCGCGGGGTCGTCTTCCGTGCGTGCCGCGACCTTGGCGGAGAGCTGATGCAGCGGTCGTAGCCCACGCCCGACACCCAGCCAGACGATAGCCAACGCCAGCACCACCAGCAAACATTCCTGCAGGAGCGAGCCGGTCAGGATCTGGCGTGCCAGAGCCTGACGCGGTTCGATAGTTTCGCCGACCATGATCCACACCACCCGCGTCTGGGCGCCCGGAACGTCGTGGACCGGCAGGCGCAACACGCCCATGCGCAACTCTTCGCCGCGAAAGGCCGCGTCGTAGAAACTCGTTTGATAGGACTCGGGCGTGGCGCGCGGCGGTGGCATCGGCAAGTCGGGATAACCCGTCACGGCACGGCCGCCTTCTTCGCGGATCAGGTAATAGATCTTGCCGCCCGCATTCGATTCGAATATTTCCAGCGCGAGATAAGGCAGATCCACTTCCACGCTGCCCTTGACCAGACGCGTGCCTTCACGGATCGACTTCAGCGAGTATTCAAGCGAGCGGTCGAAGGCCACGTGCGCGGCGCTCATCGCGCGCTGATACGTCAGCCACGCATCGAGCGCGAGCAGGGCAAGCAGCGGCAGCAGCAGCCAGAGCGCGACCTGGCGCCTTAAGTTCGGCTTCTGCATCAGGCGCCGGCCGCAGCGGGTTCCTGCTTCGCTTCAAGCAGATACCCGAGGCCACGCAGCGTGACGATCGCGACACCGCTGCGCTCGAGTTTCTTCCTTAGCCGGTACACGTAGATTTCGATCGCATCGGGATTCACGGATTCATCGATACCGAAGATCTTCTCCGAGAGCGTTTCCTTATTGATCGCGCGGCCATTGCGCAGGATCAGCACTTCCAGCACCGAGCGCTCGCGCGGCGTCAGCGCAAGCGACTCGCCGTCGAGGCGGAAGCTGTGGTCGACGCTGTCGTATTCCAGTGGCCCGCACGCAGTCTTCGTCTGCTCATGGCCGTGACTGCGCCGGATCAGCGCGCGGGCGCGCGCCTCGAGTTCGCTCAGTTCGAACGGCTTGGCGAGGTAGTCGTCGGCGCCGAGATCGAGGCCTTTCACCCGATCTTCCACCGACCCGTGCGCGGTCAGGATCATCACCGGCACCGAATTGCGGCGTTGGCGCAAACGTCGCAGCACTTCGAGCCCGTCGAGCTTCGGCAGTCCTAGATCGAGGATCACGAGCGCGTAGTCCTGCGTGCGCAGTACATGGTCGGCAGCCTCGCCGTCATGCATGCAATCGACGGTGAAGTGCGCTTGCGTGAGGGCGTCGGTCAGCGACTTGGCGAGGGTGGGATTGTCTTCGACGAGCAGTACACGCATAAGGGGAATCAGGGAAATCCATGAGGCGGAAACGGCGCTTAGCGGCTGTTTTCGACGAGAAATGAAAGCAGGCTGAAAGTGATCGTAACTTACTATTAGCCCACTCAAACATGACAAACATACAACAAGCAATTCTGGAGGAAGACATGAAAAATTTGAATCACAAGTGGCGTTTGCCGGCGGCCCTGGCGATGTTTTTCGCGATGCAGGCCGCGTATGCGCTGGTACCCGAGGGTTATCCCGGAGGTTATCAGTCGGTTATCGACGGGGCGAAGAAGGAAGGCAAGCTGCTGGTTTATTCGGTTACGGATACGGCGCTCGTGCGGCCGCTGATCAAGGATTTCGAGTCGTTGTACGGTATCAAGGTCGAATACAACGACATGAACAGTACCGAGCTCTACAACCGCTTCATCAGCGAGAATGCCGCGAACAGCACGAGCGCGGACGTGCTGTGGAGCTCGGCAATGGACCTGCAGGTCAAGCTCGTCAACGACGGCATGACGGCGAGCTATGAGTCCCCTGAAGCCTCGCACGTGCCGCAATGGGCGCAGTACCAGAAGCAGGCCTATGGCACGACCTACGAACCGCTCGCGATCGTCTACAACAAGCGCCTGGTCCCGGCGAACGAAGTGCCGCAGACGCGTGCCGAGCTGATCAAGCTGCTCACCATGCAGGCCGATAAATACAAGGGCAAGGTCACGACGTACGACATCGAAAAGTCAGGTGTCGGCTTCAACTACCTGACGCAGGATGTGCGCGTGAATCCACAGGTCACGTGGCAACTGGTTGAAGCGATGGGCGCGCTCAATCCGAAGCTGCAGTCGAGCACGGGCGCGATGATGGAGCGCATTTCATCCGGCGAAAATCTGATCGGCTACAACATTCTTGGTTCGTACGCATTTGCCAAGGCGAAGAAAGACCCGTCTATCGGATACGTCTATCCGAAGGATTACACGCAGGTGGTGAGCCGCCTTGTGACGATCTCGAAGAAGGCGAAGAACTCCAACGCGGCGAAGTTGTGGGTCGATTACTTGCTGTCCAAACGCGGCCAGACACTGCTGGCGAACCAGGCCAACCTGTTCTCCATTCGCGCTGACGTAGACGGCGAAACGTCGATGGCAGGCCTCACCAAGCAACTGGGCGACTCCCTCAAGCCGATTCCCATCGGCGCGGGTTTGCTGGTCTACCTCGATCAGTCCAAGCGCCTCGAATTCCTGAAGCAGTGGCAGCAGGCAATCAAACGCTAAGCCCGCAGTCCGCCTGAGCCGGCGGACCTTCCGACAACTTCTCGCATGCGCCGCACAAGGCGCAGGGAAACACACATGCTGACTCAAAGCACGAACGATGTGCCGGGCGTCCTGTCGACGAACGGCGCAGGCAAAGTGCCGACCCTGCCCGACGGCGGATGGCGCGGCCTGGGCGCGACCTTTCGCTGGATTGTGATCGCGGTGCTGACGGTGGCGGTGCTGCTGCCGCTGTCGTTTATCGTGATCCAGAGTTTTCTGAACGCCCCGTTCTTCGATGCCAACCGGACCTTCGGCATCGCGGGTTACCGGTTCATTTTCGAAGACCCTGACTTTTGGTTGGCGCTGAAGAACTCGTTCATCATCGCCGGCGGAATGCTGTTCATCTCGATCCCGCTCGGCGGCATCCTCGCGTTCCTGATGGTGCGCACGGACTTGCCCGGACGCCGCTGGCTCGAGCCGTTGCTGCTCACACCCGTCTTTGTCTCTCCGATGGTGCTCGCATTCGGTTACGTGGTCGCAGCGGGACCGGTCGGTTTCTATTCCGTGTGGTTCAAGCAGTTAACCGGTCTCGATAGCGCTCCATGGTCGATCTATTCGATCTTCGCGATCACGATCATCGTCGGCCTGACGCATGTGCCGCACGTGTATTTGTATTCGTCGGCGGCGTTGCGCAATCTGGGTTCGGACGTAGAGGAAGCAGCGCGTGTTGCCGGTGCAAAGCCGTTCCGCGTCGCTCTCGATGTCAGCCTGCCAATGACCATGCCCGCGCTTTTGTTCGCCGGCGTGCTGGTGTTCTTCCTCGGCTTCGAAGTGTTCGGCCTGCCGCTCGTGCTCGGCGATCCCGAAGGACATCTCGTACTCGCTACGTACCTCTACAAGCTAACCAACAAGCTGGGCGTGCCGTCGTATCATCTGATGGCGGCTGTGGCCATGTGCATCGTCGCGATTACTTTTCCGCTTGTTCTGCTGCAACGACGCCTGCTCAAGAGCGCCAGCAAGTTCGTTACGGTCAAGGGCAAGGCAGGGCGTCAGACCGTGCTGCCGCTCGGCGCGTGGCGCTGGATTGCGCTGGGTATCGTCGCGTTGTGGTTGTTCCTCACTGTGTTCGTGCCGCTCTCGGGCATCGTGCTGCGCGCGTTCGTGACGAACTGGGGCGAGGGCGTTGCGCTCTCGGAAGTGTTGACGCTTGCCAACTTCACCGATCTCTTCGAGCAGGACAACCTCGTCCGCGCCATTCTCAATACGCTTGGCATCGGCGTGATCGGCGGCGCGGTTGCCGTGGGTTTCTATTCGCTTGTCGCGTTCGCGGGGCATCGCCGTAACGACTGGGGCGCGAAGCTGCTCGACTATCTCGTGCTCCTGCCGCGCGCCGTGCCGGGTCTGCTCGCTGGTCTCGCGTTCCTGTGGATCTTCCTCTTCGTGCCCGGCATCAAGGAACTCAAGAACTCGATGTGGAGCATCTGGATCGCGTACACGGTCGTGTGGCTCGCGTACGGCATGCGCCTGATTCAAAGCGCGCTGCTGCAGGTCGGCCCCGAACTTGAAGAGGCCGGGCGCAGTGTCGGTGCAACCCGTTCGCGCGTGAGTCTCGATGTCACACTGCCGCTCGTACGTTTCGGATTGCTTGCCGCATGGCTGCTGATCTTCATGATCTTCGAGCGCGAATATTCGACGGCTGTTTATCTGCTGTCTCCCGGCACTGAAGTGATCGGCGCATTGCTCGTGTCGCTGTGGGCGACTGGCGCGGTCGACCAGGTAGCAGCGCTTTCTGTCATCAACATCGCGATGGTCGGCGCCGGGCTCGGCGTGGCATTGCGCTTCGGAGTGAAACTTCATGGATAAGCTGATCGTCGACAACCTGTTCCTGAGCTACGGCGCGAATCCGATTCTGAAGGGCGTGTCGTTTGAATTGAAGGCCGGCGAAGTGGTGTGTCTGCTTGGTGCATCGGGCAGCGGCAAGACCACGCTGCTACGCGCCGTGGCGGGTCTTGAGCAACCATCCGAAGGCCGCATCACGCTAGACAAGCAAGTCTTCTTCGATGGCGCGGCGAAGATCGATTGCCCGGTCGAGCAACGCTCGCTCGGTCTCGTGTTCCAGTCGTATGCACTGTGGCCGCATCGCACGGTAGCGGAGAACGTGGGCTATGGACTGAAGCTACGCAAGGTCTCGAACACGGAACGAAAGCGCCGCGTTCAAGCCGCACTCGATCAGCTCGGGCTCGGTCATCTAGCCGGACGTTTTCCATATCAGCTATCGGGAGGACAGCAGCAACGCGTGGCCATCGCGCGTGCGCTTGTCTATAACCCGCCGGTGATCCTGCTCGACGAACCGCTTTCCAACCTCGACGCCAAGTTGCGCGAAGAAGCGCGCGCGTGGCTGCGGGAACTGATTGTGTCGCTGGGACTGTCTGCCCTTTGCGTAACTCACGATCAGACCGAAGCGATGGCGATGTCCGACCGCATCCTGTTGTTGCGCAATGGACGCATTGAACAAGAGGGTACGCCTGCCGAGCTCTATGGCTCGCCACGCTCGCTCTATACGGCGGAATTCATGGGCAGCAACAATCGTATCGACGCAAAGGTGGTGTCGGTCAGCGGCACGCAAGTGGTGCTCGCTGGTGACGGCTTCGAGCTGCACGCCCACGCTCGCGAGACCCTGCAACCCGGACAGAACGCTCAAGCAGTGATCCGCCTCGAACGCGTACAGGTCGCCGACGGTCCCGGTCAAAACCGCTTGCAGGCGAATCTTGTCACGTCGATGTATCTCGGCGACCGCTGGGAATACCTCTTCCATTGCGGCGACTTGCGCTTTCGCGCATTCGGCCATACGCCGCGCGTTTCCGGAATGCACTGGGTCGAATTCCCGGCCAACGATTGCTGGGCGTTCGCACAAGCGAGCTAGCTCGCAACGCTGGACATTGCACGGCTTTTGAACTGCCGTACGAGACACGGTTCGCGCATCACAAACCACAACCACAAAACGGAGAAGACAGATGAAACGCAGCAGTATTGGAGCAGCATCCCTGGCGGTATTCGCCCTTAGCGGCGCGGTACACGCGCAGTCGAGCGTGACGCTCTACGGTATTGTCGATGCGGGCGTCGAATATGTGAATCATGCGAGTAACGGCGGCGGCGCGGCACGGCTGGTGTCGGGCGGTAAAAACACGTCACGCTTCGGCTTCAAGGGATCGGAAGATCTCGGTGGCGGATTGAAGGCTGTGTTCCAGTTGGAGAGCGGTATCAACATCGCGAACGGTCAGCTCGACGATGGTCCCAACGCATTGTTCGATCGCCGCGCAACGGTCGGCCTGAAGAGCAAGACGTGGGGACAGGTGATCCTTGGCCGCACGTTCACGACCACCTACGATTACATGCTGCCGTTCGACCCGATGGGTTACGCGCCGAATTATTCATGGGCCACAAGCGCGACCGCGACGGGCGGACGCAAGGACGGTCTGTTCTCACGCTCGGCGAACGCTGTGCGCTATGACGGTGAATTCAGCGGTTTGAAGTTTGGCGCGTTGTACGGTTTCGGTAACGTGCCGGGCAGCGTGAAGACGAGTTCGAAATACGATTTTGGCCTTGGCTACGAGCGCGGTGCGTTCGCTGCGGCCGCTACGTTCGATCGCCAGAATGGCGCCGCCGACAGCGTCACGCCTGCCGATTCCACGAAGTACATCCAGGGTATCCACGCGGGCGCAAGCTACGATTTTGGTGCGGCCAAGGTGATGGCGGGTTATCGGAATTATCGGCGGGCTTTTAACACAGCAGCTAAAGCGCTGCGCAGCGATATGTATTGGCTCGGCGGTTCGTACGAATTCACGCCGGCTATTTCGCTGATCGGTGCGGTCTATCACCAGGACATCAAGGACGCGAGCGACGCTGATCCGACTCTGTTCTCGGTGCGTGGCAACTATTCGTTATCGAAGCGTACGACGCTGTATGTGTCGGGTGGTTATGCGATGGCGAAGCATGATCAGAAGGTCAGCTTGTCGCGTGACCTGGTTGGCGCTGCCGATACGCAGGCTGGTGTTACGGCTGGGATCCAGCATCGCTTTTGAGGCAATGAGGCAAGCTTCAGACGCGCATGACTCGCGCGTCTGAATATGCTTTGGAACCGCTTTAAACCGCCACTTCCGGCGGCGGCTGACGGAACAGGCGCGTAATCCAGCACAGATACACGAGTCCGATCGCGAACCAGATCGCACCCAGTACAAGTGCCGTTTTTTCAAGGCTCACCAACAGCCAGATGTCCGCGACCGCGCCGATCAACGGAAATACCATACCGCCAATCACGCCGATTTTCTTGTCGCCATGATTGCCGGACAGATACAACCTCACCACGCAAAGATTGACGGCGGTGAACGCGAGGAACGCACCGAAGTTGATGAACGAGGTTGACGTCGCCACGTCGAGTTTCAACGCGATCAAGCCGACAACGCCTGCTATCGCGATGTTGATTGCCGGCGTCTTGAACTTCGGATGAATGAAACCAAAGAAGCGCTTCGGCAGGATTTCATCGCGACCCATGGCATACAGCAGACGCCCTACGCTAGCTTGCGCCGAGATGCCCGATGCGAACTGTGCAAGGATCAGGCCGGCGAGGAAGACGGTCACGAAGATATCGCCACCGATCATCTTGGCGACTTCGAACGCGGCTGAATCGGTGTCCTTGAATTCTACGCCCGGGTGCGCAAGCTGCATTGTATAAGCGGCCAAAACGAAAATCGCGCCGCCGATCAAGGCGATCCACAAGATCGCGCGCGGCATGTTTTTCTTCGGATCGATGGTTTCTTCGGTGAGAGTGGAAACCGCATCGAAGCCAAGGTACGAATACGCGGCGATCGCGGCACCGGCCATGGTCGAAGCGAACGGCACATGTGATTTGAAGAACGGCTCCGCCAACGCGATACCGCCGGGCCCCGCTGCAGCCGATGCATAGTGCCAGCACAGCGCGACAAACAAACCGACAATAGCCAGTTGCACCACCATCAACACAATGTTGAAGCGTGCAGCCAGTTCGATCCCGACAATATTCAGCGCACTCGTCAATACGATGAACGCGACGATCCAGATCCACGTGGGCACGGTCGGGAACGCAGCATTGAGATAAGCCGCGCCGATCAGCCAGATCACCATGGGCAGGAAGAAATAATCGAGCAGCGTAGCCCAGCCGACCAGGAAGCCGAGATGCGGATTGAAGGTCTTGCGCGTGTAGGTATAAGCGGAGCCGGCAACTGGATAAAGCCGCGCAAGCTTGCCATAGCTCAGCGCGGTGAAGGCGATAGCGACGAGGGCGAGCAGGTAGGCGAGGGCGGCGGTGTCGTCGCTTGCCTTGGCGAGCACGCCATAGGTGCCGTACACGATCAACGGCGCCATATAAGCGAGGCCGAACAACAGTACAGATGGCAAGCCGAGTGTGCGTTTCAGATGCGACTGCGCGGCTACGGACGAGTCTTGCATGATATCTCCGGGACTTTCGACAGGCGTGGGCGGGCGCGTCCGGAGTGCGGGCTCCGGACGATTCATGTGCTACGGAACTGCAGAAAACTTCAGTCGATACGGCGACGTGGCTCGTCGATCACGAGCGCGCGTGATCCGTTTGCGTTGTCAACCGGTGTGAGGCCGAGCGGCACGCGTGCGTCGTTCAGATAGCGATAATGCTCGCGGCTCGCTTCGAGCCACTTCAAGTCGATATGCGCACTCAGCTGCGTTTCTTCCGAGCCGGCCGCGGTGACGACTTCACCGAAGGGATCAACGAGCGCGGATTCGCCAGGGAACGTGAGGTTGTCATCGCCCGATCCGCAGCGGTTCACCATCAACGCGAACATCTGATTCTCCATGGCGCGCGCCATGATTGCCCGCCGATGCACCGGGCCGAACGGATCCATGTTGCCGTTGGTGACGATCACCAGGTCGGCGTCGAGTGCGGCGATCGCGCGTGCGGTCTCGGGGAACTCGATGTCGTAGCAGATCAGCAGCCCGACCGTGAGGCCGTTCCACCGGCAGGTTTCGAAGCGGTCGCCGGGTGTGAACACGCCTACATCCGACGCCCACAGGTGCGTCTTCCGGTAGCGCAATGCGATCTCGCCTTTGTCATCTATCAGTACGGTCGTGTTATAGAACCGCGCGCCCTCGCGTTCGGCCAGGCCCACCGCAACCGATACTCCGGTGCGTCGTGCGGCGTCGCGCACGGTGGTTAGCGCGGGGCCATCCATCGACTGCGCCACGTCTGCGATGTTGTCGCGGGTCGGGAAACCGGACAGCGTTGCTTCGGGGAACACAACCAGCTTCGTGCCTCCCGCGACATCGGCGTGGCCGATTGTTTCGATAACCTTATGTGTGTTGTGCTCGATGTCGCCATCTACCAGCGCGAGTTGTGCAAGTTCTGCCTGCATTTAAAACGTCTCCTTCCAGATACCTTTCAGGGGCAATATTCAGGTGCCCACGTTTTCGTCCGGACTATTATCGAGGCATTATTTTTGTTCAGGAATTACCCACCAGGGTTACCCTTACCGGAGGAGGCAATGGAGTTTAAGTGGCATGATCTCGCGTTTCATCGGGAGATCGGTTCGGCCATCGACGCACTCGACGGCCCGCATTTCTGGGCGCGCCTCACGCGCGTGCTCGAACGACATATCGGCTTCGATAACTGGGTTGCACTCCGCTTTGCCCGCAATGCACCGCCGCTGGTCTGCGCCGAGCAGGCGTTGCCGGACGGCAAGATCGACTTGCTGTTCCAGGACTATCTTGCGGCGCTTTACCAACTCGATCCGTTTTATCTTGCCGCCTTTGAGCAGCGTGTCTCGGGTTTCTACACGCTTGCCGACGTTGCGCCCGATAACTTCAAGATGACGGAGTACTACCAGCGCTACTTCAGGAAGAACATTGTTGGCGACGAAGTGCAGTTCAATGTTGTCATTGACGCGAACTACACGATGGGATTTTCTCTAGGCAATACGCGCCGTTACGACGAACGCGAAGTTGCGTTGCTGACGCTGTTTTCGCCGTGGGTTCTTGCGTTGATGCAGCAGCGTTTGCGGTATGAAAATTTTGGCGCGGTGCAGGGAGCGCCCGAGGCTGCGGAGGGTGGCCAGCACGATCTGCCCGCGCGGTTCGGCATGCTGACTGAAAAGAGCGGGCGTAGTGCGTTGACGGCTCGGGAGATTGAAGTCGCCATGTTGTCGCTGAGCGGATTTTCATCGCGAGCGATTGCGGAGAAGCTCACCATTTCGTTCGAGACGGTGCGTGCCCACAAGAAGCATATTTACTCGAAGCTGGGCATTGGTTCGCAATCGGAGTTGTTTGCGTTGTTCTATGAGCCGGGTTCGCACCAGTTCGCCGAAGGGTCGGAGGGGTGATGTGGCGACGCCTGCGGCGCACCGGTGCGAACAAAAGACTCAATGATGGTACCGGTACTCCTGCGTGCGCCCACCGTACCCATACGAAGCCGCCCTGACATCTTCGACATAGATGTAGCTCTCTTCATGCATGTCGCCCAAGATCCTCGCGAACCCCGCAAATACCTCTGCGATATAACGCGCCTTCTCGTCTTTCGTATTCGTTTCGTCGGTGATCTTGATATCGAAATAGAAGCTGGATTTATGCTGCTCGCTTAACGGCCGGCCACCAATCACCCAGCTGTCCGGATCGATGAACTGAATGGTGATCGCAGTCACCTCACGCTTCTTGCCCAGGATGCTGGAAGTCAGTTCAAGCAACATGTCCGAAATGGCCGTAACGGCCTCGGGCGACTTTTCGATGCTTACCTTCACGTTCAAAATCGGCATTTTTCATCTCCATTTAGTTCGCTATACAACTATGTAGGAAAAAATTAATCGAGACTCGACCGTGCATCTTTCACGCTTGCGACCGTTGTCGCAAAGCGTTCCTCACCCAACTCAGCCTTCAAACGTTTCGTGACCGCGGCACTCGCAGCGTTCAACTGGTCCTTGATCCGTAATGCCTCGCCAGTCGGGTGAATCGCAGTCTCACGTCCGTCGGATGCGGTAAGCCGGCGTTCGATAAACATCAACTTCTGCAAGCCGTCCAGGGTGCGCGTTGCAGTGGATCGCGAAATGGCGAGTTCAGATGCCAACTCACTTTGCACAATCCCAGGCTTTGCCAGCACCGCGCGCAACATGAATCCCTGCGGCGGCGTCAGCCCAAACGCCTTGTACGCGTTCGCCCACTCGCGCTCGAGGCTTCGCGCAAGTGCTGTTGTGTTGAAGTAGATGCAGTGATCGAACATGTAGACACTCTAGGTGAAAATGATTCGCTATGCAACTAGTTTTTAATGTCGAGCCCGTGTCGTTTCTCTGGTGAGCGTCCAGCTTTTCTTCGCTACTGTGACAACGCGAATACGTAAGCTTACCGACAGCATTCTGTTCCTTACCAATCCTCCGCAAACGTTTCACAAAATTTTCTTGAAGCGTCTGCACACTGGCGTCCGCGATGCAACGGTAACGCTACCGTGCATACCGAACAAGCGGAGACATCATGAGGCGAACCGCGATACTGGCACTCTCAACGCTGGCACTTGCCGCCTGCGGGCCGGACGATCAAGCAAGCGTCAGCGCTGCACAAGCCACCGCTAATACCTCACTGCCGGCCAGTGCGGTCGAGCCGCTTGTGCTGCCGGTGGCGGCCGACGGTCAGGCCGCGAGCAACCCCATCGCCGCCGCGCAGGCGAGCCTGGCAGCGGATGCGCAACAGGTCACGCCGGTCATGCACTCCGCGCCTGACGCGACGCAATGACGCTATCCAATGAATCAACCTCCGTCCTGATCGACACCCTCGACCGGGACGGCATTGCCGCACCTATCCGCACGTATCCGTACGTATCATTACGCCACGAGGTGAATCAAGATGACATTGAATAGCCGCCGCCGTTTCTTGCAGACCGTTGCTACTTCAGCCGGCGCCGCCGCCGCGCTTACGGTGTTCCCCGAATCGATCCGCAAGGCGCTTGCCATCCCGGCGTCAGGGCGCACCGGATCGATCAACGATGTCGAACACATTGTTGTGTTCATGCAGGAGAACCGTTCGTTCGATCACTACATGGGTCATATGCGCGGCGTGCGCGGATATAACGACCGCTTCCCGATCCCGCTGCCCAACGGCCAGCCGGTCTGGTTCCAGCCCTCGAAGGAAGATCCGACAAAACCGGTGCTGCCGTTTCATCTGAACACGCTCACGACCAGCGCCCAGTGCATCGGCGATCTCGACCACTCGTGGTACCCGACGCACTACGCGATCAATAACGGCCGTTATGACCAGTGGCCCGCGTACAAGACGGACATGACGATGGGTTATCACCTGCGCAGCGACATTCCGTTTCACTACGCGCTCGCCGATGCCTTCACCGTCTGCGACGCCTACTTCTGTTCGCTGCCCGGCCCGACGCATCCGAACCGTGCATATCTCATGACTGGCATGGTCGATCCGACCGGCACGCAAGGTGGCCCGCTGCTCGACAATAACGATTACGTCGATGGCGACGGCCCGCCGCAATATCAATTGCTCTCGTGGACGACCTATCCGGAACGTCTCGAAGCAGCCGGTATCTCGTGGCAGATCTATCAGCAAGGGCTGACCGGCGCCGATCCGCTGAACGGCAACTACGGCACCAACGTGCTGCAGAATTTCGCGAACATCATCAACGCGCCGCAAGGTTCTTCGCTGCAGATGCGCGCGAACGCCGTGCGCACCATCGACGATCTGAAAGCCGACGTGCTGGCGAACAAGTTGCCGCAAGTTTCGTGGTTGTGTCCGCCCGCTGCGTACTCCGAGCATCCGAAATACACGCCGGCGTACGGTGCGGAATATACGTCGCAGATCCTGGATGCGCTGACCGCTAACCCGGAAGTCTGGAGCAAGACGGTCCTGTTCATCATGTACGACGAGAACGACGGTTTCTTCGACCACCTCGTGCCGCCGCAGCCGCCTATGTCACGGGCGCAGGGCTTGTCGACGGTGACGACCGATGGCGAACTCCATACCGTGGTCAATCCGGGCCGCGGCGGCAGCTATACCGCTGACGGCCTGCCGTACGGCCTCGGCCCGCGTGTGCCGATGACGGTCGTTTCGCCCTGGACCAAGGGCGGTTTCGTATGCTCGCAAGTGTTCGACCACACGTCGGTGATTCGCTTTATCGAAACACGCTTTGGTGTGATGGAGCCGAACATTACGCCGTGGCGTCGCGCGGTATGCGGCGACCTGACCGCGGCATTCGCTTTCCGCACGCCCGATGCGCAGATGCCGGCGCTGCCCGACACCAGCAACTACAAGACGATGGCCGACAACCAGTGCGCCACGCAACCGGCGCCCACGGTGCCGGCGGTACCTGGCGTGATCGATCCGCAGGAACCGGGCACGCGCTTCGCCCGCGCGTTGCCCTACGAGCTGTATGTACACAGCCGTCTTGACGCGGACAAGAAGCAACTCGTACTTCACTTCGCCAACGCCGGCTCGCAAGGCGCGCACTTCTATGTCTATTCGTCGAACCGTACCGACGGCCCATGGCGCTATACGGTCGAAGCCGGCAAGACCTTGCGCGACACCTTCGACCTGACTGTGACCGCGGGTGTCTATGCGTTCACCGTCTACGGTCCGAACGGATTCGTGCGTGAGTTTGCCGGCACGGCGACACCGTCGAAGAGCGGTGGTGTGTTCGACCAACCGGCGTTTCCCGAGGTCACTGCTCACTACGATGTCGCGAATGGCAACGTGTTCCTGAAGTTCACGAGCAATGGCCGTGGCATCGCGAGGTTATCGGTGGTCGATAACGCCTATGGCGCACATCCGCGACCGGTGTTCGTACCGCCACAAGGGTTTATCGAAGAGCCGTGGATCCTGTCCGCGAGTCACCACTGGTACGACCTGAGCGTCAGCAGCAACGACGACCCTACGTTCCTGCGCCGGCTTGCGGGTCACGTCGAGAATGGCCGCCCGAGCATCAGCGACCCGGCAGCGGTCGCACCGGTGACGACGCTGGTTTAAGGAGTCAATGGGCACCCGGCGCATGTTGTTCAAGCGCCGGGGTCCCACGACACCGCGACTTAATATTCTTCAATATCGCAGTTGACGGTTGGCACCAAAGCCATTTATTGTTTGCTACATGAACTTCCATTTCTTCACCCTCACGACCGTGACCACCACCACGACCACCTTCTCAGGCGGGTCGTCTGGAGGCCGTGCGCGATAAGGTATCGAGGTGCGATTTCAGAAGGCCCCGCCGGAAACGGACGGGGCCTTTTGCATTGTGCAGCCCTCCGTGAAGGCCCTTAAATTTAACGGAGCGCGTTGTGGACGATATCGATCATCGGCAGTTAGGTAATAAGCTGGACCTATTCCATCAGCAGGACGAAGGACCCGGCATGGTGTTCTGGCATCCGCGCGGGTGGGAGCTTTATCGCGTAGTCGAGGATTACATCCGGCGCCGAATGCGCGGCGCAGGCTTTCGCGAAGTCCGTACGCCGCAACTGTTGGCGCGTTCGCTTTGGGAGCGCAGCGGGCATTGGGACAAGTTTCAGGCAGGCATGTATTCCTTGAGCAGCAGTCAGGACGAAGCTCATGACAATCGACCGTACTGCCTGAAACCAATGAGCTGCCCCTGCCACGTTCAGATTTTCAATCAGCGGATTCGCTCTTATCGCGACCTGCCGATCCGGTACAGCGAGTTTGGGGCGTGCCATCGCGACGAGCCTTCGGGATCTCTCGAAGGATTGAAACGCACGCGCGCTTTCACGCAAGACGATGCCCACGTCTTCTGCACCGAGGATCAGGTCGAAGCCGAGGTAGGGCGGTTTTGCGACTTGCTTCGCACGGTCTACGCCGACCTTGGTTTCTCGGCGTTTCGCGTTTTGCTCGCCACGCGCCCCGATCGGCGGGCAGGCGATGACGCCGTGTGGGATCGTGCAGAAGCGGCGCTTGCGAAGGCCGCGGCTTCCGCCGGCTTGACGTTCGACGTACGTCCGGGAGAAGGTGCTTTCTATGGTCCTAAACTCGAATTCCACCTTACCGATAGCCGCGACCGTAGCTGGCAATGCGGAACGATCCAGCTTGATTTCGTCTTGCCGGATCGTCTTGACGCAAGCTTTGTCTCGTTCGAGAACGAGCATATACGCCCGGTGATGATTCACCATGCGGTCTTGGGCAGCATGGAACGGTTTATCGCCATGCTGCTTGAGCACCATGAAGGTTGGTTGCCCCTATGGCTCGCTCCCGATCAGGTGATGGTGGCAACAGTATCGGATGCCAGCGCTGCCTACGGGCAACGCGTGATGCACGCGCTGGACGACGCCGGGCTAAGGACGGTCTTCGACGACAGGCCCGAGAGGCTGGAGCGAAAGATCGTCGATGCACGCGAACAGCGCATCCCTGTTTTTATCACGGTAGGTGCGCGCGACGAGCGCAGCGAAACGGTATCGCTGCGACTTCGGGACGGCACGCAAAGCACTTTCCCGATGCTTGAGGGCATCGAACGCTTGCGTGAGATGGCGCGCGCGCCCACGAAGACCTGATTGAAAGGTGGAGGAAAGGCCCACGTCCGGCTCTTTCCTCGATAACACCTTCGAGACGGACATCACCGCCCACCAAAAAACCACCTCAAGGGTTTCCCCTCATTAATTGCCGCTTGACCGTCGCAATATGACGTCTTAAGTTCTATACATGTTCCTACATGTACTTTTTAAAGTACCGAAAGGGAACAAGAAGATGGCATTCGCGGCCCGGTTGTGACCGAAGCGTTCAGTTGGGCAACGCGCAGCGATCTTGACCAAAACATGTGCATACTTGTGCTTTTGCAGAGACTGGGCGGTCCGGTTCTCATCGGCACAGGGAGTCACAAGATGGTTAAGCGAGCAGTAAAAACGGCGGAAGTCGGGCGCTCGAAGGCGCATATGGTTGCCGCCACGATCGAGCAGGACATTCTCACCGGACGCCTGCCGTTCGGGCAGCAACTGGAAAGCGAGAACGAGCTGGTCGAGCGTTTTGCGGTCAGCCGTAACACCGTTCGCAAGGGGCTCGATCTGCTGACCAACGGTGGCTTGATTACGCGCAAGGGCGGCATCGGCTCGTTCGTGACGTTCAACGGTCAGGCGATTGACGGCACGCTCGGCTGGACCACGGCGATAGAAAAAGCGGGTGGTGGCGCGCAAACCCGCTTGCTGCAGATTGCACTGGTCGAAGATGAGACGCTTGCGCAGGAGTTGAAGTTGACGCGAACGACCTTCGTGGCGATCGACCGGATGCGCGTGATCGGCGCCGACGCGCAATGCATTTCGCTCGAGCGCAGCCGCTTGCCGTTCAACGACGACCTCGCGGCGTTGCCGCTGGAAGGGCTGGCGGGCGGATCGCTGAACCGGACGTTGATCGAACATGGCATGGTGCCGCATCACGGCGAGCAATGGGCCGAAGTGGTCGGTCTCGACGCTGCCGATGCTCGCCTGCTCAAGCGTCGCGCCGGCACCCCGTTCCTGCGCTCGCGGCGGCTCACACGCGATCGGGATGAACGGATTATCGAGTATGTCGTGAGCTTGCTGGACCCCGCTTTCTTTGCACTACATCTGGAATTCTGATGTCTTCGTCTTTGCTTTTGAATCACCCCACGTTGGCGGATCGCGCACGCGGCGCCTTCTACGGTCTCGCACTCGGCGACGCGTTCGGCATGCCGACCCAGTCGCTCAGCCGCGAGCGCCTCGTCGAACAGTTCGGACGTATCGACAAGCTGGAAAACGCATTTCCCGATCAACCGATTGCGCCGGGCCTGCCTGCCGGCTCCATCACCGACGACACGGAACAAGCAGTTCTCGTCGCGCATTTGCTGGTCGATGGCAACGGCAAGATCGAGCCCATGGCGTTTGCGCAGGCGTTGATCGAATGGGAAGCATCGATGAAGGCGCGCGGTTCGCTCGACCTGCTCGGACCATCGACGAAACAGGCGATCGAGCGCATTGCCGCAGGGGAAGATCCGCTGCGCACGGGCCGTTTCGGTACGACCAACGGCGCGGCCATGCGCGTGACGCCGATCGGGATTGCGTTCGACCTGAGACGGCATGACGTGTTTATCGATGCCGTCGTGCAGTCGTGTGTGGTGACGCATAACACCTCGCTCGGCATTTCGAGCGCGGCGGCGGTAGCGGCCGCGGTGTCCGCCGGACTGAACGGTGCGAGCCTCGTTGAAGCGCTCGAAGCAGGCATCTCGATGGCCGAGGCCGCCGAGAGCCGCGGTTTCTGGGTCGCGGGCGGGCGCATTGCGCCGCGCATTCGCCACGCACGCGAGCTGATGTGCAATTGCGCGGGGCACGAAGTGGCGGACACGATCTATGACGTGATCGGAACGTCGGTGGCATCGCAGGAATCGGTCGTGGCGGCGTTCGCGCTGGCTTTTGATGTGCAGAACCGTGGTAACACCATCGAGGCCGCCCTGGGGGCTGCAGCGAGCCTCGGTGGCGATACCGACACGATCGCCGCCGTGCTTGGCGCGATCCTCGGCGCGTGTGCGGGTTACGACGCGCTGCCGGTTGTTTCCATCGAGACCATTCGACGCGTCAATTCGCTCGATCTCGATCCGCTGGTCGAACGTTTGCTTGGACTGCGCGCCGGCACTTCCTGACGCGTTTAACGCGTTTCCCGCTGTTCCCTTTAATCTGGAGATCGGACTCAGATGGCTTCGCCACGCACGTCAAACAGCGCTCGCAAAGTCGAGACGCGCGGTATCGAACCTGTACCGGAGAGCGAATGTCATGGACATCCGCTGCAGCTTTTCTGGGTCTGGTTCGCCGCTAACATCAGTATTCTCGGGTTGCCGCTGGGGGCAACGCTGGTCGCTTTCCAGCATCTCGCGATCTGGCAGGCGGCGCTTGTCGCGGTGGTCGGTGCGGCGGGATCGTTCGCTATCGTTGGCGTGATTTCGATTGCCGGGCGACGCGGGCATGCACCGAGCCTTACCCTGTCGCGGGCAATCTTCGGCGTGCGCGGCAACATAGGGCCGACCATCGTCTCGCTGTTGTCGCGGCTCGGCTGGGAGACGGTCAATACAACGACGGCCGCGTACGTGTTGTTATCGCTCGCAACGATCGTGTTCGGTACGCCCGCCGAAGCCAAGAATGCGCCGGTGCTGACGCTTGTGTTCATCGCTGTGTTCGTGGTGCTGACGTTGATCGTGTCGGGGCTTGGGCACGCGACGCTGCTTGTGATCCAGAAGTGGTCCACCTATGTGTTCGGCGTGCTCAATTTGCTGGTCGCCGGTTTCCTTGCAACGGCCATCGACTGGCATGCCGTATTCAATGCGGCGCCGGCGCCGTTGAGCGCGGTGATAATCGGAATCGGCACGATTGCAGCAGGAACCGGGGTTGGCTGGGCCAACGCGGGCGCCGATATGTCGCGCTATCAGGCGCCGACGGTCAAGGGTCCGGCGCTGGTCGCATCGGCGGCGTTCGGCGCGGGCATTCCGCTGATTCTCCTGGTCACGCTCGGCGCGCTGCTGTCGGTCGGCAACGATCATCTCGCGTCGGCCACGGACCCGATCGCCGCGATTCGCGAAATGTTGCCTACATGGATGGCTATTCCTTACCTGATCACGGCGTTCGGCGGTTTGCTGCTGTCCAATTATTTGTCGGTGTATTCGGCCGGTTTGACGACACTCACGCTGGGCCTGAAAGTGAAGCGCGTGCAGGCGGTGGTGGTCGACGTCGTGGTGATCTTCGCGGGCTCGATCTATTTCATGCTGATTGCCGGAAGCTTCTATGGTCCGTTCATCGGCTTCATTTCGCTGCTCGCGGTGCCTATCACGGCGTGGGTCGGTATCTTCGTCGTGGATCTGATTCATCGTCAGGAGTATTCGCCAACCGACTTGCTCGATGTCTCCCCGCGCAGCGCTTACTGGTACAAAGGCGGCATTGAGTGGCGTGCGTTCGGCGCGTGGGCGCTCGCGATCGTGCTCGGGTTCTGCTTTCTCTCAACGGGTGCGATTCATGGCGTGTTCGCGAATTCATGGTTCGGACGCAACGGCCTTGGCTGGATCGTGACGTTCGTGGTGGCAGCCGGCGTGTATGCAGTTTTAGGCGGCGCGCGCGGTGCAGTTAAACGTTGGAAGACCGCATGACGCAAGCAGAATCACAGCAGACATTGAGATTGATTCATACGGGTCAGGTGATCGTCGATCTGGTCATGCAAATCGACGCGCTTCCCGCACCGGGCGGCGACGTGCTCGCGCACAATGCAAGCTTCGAAGTGGGCGGTGGTTTCAACGTCATGGCGGCGGCGCGCCGCAGCGGCATGCGCGTGGTGTATCCGGGCGGTCATGGGCACGGGCGTTTCGGCGATATGGCGCGCCAGGCCCTGGCGCAAGAAGGCGTGGAAATTGCGGGGCCGGAAGTCGCGGACCAGGATACGGGCTTGTGCGTGGCTATCGTCGATGCTTCCGCCGAGCGCACGTTCGTCTCGCACATGGGCGCGGAGAGCGTGCTCGAGCGGCATGTGCTGAATGCGCTCTCGGTGAACGGGAACGATATTGTCTACGTCAGCGGTTATAGCCTGATGCTCGCGGACAAGGGGGCAGTGCTTGTCGACTGGCTTGAAGACTTGCCTTCTGACACGCGCATTGCATTCGATCCGGGACCGCTTGTGGATGCCATCGATGCAGCGTTGCTCGAGCGCATGCTGGCAGTCGTTTCGATCTGGACGAGCAACCGTGCAGAAGCATTGCGTTTCGCCGATACCGACGACTTCAACGCCGCGTTCGACCTGATCATCGCGCGCTTAAGAACGGGCGCGCTGGTGATTGTTCGCGATGGCGCGCTCGGTTGTCATCTGCGTGTGGGGGAAAAAACTGAGCACGTGCCGGGGTTCGCGGTGAAAGCGGTCGATAGCAACGGTGCCGGCGATGCCCACGCCGGCGTGTTCCTGGCCGTGCTCGCGAGCGGCGCGGAGGCACGGACGGCGGCTCGCCGCGCGAACGCTGCTGCGGCGATTGCCGTCACCCGCTATGGCCCGGCGACCGCACCGGATGCAGCGGAAATAGACGCCTTCATGGCGTCGGTTGCTTAAGCGATCCAGGGACGTTTGAGCGCTCGTCCATGCGCGATTGCGCGAGCGCGTATATGCTAAGTTTCCCCGCTTTGCGCCCTGGAGAAACCGCATGACCTCAGCTACCGCTCGACAAATCGTGTTGGCCTCACGTCCCACTGGCGGCCGTGCCGCGCTGACAGATTTTCGCCTCGAAGAAGTGCCAATGCTCACGCCCGGGGAAGGGCAGGTGCTGCTGCGTATCGACTATCTATCGCTCGATCCGTACATGCGCGGTCGCATGAACGACGCGCGCTCGTATGCGAAACCCGCCCAGATCGGCGAGGCGATGCCCGGTGAGAGCGTGGCGACTGTCATCCAATCACGCGATGCGAAACTTCAGCCGGGCGCGCAGGTGCTCGTGCACGCGGGCTGGGTCAGCCACGCGGTGGCCGATGCCAAGGACTTGAGCGCGTTGCCCGTGGACGGCATCGCTGCTCGGGCCTACCTCGGCGTGCTCGGCATGCCGGGGTTCACTGCGTACGCCGGCATGGCGGCGATCGGCAAGCCGAAGAGCGGCGAGACGGTGGTGGTTGGCGCGGCGAGCGGACCGGTAGGCTCGCTTGTCGGTCAGCTCGGCAAGATCGCGGGCGCTCGTGTGGTGGGTATCGCGGGTGGCGCGAAGAAGTGCGGTTATGTAGTGGACGAACTTGGCTTCGATGCCGCCATCGACCATCGCGCGCCCGACTTTGCCGATCAGTTGGCGAAGGCGTGTCCCAAGGGTATCGATGTGTATTTCGAGAATATCGGCGGCGCGGTGTGGACGGCCGTGCTGCCTTTGCTCAATCAATACGGCCGCGTTCCCGTGTGCGGATTGATGGCGCAGACATCGGGCAAAAATGGCGGTGCTGACGATGGCCTCGCGGCGACGATGCGCGCGATTCTTACGCGCAGCCTGACGGTGCGTGGTTATATCAACTACGAGTTTTTGCCCGAGTATCGGGAAGCTTTCCTGCGCGATGTCGGCGGTTTTTTGCGCGCGGGCGAGGTGAAGCATCTTGAAGATGTGACCGTGGGATTGGAGAGCGCACCGCAGGCATTCCTCGATATGATCGACGGGCGGAATTTCGGTAAGGTACTGGTGCGGGTGTCAGAGGAAGCTATAGCCTGATGGGCAGTGTCTGTGTACGTCCATTTTTCACTAGAAGTAGATTGTACACACGTGTATTTACATTGAGGATGTTTTCGGCTATAGTACATCCAACGTACACACAAGGAGTTCGCTATGCCTACCACGAAAGTTTTCCGAAATGGAAACTCGCAGGCCGTGCGCATTCCCGCCGAACTGGCCTATGACCGTATGGATATAGAGGTGGAGATCGAGCGCGTGGGCGACGAATTAAGGATTCGTCCGGCACGTCGATCTCTGGCGGGGGTGCTGAAAACCTTTGCCAAATTCGCACCGGATTTCACGGTGGACGGTCGTGACGAACACGAGCAGACGGAGCGCGAGGATTTGTAATGCCGCTTTATATGCTCGACACGAACATCTGCATTTACCTGATGAAAAATCAACCCGAGCAGGTTGCTCGACGTTTTGAGAAATGCTATTTCGGCGACGTGGTCATGTCTGCTATCACGTTTGCCGAACTGGAATACGGTGTGGCAGTTTCGGCAAACCCAAAGCGTGAAAGGCGGCATCTTGCGGCACTGACACAAGACATTCGGGTGTTGCCGTTCGACGCTGCTGCCGCGACCGCCTACGGTCCGATCCGGGAAGCCACGCGCGAACGGAAGAAGGATCATCTCGACAAGCTAATAGCGGCGCATGCTTTGGCGTTAGACGTGATTCTGGTTACCAACAATGAACGAGATTTCGCGAATTACCTCGGCGTGAAAGTTGAAAACTGGCTAAACGGATAAGACTGTGGCGGTCGGCTCTAACCCATCCAACCCCCTAGTCCTTCGGATTCACCAACGACGTCAGGACATGATCCGCCCACTGCCCGTCGATCTTGAGATACGCCTTGGCCAGCCCTTCACGTTCAAACCCAAGGTTCTCTAACAGGCGCCCGCTGCGAATATTGTCCGGCCGATAACTCGCCATCACGCGATGCAGACGGTACGCATCGAAGATAAAACCTAACGCCGCGCCAAGCGCTTCACGCATCAGTCCACGGCCTTCATAACGCTGGTCGATCGAATAACCGAGATGACACGCCTGAAACGGCCCGCGCACGATGTTTGTAAAGTGGCAGTCGCCGATCAGCACGTTGCGGCGTTCGCTTGCGAAAATCAGCAGGTGCAGCGCGGTGCCGGCGGCCATCGCTTGCTCCATTAACGCCATACGTTCGTTAGCGGCTTGCATCGTGAAGAAAGTGTCCTCACGCAACGGTTCCCAGCGGTCGAGGTGCGCGCGATTCTCGAGCCGGTAGAGAAGCAGCGCGCCGGTATGCTGACTGCTGGCCGGACGCAGGACGACGCGCTCCGTTTTTATACCCTCTGGCGGAAATTGCGCCATGGCGTTGGGTTCGGCTTCGATGGCCATAAGCGGTATAGACCTCTGCTTTCAATCGTTTACAGCGACGGATTAAACTGACTTTTCACATGATGAAGGATGAAATATTTCCGTAAACAGCGGTTTTTACCGTGTCGTTTACGTCACCCGTCCTTATTTTTGGCTGGCAAATGGTAGGTGAAAACCCTTATAATTTCCGAAGTCAAGATTCAAGGAACTTTGGAAATGTCCCGCCGCTTCATGATCGTCGAACGTGTCGCTTTCGCGCTGCTGACCTTGTCCGCTCTCGCGGATGCTACCTTTATCAGCTACGAAAAGAGCCCGAATTTCAGGGATAACATTCATGAAATCGTACGCGTGAGCAAAGAAGTTTCGCTCATGTATCCGGCGGTCGGTAACGATCCGTGGATGCCGCTGGCGTCCAGCTGACAGCTAAGCACTCGCGCGCTAAAGCCAAGTCTAAAGCGCGCTTATCTTGCCACCGAGTTGCCGCCGAGCGTCTCTTGTGCGAAATCAAGAAAGACCCGCACTCTCGGCGACAAATGCCGGCGATTCGCAAACACCGCATATAACTCGATTTCATCGCAGTGATAAGGCGCGAGGCATTCAATCAGCCTGCCCGCCAGCAAATCGTCTTCTATGTCCCACAGCGCTTTCAACGCAAGGCCGCGGCCCTTGAGCGCCCAGTCGTGGAGCACCTCGCCGCTCGCGGTCGATAGCGTGCCGCGTACCTGAACCTCGCGGCGCCGGCCGTCTTCCATGAATAACCATCGATCGAAAACGCGCTGCCCGCGCACGAGCCGCAGGCAATCGTGCGTGGCGAGATCGGTGAGCGTTTGCGGCGTGCCGTGCCGCGCCAGATAATCCGGGGCCGCGCACACAATGCGCCGGCTCGACAGCAGTTTCTTCGCGATCACGCCGGTATCTGCCGGCAAGCCGATGCGCAGCGCCACATCGAGATTGTCATCGATTACATCCAGCCCGATATCGGAGAGCACGAGCCGCACCTCGACCTCCGGGTAACGGTCCGAGAACGCTTCGATCAGCGGCGCGATCTGCTTGCGGCCAATCTCCGACGGCGCGCCGATGCACAACAAACCCTGGGGCACGCGCGCCTGAGCGCTGATTTCAGCCTCGGCGTCGTCGACAGCTTGCAGGATCGCGACCGCGCGCTCATGAAACCGCGCGCCCTCCACGGTCAGGTCGAACCGCCGCGATGTCCGCATGACGAGGCGTACGCCCAGGCGCTTCTCCAGCGCGGCGAGCCGCCGGCTCATCGCAGCGGTCGAGCCATCGGTTCGGCGCGCTGCCGCCGACAGGCTGCCGGCGTCCACCATCTGCGCGAACAGGCGCAGGTCGTTGATCTCGTCGGGCATCGATTCAGTCCATCTTTCCACTTGACGCAACGATTCTATGCGGACAAGCGCCTTTTCGCCACGGGCCGACGCGGCAATAATGCGGACATTGCAACGGAGGAACCATCATGAAAGCACTGCGCTTTACGCAACACGGCGACCCGGGCGTTCTGGCCATCGGCGATCTGCCCAAGCTGACGCCATCTGCGGACGAAGCTGTCGTACAGGTCTTTGCGGCGTCGATTAATCCGAGCGACGTAAAGAACGTGGAAGGGCGCATGAGCCAGACGACGCTGCCGCGCACGCCGGGCCGTGATTATGCGGGCGTGGTGATCGAAGGTCCCGCAGCCTGGCTTGGGGCTGAAGTGTGGGGCTCGGGCGGCGACGTCGGTTTCACGCGCGACGGCACGCATGCGGAACAGGTGGTCGTGCCCGTTGCAAGCCTGCGCCGCAAGCCGGCAAACCTGACGTTTGAAGAAGCATCGGCGATCGGCGTGAATTTCATCGCGGCGTGGTGCGGCGTGGTGGAAGCGGCGCAGGTGCAGGCCGGCGAGACCATCGTGATCATCGGGCTCGGCGGTGTGGGCGGGGCGGCGGCGCAGATTGCCAAACGTATTGGCGCGAAGGTGGTGGGCGTGGCGCGCGGAGCGGCCGCGACGAGTCCTTACGTCGATGCCATGGTGGATTCGCAAGGCCCCGATGTCATCGAGCGCATCCGCGCGGTGACGAACGGCGGCGCGGCTGTCGTATTCGATACCGTCGGCGGATCGATGTTCGAAACGGCCATCCATATGCTGAAAGTGGGCGGACGACTGGTGGAGATATCGGCAACGGACCGCCGCGAAGTGACCTTCAATCTCGCGGATTTCTATCACAACGAGAGCCGCCTGATTGGCGTCGATACATTGAAGCGCGATCTGGTGGCATCGGCTGAGATGCTAGAAGCACTGCGTCCCGGCTTCGAAGACGGCAGCTACAAAGCGCCGTCGATCGCGCAAATCTTCGCGCTTGAGGACGCGCAAACCGCCTACCGGGCGATGGCGGCGGGCACGAATGGCCGCGTGGTGCTGACACCGCAAACGAAGCGGACCTGATATGACGACACGCTGGCGACTCGCGCCGCAATCCATCCTGTTCGCCGTTTTTCTTGGCGCGCTGGCTGCGTTGCCGCCCATTTCCATTGACATGGCGTTGCCCGCGCTCGTCGACATTGCCCGCTCATTGCACGCGAGCTCGAGTCAGGCCGGCCTTACTTTGAGCCTCTTCATGGCGGGTTTTGCGGTCGGGCCGATCGTGTACGGCCCTCTCTCCGATGCTCGCGGCCGCAAGCCCACGCTGCTGCTCGGCCTTGTGTTGTTCACCATGGGCGGGATCGTTTCAGCGCTTGCGCCCGGCATTGGCGTGTTGCTTGGCGCGCGACTCGTGCAGGGTATTGGGGCGGGCGCGGGCATGACGGTCGCATTGGCCGTCGTGCGCGATCTATTCGAAGGTAACGCGATGCAGCACCGGCTCGCGGCCATCACCGTGGTCGCGAACGTTGCGCCGATCGTGGCGCCGTCGATTGGCGTGGGTCTGCTGGCGGCGATCGAATGGCGCGGAATCTACGGCGTCATGGCGGTCTGCGGACTGCTGGCCGCGCTCGTTACCTGGGCCGGCCTCACGGAGTCCGCGCCACAGCGGAGCGCTGGTGTCGCCGTCTCTGGACTGCGCGATGGATATCGGCGCGTGCTGACGCATCGCGCGGTGATTGGACACATCCTTATCAACGGCTTCGGATTCGGCTGGATGTTCGCGTATGTCGCGGGCTCGCCGCTTGTGCTGCTGCATATCCTGCACGTCAGGCCGATCGTCTATGCCGCCATGTTTGCAATGACCGGCGCGGGCATTGTGGCGGGTGCAACGGTGAACGGGTTTATCGGTGCACGTGGTTTTGAGTCGCGGGGCATTCTTGCAACGGCTATCTGCATCACGCTGGCCGCGAGCTTCGGTTTGATCATGCTGAGCGTGTTGCATCGAACGTCGTTGCTCACGGTCATGCCCTTGCTGGTGGCAAGTACTTTTTGCTTTGGACTGGCCGCGCCCAGCGCCACACACGGCGCACTCGATCCCATCCCTCAACTGGCGGGCGTGGCGGGCGGCTTGCTGACGTCGGTACAGATGCTGTGCGGCGCGGCGTCCAGCTCGGTCGTTGCGCTGCTGTTTCCCGCACTCGGTATCTTTGCGATGAGCGGTGTGATGGCCGCTTGCGCGTTGCTTGCGGGAATGGCCTGGATCTGGCTCGGGCGGCGGGGAGGAATAGAGACGCCCTCAGCGGTCGCCGATGTGAACCCGGCCTCGTCGGTCTGACAAAGCCATAACACGCCGCTTCCGTTAGCGGTCGAATCAAATCGTTAAACAGTGTTATGTATTCGCGCTGAATTTTATGCAGATGCACAAACAGGGCACAGGTTAACGTTTTCATGGTTAATCGAAGGAATCCTGTGCACAGTGAATTAGTCTATCTCGTTATTTTTTCTTTCGATCCGTGTCAACACACTCCGCGATGAGACGTTAAACGGGTACACGCGACGTCGTTGCCGCGTAGTTGTTAATCAACCATCAAGGGTCTTACTGCCATGAAAAAGCAACTCGTTGCCGCGACGCTCGTCGCTTTGTTCTCTGCTGGCGCTTTTGCACAGGCTTCGGCACCGGCTCCTACGCCTGCTCCCGCCATGGCTCCGGCCGCGACGGCTGACGCAGCAATGCCGGCTAGCACCACGCACAAGGCCAAGAAGCACCATAAGAAGCATCACAAGCATGCAGCAGCTACGACGATCCCGTCGTCGGCAGCCAAGCCTTAATAAGGCTTAAGCGGCAAGCTTCCTTAAGCCTTTCTTAAGCTTGAGCGATGCAAGAGGAGCCCCGATTCATCGGGGCTTTTTTTCGTCCGCGCACACAAACCGATCCCGGCGCGAACGAGCCTCCTCTGATCACTGTGGCCCGCAGCAGTAACCCGATAGCCGCGAACACCCGCTTCGGTCCACCGGCGCGAGCAAACCCGAGCCTGGCGCGAGTGAACCCCCCCTCGTGTATCATCCACACCACGCAGCTTTTCGGGCCGCCGCTTCGCCCGAACGCTCAACCCTACAGCTCTTTCCAGTACCGATGTCACTCTCCGAACTTAAACGGCGCCGCACCTTCGCGGTCATTTCCCACCCTGACGCGGGCAAGACCACGCTGACTGAAAAACTGCTGCTGTTCTCGGGCGCGATCCAGATCGCAGGTACCGTGAAGGGCCGCAAAAGCAGCCGTTACGCAACATCGGACTGGATGGAAATCGAAAAGCAGCGTGGCATCTCGGTCGCGAGTTCGGTCATGCAGTTCGAATACGGCGATTGCGTCATCAACCTGCTCGATACGCCGGGACACGAAGACTTCTCCGAAGATACGTATCGCGTGTTGACGGCCGTCGATGCTGCCGTGATGGTGATCGATGGTGCAAATGGCGTGGAGGCGCAGACGCTCAAGCTGCTCGAAGTTTGCCGCAGCCGCCGCACGCCGATCCTCACGTTCATCAACAAGCTCGACCGTGAAGTACGCCAGCCGCTCGACCTGCTTGATGAAATTGAACAGCATCTGGGCGTGGCGGCGGTGCCGTTCACGTGGCCGATAGGCATGGGCAAGGAATTCCAGGGTGTCTACGATATCGCGCACGATCAGGTGCGCGTATTCCGTGCTGGACAGGACACGGCTGGCGGTGCGGTTGAAACGGTGCGTGCTCTGGACGACGCCGACGGCGAGCGCCGGTTCGGCCCGAGCTGGGCGCGTGCGAAAGAAGAGATCGACTTGATCACGGGCGCCACGCCCGCGTTCGATCGCGCTGCGTTTCTCGCGGGCGAACAGTCGCCGGTATTGTTTGGTTCGGCGATCAACAACTTCGGTGTGAAGGAAATTCTTGACGCGCTTGTCGACCTCGCGCCGTCGCCGTCCATGCGCATGTCCGTACAACGTCCGGTGTTGCCGGAGGAGCCGCGCTTCACTGGTGTGGTCTTCAAGGTGCAGGCGAACATGGATCTTGCGCACCGTGACCGCGTGGCGTTCATTCGCGTGTGCTCGGGACATTTCGAGCGCGGCATGGCGCTTAAGGTGACGCGCACGGCCAAGACGTTTCGCGCGAATAACGTGGTGACGTTCTTGTCGCAACGTCGCGAGACCGTGAGCGAAGCGTACCCCGGCGATATCATCGGCATTCCGAATCACGGCACGCTAAGCCTTGGCGATACGCTGACCGAGGGCGAATTGCTGCAGTTCGTCGGCTTGCCGTTCTTTGCGCCTGAAATTTTCCAGACGGTGGAAGTGGTTGATCCGATCCGTGCCAAGCAGCTTGGTGAAGCGTTGCGTCAACTAGGCGATGAAGGCGCGATCCAGGTCTTCCGTCCGGTGCTTGGCGGGTCGACTATTCTTGGCGCGGTCGGGCAGCTTCAGTTTGAGGTGGTGTCCCACCGGTTGTCGGCGGAATACAAGGTGGATGTGCGGATCATGCCGGCGCGCTATCGCATGTCGCGTTGGGTTACTTGCGATGACGCCGCAGAATTGCGTCGTTTTACGGATGCGTATGCGGCTCGCATTGCACTTGACGCGTCGAATGCGCCGACGTATCTCGCCTCGCATGTTTCCGAAATCGATGTGGCGAAGAAAGCTTGGCCGAAGATCGTTTTTAATGAGCTGCGCGAGCATTCTGGAGCGCCGTTTCAGAAGTCAATGTAAGGAGGGGGATGCTCGCGCCGGTGGACGGTTTTGGGGTTCTGGTGCGAGTGGTCAGGGGTGATGCCGGGTTGGTGCTTTCGGCGTTAGTGGTCTGCGTGAGTTAGCTGTTCTTTTTATCACTATTAGCCACTGTGCGTGGCGGCACTTCATTTCTTTTTCCACCGGCGAAAAAGAAACAGAAGCAAAGAAAACGCCTCCCAACCATCGGCAAGTTAGTGTCCCTAGCGTGCAGGCTAGAAGTTTTTGGCACCTGATAGCATGGTGCTCGCCAGACTTGAGGATGTTTGAAGCCCGACCTCTCCGAACACAGATACTCACACGCTTCGCCACCAGTGACTGAATCTGCCTAAGGGACACCCCGCGCTATCCGCGTACAACCCCCTCAAGAAATAACCTCGCAGTCCACGTCGCCAACCCACCACGAAATGCGGCAACCAGCACACGTGAGGCCGTCATGGTCTGTGGGTCATGGTGCTAGCCCGAGAGCGTTGGGGGCGAAGCGTGTTCGTGTCAGGATTCGCGAGAAGGAGGGCTTCAAACATCGGTGTGTCTGGCGAGCACCGTGCTATCAGGTGCCAAAAACGTCTAGCCTGCACGCTAGGGACACTAACTTGCCGATGGTTGGAACGCGTTTCTTTGCTTCGTTTCTTTGCGCGTTTGCAAAGTCAGAAATGACGTGCCGCCACGCACAGTGGCTAATAGTGATAAAGAGATCAGCCAACATATAACGAGCGCAAGCCTGAGCAGCAGCAACCCAGCACCGACCCCGACCACTAGCGCCCGAAAACCCCGCCCAACCCGACCCCGACTCCCACCACTAGCGCCCGAACCCAAAACCCCGTCCACCGGTGCGAACGAAACACCTCACTCGGTGCTCTGCGCCATCTTCACCGGCAATGGCACATGCAGCCACTTCTCCACAATACCGTTCAACTCGCCGTCTTTCTTGGCTTCGGTGAGAATCGCATCGACCTTCGCCATCAGCTTCGGCTCGTTCTTGTTCAGCCCCACATGGCACGCCGACTCATGGATCACATACTTGAGCGCCGGCTTGTTCGGCGCTGAAGCCGGCAAGGTTGCGGCGATCTTGTTAGCCACGAAATCGCCCGTGCCCACCAGCGGCACCTGACCCGCGAGGTACGCCGAGATCATGCCGCTGTTGTCCTCGAAGCGCTTGATCGTAGTGGAAGACGGCACGCTTTTCGTCAGCATCAGGTCTTCGAACGTGCCACGAGCGACACCTACTGTCTTTCCAGCCATGTCGGCCGGGCCGTCAATTTTCATATTGGCGGGACCGTACACACTATTGTTGTAAGGCGAATACGACTGCGAGAAGTCGATGACCTTGTCACGCTCCGCATCGCGGCCAAGGGTGGAGATCACCAGGTCGACTTTCTTCGTCTGCAGATACGGAATGCGGTTGGCGCTTGTGACCGGCACCAGTTCCAGCTTGGCACCGAGCTTCTTGGCAAGCAGCCCGGAGACGTCGATATCGAGACCTTCCAGTTGCATGCTCGGACCGACCGATCCGAACGGCGCGAAATCCTGTGGCACAGCAACGCGCAACACGCCGCGTTTTTCAATGTCATCCAGTGCTTCCGCATGGACAGGCGCCAAACGTGCGAACACGCTGAGCACGACAACGCCAAGAGTCATCAACAGCTTCGAAGTTTTCATGTTTGCCCTGAAACGTGGAGTGGTCGATCAACGTCGAACGTCCGGTCGTTTGCGTTTGCCGCAGAGATGCGGAAGCGTTTGGCGCGCGACATCGCAAAGTCTATTAGCAAGTCTTTTGTTTTCTAAACGATTCAAAATTCACACGTTTGCTGAAGCAAAACAGGGGGCGGCGCAAACGTGTTCGCGTCATCACGACGATCGTGAACCCGGGTGGGCCTCAAGCCCGTCGGAGAAGTGGATCCATGGCAACTGCCCTGCGGTATGCGTGTGATCGTCTGGCTTGACGGTCTCGGGTGTATCGAGACTGCAGGTCGAAATATCGAGTTCGTCCGGCAGGTCGGCATGCTGGTACGTCAGGGGTGTGCCGCAATTCGGGCAGAAAGTGCGGGTGACTTTTTCACTCGAGGCAAAGCGCTTCGGCTCGCCCGCGACAAAACGAAATCCATCAATCGACGCGCTAAACCAGGCGACCACCGGCGCCGCCGCAATGCGCCTGCAGTCGGCGCAATGGCAGAGCGTGGAATGAAAGGGGAGCCCTTGCACTTCATAGCGCACCTGAGCGCAGTAGCAACCGCCTTTGAGCATGGTGGTTCTCCGAACAGGTCAATGTGTTAAGCGATCTATCACTATAACCACGAGCGCCATAAATCGAGTCGATGTCAAAGTAATGAAAACGAAAGCTTTAAAGCATCGATGCCGGTGAATCGTTTTGATAAATCCGCGTGAAGCGAACCCTAAGTGCTCATTGCCCACCGGCGAAAACCCTTACCGAATTATTTTCTAATATTTTCTCGATGTAACACCTCAAAGGGATATTTTTCCGCATCCGGATCGCATTTTTTCCACCCTACACTGAGCGCTCGATAATGACGGTTCGCCACTATGAGCGCCATAAAGTCCACAAGATTCGATTTGCTTGACGGCTTGAGAGGTGTTGCAGCAATCGCCGTCATGCTTCACCACTACACGCAACACACGGGTTGGGACTGGTTCGGCGGGGCATGGGTCGCGGTCGACCTGTTCTTCGTGCTGTCAGGCTTTGTGATCGCGCACAGCTACAGCAAGAAGATCCTGAACGGAATGTCGTTTCGCGAGTTTGCCTTCGTCCGGCTCGCCCGGCTCGGGCCGCTCTACCTGCTGGGACTGGCGCTCGGCGTGTGCGCCGTGTTGTTGTCGATGACAAAAACCGGCGCGCCGCAGCTTTCGGCCAGCCAACTCGCAAGAGCCACCGCGCTTGGCGCCTTCTGGTTGCCGTACTTTAATAATATCGGCTGGCCTTTTGGTGCGGACGCGATCGTGGGCGCGACTTTCCCATTGAACGATCCGTCGTGGTCGCTATTCTTCGAGTTATTCGTCAACGTCGTTTTTGCCGCTTATTTGTACAAGTTTCGCAAGCTGCCGAATGCTACTTATTCGATACTCGCGTTCGTTGCTTTTATTGCCTGCACAGTCATCTTTCGGCAAATCAATCCAGGCTGGCGTGCGGAGAGCTTCCTGCTTGGATTCCCGCGTGTTATTGCTGAATTTTTTGCCGGGGTTTTCATCTTTTCGATGGGGCTCCAGTATAAAAAAGCGCATCCGGTCTTTACCGCGACGGTCACGATCGCAGCGCTGCTGTGCTTCACCATCGGCAATCCGAAAATTGCCTTCGTCAATTCGCTGACGCTCGTTCCTTTGTCGGTCGCCTTGCTGTGTTCGGTGTCCATAGAAGGAATCGGCAAGCGGATCTGCAAGGTGCTGGGCGAGCTTTCATATCCGCTTTACGTCATCCATTTCCCGATCTATCGGCTGGTGTTTGAGTCGTTCGAGATGCGGGTATTGAATCCGGTGGCTCAGACGTTGGTGGTCGCCGCCATTTCGATTGTGCTGGCCTTGCTGCTTGCGCGAGCGGATCAGGAACTCAGAAGGAAACTGACGAGTTACATCAAGACATCTCCCGCGACGGTCTGATCAAACTTTTTCATAGGCCGCTGAAAACGCGGCCCGGGCTAAACTTGCGGTTTCCGTCCTCGGCAAACGCAAAGCCATGACCGCCTCTCGTTTCAGCAATTCCGCGCGCTATTGGCGCTCGCCGCTCGTGCCGGGCGCGGAGATGCTCACGGCGGAGTATTACGACCACTCCTTTACGCCTCACTGGCACGACGCGTACACCGTTCCCGTGATCGAAGCGGGCGCGGAGCAGTACGACTATCGCGGATCGAACTTCGTGGCCGAGGCGGGCTCGGTGCCGGTCATCAATCCGGGCGAAGTGCATACCGGCGCGCGGGCGGTGGATTTCGGCTGGCGGTATCGCGTGTTTTATTTGCCGGTCGAGTTCGTTCAGTCGGTCGCCGACGAAGTAGCCGGCCGCGCCCAGCCAATGCCATGGTTCTCCGCCGATGTCATCCGCGACGCCGATCTCGCGCAACGTGTGCAGATTGCGCATCGGGCGCTGGAGGCCGGTGCCGATCCGCTTGGGGCGGAACATGCGTTGCTCGACGCGGTATCCACGCTGCTTGCGCGTCATGCCGGACAGCGGCTGCCGGCGCAGCGCATGCGTCTGGACACGGCGCGTGTCAATGCGATGAAAGCCCGCCTGACCGATGACCTGACTGCGCCGTTATCGCTTGCCGAACTGGCTCAGACGGTGGGGCTCTCGACTTTCCACGCAGCGCGCTTGTTCACGCGCGAGACCGGACTTGCGCCGCATGCATGGCGTAACCAGATGCGTGTCACGCGCGCGCTGGAAGCATTGCGTGCGGGCGTTCCGGTGACGGAGGTGGCGGCGGCGAGCGGTTTCACCGATCAGAGCCATTTCACCCGGCACTTTAAAAAGACCTTCGGTGTGCCACCCGGACGCTGGCGATAGCGCCTCGGTTAGCGTTCCAAATACTTCTCCCCATGTAAGCGGACCGCAAGAACGTACAAGTACGTGAACGCGGCGCGTCCTATCCTCGCTATCAAGGGAGGACACATTGAACTCAACGCATCAACTCAATCAGGCGCATCAGGCGGGCAATCTCGCCGAATTCGGCGCGGGCGCACGCGACACCATTCCCATGATGGTCGGCGCCGCGCCCTTTGGCGTGATCTTCGGCACGCTCGCGGCCACCGGTCCGCTGCATGCGTGGTCGGTGCAACTCATGTCGCTTGCGGTGTTCGCCGGTTCGGCGCAATTCATCGCACTGGGGCTGATTGCCGGCCACGCGAGTTTTGCGGTGATCTGGGCGACCACATTTATCGTCAATCTGCGCCACGTGCTGTATTCAGCGACGCTCGCGCCGTATGTCGCGCATTTGCCTGCACGGTGGCGCTGGACGCTCGGCGCGTTTATGACCGACGAAGTTTTTGCTGTCTCGTATGCGCATTATCAACGTCGTGCGCCGGGTGAAACCGGGCCGTATTACTTCCTCGGCTCGGGCGTATCCATGTACGTGAACTGGCAGATATGGACCGTCGCCGGGCTGCTGTTCGGCTCGGCGTTTCCCGGTCTCCAGTCGAAGGGCCTCGACTTCGCGATGGTCGCCACGTTTATTGCGATCATCGTTCCGCAGCTTGTTGCATTGCGTTTTGTAGCGGCGGCTTTGGCAGCTGGCGTGTTGTCGTTTGCGTGGAATGGCTGGCCTTACAAGCTCGGCTTGCTCGCGGCGGTCGTGGTGGGTGTAGCGGTGGGCATGCTGCTGTCGATACGGGTCGAGCGGCGTTCCGCTGAAATGGAGCGCGCCAAATGAAATACGTTTTGTTGATCCTGGGTATGGCGGTGATCACCTACGGGATCCGCTCCGCAGTCTTCGTGTTCGGCGAGCGGTTGAGCTTTCCGCCTGTCGTGCGCATGGCGCTCAATTTCGTGCCGGTGACCGTGTTGACGGCCATCATCGTGCCGATGACGTTTGCACCGCACGGCGGTGCCGCCGAGCTTACGTGGCGTAATTCGCAATTGGTCGCGGCGGTGGTGGCCGTTGTTGTTTGCGCGCTTACTCGCAAGCCGTTGTTGACCATTGCGGTTTCGCTTGCAGTGTTCTTTTTCTGGCAAATGATCGTATAAGGTTCGATCGCGCTGACGGGATCTTTCGGTCGCCAGTGAAACACCGCTCACGCAACCGTGCCGCGCCGTACTCTCACTTTCGTTCCGGCCGCCGACCGACGCCGTGCTCTTGCCTTCTTCAACCAGATCAGAAGGCCGGTCGCGCTCAGCATCGCTACAACGACACCCGTGATGCTGACCAGAATCCTCCCGGTCAATCCAATGATGCGTCCCGAATGAAGCGGGAATTGAACCTGCATGAAGATGTCGCCGGCTGATCCCCGGCCGGGAATCTGAGCGCCCACGGGCTTGCCGGTCTGCGCGTTCCAGAAGAGCCATGCGTTGCCCAGACCTGCATCGCCGTGATCGTTGCCGGGCTCGAAATAACCAACGCCGTACGTGTTCAGCAAGGGCGAATAAAGCAGGCCGCCGGGCGGCGCGTCTATCCTGTCACGACGCGCCGCGACCCGGGCAAGCGCAACAACGCGCTCCCGGCTCAACGTCGACGCAGTTGGACTAGGCGGCATTGCCAACCCGGGATCGGAGAAGGGCGTTGAACCCAGCGGCGAGAACAACGAGACGAGCGGGCGCATGACCGGGTTCGTCAGGCTCATGGAGATTGATGTGAGTGCAACGACCATCAGCAGACCCCACACCCATACGCCGCCCGAGCGATGCAAATCGAAGGTCAGCGCATAACCGCCGCGCCTCACGCGGAACATAAACGACTTGCGCCAGCTTTTGAGGCTCGGAAACGCAAGCGCGATCGCAATCACGCTGTCGAACAGCCACACGATCCCGACAATGCCCATCAGCCACATGCCAAGGTCAATGCCGCCGCGTACCGGCAGATGCAGCGAGTAGTGGAGCTTGTAGATGAACGGGATCAACTCGAGCCGCGATACCGACACCGCGCCCCATTCGCGGCGCGCCTGGATCTCACCGGTGGCCGGATCGACGGCAAGCTGGTTGAAGCTGAGTTCGTAGGGCGTGCCCGTCGCCGGGTTGGTACGGCCGCTCACGCCGATCTGAAGCGTATGACCGGGCTCGGCCGCGAGCGGCAGATACGTCACCTGCACGCGCGGATCGGCAGCTTCAATCCGGTTCGCCAGTTCCAGCGGAGACAGCGCAGGCGCGGAGGACTTCGCGATGAAGAACACGGGGTTCAACGCGGCGTCCAGTTCGTGATCCCACGCGATGACCGCGCCGGTCAATCCCGCCACGAACAGGAACAGCGCAATCGCCAAGCCGAACCAGCGGTGCAGCCGCACCAGCCACGATCTCATGCCCGGTGCGCGGTAAGTTGGGCGCTACCGGATGCGCGAAGAATTGCTGCCTGCCTCATCGATGTTATTTGTCATAAATGGGAATCATTCGCATTTTACGGGCAGGGCTATTGCATTGCAAGTAGGCCGAAAGGCGGGGTGCCGGCGGGATAGCGGCCGCGATTCCGCTGGGCGGCGTCTGCGTGCGGGATAGAGCAGGACGCCGGTCCGACCCGGCCGGACTGGCAGATGAGCCCGCGACGGCTTACTCAGTCTTCGAGCGGCGACAACGCTTCCAGAGGCATCTTTTTCTCGTGCCCCAGGGTGATCGTGGGGACGAAGGCAACGCACGCGACGACAAAAATCGCGATCGCGAATATCGACAGGAACGTCAGGTGAAGCGATTGATGCAGCACCTGGCGGATTGCGTCGCTGCTGCCAAGACTTGTTGCCTGATTCTGCAGCAGGGCCTTCAACTGGTCCGACGTCACCGCCGCGACGTCCTTCGAATGACTCAGGCCGAAGTTGAGCACGGCGCCGAATAACGTCGCGCCAATCGTGCTGCCGAGATTGCGCGAGAAAAGATTCGACGCGGTCGCGCTGCCGCGCTGCGCAACATCCACTATCTCCTGGATCAGCACGAGCGCACTGACGCTCGCCGTCCCCATGCCGAAGCCCATGATGAGCGAACCGAACGCCGCGACCAGCGGCGAACTATCCGGCGACAACACGAGCAGGCATATCGCGCCGGCCGGGATAAACGCACTGCCGCCGATCAGGATGCGCCGCAGCCCGATACGATGAAACGACTTCGCCGCGAGCGTCGCGCCAACGGGCCATCCGACCATCATCATGGTCAGTGCAAGACCGGCGACGACTGGCGAACGATGCAGGACGCCCTGGACGTACATCGGCAGGAACGTGGTCGCGCCCATCAGGATCATGCCGGACAAGACCGTCGATGCGTTGCACGCAGCGATCGGCCGGCGGCTCCACAGCGCGAATGAAATCATGGGTTCGGTGGCACGCTTTTCCTGCATCAGGAAGAACAGCAGGCACACGATAAAAAACCCGCCCGCGATCAGGGACTTCGTGATGTCGTCATTGCCGGCATAGGTCAGCGACATCATCAGCGCTGCAATCGAGACCATGAACAGCGCCGCCCCGGCGAAGTCGATGGACGGGCGGGCATGCCGCTCGGATTCCCGCAGGAACGCGATGAAACCGGCCGCCGACGCGAGGCCGATCGGCACGTTCATCCAGAAGATCCAGGCCCACGAAAAATCGTGGATGATGAAGCCGCCGACCATCGGCCCGACGACTGCTGAAATGGCCCACACGCTTGCAAGATAACCCTGCACCTTGCCTCGTTCGCGCGCGGGATAGAGGTCGGCGACGATCGTCAGCGTGACCGGCTGGATCGCGCCCGCGCCGATCCCCTGGATCAGGCGGAACACGATCATGGCGGGCATCGACCAGGCGAAGCCGGCAAGCACCGAGCCGATCAGGAAGATCGCGATGCCGGCAAGCACGACCGGCTTGCGGCCGTACAGGTCCGCGAGCTTGCCGAAGATGACGGTCATCGCGGTCTGCGTCAGCAGGAAGGAAGAGAAGACCCAGCTATAGAGATGCAGGTCGCCGAGTTGCGCGACGATCTGCGGCATGGCGGTTGAAACGATGGTGGCTTCGATGGCGACCATCGCCATTGATGCCATGACCGATGCAATGACAAGGGGACGCGACGACTGCGGGCTGCGGGACATGAGGGCTGTGGTAATTGGGGGACGTCGGGCAACGTCGCAGTCTTGGCGCCGCGACGCATGAGGCGGCCGCGATGGCGCGACCGTCGACGAGTATGCACCTTGATGGAAATATTCGCTTGGCCCCCGATTGCGCAGGAACTACCTTGGCCGGCAGCTTCGCCTGCTTGCAATGCGCCTTCAGCGACGACGTTGCGTTGTTCAATCGTCGTTCAATCTGGGTCATCCCCACGCATTCGTTGGCGTGATGTTGTGACACACTTGGATGTGTGGCGCGAACTTATCCGTGCGTCTGGTTCGTTCGGTTCGCAATGAAGCAACCGCGGATTTGTATTCTCGATGTAAGGAGTCTCAGTGCATGCCAGCTTGTTGATCACCCACGTCCGTCTGCCGGACGGCATCCCCACGGATATCGCTGTAGCCGGTGGCTGGATCGAAGAAATCGGGCCGAACCTGCGGCGCGGCGCTGACGTGTTGCGTGAAGACGGCGAGGGTGCGATGGTCCTGCCCGGGTTCGTCGAGGGTCATACGCATCTCGACAAAACGAACTGGGGCATGCCGTGGTATCGCAACGAAGTGGGTTCAAGACTCGTCGACAGGATCGAGAACGAACGATCGTGGCGTGCCGGCACGGGACACGACGCAGGCGCGCAGTCGCTTGCACTTGCGCGGGCTTTTCTCGCAGCGGGAACAACGCGGCTTAGGACGCATGTGGATATCGACACCGATGCGGGCCTCAGGCATTTGAACGGGGTGCTCGCGACGCGTGAAGCACTAAGCGATGTGATGGAGATTCAGATCGTGGCGTTTCCGCAGTCAGGTATGCGGCGTCGTCCAGGTACCGACGCACTGCTTGGCGACGCATTGAAGGAAGGCGCCGACGTGCTCGGCGCCCTGGATCCCGCGCTCATCGACCAGGACCCGGTCGCCTCGCTCGACACCACGTTCGAGATCGCGAACCATCATCAGAAGCCCATCGATATCCATCTTCATGAACCCGGCGAGATAGGTGCATTCACGTTCAACCTGCTGCTGGACCGTGTGAAGGCGTTGGGTATGCAGGGGCGCGTTGTTGTCAGCCACGCGTTTTGCCTGGGCATGCTCGCGGATCGGGAACGCGACGTTTTGTTGGCGAGGATCGCGGATCTCGACGTCGCGCTGCTCACTACGGCGCCGTCATCGGTGCCCGTGCCGGCATTGCGGGCTTGCATCGAAGCCGGCGTGACGCTGTTTGCGGGTAACGACGGAATACGCGATACGTGGACGCCTTTCGGCACGCCCGACATGCTGGAGCGAGCGATGCTCGTTGGCATGCGCTACGACCTTCGGCGCGATGAGGACCTCGCACTTGCGTTCGATTGCGTCAGCACGCTCGGCGCTCGGGCATGTGGATTCAATGACTACGGACTGCACGAAGGCGCACGGGCCGATCTTGTTTTGGTGGACGCGGAAACGCTCGCTCAGGCGGTCGTATCTCGACCCGTGCGCAAGCTCGTGGTAACGCATGGCAAGATCGTCGCCCGGCATGGCGTTGCATCAATATGAAGCTGGTCGCCGAGCGCCTTTATCTCCGGGATTTTGTGCCGTCCGATATCGATGCGGTTCATGAATACGCGAGTTCGACCGAGGTCGTAGCCCATCAGGAATGGGGACCCAACACGATCGAGCAGACGAGGGAATACATCGCCGGCTGCGTGTTTGAAAATTCGCTGCCCGAGCGAACGACCCTGGAACTCGGGGCGGTGCTCAACGATGGCCGCCTGATAGGCGGCTACCGGGCGACCCTGTCGGAGAGCGGCACGGACGCCGAGATCGGCTATTCGCTCAATCCCCGATACTGGCACAAGGGGTACGGCACCGAAGGCGCAAGGCGGTTGATCGAATACCTGACGACCGAGCTCCATGTGCGGCGAATCTTTGCGACAAGCCGACCCGAGAACGCCGCGTCCATCCATGTCCTGGAAAAACTTGGGATGCAACAGGTGGACCTCTATCGCAAGAACGTGCTGATCAGGGGCGATTGGCGCGACACGCTGGTATTTGCGGTGGAGATAAAACGGCTTACAGGTGGGTGAAATCGTCCACGCTCAGGCCGATTTCGTCTCCTACCTTGTAACTCAGGACGGACTTGACCGCGTCATACTTGTTTTCCTTACTTCAGGTTTCCGCTGGACGGCCGATATGCACAGAGCGGCGCATGAATCGCATGCGCCGGGTTATGGCTTGCGCCGTGCATCGGAGAGTGGATTGGACCGTCTCAGTTTGAACACCAAATTATGGCTGGCGCTGCTCGTCACGTGGCTGGGACTCTTGTCCCTGGGCGGATGGGCCGCGTGGCAGTCGCGCGAAACCATGACCGCGGAGCGCAAGAGCGCAGTCCAAAACGTGGTCGAGTCAGCCTACGGTGTTGTTGCCGACTACGCCAAACAAGTAGACGCGCATCAACTGACTTTGGAGCAGGCTCAGGAGCAGGCCAAGGCGAAACTCGCCGTCATGCGCTATCCGGGCAACGGCTACATGCTCATTACAACCGCACACCCGGTGGTTATCATGCATCCGGTGCTTGCCGACCTGCGCATGAAGGATGTGAGCGACTACAAGGATACGAACGGCAAGCTGTTGTTCGTCGAGATGGTCAAGGTCGCCCAGGCAAACGGGCAAGGGTTCGTGCCGTACATGGCCCGCTTGCCGGGCAAAACGGAATACGTGCCGAAGATCAGTTTCGTCAAGCGCTTCGCGCCGTGGGATTGGTATTTGATCTCCGGCGTGTACGTCAACGATATCAACGACGCGTTCAAGGTCAGCCTGCTGCAATACCTGATTGTGATCCTGTTGATCGGCGGCGTGAGTTCGGTGGCGCTTGTATTGATCATACGGAACGTGAAGCACAGTCTGGGCGGCGAACCGGCGTATGCGGCTTCGGTTGCCGAGGACATCGCGAACGGCGACCTTTCGCACGAAGTCGCGCTGAGCGCAACGGATGCAGGCAGCATGTTGTCCGCGATGCAACGCATGCAGGAACGGCTCGCCGATACGGTCCGGCGTATTCGCGGCGGCACTGAAACCATCACCGTGGCCGCCCAGCAGATTGCGGCGGGCAACCATGACCTCTCTGCGCGCACGGAGCAGCAGGCGTCGTCGATCAGCGAAACCGCTGCAAGCATGGAGCAGTTGACCGCGACGGTGAAACAAAACGCCGAGAACGCACATCAGGCGAACAAGATGGCCGCCAACGCATCGCTGATCGCGAGCGAGGGTGGGACCGCGGTGCAACAAGTCGTCGCGACGATGCAAAGCATCGCAGCCAGTTCCACGCGGGTGGTCGACATCATCTCCGTAATCGAAGGCATCGCGTTCCAGACGAATATCCTCGCGCTCAACGCCGCGGTTGAAGCGGCGCGCGCGGGCGAGGAAGGGCGGGGGTTTGCAGTCGTGGCAGGCGAAGTACGTAACCTGGCACGCCGCAGCGCCGACGCAGCCAAGGAGATCAAGAGCCTGATCGAAGAGTCCACCGGCAAGGTCGACGACGGCAAGGCGCTGGTGGAACGCGCCGGCACGACCATGCAGTCGCTGGTTCAAGCGGTGCAGCGTGTCACCGACATCATTGCCGAAATCTCGGTGGCGTCCGAAGAGCAGAGTCGCGGTATCGAACAGGTGAACATCGCTATTGCTCAAATGGATGAAACCACTCAGCAAAATGCTGCGATGGTCGAACAAGCCACGGCCGCCGCTCAATCGATGCAAGAGCAGGCGCAGATGTTGCGCGAAACGGTTAACGTATTTCGCTTGGCCGCCGCGTAGTGAAAGCGGGTTCCTTCTTAGACATTCGCGCTCTTAGCGGCAAGTGACGTGTCGGTGCCTTCAGCATTTGCCTGCGCGGTATTAGACGACGTGCGACCGAGAAATCCGAAGATAACCAGCGCCGCCACCACGGTGATGGCAATCAGGATGTAGAGCAGATCCCGGAATGCATCGCCGTAGCTTTGGCTCAGCAGCGGTCGGCCGATCTCTGGAAGCAGGGCGGCGGCATGCGTCAGGTTGCCCGTTGCAACGCGTCCGGCGGCTCCGGTAATTCGTGTGGAGAGCGCCGGATCCGCATTCGGCAGAAGCTCCTTGAGCCTGGACTGGGACAACGCCGCAAGGATCGCGCTGACGATCGCGAGTGCAACGCCTTCACCTGCCACGCGAGTTGTATTGAATATGCCTGTCGCCATGCCCGCGCGTTCCTTCGGTACGATACTCACCGACAAACCATCCATCAAACCCCACGGCATGCTGGCGCCTAAGCCGATCAATAGCATCGGCAGTACCGCTGCGTGGCCCGATCCTCCGAGGTTGATCCGGCTGAGCCACGCAAGACCCGCCGCGGCAATCAGCAGGCCGACGCCCGAGATAATGCCGGCTGAGATCCAGCGCGTCAGCGTAGCCGCCAGCGACGGGATAACAAGCATGGGAGCCGACAGCGACAACAACAGCAAGCCGGCATCGATCTCACTATGCCCCTCGATCCCGATGAAACGAAGCGGCAGCAATACGAGCAGCACGATGTAGCAATAACAGGTGGCAATCGGCAGCACCTGGACGCCGACGAAACGGGGATAGCGGAACAAGGACAGATCGAGCATCGGCCGCGAGGCACGCGTTTCGATCACGATGAAAGCCGCGAACAGCACAGCGCTGCCAACAAGCAGCGCGATCACCAAGGGACTCGCCCATCCGCTTGCAGGCGCCTGAATCACGCCAAACGTGAAAAGGCTCAGCGTTCCGGTGAAGCTTAGCGTGCCCGGCCAGTCGAGGCCGGTTGCATTCGGATCGCGTGATTCGCGCATACGCGGCGCACCGAACACCAACGCTAGAACGCCGACAACCGTGGTCGACAAGAAGATGGATCGCCAGCCGAAGGTCTCGGTCAGAAAGCCGGCCAGCAGCGGACCGAACGCGAGGCCAATACCAAAAGTCGTGCCCAGCACGCTGAACGCGCGGGTTCGCGCATGGCCTTCGAACTCCTGGGCGAGCGACGCCGCGCCACCGGCCAAGGTCGCCGCGGCGGCAATACCCTGCGCGGCTCGCAGCAAGTCCAGTGACAGGACCGATGGAGCGAAACCCGACGCTAGCGAGATCGCGGCGAACAGCGTGACGCCGATCGTAAATAGCCTCTTGCGTCCGAACTCATCCGCCAGTGCACCAGCCGCCATCTGGAAGCCGCCGAACGTGAGCATGAATGCGTTGGTAATCCAGTTCAACTCAACCGCTGTTCCTCCCAGATCGCGGCCGATAGCCGGTGTAGCGACAGCTCCTCCTGAAAAGCTCATCGGCAGGATCACAGCTGCCAGGCAAACGGCCGCGAGGATTGAATTCCTGCCCTTCGTGGAATGCATGTTGTTCGTCATCGTCGCCCCTTATTTGCAAAAGCGATGAGGGCGCCAGGCGCTATTCGCCTTAACCATCGCTCACCGTGCAACGAGTCTAATGCGGAGGAAATCGACGATAAACGGGCGTCAGATCCTTTGATAACGGAGAAAAACTCTCTAATATTGCAACATGGACAGCCTGAGCGGAATCGTCGCCTTCGTGCGGACAGCAGAAACCTTGAGCTTCGTGGCGGCCGGGCGCGTGCTTGGCGTATCGGCGTCGGCAGTCGGCAAGAACGTCGCCAGGCTTGAGCAGACGATGGGCGTGCGCCTGTTGCATCGCAGCACGCGCCGCGTCAGCCTGACAGCGGAGGGCGCGCTGTTTTACGAACGTTGCCGTCGCATTCTTGATGACCTGCAAGATGCCGAAGCCATGCTGTCGCACGCCGCGCAAACGCCGCGCGGCAAGTTGCGGGTGAGCCTGCCGACTATCGGCTATCGCTTCTTGCTGCCGGTCCTTCCTGCGTTCTATGCGCTGTATCCCGAGATTGAAGTGGACCTGGATTTTAATGACCGTCTCGTCGATGTCATCGAAGAGGGATTCGATGCCGTCATTCGCAGCGGAGACTTGCCGGACTCGCGGTTGGTGTCGAAGCGGCTTGGGCCGTTCCGCTTTGTGCTCTGCGCGTCGCCGAGTTATCTCGAACAGAGCGGTGTGCCCGAGACACCAGATGATCTGGAGCATCACAAATGCATTCGTTTCCGCTTTCCGACTAGCGGGAAATTGCAGGAATGGTCGCTAAGCAATGACGCTATAAACCTTGAGCCACGCCTCCAAACTGCGCTGACTTGCAACAACATGGAAGCGCTGCAAGCAGCCGCTATCGGCGGATTCGGGATCGCTTATATGCCTGATTTCCTGGTGCAGGAAGCGATCAGGAGCGGAGCGCTCGAGACCATGCTAGATGATTATCTTGTGAAACCGGGGCAGTTTTGGGTGCTATGGCCGTCTAGCCGGCACCTCTCGCCCAAGCTCAGGGTGTTCGTGGATTTTCTTGGTGCGAGGCTTTTCCAAACTGAAGCTGGTGGCTAGTTGCGGCGGCGTTGTCGCTTGGCTTAGGCTTTGGCTTAGCTTGGGCTAAGCGAATATGCCCCGGCTATACTTCGTCGCGACTGACCCACTTAGGATCAACCCATGAGCGCATCTTCTATTCGCGGGTCGGTGCTGCTGTTAATCGACCTGCAGAAAGCGATTGATCACCCGGACTGGGGAATTCGCAACAACCCCTCGGCCGAAAGCGAGATCGGCCGCCTATTAGCGCACTGGCGCGTTGAGAACTGGCCTGTCTGGCATGTGCGGCATGATTCCGTCGAGCCTGCTTCGCACTATCGTCCAGGTCAACCGGGAAACGATTTCAAACCCGAGGTCGCTCCGTCGCCTGGCGAGCCGGTCATTGCAAAACACACGAACAACGCGTTCATTGGTACGGGATTAGAAGCGAGACTGCGTGAGGGCGGGCATACCGGCCTCGTTGTGGTCGGCGTGATTACGAACAATTCGGTCGAGACCACGGTTCGCATGGCCGGTAACCTCGGCTTCGACACCTATCTGGTCGCGGACGGATGCTTCACGTTCGGTCGCCTGGACTGGGACGGTCGGGCGCGAAGTGCGGAAGAGGTCCACGCCATGTCGCTAGCGAATCTGCACGGCGAATATTGCACGGTCGTTTCGACTGCTGAGGTGCTGCACGCATCGCGGTAACTCAACTCTCAGAGTGGTGCTTTCGTATCGTTACCGATCATTTGCCTCGATCAGCTATCGCGCTAACCGGGGCGTTGGCCTCGAACTTGGCGCGATGGGTCGAAAAGAATGTGCGCACGTTGCGAATATTCGAGGACGCCTTGAACAGTCGGCGCGCGAGTTCGTCGTATTCCGGCATGTCGGCGACTTCGGCTACAACCAGGAAGTCGGGTCCCGGCGACACTCGATAACACTGGGTCACCGCCGCTTCGGCGCAGATATAGGCTTCGAAACTGTCGAGGTCTTCGGCCGCTTGCCGGTCGAGGCTTACTTCAATAATCGCGGTCAGTGTCGAGCCGATTTTGGCGTAATCGAGAATCGCCACTTCGCGCTGAATGACTCCCGCTTCCTTGAGTTTGCTCACCCGCCGCAAACACGTAGGCGGCGATGCGTGTACGCGCGCGGCAAGCTCAATGTTTGAGATCGACGAATCTCTTTGCAGGATTCCAAGAATGCGAAGGTCGAGGTCGTCCAGATAAATTCCCGGCACTTGAGGCTCCGTATGGATGGCTTCAGATCGCTAAGCATGAAATAAAATTTCATTAGCTTAATTGTATTGGTTGAAATTTCATATAAGCCATAATTATGAAATTAAATTCCACTAAATCAACCTTAACATTCGAGTACCGGTTCCAAGGGGGACCGTCTAGGGAACAACGTCATGTGTGGAATTGTCGGCGCGGTCGCGCAACGGGACATCCTGCCCAATCTGGTCGATGGACTTAAACGCCTGGAATATCGAGGCTACGACTCATGCGGTGTCGCGTTATATCAGGCGGGGAAACTGGTACGCGCTCGCAGCGTCGATCGCGTTGCGCACTTGCAGGACGTGATCACCAAGGAGGCTTTGTCCGGTTACACGGGCATTGCTCATACGCGTTGGGCGACGCATGGTAAGCCCGTTACCGCGAATGCCCATCCGCATTTTTCGCCAAGCGCGGAAACACCGCGAATCGCGCTCTCGCATAACGGCATCATCGAAAATCACGAAGAGTTGCGAGCGGCGCTTGAGGAAAGCGGGTACGCCTTCGCTAGCCAGACCGACAGCGAAGTGATCGCGCACTTGATCGACCACTTGTACAACGGCGACTTGTTCGAGGCCGTCAAGGAAGCCGTCGCGCAACTGCGCGGGAGCTATGCCATTGCGGTGCTGTGTCGTGACGAGCCGCACCGGCTGGTCGGTGCGCGGGACGGCATGCCGTTAGTGGTTGGCATAAGCGATGGCGAGAACTTCCTGGCCTCCGATGCCATTGCGCTATCGAACATTACAGATCAGATTGCCTACCTCGAGAACGGCGATGTTGTCGATATCCAGCTTCACCGGCATAGGATAGTCGACGCCGATGGCCGCCGTGTCGAACGCCGAGTGCATACCGTCGCGGCGCATAGCGGGGCGGCCGACCTGGGGCTTTACCGCTATTACATGCAGAAGGAAATTTTCGAGCAGCCGCGCGCGGTCGCCGACACGCTGCAGGACGTCACATCGATCATGCCGGAACTGTTTGGCGACAACGCCTGGCGAGTGCTGAATTCCGTGGATTCCGTCCTGCTTCTCGCGTGTGGGGGAAGCTATCACGCAGCACTGACCGCCAAGTACTGGATAGAAAGCCTGGCGCAACTGCCGGTCAGCGTGGAAATTGCGAGTGAATACCGGTATCGCGAGAGCGTGCCGAATCCGAAGACGCTGGTTGTCGCGGTGTCGCAAAGTGGAGAGACGGCGGATGTCCTCGGCGCCGTGCAGGTCGCAAGGCAGCAAGGCATGCTGAACACGCTCGCGATCTGCAATGTGCCGAGCAGCGCACTGGCTCGTGAATGCGCGTTGACCTTCTTTACACGGGCCGGTGTCGAGATTGGCGTGGCATCGACGAAGGCCTTCACTACGCAACTTGTTGCGTTGTTCCTGCTTGCGCTGACGCTGGCTCAGGCACGTAAGCGCTTATCCGAACACGATGAGCAAACTCATCTTCGCGCGCTTCGCCATCTTCCGGACGCGATGAGCAAAGTGCTTGCGCTGGAGCCGCAGATCATCGCCTGGGCAGAGCAACTTACTCGACGACAGAACATCTTGTTCCTCGGGCGCGGCATGCATTATCCGGTCGCCCTGGAGGGTGCTCTCAAGATGAAGGAGATCTCGTACATTCACGCTGAAGCTTACCCAGCTGGCGAGTTGAAACATGGTCCTCTAGCACTGGTCAGCGACGAGATGCCCGTTGTAGCTGTCGCGCCCAATGACCGGTTACTCGAGAAACTCAAATCGAATATGCATGAGGTCAGCGCGCGCAGCGGCAAGCTTTTTGTATTCGCCGATGCCGACTGCGGCATCTCGCCGAGTCCGGGTATAGAGGTTATCCGTCTCACCGAGTACTACGGTCCGCTTTCGCCGATTCTGCACACGATCCCGATGCAACTGCTCGCTTTTCATGCGGCCCTCGCGAGGGGAACGGATATCGATAAGCCCAGGAATCTGGCTAAGTCGGTGACGGTTGAATGAGGGGTGGTTGGAGTGGTCCGATAGTTGTGATCGCGGCAGATCTTCACCTTCGCCTCGATTCAATCCCCATCGGGTGTTGCGCTTCTCGGGGTAGCGAGGGCATTTGCGTCTTTGCAGTGCGCCATTGAGGAAGCTGGCGCACGCTAACGCCGCACGCACAAACCACCTAGCATTGGCTGTGTTATTTGTCGCAATAGCAACGACTCCTCCGGTTGCTACGCACAGCCCCTCGCAATCACTAGCCGATGTTCAGCAGCGACATCTGATTTTCCAGCAGCGCACGAAGCTCATTCGAATCAGGTCGTGTTCCCCAATTGCGCGCGCCGGCGACTGAAGCAATGGCCATCCAGGAGTTTGGCGGAAACCACTCGCGCACGAGAGCACCGTCCCTAAGAACGCGAAGACGGCCGGTTTGCGCGCAGTACTCGGCACACATCTCCGTTTCAGCCAACTGCGCGGTAACTCGGAGGCTACGGATTCGCAGCATGGGTCCCTCCGATTTGATGAGGCGGTGACCGTGTAAGCAGCTGACACGACCGTCCGCAATTCAAGGCACGACGGAGCCAAGCAATCCGTCTATTGGATCGGGCACCACGCAATATTTTGCGTGCGCGATACGCGCTACCTGCTTCCACTCGTCAGGACGGCGCGACCGCGGAGCGTTGGCTCGCAGCTACGGCCCGCTCTTTCTCCTTTTCTTTTGCATAGTGATGTCCCACGATGCAACCACCAACCGCTCCGATTACGGCATGGTGCCCTGCGACGTGGCCAGCCACTCCACCCACCACTGCGCCCTTCAGACATCCCGCTGCGTGCGCCGTGCCGACGGCCGTAAGTAATGTCAGCGCCGATATTGCAGCGACCACATTCCGTGTGTTCATTCGTAGCTCCAAAAAGATGGTCCGACTCGGATGCCGTCCAGTCACCGGAGTCTATGCGCGGCTCGCGCTCACAAGTGAAACCGTCCTGCGAGATTGGTAACACGCAGTTACCGCTCGCGGCTGCCCGTGAGACCGCGCGGTCGGCACGCTTGCGACACTCGTGTCACGACATCGCATAGGACCAGGGTCGACGCTGACTTAAGAAACAAGTGAAGATGCCGATATGCATTTGCGGACACCGCGTTTTTGAGTTACCACTGCATCGTCATGATTTGGATATCGTGTCGCAGTCGGAATCGAACGCGTATTGAAAGGAAAGAATTAGAAACCGCAGCAACCAAAGGGCGCCTCCGGGCGCCCTTTACCCTTGATGGGAGACGCAGCCACCGGAAGCGAGCAGCGCTGGCGGGGTTCAAGATTTCAGCTTTCGTTTTGCGTGACGGAATGTACGTTCGATATCTCGACGCCTAAATCGGCCCGGCCTCACGGAGCAAGCGTCGCAGCAGCACGACCTGATTCACCGCATCTGCTTCGAGCAGCGATAACCCCTCCTTGGGATAAGCCTCGTCCTGGCGAGGGTAAGGCCCGCCCGCGAGGCTAGCCTCGATACTCTTGCCAACACTCTGAATCCAACTGGCAAGTCGCGCGTTCGGCGTAGTAGCAGTAGCGGTGGAACGGGCCCGGGTCGCGGTTCCCGCTACTCGGCGCAGGAGAGCAAGTGCGGTTGACCCGGTGCGGTCGTCGTCGGTTGTATCGAGCTTCTCCAATCGCAGGCGGGCCAGGATTTCCTCAGCGTTGTTGCTGGCTAACCCAGCCGCGCGGCGGAGCCGTTCCAGTTCGAGTTCGTCGCTTTTCGTTCGGCCGAGCGATTCGGCGAGATAGTTGAAATTCGCGGCGACTGCCTCCGCGAGTCTTTGTTTGAAGCGGGCCGGCTCGCGGCTCGGCCACAGCAAGAACGTCGCGAGCAACGCAATGACGCAACCGAAGACATTGTTTTCCAGCCGGATGATGGCGTAGGCGATTTCGGCGCCGCCAGGCGCGGCAAAGTCTGCAACCAGCACGAACGTGGGCGTGATGAAGAGCACGAACAAGCTGTAGCTGACGGGCCTTAACGCCATCGTTGCGCACACCAAGGGGAAAACTACCAGCGATATGGCAATCGGAGAGTGGACTGCCAAACCTATCGCGGCGGCTAACAGGCCACCCACGATGCTTCCTGCCGCGCGCTCAATACTGCGGGGCCAACTTGTGCCGACGGATGGTTGAAGAATCAAAACGGTCGCCATCGTCGCCCAATATCCGAACGGAAGATGAAGCGAGCGCACCGTCAGGAACGCGACTGTCGTAGCGACGGCGACACGGACAGCATGCCGTGCCCCGATGGATTGCGTCGAGGCGTTCGCTTTTAAGGTTTCGATGCCGCGCTTGAAATTCGAGACCGCAGCGGACCGCCACGATGCCTGTTGGATCGGGGTTGGTTCGAGCGCGCTGAAATCGACGTCGAATCGAAGGGCGATACTCTCTCCCAGTGCGATTTCCAGTCGACGGGCAAGCGAATGCAGCCGGTCGCGCTGTTGCCATGAAGGCTCCCACGGTCTGTCGGCAATCGCGCGAGCGAGACGCGAAAGAACTTCACCGACCGCTTCCAGTACGCGAGCGGCGCGTTGGGGATTGGGCAGACGATGATGGCCCCGTTCGCACGCGTCCGTTACCGCGATGAGATACGCGAAGATTTGCTCGCTGTCGCCGAGCGCGAGAAGAAGGGCGCTGTACGTATCTCGTCGGTCGGTCTTTGCCGACGGTACACGAGCGAGCGCTCGTCGAGTCCGTTCGATAGCAGTGCGCGCCTGGCCGCGAAACCGCGACGCGTGGGACGCCCACTCCTGAAAGCCGGTGCGTTCACGTTTGAGCAGGCGTGCACCGTCGTTCGCAATGTCCGCCAATCGAGAGTATGTCGAGCGCATGGCCGCGCGGCTCGCACCGAATGGATGAATCCGCCAGACGGTAAAACTGAGCACCGTTGCGAATAGACACCCCAGCAGGTAGAGCGTCAGGAAGCGGAGGTTCCCGCCTGAACTATGTATGGGCCGGTCGACCATCACCACGCAAGCCGTTGCCGCGAGGATGGAGACCTGGGCGGATGCCGAACCCCAAATGCGGGCCAGCGCTCCTAAGCCTGAGAAGACAAAGATCGCACCGGCAGCCGCGACGATTCCGGAACCGGACGCATAGGCGGTAAGTCCTCCGCACACAGTCGACAGCAAAGCAAAAGCGCTCATCGACGCAAACCTCATGCGGTTAGAGCCTGCGGCGTCAGCCAGGCAGGTCCAAAACGCGCCTATTGCCGCCCAGGAAAACTCAGGCATGTGCAATACGTTACCGAGCAACAGCATGGCTGTCGAAGCGAAGGCCGCCCGCAGTCCTTCAGATAAGTCAGCCTGGCTTACCGCGAAAGAAACCATCCAGACAGGACGGTTTCGCGCGACCGAGTCAAGCAGCCCGGATGCTGCCTTGGTATGTCGACCGGCTGCCTTTCTTGATTGTCGATGAATATCTCGCAGGCGGAACATAGCTCGAATGGGTGTCCGTTGGTGAATGAATCATGCGGTATTTGCCGTAGATGAAGAGGAGGAAAATGGCATGCTGCACGCAGCCCATCCCCGAATCTTCAGTTTCGGCGTCAGTCTAAACGCACTAATAATCAAGAGGCTACCGGGATGAGCCGAAAAAAAGCGATGAAGATTCGCAGAAAAAATATCTGCCTTTCGACATTCCTGACCCGTGAATGGTCCTTCCCTGAGAGTCAGGCGGCTTCGTTGCAGACGGCGTGTTGTTTTTCCCAAAGCAGTGACCGTCCGAGAGTAGGTTTGTTCTTTAGTTCGGCCGTCTTCAAGGGCTCTCCAAGCCATGTTTTGTGAGGGTTTTATCGGAACCGCCGGCATAAAGTGACGTACAGGTCGCCGTTTTCGTGACTTTCATGTCGAAACCCCCTTAATTTATGGCCTCAGACGTTGCGTCTTCATGTCGGTGTTGGTACGCTGGCACCCAACCCGAGGATTTGCACCTTTGCGTTAGTCGGTGACGGCGCAAAGGCAAAGGTCTTGGGCAACCTTTGACTAGAAGCGAGGAATTTATGGCAACAACTGCTACCAAGAAAACTGCGGCTCCCGCCACCAAGAAAGCAGCACCGGCCAGCAAAAAAGCTGCTGCGCCAGTCGCCAAGAAAGCCGCAGCACCTGCGGTGAAGAAGCCTGTTGTGGCAGCCGCTCCCTTGAAACCCATCAAGGATTCGTTCACCAAGGCATCGCTGACCATTCACCTGGCTGAGCGCTCAGGCGTGGAGCCGAAGGCGGCCAAGGCGTTGATGGCGGCGCTCGAAGAAACGGTGCTGGCATCGATTCACAAGAAGGGCGCGAAGGAGTTCACGCTGCCAGGCTTGCTGAAAGTAGTCGCGCAAGATGTCCCGGCCAAGAAGAAGCGCTTCGGCAAGGACCCGTTCACGGGTGAAGACAAATGGTTTGCGGCGAAGCCAGCTTCGGTACGCCTCAAGGTGCGCCCGCTGAAGAAGCTGAAGGACGCCGCGCTGTAAGCGGAACTGTTCTCCGGTGATAACGCCCCTCGCGACGAAAATCCGAGGGGCGTTTTCTGTTTTCCGCTGATGGATCACTACGTCGGCGCAGCAAGTTCCATCACTCGGGATTGAGTGGTCAGGATTCGTAGGGCTCGGAACCGCGGTCGGTAACCGACGCATCGGCTTCGGCGACATCATCGAGAATCTTCTTTGCGCGCACATAGTAGGTCGTTCCCGCATCCGATAGCGTGACCTGACGTGTCGCTCGGTTCAGTAGGACTGTCCCGAGTGACTCTTCCAATCCGTCTACAGACCGCGTCACTGACGAAGTTGCAAGCTCCAATGAGGGAGTCGCCGAGGTTCAAGTCCTGGAAACCGTCGCCACTGCAACGGGCGTCTGTCAAGGTGGGTCTTGACGTCGTGAGTTGCGCTCAGCCGGTGCAAGTGTCTCGGGACGCGTTGAGAAGCGCCCTTGAGGATGATGCGGAAGTAATTTAAGGGAAAACCGTGAACAGTCAAATTAAACCGCGGGCTCTCGACTCAACTTCGATGACGCTTGCCAGGATCATGGCGAAGGCGTTCAACGTGCGCGGCTTCCCCTGTCGCGGGCGATAAATACTCTCGCCGCTTTTGATCGACTGGCCGCTCAAGGCGCATCGACCGCCGTATCCGGCCGTTCCGCGAACCCATAGCTGGTCCGCGTAATAGCAACGCCCCGGGTCGCGCCAAAGTATCACTGCGGTGCGACCGGTGGGGCGCTCGAGGATTTGAACGAAGGCTTGCGAGACCTCACCGCCGGGCACCTTGCGATTAGGGGAAAGTTCGGGGCGCTTGCTCCCCGCTGGCGGCAGCAGCAGCGCCTGGGCTATGCGGATCCAGCGCGCGGCATCGCCATTGTCGGGTCCCGATTGGGATCTTGCGACCGATGCATCGGCCTCTCTCAACATGAGCACCTCCAGGCTGGTCAAGCGTCCGAAGGCATCGTAACGATCGATGCCTAAAAGGGCTTTGGCTTTTGCTTAATTAAGCTGATCCGGTTGTGCGGAAAGCAAGCGCTTCGGTCCAGCGCGTCGGCGAAATCCTGGAGCCCGGTCCAGGCCCGCACCCACGAATCCTGTTTCAGAACGCTTAAGGATTTCTGAAGGACGCTCACATCGTTCATTTGTAGTCTCTGAGTTTTCAAATAGTGGCATTGACGCGATCGCGGCTTGATCGCACGCCAACTGGAGAATAAAAATGAGCGAAACACAAGGCACCGATGGCCTGTCGGCATCGAGAAGAAAAATGCTTGTGACCACCGCCGGCATGGCAGGCGCTGCGTTTGCCGCTGCCGGCACGTCCAACCTGGCTGCGGCTGCGACCGCCCATTCCACGACGTCGATTCATCATGCCGCGAACAATCACCACGACGGAGCAAAGTCCATGAGTTACGTAACGACCAAAGATGGGGCGCGAATTTTCTTCAAGGACTGGGGCACCGGCCAGCCCGTCATGTTTTCCCACGGTTGGCCGCTCGATGCCGACGCCTGGGACCCGCAGATGCTCTTCCTCGTGCAGAAGGGCTACCGCGTGATTGCACACGATCGCCGGGGCCACGGCCGCTCGGATCAGACATCGACGGGCAACAACATGGACACCTACGCGGACGATCTGGCCGCGGTCATGGACGCGCTCGACGTGAAGGGCGCGATGCTCGTGGGCCATTCCACGGGCGGCGGCGAAGTGGCGCATTACATTGGCCGCCACGGCACGAAGCGCGTGGCCAAGGTCGTGTTGATCGGCGCGGTGCCGCCGCTCATGGTCAAGACCGAAGCGAATCCTGGTGGCTTGCCCATGTCGGTCTTCGACGGCATTCGCGCGAGCGTTGCGGCGAACCGCTCGCAGTTCTACAAGGACCTCGCTGTGCCGTTCTTTGGGATGAACCGGCCCAATGCGAAAATGTCGCAAGGCTGGATCGACGAATTCTGGCGCGAGGGCATGCTGGGTTCCATTCAAGGCCAGTACGAATGCATCAAGCAGTTCAGCGAGGTCGACTACACGGAGGACCTTAAGAAGATCGATGTTCCCACGCTGATCCTGCATGGTGATGACGACCAGATCGTGCCTATTGATGCGGCCGGCCGGCTCTCTGCCAAGATCGTGAAGAACGCCAAGCTGAAGGTATATCCGGGTGCATCGCACGCCATGTGCATTGTGAATGCTGACGAAGTGAACGCCGACTTGCTCGCTTTCCTGCAAGGCTGAGGTTGTTAAAGCGGGGTTCGCATGCTGGGGACCCCGCTCTGTTTTTGCGGGTTGGAATGCTCAGGCTTTCGATAACGCCGTCGGCCACGATTGCGCTGGTGCGCGCGTTGGGCGGAGGATGGAACGGCACGGATCTGACACCGGCCGCATCGCAACTCGCACAATCGCGTTAGATCAATTCATCAAGCCGGCCGCGCGACCAGTCTTCCAACCGACAAATAATGCACCAGCGCCACAAGCGGAAACACGCTGGCGACCATCGCGATCAAGCTCCAGCCGCCGCGCTCGAACAACATGCTGGCGAGCGCCGATCCGAACGCGCCGCCAATGAAAATGCTCGTCATATATAACGCGTTCAGACGGTTCCGGCTGGCCGCGTGAAGCGCATAGATTTCTCGTTGGCCGATGACCATGTTCATCTGCACGGCGAAGTCGAGCACGATACCTGTCACCACGAGCCCCGCCACGCCCCACGCGGGATGAACGAGCCCTGGCAGGAATGACAGCGCGCCCACGACTAACGCGATCAGCGTCGCGCGCCCGGAATGACCCGCATCGGCGAGGCGGCCCGCTACCGGTGCCGACGTTGCACCAATCGCGCCGACGAGCGCAAAGAGCGCCACGCCCGTCTGCGATAAACCGTAGTGGCGAATCAATTCCACGGGTACCGCGGTCCAGAACAAGCTGAACGTTGCAAACATCAGCCCTTGATACAACGCTCGATGCCGCAACACGGGCATGGTGGCAACGAGCGTCCCGAGCGAGCGGATAAGCTCCACATAGGTCGCTTTATGATCGGGCTGGCGCGAAGGAATCGTGAACGCCAGGACCGCTGTGACCAGCGTCATGAGGACCGCCGCTGAACCGAATACCGTGCGCCATCCGAAGTGACCCGCAACAAAGCTCGATAGTGGACGCGACAATAGAATGCCCAGCAACAGCCCGCTCATGATCGTGCCGACAACGCGTCCGCGCGATTCGTCGGGTGCGAGATGCGCCGCGAGCGGGATCAGGATCTGCACGGCTACCGAACTGAATCCGACCAGCAGCGAGATCAGGAGGAACGCGTGTGGCTGATGAATCAGCGCCGCGGCCGCGAGGCTCGCAATGGAGACGAGCGCGGTTGTGATCATCAACTTGCGATTCTCGACCAGGTCTCCCAAGGGCACGAGGAAGAACAACCCGAATGCGTAGCCAATCTGCGTAAGCGAGACGACCAGGCTCGCCGTGCTCGCCGACAAATGAATGTCCGGCCCGATCAATTCGATGATCGGTTGCGCGTAATAGAGATTCGCGACAATCGCGCCGCAGCAGAAAGCGAACAACGCGATAAGGCCACTGGTCATCTTGACCGGACCTGAAGCGGTGCTAGCCGATGGGCTATTCGGGGTCATGCATGCTCCATAGATTGAGTTACCTGACAATATTCATGATGCGATTACCGAGTGACATGCCGAGGTCATTCATGCGGATGCCGCGCTGAAGCTGATCGGCCTCCCAGCGCGCAAGCGCCCGGTCGATGCGTTCCCTCGATTCGTACGCGGCCGCGAGCGAAACAGCCAGCGACAACGCGTTTCCAGCGGCTTTCGCTGTACCGCCCGCAGTATGCGGCCTGGCGATGAACGCTGCATCGCCGAGCAGAATCACGCGGCCAAACACCATGTTCCTGACTTGCAGATCCTGAATGATCTGCAAGAACGGCTCGCTCGTCTCATCGATCAGCGATCGGAAAACCGGCGCCATCAGATCGTCCGAAGCCGTGCGCAGATCATGTAAATCGCTGTCCTTGACAGTTCCAGGCGGCAGTGAATGGGTGCGGTGGCGGCCATTGCGATCGAGCAGCAAGCGCTCGAGCGCATCTGGCGCCACCTTCCTGTACCAGACCCAGTTGAAGCGCCGCTCGCCAGCATTCGTCGCCCCGTCCTCGCCCGGCACCAGGTACGCGAGCGCGGAATGTCCCGGGCTCTGCTGAAACGTGAAGCGCTCACGCAGCTTGTGCGCCGCTGCTTCCGGAAGTTCCGGTTCGGGCACGAGGCCTCGCCATGCCACGTATCCTGCATACGCAGGCGCCACTTCGGGCAATACGCTCTTGCGTACGGTCGAACTCGGACCATCGGCAGCAATCAGCAGATCTGCGCTTTCAGTGTGACCGCTCGAAAACCGCGCGATGACCTGTTCGCCATCGACTACATGACTCGTAAAGGCATCGCCTGATCGAATTGACTCGGGCGCCAGCGCATCTTTCAAGGTCGTGTAAAGCAGGTTCCACGACGTCTGCGTCTGCGGCATATGAAACTGTTCAAGCACGCGGCCGTCGCGGTCGAGGTACACGCGATCTTCGGAGTCAACGCCCAGCCTTTCGGGAGGCTTGATACCTGCAAAGCGAAAAGCGGCAAGGACATCCGGCTGCAGCACGATACCACCGCCGCGGCTATCTAGCTGGTTCGGTGACTGCTCAAAGACAGTGGCGTCCCAACCAATGGAACGAAGCGCGGCCGCTGTAAAAAGTCCACCCAGCGAGCCGCCAATCACAATCGCGCGACGTCTGTCAGGTGCTCTCATGATAGGGCTCCGGTGCGATTGGCTTTCAAGTTCGGATGACCGGCGAGGCACGCCGCACGATTGAAACTGGGAGCAACGAAACGCGACATCGCTTGCATTACGCCATCCTTGGAATAAGGTTGCCGCAAGCTTAAACGTTGCGCCCCTTAAGTAGAATAGGGTCCATTCGCAAGGCGGCGTTGCGCTGAGCGCAACCGACCACACTTGTCAGAGGGTTTAATGGATCAACTGCTAGCGCTGCGAATGCTGCTTGAAGTGGCCGAAACTGGCGGCTTCTCCAAGGCAGCGCAGCGTCTTGGCATTGCTACCTCGTCCGTGACCCGGACCATGGACGCCCTTGAGTCTTCGCTGGGCGCTGCGTTGCTGACGCGTACTTCCCGCCGTGTGACGTTGGCCGACACCGGCACGGCCAACGTTTAGCAAGTTTATAAGATCCTCGATGATCTCGCTGAAGCCGACTACGGCGGGTTCGACATCGGCATTCCCTTAAGTATTTTTAAGGGATGTGCCAAGGACTTTCAGTACTTGAACTCCTAAAGTCCAGTCTCGTTCTCAGCAAAGTCGCGCAAGCGGTCTTAGTCGAACTCCCATTCGATACCGCTTGAACGGCCGCTGTTTCTTTTCCCGGACACAGGAGTTTTTCCATGGCCTTCGAATTACTAACGCCCGATTCATGCGCTGTCGCCCTTATCGACTATCAGCCGCAAATGTTCTTTGGCACGGCATCGCATGAACGCACCACCATTCTGCACAACGTTCAGGCGATCGCGAAGGCTGCGAAACTCTTCCAGGTGCCGACGATCCTGAGCACGGTTGCAGCCAAGACGTTCAGCGGCGACATGGTTCCGGAAGTCCAGTCAGTGTTCCCTGAATACACGCCGATCGACCGCACGTCGATGAACTCGTGGGAAGACAGCAATTTCCGCAAGGCGATCGAGGCAACCGGCCGCAAGAAGATCGTGGTCGCCGGACTGTGGACGGAGGTCTGTGTCTCGTTCCCGACGATCCAGATGATCAACGACGGCTACGAAGTCTATGTGCCGACCGATGCCTGCGGCGACGTCTCGCACGAGGCGCATGAGCGCGCAGTGCAGCGCATCATCCAGGCAGGAGCGGTGCCCATGACGTCGCTTCAGTTCATGTTCGAACTGCAACGCGACTGGGGCCGCACGGCAACGTATGAAGGCTGCATGGACATTCTGAAAGAGCACAGCTCCTACGGCATCGGCGTGCGGTACGCAAAGTCGATCCTGGGCGCACACGCGAGCGAAGCGGGCTAATCCGTGTCACGGCACGCCGGTCACGAACCGGCGTGCCGTGACGAGTCACACGATTAAATAATAAGGATTACTGGTTAAAAGATCCGCCATTCGAGTCGCGGCCGGATGCGCCGCGCTCGTTCGAGTCGAGCGTTCGGCGATTAATGCGCTGGCGCGTGGCCGGTTCAGTGCCCATTCAAGGAATACCATGTCTACTTCAGCCGATAAGCCAACGCCTCCCGATTCAATTTTCTTTAACGGGAAGATTGCGACACAGGACGAGAAGCGCTCGTTCGCAGACTCGATAGCGGTTGCCAGCGGGCGCGTTATCGCGACCGGCTCCCGCGATGAAATCATGCGCCTTGCGACGGACGCGACTCGCTGCATCGACCTGCAGGGCCGCACGGTTATTCCGGGCCTGAACGATAGCCACCTCCACGTTATCCGCGGCGGTCTCAACTTCAATATGGAGTTGCGTTGGGACGGCGTGCCGTCACTGGCCGACGCGCTCGACATGCTGCGCAAGCAAGTTGCCCGTACGCCTGCGCCGCAATGGGTTCGCGTGGTAGGTGGATGGAACGAATTTCAGTTTGCCGAGAAGCGCGCCCCTACGCTCGATGAAATCAACGCCATCGCGCCGGACACGCCGGTGTTCATCCTGCATCTCTATGACAGCGCATTGCTCAACGCTGCCGCGTTGCGTGCGGTGGGCTATACCAAGGACACGCCGAATCCGCCGGGCGGCGAGATCCAGCGTGACAAGCGCGGCAATCCCACGGGCATGCTGATCGCGCGCCCGAACGCCGGCTTGCTCTATGCAACGCTGGCCAAGGGACCGAAGCTCGCCCACGACGACCAGGTGAATTCAACGCGCCATTTCATGCGCGAATTGAACCGGCTCGGCGTGACCAGCACTATAGATGCGGGCGGCGGCTATCAGGCTTATCCCGACGACTACGCGGTGATCATGGACCTGGCGAAGCGCGGCGAGCTCACCGTGCGTATCGCCTATAACCTGTTCACGCAGAATGCCAAGAAGGAAATCGACGACTTCGCCAAGTGGGTCAAGATGACGAAACCGGGCGAGGGCGACGACTTCCTGCGCGTGAACGGCGCGGGCGAAATGCTGGTGTTCTCGGCCGCCGATTTCGAAGACTTCCTCGAGCCGCGTCCGGACTTGCCCGATTCGCTTGAAGAAGAGCTGGAGGCGGTTGTCCGTCTGCTCGTGGCGAATCGCTGGCCGTTCCGGCTGCATGCCACCTACGATGAATCGATCAACCGGTTCCTCAACGTATTCGAGCGCGTCAACGCGGACATTCCCTTTAGTGGCCTCCGATGGTTCTTCGACCACTGCGAAACCGTGACGGACCGAAACATAGAGCGGATTCGTTTGCTTGGCGGTGGTATCGCGGTTCAGCACAGGATGGCGTTTCAGGGCGAATACTTTATGCATCAGTATGGCGAAGAAGCCGTCAGGCGCACGCCGCCGATCCGTCGCATGCTCGATATGGGCGTGCCGGTTGGCGCAGGCACCGACGCCACGCGCGTCGCCAGCTTCAACCCCTTTGTTTCGCTTTACTGGATGGTGTCGGGCAAGACTGTGGGCGGCACGCAGATGTACTCGGCCGAAAACCGCCTTGACCGTATGGAAGCGCTGCGCCGTTATACCGTCGGCAGCGCATGGTTCTCGAGCGAAGACGATCGCAAGGGCGCACTAGTCCCAGGCGCCTTCGCGGATTTCGTTGCACTTAGCGACGACTATTTCAGCGTCGACGAAACACAGATCAAGTATCTGAACTCGGTCATGACGGTGGTCAACGGTAGCGTGGTTTACGCCGATGAAGAATTCAAGCCGCTCGCACCGCCTGACTTGCCGGTCAGCCCGTCATGGTCGCCAGTCGCCGAATTCGGTGGTTATAGTCGCTTCAAGCCGACGGCCGTTGCGTGTGTTGATGGCTGCGTGAACCTGTGCGGTGTGCATGCTCACGCTCACGGATGGGCATGGCGAAAGAATGTTCCCGTCAGCGATGCCAACGGGTTCTGGGGCGCGTTGGGTTGCAGCTGCTTTGCGTTCTAGCGCGACCGGCGCAAACCGCAAGCCCGGCCCAACACGCATTATTCAAGAGGTAAAACTCGTGACAACGCTCACCACTTCCGACGGCACCCAGCTCTATTACAAGGATTGGGGCTCCGGTCAACCGATCATCTTGATTCATGCCTGGCCGCTCAACGCCGACATGTGGGAATACCAGATGCATTTTCTGGCATCGAATGGTTATCGCGTGATCGCGTATGACCGCCGGGGCTTCGGCCGTTCGAGCCAGCCGTGGGGCGGCTACGACTACGACTCGTTTGCCGACGACCTGAACGAACTGATTGAGGCGCTTGAGCTTCGTGACGTCATTCTCGCCGGCTTCTCCATGGGCGGCGGCGAAGTCGCGCGTTATATCGGACGGCATGGTTCAAGGCGTATCGCCAAGGCCGCATTGATCAGCTCAGTCACGCCATTGATGATTCGACGCGACGATCACCCCGAAGGCGCGCCGCCAGAAATATTCGATGGAATTCGTGCAGGTATCCTGACCGATCGCTCTGATTTCCTCGATAAATTCGGTCCGCTCTTGACTGGTAGCAATCAGGAAGGATCCACGGTCAGCAAGCCGATGCTCGACTGGACCCTGGCGATGGGACTTCAGGCGGGTATCAAGGGAACGCTCGATTGCATCGCTGCTTTTTCGGAAACGGACTTTCGCCCGGACCTGAAAAAATTCGATGTGCCCACGCTCGTGATTCACGGTAGCGGCGACGCAGTCGTCAGCTTCGAGGTCACCGGCAAAGCGGCTGCTGCCCTGATTACAGGCGCGCAATTCAAGGTCTATGAAGGCGCGCCGCACGCGCTCTACTTCACTCATAAAGATCGTCTCAACGAAGACTTGCTCGCCTTCGCCAGATCGTAAAAAAGGCACCGGACGCACGGAAAAGCCATCTGGATGGTTTTTCAGGAGACAAACGATGAGTAAGACCGTCGCGGGAATTGCGGTGCCCGACAGCCCGATGGCTCGAGCGGCGACCGAGCTGGTTCGCGACGTCGAGTCGGAACTGTTGTTCCATCACTCATCGCGCGTGTTTCTCTTCGGTGCGCTGAGCGGTGAGCAAAAGGCACTGAGGTTCGATTCGGAGCTTCTGTATATAGGTGCGATGTTTCATGACATCGGATTGACCGACGCGCATCGTCACTCGCACGACCGGTTCGAAGTCGATGGCGCGAATGCGGCCCGGCAATTCCTTCGCGGCTACTGCATCGCCGAGCAGGATATTGCGGATGTGTGGGACGCCATCGCGCTTCATACGACGCCGGGCATCGCGCAGCATAAGCAGCCGGTTGTGGCGCTGGTGACGAGGGGCGTGGAGGTGGATGTGCTCGGTCTGCACTTCGACGAGTTCACCGCGCAGCAGCGCGAGGAAGTCGTGAAAGCGCATCCGCGAGAGGAGGGGTTCAAGAGAAAGATCATCGAGTGTTTCGGGTTGGGCATGGCGCATCGGCCGGCATCGACATACGGAACCGTTCACGCCGATGTCATGGACCGCGTCGACCCGAAGTATCGGCGGCTTAATTATTGCGGGCTCATCCTGGGCTCGGACTGGCCGGATTAGCAAGAGAGACGGTCATTGTTATCACAAGGCGGCTGCTCGCAAGCCGCTTGCAAACTACAGGCACGATCATGTCTTATTTGATTTCATTGGGCGTCGGGTTCGCAGTTGGCCTGGTTTACTGGTTGTTGAAAGTCCAGTCGCCCGCACCGCCGCTCATAGCCCTTGCGGGTTTGCTCGGCATGGTGCTCGGTGAGCACACGATCCCGGTCGTCAAGGCGCAGTTCTTCACGACGGCATCGGCATCGGCCGCGCAAGCCACGCAGCCCGTTCAACTCGTGTCCGATAAACCCGGCGGCGATATTGCGGGTCGCAAAGAGACACAGTGATGCCTCCCGCATAGAGCCGCTTTCATTGCTTATCGGCGGCGCACAAGAGGTTTTTTATTTCAGGAAACGCAATGCCAAACCGATCACTTTCCCGCATCTTCCTGGCGACCAGTCTGGCCGCCGTTCTTCTTGGTAGCTTAAGCGCGGCGGAACCGGTGCTCGCTGCGGCGGAACTCGTCGAGTCGGCGAGCGACGTAAGCACGATCCGGGGCGCAACGCCGAATGTGGCGGTCGGATCGCAGTACGACACGACCCACGTCTATGTCGCATCGGAAAATCTAGATGCGTTCGTCAACAGTATCATTGCGACCTTTGGCGGCAAGGCATCGCAGCGAGCGGTCTTTACGGTGACGCCAACTCCAAGCAAAACCGCGTCGCAATATGTGCAGACGCCGGCGGGCATGCTGTCCGTATTCGGCTTCGAAACGCCGATCCCTTATCCGTTCGGCAGCGAGCGCACCGGGTACCTGGTAACCGACATCGACCAGGCGGTGAAGGCAGCGCGTGCTGCGGGCGCGGACGTGCTGGTGGATACGTTCAATGACCCCATCGGCAAGGACGCAGTGATCCAGTGGCCAGGCGGTCTCACCATGCAACTCTACTGGCATACGAGAGCGCCGGACTATGCGCCCTTGCATACGGTGCCGGACAACCGCGTGTACGTATCGCGATATGAGGCCAACAACTTTGTGCGTCGATGGCTGCATTTTTCGCACGGCAAGGTGGTCTCCGATAACCGTCATGCCGACGCTGGCGTGATTGGCCGCCCCGGCGAAACCGTGCGTGAGATTCGCATCAATTCAACGTTTGGCCGCATGCTGGTTTTCGTCACCGATGGCAAGCTGCCTTTCCCGTTCGGACGCGAGACGACCGGCTACGCAGTCGACGATCTTCCACAGACTCTGGAGAAGGCGCAGGCCTCGGGTGCGAAGGTGCTTTATCCCGCCTATAAGAGCTCGACGGGGCAGACAGCGATGGTCGAATTCCCCGGTGGATATATTGCTGAAATTCATGACGGCCAGCAATGAGGCAGCCGTGAAAACGACCGATCGAACAGCGCGGTGCAAGCGACTCCGGGCGTGGGCGTTGAGTACGGGATTGGCGATCTCTCTTCCCGTTTCAGCCGCCGAGACCGCTACTGGCGGCGCAGATGACACGAACGCGTCGGTCACGACCCCTACAGCCGCCGCATGTCAACGGCCCGAGATCAAGTTCAACAGATGGCAGGAGGACTGGTCGGTCCTCGCGAATCCGTGCGTCCCTAAAAAGCCGCTGGATTCGCTGAAATACATTCCGCTCTTCGGCAACCCTGAAGCGTATATCTCGTTGGGTGCGGTCATACGCGAACGCCTGGAGATCAACGACGCGCCGCTCTTCGGCACCGGCACGGGTCGCGACGATACGTATGTGTTGCAGCGTCTCGAAGTACATGCCGATGTCCACCTCGGCCCGCATGTCCAGTTTTTCACCCAGTTTGAAGATGCACGTCCATTCGGCAAGGACAGCGTTACGCCCGTCGATAAAAACCCGCTGGATCTGCGCCAGGCGTTCGTTGCTATTACCGAGCCGCTCGGTCCGGGTCAGGTCAAGTTTCGGGTCGGCCGCCAGGAGATGGCATTCGATTTGCAGCGGTTCATCTCCGTGCGTGACGGCCCGAACGTGCGACAGGCGTTCGACGCGGTCTGGGGCGACTATGAGACCGGTCCGTGGCGCTGGATAGCGTATGCGACCCAGCCGGTTCAGTATCGTGATGTCGATTCATTCGACGACGTGTCGAACCGCCACCTGACCTTCAGCGGTGTGCGCGTGGAGCGCCAGGGTGTCGGTCCCGGTGACCTGTCGGCGTATTACTCGCGCTACAACCGCACCAACGCGCGCTTTCTCGATGCCTCAGGCGATGAACATCGCGACGTCTTCGATGCTCGATACGCCGGCAATGTCCAGCCCTTCGACTGGGACGTCGAGGGCATGTATCAATCGGGTCATGTGGGCAACAGCACGATTGGCGCATGGGCGATCGGCTCGCTGGCCGGTTATACGTTGGCCGCACTACCATGGACGCCGCGAATTGGCATGCAGATCGATGCCGCTTCAGGCGACAAGCATCCCGGCGATGGCCGGGTCGGGACCTTCAATCCGCTGTTTCCCAACGGTTATTACTTCGCGCTGGCCGGCTACACCGGGTACTCGAACCTGATCCACATCAAGCCGTCGATCACGCTCAAGCCGAACAAGAAACTCACGCTGCTGGCTGCCGTCGGTCTTCAGTGGCGCGAGACGACCGCCGACGCAGTGTATGGACAAGCCTCAGCGGTCGTGCCGAATACGGCTGGACATGGCAACAGCTGGACGGGTTTCTACACGCAGGTGCGTGCCGATTGGCAAGTCGATGCCAACCTGGTCGCGTCCGTAGAAGCGGTGCATTTCCAGGTAGGCGACGCGATCCGCCAGGCTGGCGGAAGCAATGCCGATTACGTAGGCGTCGAAATGAAATTTGGCTGGTGAACGGCGCTTTTCAGGCAACCCGTTCGCAGCGGATGACTCGTGTCAGGCCCGGCCTAGCGGGTTGCTTCCAAAGCGAATCGACAACACCGCGTCAAAAGGCACCATTGCTCAAGCGTTTTCTCGAGTGCCAACTTAAATAGCTAACGTCATGGACAAGATGACTAAGCGGATTCAAAACTATTTTCGAGGGCTCGCGGCCGTATTAAGTCTTGATGACACGACTAGAACTAAGCATGCCTCTTCGAATAATCAACGCATTTATGTTCAAAATTTTTGGTGCTAATGTTCAAATCTATTGACGCATTAACATGGCGTCTAACTTAGACTATGGTCATAGATCAAACGATCAGCATTCGCGGAGGACGGATTCGTCTACCCAGGAGCCGGGCCACCATGCGCTCTTGATGGCGGCCCTGTCTGACGCGACGCGGGTTCCGGCCAGCAACCCGTGCATGATTCGCGCAACCCATTCTCTGGAGCCTTCCCGGTAATGATTCAGATCGGCGGACTTCGGGTGCATCTCGACAACAGGGAAATCTCGCGTGACGGAAAGCCTGTCAGGATCGGGAGTCGCGCGTTCGATATTCTCGAACTGCTGATCGCAGGTAACGGTGCGCTCGTCACCAAGAAGCAGATCCTTGATAGCGTGTGGCCAGACAGCGTGGTCGAAGAGAACAATCTGCAAGTGCATATGTCGGCCCTGCGCAAGCTTCTCGGCAACGAACGCGAACTGATCAAAACGGTTCCCGGCCGGGGGTATCGATTGGTTACCACGCAGTCGGCTTGCGAAGTGAATGCGGCTATAGCCGAAAGTTTCAGCGTCGACGTTCCCAATAATCTGCCCGCTTATTCGTCCACGCTGATCGGCCGCGACGAAGCCATTGCCGACATCTCCGCGGCGCTGCAGACAGCACGGCTCTTGACGCTCGTTGGCTCGGGCGGCATTGGCAAGACGCGGCTCAGCATAGAAGTGGCGCGCGGTTTGTCACGTCGATTTCCCGATGGTATCTACCTGGTGTCGCTGGCGTCCGCAACTGACGCCCAGTCCGTCATCGACCTGTTCTGCAAGGTGCTTGGCGTCAAGGCGACCAATGGCGGCGCTAGCCTTGCGAAAATTGCTGATGTACTTGGCGAACGCCGCGTACTGATCGTTCTGGACAATTGCGAGCATGTCCTGAAAGCCGCCGCGGAACTCGTCGAAACGATTCTCCAGGACAATGGCCAGACACATATCCTCGCCACTAGCCGCGAGGCGTTGCGCTTGCCACAGGAAAGCCAGTTCACCGTGGCAACGCTGCAATTCCCGACTCAATGCAGTCAGAGCCACGAGGTCTTGCAATGCAGCGCCGTCAAGCTCTTCATGGCGCGCGCCCGTGCAGTCGATCCGAATTTTTCGTCCGACGCGCAAAGCATCGCGTTGACCGGAACGGTATGCCGGCGGCTCGACGGGATCCCGCTTGCCATCGAACTAGCGGCGGCGCGGGCCGCCGTGCTGGGCATCCAGACGCTGGCCGCGCATCTGGACGACCGCTTCCGGATGCTGACCGGCGGCCACAGGACTGCGTTGCCACGCCATCAAACCTTGAAGGCGACGCTCGACTGGAGCTATGCGTTACTCGACGAAGACGAGAAGGTCATCTTGCGCCGGCTAGGTATCTTCGTGAACGGCTTCACGCTGTCGGGCGCCATCGCGGTCATGGGCGAAGACTGGTTGCAGGAAGGCAGGGTGATCGACGCGCTTAGCGGGCTGGCCGCCAAATCGCTGATCGTCTTCGACCACGATGTCTGCGAGCGGCGGTATTGGCTGCTCGAGACCACGCGTGCGTACGCGTTGCAGAAGCTCGATGACCACGGTGAATATCGGCTGGCCGCGCTGCATCACGTTCGTTACCTGTCAGGGCTTCTTGATCGCACCGATACGAACTGCGAGCGTGCAAGCGGGGAGTGGCCGGTGGCGTTGACCGACAAGCTCGACGATATCCGCGCCGGTCTGCGATGGGCTTTTTCGCCGAAAGGCGACAACGCGATAAGCGTCGAATTTGCGGCACGCGCCGTTTATTATTTTTTCGACGCGTCGCTTGTCGACGAGTGTTGCGAGTGGGCGCAACGCGGGTTGGCCGCACTCATTGCCAACCCGCGAACGAGCAGTTCGCTTGTCCATCAGCGGATGCGCCTTCTGGCTGCTTATGCCGCGGGACTGGTTTATATCAACGGTCCGGACAAGCGGACGCGCGACATCTGGTCGGAAGTCTTATCGACGGCGATCACGCTGGGGAATCGGGAGTATGAGGCGCGAGCGTTGTGGGGGTTGTGGAACGCAGCACAGTATTGCGGCGCAATTCGCGAGGCGACGGGGTTTGCGCAACGATTCCATGCACTTGCCGCCGACTTGGGGCATGCGACCAATACGATCCTCGGTGAGCGGTTGATTGGGATATCGAAGCATTATGCGGGATATCAGACGGAGGCCTTTGCTCACCTCAGCGAGATGCTAACGCGCTATGACCGCGCGCAACATCGGCTGGCGATGCTTGGGTCGTCGATCGATCACCGCGTCGTGACTCAGGCCACAATGGCGCGGATACTCTGGTTGCAGGGCGAGCGGGACACCGCGCTGGCGCTGTCGGAACAAGCGCTGTCGAGCGCGCGCGGTGAGGGTCATGACATGGCCGCGTGCTACGTGCTGGTCGAGTCTGCTATTCCGTTAGCGTTGCTCTCGGGCAAGCGCGAGCGTGCGAAGGTGGCGATCTCGTTGTTATCGGTGATTGCGAGCCGGGCCGGGCTCACGATCTGGCAGGTAAGCGCACGTTGTTATGACGCGTATCTATCGGCGGAAAGTGACGGAAGTCCGGCGCGCTTGCGTGAGTTTTGCAAGGCGCTACACGAACTGGAGAAGATCGGTCTCATGGCCCACGCCGGCATGCTTTACGGCGGTTACGCGATGGCTCTGGCTAAAGCGGGCCGTATTGCGGAAGGCCTTCAAGTGGTCGAGCGTGCGTTGGCCCATTGCGATGAAGTCGGCGAGCATTGGTACTGCGGCGAGCTTCGGCGGCTCCAGGGCGAATTGCTGCTCATGGAGCAAGAGTTTGGCAATGCCAAGGGCGACGCCCAGGCGTGCTTCAATGCGGCAATGGAAGAGGCGCTGCTGCAAGGATCGCGATCGTTCCAGTTGCGGGCAGCAACCAGCATTGCGAGCCTTTGGCAAGCGTCGGACCGGGCACGCGATATTGCCGATTTCTTGATGCCGGTCTGTTCGCAGATGTCGGAGGGGCTTGATTTCGATGACTACGACGTCGCGACTTCGTTGCTTAGCCAGGCCTCGGCAATTGAGCGCGACAGGGATGAGTCTAATTGCGAGTCTGTTTAAGCACTCGCACGAAGAGATTAATCAACTGCGTAAGAGCAGCTGCTGCGCGAGCTTGACGATCAGGTCGGGATGATCAAGTTGTTCGACCCACCAGCGTAGCGCGCTCCCCGCTTCGTCCTTGCGCCATGCGAGATAGAACTGCGTCACTTCGCGCATTCCTGTGACCTTTTTCCTGATCAGCTTGCCCCGGTTGATCGCCCCTGCAGCCAGGCACTCGGGAATGGTGCCGGCCGCGATGCCACGCAGTTGAGCGGTCAGTTTCGCGTCGAGCGTGGGAACGGTCAGCACTTCCTGATCCGGTGCAATGGCAATGCTACGCCGCGAGAGTTCTCTCGATGTATCACCAATCGCCACCGCCCTGTATTGCGCCACGGTTTCAAGGCTGAGGGGTTCCGGCATGGAGGCGAGCGGGTGGTTAGGTTCAACCACGAAAACATGGTGCAAGGACCCAATGGGCTTGGCGATCAGATTGGGGATATGTGGTGGATCGCCTGCTGCTCCAACAATCAGGTCCGCGCGGCGAGTGATCAATGCATCCCATGAGCCGCCTAGTACCTCCTTGGTCAGAAACAGCTTGGTATCCATATGCAGATCGTAGAATCCACTTACATGATCCCATAGAAAATCGAAGGGAATGATCTCGTCGATCCCCACGCGCAGTTCAGCTTCCCAGCCTTGTTGAATGCGTTTAGCCTTGCGTTCCAGATCGTCTGCTGCGCGCAACAGACGCCGGCCCTCTTCGACTACCACGCGCCCTGTATGCGTCAGTTGCGCACGGCGGTTGGTGCGATCGAACAATTCGACCCCAAGGTCTTCTTCGAGTTTTTGTACTAAGTAGGTAAGCGCCGAGGGTACGCGATGAAGCGTCTCGGCGGCTTTAGCAAAGGTGCCGGTCCTGTCCACCGCGTCGAGTACTTGCAGGACTTCAAAGGAGAGCTTCATGAGATCGATTCCTGCCGCAAGCTGAATACGAAAGGCCTCATGTTAGCCGACGCGCGCCTCTTCTAGTTATGTTCAATTTTCGCGCGGTCGATCTGAGCGAACGAACAATGGGAGCAAGCGGTGGCGTGGGCTGGGAGGTCTACACAAAAAAGTGGGCGTAGCGCGATATAAAATCGCGCTACGCCCACTCAGTTTTTGCGTTTCTGCTTAGCGAATCCTATGGCTTGTTAGAACGGCCACATGCCGAAACCACCGCGCTGTCCCTGGTCGCCACCCTGATTGTGATCATGATCGCCGTCGGTATCGAAGCGGAACGAACTGAACAGGTCGCCAATGGCCGGTTGATTCGTGGGCACGTACGGATTGGACGCGAGTTGAACCGGGTTCGGCAGGTTATCGCGGCTTCGATCCGTGATCGGGTTCAGGCGCCAGTTACGTTCGATGAATTTTACGATCGAGGCGTGATCCGAGTAGTCGTGAATCACGCGGCCACCTCGCGAAAACGGCGACACTACGATCATCGGAATGCGCGGGCCATCGCCGAAGAAATCGACCGGCTGGATATAGCCGGAATCGTAGTAACCACCCCCTTCATCGGTCGTGACAAAGATCGCCGTCGATGCCCAAAGCTTGGGATTCTGCTGCACCGTATCGATCAGCTTGTGAACGAATCCTTCGTAAAGACCGAACTTCGAAGACTCAGGATGGCCATCCAGTAATCCACCCGGTTTGACGAACGATACCGCCGGCAATGTGCCGTTGGCGATGTCCGTGTAGAGATCGCTTGTATCCTGCAAGTGCGCCTTCACGATCGCCGGATTCTTCATGATGTTCGTTTCATACAGGAACGGATTGCAGATGTTGCAATACACGCTCGTGGGCGACTTGGCGACAAAGGTGTTCCATCCTTCGCCGTAGTATTTCCAGGAGACGTTCTTCTCAAGCAGGGTGTCGCCGATCGTGCGCACGGGCGAAGGCGGAATGGTAAAGGTACTGGTATTGACCGAGCCGTCGCCGTTGTACCCAGGGTTGTAGTTATTCAGCAGGTAGTAGGTGTTGGCCGCGCAATTCGCCTTGGGGTGGTAGGACAGATTGTCGAGGTAATGCCGTACTGCGCCAACGCCAGGCTGATTGACATCCGAGCAATTGCTGTACGTCCCGCCCGAATAACCGTCCTGCGTATACCAGTTGTTAGTGCCCGCTTGCGGGTGCGGGTTTTCAATCTCGTTAGCAGGCGGTGTTGCCACATTGCCGTTGGCATCGGTGTAGTAGAGCGCGTCTGCCGTTCCGACCATGATGCTGTTGGCACCCGTGCCGCCCATCACCGGCTGGTGATAGTTGTCGCTGATCGTGTAGTGGCGGGCGAGCTCGTTGAAGTAGGGCATGTCGCCCGTATTGACGTTGTAATAGCCCAGCGCGGTAGAGCCTTCACCGGTCGTCTCGTCCGTGAAGTTCGCGGGCCGCGCTTTGCCGTTCGAACCAGCGCCCACCGACGTTTCAACCCACGCGAACAGGTCCATCTTGCAGCCGCTGGGATTCTCTGCGGTCGCGTGCGAAACGCTGCAATCGGACTGTTGCCAGTTCTGATAGAAGCGGTGAACGGGGCTGTTAATGTATTGGTCGTAGTCGGGGCCGACCCGCGAAATCTGGTAAGGGCCGTTCGGCAAGTTGTAGGTATTCGCGCCAAAGCGCGTGTCCACGACTTGCTGCGGCAGACCGCTTGCACCGGTAGTCAGGTGTATCACGTCCTGCGCTTCCAGCACGGCGCCTTCAGCTGCCTGTGCGGCGGCTAGCGTGGCGAACGGCGGCGGGTTCGTATCGCTTGCGGACGTCGTCGTGAAGCCCGTGTTCGGCGCCGGCAGAACGGTATAGGGTTTCTTCGATCCGGGACTCATCTCGAACCGACTGGTATTGGTCGCGCTTGCGGTGTTTTGCGCGGCGAGCGAAAAGTTCGGACCTGGCTTGCCATCCGCCGTGATGATGCCCTTGGAAAGCAGGTTCGAAACAAACTGTCCGTTGCGCGGCTTATAGGCGCCGAATACGTGATCGAAAGTGCGGTTCTCACCGACGATGACGATCACATGCTTGATCGGCGATGCAGTCAACGTTGACGCATCAGGGGTCTGGGACTGGCTTTCCGCAAGCGATGGAAAAATCACGCCCGCTATGGTCAGAGCAAAGGCACTGCCGAGAAGACAGCTTCGTACCACCGGTTTTGCCAACTGCTGGCTCATTCGTTGCATGGAACTCTCCTGAACATAAAACGGTTGCGAGGGCTCGCGATGTCTTACGCAATCTCCTCGTGTCTTACCGCGCATTACACGGAGAGAACTTAGAGAGATCCAATGACGGATTGAGGACGCGGACAAGTCGCGCGCGTGCTATTCATGTGACCCGGCTGACGAATGAATTTGTAATATCTTTCATTAAGCAAACTTTCGAGGTTCACCTCGCGCGACCGGCGAGGAGCCGACAAATCAGTTTTTCTGAATTGAATCGCCGGCATTTCGCATTGAGCGCCTGGGGTGAGAAACCTGGAAGGAATCACATCCAACAAGCCAAGGAGTTCAGTGATGGAAGCCGCACAAGGCACAACGTGTGACCGTGCCACTATAGACACCGACACTCCCAGACCCGAGAACGATGCAGACCAATTCCACACCTGGCACTGGCACGCTTAAGCAAATCCCCCGTGGCATCTGGATGCTCGGTTTCGTCAGTATGTTCATGGACATATCGTCGGAAATCATTCACAGCTTGTTGCCCATGTTCCTGGTAACAAGCCTGGGTGCGAGCGCGATGATGGTGGGCCTGATTGAGGGTGTCGCGGAGGCGACGACGCCCCTCGTGAAAATTTTCTCCGGCGCTCTTAGCGACTACCTTCGCAACCGGAAATGGCTTGCTGTCATCGGTTATGGCATGGGTGCGTTGAGCAAGCCCTTGTTCGCGCTCGCACCTACGGCCGGCATTGTGCTGACGGCGCGTGTCGCGGACCGAATTGGCAAAGGCGTGAGGGGTGCGCCGCGCGATGCGCTTGTGGCAGATATCACGCCACCCCATCTTCGAGGCGCCGCGTACGGCTTACGGCAGGCGCTCGACACAGTCGGTGCATTTCTTGGGCCGTTGCTTGCCGTCGTACTGATGCTGCTATGGGCGGATAACTTTCGTCTCGTGTTCTGGGTCGCTGTCATTCCCGGCCTTATCGCCGTTGCCCTGCTGATATTCGGCATCAAGGAGCCGGAGCACCGTACGACCGCGAAGCGCGTCAATCCGCTGAGGCTCGACAACCTGAAGAAGTTGACTCGCCAATACTGGTGGGTGGTGTTCATCGGCGCGGTGTTCACGCTTGCACGGTTCAGCGAGGCCTTCCTCGTCCTGCGGGCGATGCAAGGCGGCATCCCGATAGCCCTCGTACCGCTCGTCATGGTGGCGATGAACCTTGTGTATTCGATATCGGCCTATCCCTTTGGAAAACTGGCCGACTCCATGAGCCATACCAGACTGCTCGCCATCGGTCTCGTGGTGCTTATCGCGGCGGATCTCGTGCTTGCGCATGGAAACCATTGGTCGGTCGTATTGCTGGGTGTTGCGCTATGGGGATTGCACATGGGGCTGACGCAAGGTCTTCTCGCAACCATGGTCGCGCATACCGCGCCCACGGACCTGAAAGGCACCGCGTTCGGCTTCTTCAACCTGATGAGCGGCGTGGCGATGTTGATTACAAGCGTCGTCGCAGGCGAGCTCTGGGACCGCATGGGGGCTGCGGCAACTTTCTACGCCGGTGCGGGGTTTTGCTTGCTGACGCTGTGTGTCCTGGCTATTGGCCGAGGGGTGCAGGGAAAGAGCGCCGCCTGAGCGGCGCATTGGACGACGATTCTGCAACCTGGCTTCAATCCGGCGCCAACTCCGGAGATTCACGCTGCAGTTTGGCTTGTCGCCGCGACCGGTCGTTTATCACCTGATGGCGTCGATGATCAGTCATCTTCTTCCATCCGCGAATTTCGTCGAGAGTACGGAAGCACCCGACGCACATCTTGGTCTTGCCATCGAATGCGCACACATCGATGCAAGGCGACTTGACCGCCACGGGTCAGGCCACCGAGTGAGCGGGTTGCACTTCAACGGTGACATGCGACAGGCCCTTGAAGCGCTTAAGCGCCGCATGATAAAAGCGCGAGTCATGCTGCGACTCGTTGGTTGCAACCGACACCACCGCGCTCATATGGCCAGGCCCCACGCGCCACACGTGCAGGTCGACAACCTTGTCGCCACGGTCCTCGATAGCATGACGAACATTCTCCGCCATACGCCGGTCGGAGCTCATGTCGAGCAGGATCGCGCCAGTGTCCCGCATCAAGCCGTAAGACCAGTTTGCAATCACCAGCGCACCGATGACGCCAGCGAGCGGGTCCATCCAAAGCCAGCCAAACGCGCGTGCGAGTACGAGGCCGATGATAGCCAGCACAGAGACCGCCGCATCCGCTATCACGTGGATGTACGCGGACCGGATGTTGTGGTCGCGAGTCGCTGCGTCATGCGCGTCAGCGTGGTGCTCATGTTCTTCGAACTCGATTTCGTGCTCGCCATCCGCTAGCCGAACGATGGCTTTGAATGCGTGCGGCTCAGGAATGTCTTGCATCGATTCCAGATAGCCGCCACGGTTCGCCAGTTCGAATACCTGCCGGGCACCGTCTGGCCGGATAGTCGTGACGGACGCGGTCGAGGCGTCCAGCCGTGAATCCCCGGTGGCCGGCGTAATCCGGAAAACTGGCGGTACGCCGTCCTCAAAGATGGAAACGGCGAACACACCGGCGGGAGCAAATATCTTTTGAGCCTCATCTTCATGAGCGTGGCCGTCATGTTCATCGCCGTGGCTATGTCCATGACTGTGCCCGTGAGACCCACCGCTCAAAAGCCACACGCTCGCAATGTTGACCAACAGGCCGAGCACGGCGATAGGAATCGCTTCGCCGAAATGGATGGGTACCGGGGAAAGAAAGCGGGAAATAGCCTCGTAACCGATCAGCAGTGCAATCATGGCCAGCACGATGGCGCTCGTGAATCCCGCCAGATCGCCAAGCTTGCCCGTGCCGAACACGAAACGGGAGTCGCTCGCATGCTTGCGTGCATAGGTATAAGCCAGTGCTGCAATCAGCATGGCGCCCGCGTGAGTCGACATGTGCAGGCCGTCGGCGACGAGTGCCAAAGACCCGAACAGACTCCCGCCGACGATCTCGAGAAGCATCATTGCGCTGCATAAGCCGATGACAGCCCAGGTTTTGCGCTCGTTGCTTTCATGGCCGGCACCAAGAAAGATGTGGTCGTGTCCAGCGCCGAAGGCGGCGTTTGTGAAATCACTCATGTTTGGCTCTACTTGAAATAACTGTGGACGACTTCGATGAGCTGCTCGGTCGCGCTGCCGGCCGGATCTTCGTCAGTGTCGGTATCGACGAGGTGATTCCGGATGTGGTCCTCGAGCACTACGGCGAGCAGCCCATTCATCGCTCCCCGGCAACTTGTTATCCGCTGCAGGACATCTGAACAGCCGTGCTCCTCGTCGAGTGCACGCTCGATGGCTTCAACCTGGCCCTTGATGCGGCGAACCCTGTTGAGAAGCTTTTGTTTTTCCTGAATCGTGTGGCTCATGTCGTTTCCCTTTATACCCAGGGGGAGTATATCTCGTTTATTAAATCTATATAGGGGAGAGGGGTATTGCGGTTTGCCACCTGAGCGAACGCGTTAAGAAGGGTGTTCAGAACACAATGAACGTCAACCCGGCGGTCAGAATCACGACCGCCCACGACGGCATGCGCCACCAGGTCAAAAGCAATAAGGCAAGGACCGCGAGCGCGAAGTCATTTGCTCCATGCACCGCGCTGATCCATACGGGGTCATACAGCGCAGCGAGCAAGATGCCGACTACCGCGGCATTGATTCCGGCCATCGCCCGGCGCATTGACGTAAAGGCCCGAAGCGTGCCCCATAGCGGCAGAGCTGCTCCAACCAGCAAGAAAGAGGGCAGGAAGATAGCGACCGTCGCCAGCGCCGCACCGACGGGCCCGGATGGCGTTCCCTTCCCAACAGCACCCAGAAACGCCGCGAAGGTAAAGAGCGGGCCCGGGATGGCCTGCGCAGCGCCATAGCCGACCAGGAATTCGTTCGTCGATACCCAGCCGCGTGGCACTACGACCGCCTGCAATAACGGCAGGACCACGTGGCCGCCGCCGAAAACTAGTGAACCCACCCGGAAGAAGCCGGAAAACAGTTCAAGCGCGTAGCTAGGGAATAGCGCCGACAGGACTGGCAGTCCAAACAACAAGACCAAAAAAGCCACGATGCACACGCCGGCCTCTGCTCTTGTCCCGGGCATGCCGAGGGGTGCATCGGGCACCTCGGTCGAGATTTTCAGCAGCACGGCACCGCTCAATCCCGCTAGAAGAATTGCAACGATCTGCCCATACGTTGCGCCCAGAGCCACTACGAGGGCGGTTGAAACGACTGCTATCGACGCTCGCGTCTTGTCGGGGCAAAGTGCTCTCCCCATCGACCACACCGCTTGGGCAACTACTGCAACGGCGGCCAGTTTGAGGCCGTGCAAGAGGCGCCCGGAAAACGCGGTATCAAGATGCGCATAACCGTAGGCGAACGCGACCAGCAGGACGACCGACGGAAGCGTGAAACCGAACCATGCAGCGAGTGCGCCTCGCACCCCTCCGCGCATCCGCCCGATGGCTATTCCCACCTGGCTGCTTCCCGGGCCCGGAAGGAACTGGCATAACGCGACGATATCGCTGTAGGTATGCTCGTCGAGCCATCCGCGCCGCTTGACGAATTCGTCGCGGAAATATCCAAGATGAGCGGCCGGTCCGCCAAACGATGTGAGGCCTAGTCTGAGAAAAATCAGAAACAAGGTCCACGACGACGTTCGAGTTGACGCCTTAGCTGAGAGGTCAGGAAGCAATTTATCCATCGAGCTTCGTTCTAAGCTGAAATGTTGCGATTAAAGTGAGGTGGGCTCATGCTCCAACTACCAGGCCCCGGAAGTAAAACATCCATTTATGTCCTTCAGACGATGGATATCACCACGGTCTGTTGCAAGACATTGCGCTTGGCCATGTTAATGGGTATGCCCAGGGTCCGTCTGACGAGTCAATAGAAAAACAGAATTGTCCCGGCTTGCTGCGCCTGGAACCTTGTCCGGTAAGTTGGATTACGTGCGGGCGATGACGCTAACCGCGTGCCCGAACGCTGATTGCGTTCTGTTTGAGTTTCTGATATCGGTCGACCATGTAAATCGAGCGGCTCAATAGCGCGTCAGCGCTGCTGAAAGCTTGTATCAAACTTCAATTCCTGGAGTTGGAAAATGCCACACCGCAGAGGCACGCCTGTATTTGAACGCTTAGGCGGGAACGGTTCGAATTACTAACTTGCCGGCGGATGCCAACGTCACTCTTCAAGGCTCAAACGTGTCATGAAGTTCGTTGAACTCGCTCGTGGCGCCCAGAAACCGAGAGCTCTGCTCTTGCTACCGCATACATGGCAGTCGCACGCAAGCTGGGTTTGACGATGGGCATCGACATTGCACGCGGCCCAGGTCAGAACGCGTTTTATGTTCAAGTCGGCAGCGCCTGGCGCTAAGACTTTAGCCGCATCAAGGCACTTGCATTCCACGGGCTGGCCAATGAAAAACCACTCGAATCGAGCAAGCCTGCATGTCGTCTTGTTTGCAACGTGCTTCGTGATCGCTCAAGGAAGCCGGGCAGCGTCTGTCGATCTTCCCGGTGTGCTGCCTAGCATGGCGGGTGGGGGTGTAGGGTCTACGACGGACTATGCTGGCGCCAGGGACCGCTTTGTTGGCGCGGTCCCCGGGGTGCGGTATGTGACCGATGGAGGACGGCTGTTCGAGCTGTATGGACCGTATGCCCAGTTCGATTTTGGCGGGCTCACGGGGCTGCAATACGGTCCGGCCGTAGCGCTCCGTCTGGGAAGAAACAACGTTGATGACCCGGTCGTTTCTCAGATCCACGAAGTACATACTACCGTGGAGGTAGGCGGGTTCGTGGGCTACGAGTGCGATAATCAAGGAGCGGTCCCGTACCGCTTGCGGGGCTCCGTGACAGTCATGACCAACGCGGGCATCGTTTATACGGGGGCACGGGTGTCAGTGAACGGCAGCCTCTGGTTTCCGTTGCGTCAACAAGTCTTCGTGGGCGCCGGGGTTGGCGCGAGTTGGGTGAGCCAGGGATTCAATCAGGCGTATTACGGCGTAACGGAGCAGGACTCCGCACGTAGCGGCCTGCCTGCTTTCAGCCCTTCCGGCGGACTTGAGCAGATGACCGGCTGGCTTGCTGCGATTTACCAGTTCGACAAACATTGGTTCGGCGGAGCGCTGGTCTACTACCAGCGTCTGTCAGGCTCAGCGGCTGATAGCCCAATCGTCACCCAGCACGGTAACCGGAATCAGATCACCTATGGGGTGGGAGTCGCGTATGCGTTCAAGTGACCTGCCAGGTCACTTGAACGCGGGCGGTTAAAACCATCCTTCAACGATTTCGCAATTGGATGGCATCCCCACGCATCGAGCGGCGTCATCTACATCGATTTCGTTCAGGATGACTCGTACTGCCTGAAGCGGCCAGCCGTGCGTAACGACAAGCACGGTTTCCGGGCTGCTCAGCTTCAGGTCGGCGATCAGCGATTGAACGCGCGCGAGCAATCCCATGAACGGTTCTCCGTCCGCGGTAGCGGTAGTAGCCGGCGCATGAGCGATGAATCGCTGAAATTCGTCACCCGACTTCTCTTCGAATGCGGTACCGACCCGGTTTTCGTTGGCTAGCCGATTAACGACTTGGGGCACCTTCAGTACCTCGTTGGCTAACCATGCGGTCTGGCGCGCGCGCAGAAATTCCGAGGTTACGATGAGCTCGATTTTTTCATCTTGAAGGCGCTCGCCTAAGGCCCTGCCTTGAGCCTCTCCCTTCTCCGTCAGATAAAAGCTGGTGCGAGGATTGCTGTTGCAAACACCACGGACGTTACACGGATATTCACCGTGCCGCGCGAAGATGATGCGCTTGGACGCGGTGCTAGGTTCGGACAACCAGTTTTTTTCGGACATGGTGTGAGAAGGTACGGGGACTTTGATCCAATTGTATCAATCCGAAATTCGTCTGCAGGTGATGTAACCAGAACTTAGCTCGTGCGCAAGGCTGAGTGCGAGTGAAGATCAACCACGCGCATGCCGCGCGGACACTTCTTGCAGGTCCAGGTCGTGCTCGAGGACATGAAGCATCTCGTCATGAATTGCCCCCGAACGGTGCATACGGAGCAACTCCCCGCGTCCAGCGGCGATGGCAGCCAGGACGACATCGTAATGACTGACACGTTCTTCATGTGGAAAGTCCGTCCGCTCTCTGTACGCTTTGGTGATTGTCGCCCGGTAACTGTATTGTTCGAGAAGCCGCGGGTGAATCACCTTCCCATCAGTGTCACGTACGAGCGGCTCAATAGCGGCCAGTTGAGCCGCCTCGAGTCTTGCCCATGCTTGTGGTTCCGTCAGATGTTGGGCGCCGGTATCCGAACTGCGGTCGGGATTGATCCATTCAATCAAAAGGCCAATGGTCGCTCCTTGCAGCAGCACGGTCACAAGGATGACGGCAAACGACGCGACAAGGATTAAATCCCGCCCGGGCAGCGCCTCTGGAAGCGACAGTGCAATCGCGAGCGTGACTACGCCGCGCATGCCCGCCCAACTCATTATGGTTGCCGTGCGCCAATCCAGAATGGCATTCCCGCGACCGGCTATGTGGCGCCATGACGTGTTGAGCAATTCGGTAGCGAAGACCCATACGAAGCGTGATAGAACCACCGCACCAAGCACAGCCGCCACGGCTGGTGCCAGTGTGGAAAGTGCATCATCGGCGCCGCCTGACCGGGCGATGACACCTCGGAGAGATAGCCCGATCAATATGAATACGAGCGCTTCGAGAAGAAAGACAATGACTTGCCAGAATGCCGTGCCGCGCATGCGAACGGTAGCGCTCAAGACTTCATGTTGATACCAGCCCAATGTCAGACCGGCCGTCACCGTCGCGATTACACCGGAGACGCCGAGCATTTCGCCAACAATGTAGCTCACCCATGCCGTCAGTACGCTGGTGGTGATGATGAGATAGTCGTCAGCAAGGCAGCGGACGATTTGCACGATCAAATAACCTGCGATGCCACCGACCACCACGCCTCCCAGGCCGAGGATGGCAAAGCTCGCGGCAGCATGCCCGATGCTAAACGTTCCGGTGAGCGCCGCCGCAACGGCGAAGCGAACCAGCACGAGGCCGGCCGCATCGTTGAGCAAGCTTTCTCCCTCTAGAAGGACCATCAGTTTGCGTGGCAGCGCGAGGCGTTCGAGCACGGCCTTGGCAGCAACGGCATCGGGTGGCGACACGATGGCACCGAGGGCAAAGCAGACAGCCCACGGCAGGCCGGGGACAACAAGATGAGTGACCACCCCGACTGCGAGTGTTGTGAATGCAACGGCACCGATGGCGAGTAGCAGGATGCCACCGAGATTGCGCTTGAGCTCTTCCCACACTGAGAAGTAGGCACCGTCCATGAGAAGCGGCGGCAGGAACACGACAATCACCAGGTCCGGGTCCAGGTGGACAGGGGGAAGACCCGGCACGAATGCCATGGCAATCCCACCCACCAGCAGCGCGGCAGCCGGTGGCAACCGGAGACGCTTGGCTAGCAACTGCAAACCGATCATGACGATTAGCGAGAGCAGGACGAGTTTGAATGCGGAGACAGAGGACATGGATTTACCTACGGAGCGTCGATTAAGCCAAGCTTACTAGAGCAGCGAGTCGTTAGAAATTCAGGTGTATCGAACCGGTCATCGTTACTTGAGACATGGCTTGTGTGTCGGTTTCCCAAGTTGCAGTGAGTGTTCTAAACACTCTCCCGGACTATGAATCCATGGGCGCATTATCATGGACCGAGTCGAGAGCGCTATCCCTTGCTTTAGGGTTGGCTAGCCCCTGTTCCACTCGGCGAAGCAGGCGGAGTAGTCACCTCGGCATCCGAGCCGCTCTCCTCGGACGTTTCCGTGCACGGACCTTCGTTGAGCGCACAGATCTTCACTCGAATGCTTCCCTGGTTTTTCGAGTAGGCCCATCGTGCATCGTTGGCGAAGCAATATAAATATCCCGACGTTGGTGCTGTGATGGTTGTACCCATCCCGATTCGAAAGTAGCGAGGCTCAGGAGGGGTGCCTCCTATGGTTGGCTGCGCCGGATAGGCGATGGCGCCGCATAGTTCGAACCAGTTCGCCTCGGTAACGCGCTTGAAGCGAGTGAGGAATCGCTGGACAAAGTTGCCCCTTGTCCCTTCTGCGCCGCAAGCACGACGCCAGTCAAGCCACGACTGTCCTTCCATCACTTGAAACTGGTAGCTAACGCCCTCTTGCATGAAGATGCCGGTCCAGTTCCACAAGGGGTTCGCAAAGATGCGTACCTCCAGGTCGTTCACCGGGTCAACATGTGGCCGGTAGGGAGCTTGAGCAATGGGCGGGTTGGCCTGTCTCGCTAACGCCAGGGTTGATATCGATTCCGACCCGCGACGAGAATCCTGCTTCAGGCATGGAAAAGAACGCGGCCGAAAACCAACCCTTCGATAGAAACTGGTGAGGGAGTTGTGCAGGACCCCGTGCATTGCGGCAGATAACACCTGGTCCGCTTTCGGCAACTGCTCGAGCATCTGCGACCGGAACGTGGCTCCGCACAATTGCACCTCGGATAACATCCACTGGAGCGTCGCGTTTGAGAGTTCTGTTTCTTTGTAGCCACCGCCTACGTCGGCATGCACGCCGGGAAACCAGACCTGGGAAACCCGTGCGTCGTCGGTCCCATCCTCCGGCGTCCAGAGCGTTGGAAAGAAATTGTTTCTTTGTTCGTCGATAGCCAGAGCCTGAACTGCACGCTCGACTTCAGGAGCCAGGGTCGTGTCGTGGAACTGGTATTGGTTCTTGAGGAAGCCAAACGGGTTCAGTGCTTCTGGAATGCCTAGCGCGCCGACTGTCTCCCATACGCCGAGGAAGCGGATGCGGGGAGGTTCTCCATGCATGGCACGGAAATTCGCTTGCCGTTGTGCGTTCACTTCTATTTTCGGATCGAGCCGATAAAGCGTCCAGGCTTGTCTGACCAACGACCAGTCGGCGCCGCGCGGAAGCCCGCAGTGATGCAACATACCCACAAGGCTGCGCGCGGTGAAGGCTCCCCTGGAAAATCCGACAATATAAATTTCTGAATCGGCTTCGCAATGGTCGGATAGCCACTTATAGGCGGTCCGGATGTCGCGTGACAGTCCCACACCAAGCGCGCCATCTATCAGCCGCCGGAGCCGGCTTTCGTTTGCACCTACGCCCGCATGGTAATACTTGAGCTGTTCTCCGCCATCGCCGTTGATGTCGCTCACCGCGTTGAAGAATCGCACAACGTTCGTCGGAACCGGCACGCCCTGGAATTCGTCGCTATCTGAATTCCAGGTCCCATCACAGCAGACGAATAGCCGTTTCATTTATCGACTTCCTTGTAGCGATGAGTTATGCCGCTCTGCTAAACCATGTCCTGAGGTCGCGATTCCGGGTCCGCCCGCAGTCGCTTCACTACAAATGTGCGTGCAGGAATGCCGATATCTCGCTCTCCATCTTGCGATGAACGGATGCCCGATCAACTCCCGTTGCATCTTTGCAGATGAGCTGAGCTTGGTCCGCGATCGCATCCGGGCATGGATCGACAAACACGAAATGGCTTCCCGGTACCACGACTTGCTGAGGCGGGTTGGGTAACCCGGCCGCGACCGCCAAGGCGTTATGTTGAGCATTCAGGTAAGCGTCATCGTCGGGGCGATACAGAAGCGTCGGAATGCGCACCGATGCCAAGCCGGCAGCATCGAACATCACTGCTAGCGGGTCCATCAGGACAAGCGCTTTCAGGCGAGGCTCGGCGGGTGGCTGCCAGGCGATCAGATCGACTGGCGGACTAGCGTCGCCTGCTGCGTGCCGGGCGCATGACGCCACGTCGTCGTGTGACCGGCAATAGGTGTCCGCGTAGGCGAAATTGGGCCGTGCGCCCGCGAGAATGAGCGCGGTATATCCACCTGCCGAGTACCCGATCATGCCAATGCGCGCCGTATCGGCGTGTTGGGCGAATCTCGGATCCGCCAATGCTGCGTCGAGCGCTTCTTTCGCCTGGCGGGGCCGATCCTCGAGGATCTGGCTGGGCGTCGTAGCTTCCGGGTGACCCGATGCATCGCCGATGTGAGTAGGAAGGATCACGATGAAGCCGTCGCGGGCCAGGCGAGTAGCCAGGTCACGGTGACTGAAAGGAGCACCACGGTGACCGTGCGATATCAGGACAACGGGAAAACGCTGACCCTCCGCGACGGGTGCGTTGAGGCTGGCGGCTATAGGGAAAGGCCCGGCTTTCCAGGCGACTTCCTGTGTATCGGACGGATAGAAGATGACCGTATCGAATGGCGCAGTCGCGTCTGGGACGGTGAGACGAGCGACACCCGCGTGATAGGACTGGGGTGCTGCCGAGGCAGTGAACACCGACCCGATCAAGATGAGCGCGAGGATAAACAGGCGCATGGCAGACGGCCTCTTTTTATATCGTCGGGAGCCGCGCGTGCTTCGGTCGGGCAGGCACTCAGCGGTTGCGTAGCGTTTTCCGGATATTCTCGACTTCGTTCCGAGAGGGACGAAGCGAAAAATAGCATATTGGGAATGCCTTTAGAGAATCTGATATCCGTGGCCTGGAGAAATACGTGTTGGCCCCTTGTAAGTAAGCGATAACCCTTGCGTTATTCGCGCCTCACACGCCGCTGGCAAGATACGTGTGGGTGGTCGCGTTGCAAAGAGCAGTTGAGTAGGTTCCGCGCTTAGCCCGACACCGACGCTTTGGCAGAACAGGGGGGACGCAAAACACTCAATCGATTAGCGTCCTACACTATAAAGGAGCGTTCATCCAAGCGAGGAACCCATGACGCCTTCGCCCAAACTCGTGTTCATTACCATAACTGGGACCGTTGTTTATCTTGGACTCGCGGTTCTTGGCTGGGGTGGCTTTGCTGCTTTCTTCTCCCATCCCGCGCTGACCGTCGTCGCTATTGCAACGCTGGTTATGTCGGTCGTTGCGAGCTTCAGTAGCGGCAACCTGAGCTCCGGTGAACGTGAGGACCGTGACAACCGCTGGGTCATCGCCGCCTTAGCCGTGATAGGGCTGCTGGAAGCGTATCTGCCGGCCTACACGGATCGAAAGGGATTCTGGACCCTCGACGGCGATAGCGTCCGCTGGATTGGCGTCGTGTTGTTCATCTTCGGTGGCGCGCTGCGGATATTGCCAGTCTTCATACTCGGCCACCGGTTCAGCGGGCTGGTCGCCATCCAGCCCGGCCATACGCTCGTCACGACCGGCACCTATGGCGTCATCCGCCACCCCAGCTATCTTGGTTTGCTCGTCAATGCGCTGGGGTGGGCCTTCGCCTTTCGGTCCGGGGTCGGCGTGCTACTTACGGTGCTCACGATTCCGCCGCTCATTGCGCGCATAAACTCGGAGGAAGCGCTGCTGCATGCGCAGTTCGGCGCCGAATACGATGCATACCGCGCCCGTACGTCGCGATTGATTCCGGGGGTGTACTAAGAAGCTTAGAGATCGCCCTGAAAAGCCTCGTAGCGCGCGAGCAGACGTTTGGCGTTATTGCGGTCGGGCGCGTCGATCCACGCGCTTGTATCGGCATACGGCCCTTGCGTGTCATAAGCAGCCAGTGTCGCTCGCGCGCTCGCCGCAGCGTCGCTCGACGGCGTCAAAGCGCGATTGACCGCGTCCACGTGTTCGACAAACACCACGCACTTCGATGTAAATCCTAGTTGGGCCGCCAGATCCAACTCTGCGGCAAGCACGCCAGTGGATCGATAAGTACAAGGCAGGTCGATCGCTACGCAATCAGCGGCAATGCATTCGATGAGAAACCGGCTGCGTGCATAGAGCAGTTCCCGGCCCTCAGGCGTGCGGCGTGCGCCTAGATTCGCTGCGAGATCTTCTACGGCGAGCATGCAGCATCGAATGCGCGGACTCACGTTCAATAACGCGTTGAGAGCGACCAGACCCTTTGCGGATTCGATAGTCGGAACAATCTCCGTCGTCCCATGCCCGATCCCGTGGATGCGTTCGAACTCGCTGAGCGCCGCATCCAGCGCGACGAGTTGATCCGTCGTCTCGGTGTGGGGCAGGAAGACCGCATGCGGGGCGCCGGGCATGATGCCTTCAAGGTCGGCCTGGCCATCGTTTTCCAGCTTGTTGATGCGTACGGCGCCGATCAATCCGAGCCGTTCGGTCTCACGCAGCATTGCGACGATCCGCTCTCGTGCCATGGGCCGATCTTCAGGCGCGGTCATTTCCTCGAGATCGGCAACAATGGCGTCCGCGCCGCTTGCGAGTGCGGTTGTGTGGCTGCTGGCATCGGCGCCGGGAACGAAAAGCCATGCGCGCCGCAACGCGGGTGCTAGAAAAGGGCGTGGGGTTTTCATGTCGGTTTTCTCATGGCCTGAGCGCATCAGAATGAGGATGCGGGAACAGATGCGCCAAGCCACTTCTTCTCGATCTGGTCGATGGAGCCATCTTTGCGGGCGTCGTCGAGTGCGGTATTCAATTCGTCTCTTAGCGGCCCTTCGCCCTTGTTCACGGCAATGTGCATCGGCGAGTCGAGCAGACGGATTTTTTGGTCGATCGATGTTTGCGGATGCATCGCGCGAACGCGTGCAGCCACGTCTCCGCCTAACGAGATCAGTTGAGTCTGACCCGCGAGATACGCGGAAATTGCGCCACTTTGATCGTCGAAGCGCTTGATCGTCGTATTGACTGGCGCGACTTTCGTGAGGCTGATGTCTTCGTTGGTCCCGCCCGCAGTCGCAACCGACTTGCCGCCCAGGTCGGCCGCCTGCTTGATCTCTACGGTCTTGGGACCGAACACGGCGATGTAGTAGGGCGCATAGGCCTGCGTGAAATCGAGGACCTTATCGCGCGCCGGCGTTTGTCCGACTGACATCAGCAGATCGACCTTGTGATCGGCGAGATACGCCAGCCGGTTAGTGCCGGTCACAGGTACGAGCTCTGCGCGCGCGCCGAGTTTTTTCGCAAGCACTGCAGCCAGGTCCACGTCGATGCCACGTGGCTTCATGTCCGCGCCGATCGATCCGAATGGCGGGTAATCCTGGAACACACCGATTTTCACCACCTTGTTTTGCTTGATGTCGCCGAGCGAATCGGCTTGGGCGGAGGGGAGGGCGCCAAGCGCCGCGGATGAGATAAGCAGCGCCAATGCCATGCAACGTGCAACGGAGGAGGGCAGGCTAAACGCTTTCATGATGAAGTCCTTGTCAATGTCGGAGCGTGGAGTGGAAGTGCTGGTCTTAAGCCATAGCTTTATCGGGAATACAAAATGATTAGTCTAATTTCTAATATTTATTTTAAGTATAATTTTCATGGATGATGGAGCAGCCGAATGCAACAGCCGAGGTTAGCAATGAGCAATGAACGGTCCGATACCTACTTGAATGATCGGCTCGACTGGAATCTACTGCGGACATTTCTCGCCATAGCGCGGGAGCGCAGCGTGAGTCGTGCGGCTACGCGGCTGCATTTGACGCAGCCTGCAGTGAGTCAGGCGCTGCGTCGCCTTGAGGATCAGCTTGGCATGCGGTTGGTCGATCGCCATGGGCCGCGCATAGAAGTGACGCAGGCGGGCATTGAAGTGCAACAGATCGCCGAAGATGTGTACGGCACGATCTCGCGGCTTTCGCTGGCCAAGGTCGACGGCGATCACGACATCTCCGGTGTCGTCCGGCTGAATACTGTGAGCGGCATTGATTTCCCCGCTTATGACAGTTTCCTTGCCGAATTCCATCGCGACTATCCGCGCATTGAGCTCGAGAGCCAGGAGATGCGCAGCGCCGACGTGGTCAGCAGTTTGCAGCAGAAGGCTGCAACGCTCGGGCTTACACCGCGCCGGACCTTGCCCAAGAAGGTCGAGAGCCGCGTGTTCCTGCGGCAGCGTTATGCGCTTTTTTGCGGGCGTCATCATCCGTTGTTCGGGCGCACGGACCTGCGCACCTCGGATCTTGTCAGCGAGAAATTCGTGTCTTTCACGGGCGACAAGGTAGGCGATCACATGTCGCCGCTTACGTTCTTTCGTGACGAGATGGGTTTCACCGAACGTGTGATCGGATCGTCGTCGAGCATGTGGGAAGTGAAGCGGTTCATATTCGCCGGATTCGGGATTGGTTGTCTCCCGGAGCACGTGGTCCGCGAGGACATCGTGCAGGGGCGTTTTCAGCGCTTACCGCCGGATGAGGGCGTGGCCGATCTGGACGTGCATCTTCTCTGGTCGATCGACCGGAAGTTCAGTGCCGCCGAGACCGCCTTTCTGGATGCGTTGCACGGGTTTATCGACAGGGAGACCGGTGCGGTGGTTTAGAGGGGTTTCGGCAGAACCCCGAGCACCGGCTCTAATACCCTTGTGCCACATCAACCACGTTATGCAAAGCCTCACCCTTCACCAAGCGCCTGACGTTTTCCGCTACCTGTAGCCCGATCGTATCCGGGCTCGCGACCGACGCCATATGCGGGGTCACGATCATGTTCTTCGCCCGCCAGAACGAATCCCCTCGCGGTAGCGGCTCATTTGGAAAAACATCGACAATGGCGCCGCTAATCCGCTCCTCATTCAACGCGCTGAGCAGATCCCCCGGTACCAGATGTTCCCCTCGTCCCACGTGAATCAGCTTCGCGCCGGGACGCAATGCATCGAACGTGCGCGCATTCAGGATGCCGCGCGTTTCATCCGTCAGCGGTAACAGGCACACAAGAATCTCGGTGCCTTGCAGGAAGGGTTCAAGCCCTTGCGACCCTTCAAATGTTTCGATGCCCGCAAGGTCTCTCGCCCGGCGTGCCCACCCTCGTACAGCGAAACCACGCCGATGAAGGTCGGTCGCCACGCGGCTGCCAATCTCGCCAAGCCCCATCACGCCCACCGAACACGTGGACGGATCTCGCTGCTCGGGACGAAACCAGTTCTCGTCACGCTGGTTCGATATGACGCGATCAAGTTGCCGATGAAAATGCAATACGCCCCATGTAACGAACTCGCTCATGCCGCGAGCATGCCGCGGATCGACAACGCGGCACACGGGCACGCCCGGCAGGCTGGGATCGGTCAGTATGTTGTCGACGCCGGCAGCAATGCTGTGCACAAGACGCAGCTTCGGCAGCGCCGCAATGGCGCCAACCGGTGGATTCCAGCAGACGGCCACTTCAGCGTCGGCTGCGTCCTCGCGGCCATGCAGCGTGACTTCAAGTTCAGGCGCCGCGCGAAGAATGGCCGGTGCAAGGTGCGACAGGTCGAAGTCGCGGCTAATGAGTACTAGTTTGGTCATTGATCGGGTCGATGGCAGGTCTTGCATACGCAGGCGTCATGCAGATGCAGTGGCAAGAGTCAGCAACGGTAGTCGGATGCGGGATCGGCAATCAGGCGCAACGCGGCACGCCACGCCATGTCCATGATCTCCGTGGATTCTTCGCGGTTGAACTGGCTAGCGGTTAGTTCGCATACTTCTGCTGACGGAATACGCAGCTTTGTGCCGCCGGCAAGCGCCTGAATTTGTGCCTGACAAGCGCGTTCGAGAAAGTATATTTCATGGAATGCCTCGGCAACCGTCGCCCCCGCAGCGAGCAGGCCGTGGTTGCGCAGGATCATTGCCTTGTTGGGACCGAGATCGCGTACCAGACGCTCACGCTCGCCAAGATTCAACGCAATGCCCTCATAGTCGTGGTAGCCGAGCTTGCCGTAGAACTTGAGCGCATGCTGACTGATCGGCAACAGGCCATGCTCTTGCACCGATACAGCCGTGCCAGCTGCCGTATGAGTGTGAACGACAAAACCAAGGTCTTCGCGTGCCATGTGAATGGCCGAATGAATCGTGAAGCCGGCCGCATTCACGCGAAAGCGTTCGGGCTCGGCGGCGGCGCGTTCATCGATGACTTGGCCCAGGTGATCGATCTTGACCAGATCCGAAGCGCGCATCTCGTGGAACAAAACACCGTAGCGATTAATCAGGAACGTCGGCGTGGCGCCGGGCAAACGCGCCGTGATGTGCGTGTCGATCATGTCCGTCATGCGGAAATGGGCAGTGAGCCGGTACAGCGCTGCGAGGTCCGAGCGGACCTGCCATTCGTCGGTGTCGAACATGGCCGGGTCCGCAATGGGAAGCGGGTTTTGCATTGCTTGCATGCTTGAGATCTCTCAGGTTCGTGCTCAGTGATGGGGCGTAGTGTTCGTCGAACGGAAAGCATTCGTCAAATTCCCTGTCCTTATCCTCATCATCAATTCAGCTGATGCTTGCATATGTCATCGCTGCCGCCTGAGCCACAACGCCGTTGCGGAAGTATTAGCTCCGCTGATACTGACAATGCAAAAACGCGATTGTACGAACGATTTTTGACGCTCGATAAGTCAGTATCCCCTCTCGCTCGCCGGACATGGAACGGCGTGCGAGCTATTTTCGAGAAAGGCAAAGATCATGAAGGCAGCGGCCCCCGGCAGGCAACCCGTCCGCGCAGCGTTTGCGGCTTTTATCGGCACGACCGTCGAGTTCTACGACTTCTACACCTACGCTACGGCCGCCGCGCTCGTGCTGGGCGACGTGTTCTTCCCGAGCAGCAATCATTTCATCAGCACGCTCGCTTCGTTCGGCACGTTCGCGGTCGGCTTCATTGCGCGCCCTCTGAGCGGCGCTGTCTTCGGACACCTGGGGGACAAGCTCGGCCGCAAGAAAATGCTGTTGCTGACCATGTTCCTGATGGGCGTGGCGACGACCGGCATCGGCTTGCTGCCGTCCTATGCAACCGCCGGCATCTGGGCGCCGGTCATGCTGATCGTGCTGCGCATCGTGCAGGGTATCGCCGTTGGCGGTGAATGGGGCGGCGCCGTGCTGATGTCGAGCGAACACGCTCCGGAAGGGCGCAAGACCTTCTTCGCATCGTTCCCGCAAATGGGCAGTCCCGCGGGCCTGATCCTTTCCCTGATTTCTTTCCGGCTGGTAACGTCGCTTAATCACGACGATTTCATCTCCTGGGGTTGGCGCTTGCCGTTCCTCGCGAGCTTCGTGCTGCTCGCAGCCGGTCTTGTGATTCGCTCCGGTGTCAATGAATCGCCCGAGTTCGAGGAGATGAAGGGCTCGGACGAAATGGTGCAATCGCCCGTGAAGGAAGTGCTCAAGTCGCATTGGGTGCCGATCCTTTTTGCAGCCGCTGCAACGACTATCGGTTCTGCGGGATTCTTCTTCACCAACACGTTCATGATTTCGTACGTGACGGTTTATCTGCATATGTCGAAGTCGCTGATCCTCGACTGCCTGTTTGTCGTCACCGTTATTCAGCTTCTCTCGCAGCCAGTCTCGGCGATGCTGGCCGAGCGCTTCGGCGACGCCCGTTTCCTCACCGCCGCCGCGTTGCTCTCGATGCTCACGCCGTATCCCATGTTCCTGCTCGTCAATACAGGAAATCCGGTGGCGATCGTTGCCGGTATTGCGTTTTCGGTGGTCGTATTGTCGGCTATCTATGCGGTTATCGCGGGTTTCATGACCTATGCCTTTCCCAGGCATCTGCGCTATTCCGGCATCTCGATTGCGTACCAGCTCTGCGCGACGATTGCCGGAGGCACGACACCTATAATCGGGACGATGATCGCGCAGCGTTTCCAGGGTCAATGGGTGCCGCTTGCACTTTTCTTTACGATCCTGTCGGCGGTGTCCCTGATTGGAATTCGGGGTCTGGCGCGTCTTCAGCATGGACGCCGCGAGAGCGATTTGCTGCAAGCGGAATCCCTTGGGACGCTATGAGCGCAAGTGACTGGACGTTGGTGACCCGTTGAAAGCCTTAAGCCATCTTCGGTTGACGGGGCAATTGCAACGGGAAGTTTCCGCGAGCAGGGTTTAGGCAGCGCGAGGGCGCGCACGCATTGCGAGAATGTAACCGTGTAACGTCGTGAAAAATGGCTGTAGCGCAAATGCCGATTTGGCTCTCTAGGATGCATGACACGCAAACCGTTGCGGCATTCATGCAAGGAGATTCTCATGCTCAGCCCTCACGAGTTATCGACACTGCTTCTGATCCAGCACTCACCGTCACAGGTGGAACCACGCTGTTCTGACGTGGCGAGTCTCGAACACGAGCACCTCGTGCGGATTGAGGCGAGCACGAATGGTCAGGCCATGCCGCGCCTGACCTCGCAAGGCTCCGAGTTATTGCAACAGTTGCACCGGTTCTGCACGCGTCAGTTCGCCGATTACCGGTAACCGATCACCGATCACGACAGCAGCCCGGTTCGCTACTGACCAGCGCCGTCCTGCGTCATCACGAGTGCATGTGCGGCAGCGAGAATCGACTGCGCCAGTTCGCGATCATCCACTGCGCGCGCCAGCGTGATCGCACCCACGATAGTGGCCACTACCCCCAGCCCCACCGTTTCGCTGCCGCTACCCGCCGCTTGCGTCAACTGATCTGCAAGCTGCCGCAAGTGCGTGGTGTAAAGCGCCTTTACGTCCGCAGTCGAATGCGCTGTATCGCCGGCGAGCGAGCATAGCGCACATCCCGTGCCCGGATTCTCCGCGTGAGCATGATGCAGATAGGCATCGGCGATCGCTTGAAACCATGTCTCGGACTGCCCAGCCGCGCGTGCCATCACGCGTTTCTCACCTTGCGTCAAGGCCTGTTCGAGCGCGGCGACGATCAACGCATCGCGCGACGGAAAATGGCCATAGAACGCCCCATGCGTCAGCCCCGCGCTGCGCATGCAGTCGGCCACACCCAACGCCTCGAGGCCGTGTTCGCGAATCTGCCGTGCCGCCGTGTCCAGCACACGTTGCCTGCTCTCGGCCTTCTGCGCCTGTGAGTAACCCATCCAACCCTCGCTTGACAATCTGCATGATGAGGATAATACTGAAAATGTGGATTATGTTCAACATTCAGATGAAGAGCGTGGTCGATACACCCGATGCATCTTTTCAGCCGCGGTCGCGCGGTACCCAACACAGGAGAATCACTCATGCGTTTCACAGACAAGACTGCTCTGATTACGGGCGGCAATAGCGGTATCGGTTTTGCCACAGCGAGGTTGTTGATTGCTGAAGGCGCCCGCGTGGCTATCACAGGGCGGGATCGCGCGAAGCTCGACGCAGCGGTGTCAGAGCTTGGCGCAAATGCGCTCGCGATTCACGCGGATCTCGACGACCCTGCTGCAATCGATTCGATGATCAAGCAAGTGAGCGATGCCTTCGGTTCGCTCGATATCGTGTTTGCCAACGCGGGAGTTTCAGGGCCGACGCCGCTGGGCGGCACCACAGCCGCGGCGTTCGAAGCAATTCTTCGCACCAACCTTACGGCGGTCTTTCTCACGGTCCAGGCGGCGCTGCCGCTGATGTCGGCGGGGGGATCGATAGTGCTCAACGGTTCGGTCATGCGTGAGCTCGGCAGTGCGGGATCGGCTGCGTATTCGGCATCCAAGGCCGGTGTCACCGGCATGGCGAAAGTGTTTGCCACCGAGCTTGTGCAACGGGGTATTCGCGTGAACACGGTGATACCCGGTGCAACACGCACGCCGATCTGGACGCGTGGCGCACGCGCGGGCGCGACGCTCGACGGCACGGAAGAAAGGTTGTCGCCGACTATTCCGATGGGACGCCTCGCTGCCGCTGAAGAAGTCGCCGAGGCGGTGGCGTTCCTTGCGTCGAAGGGTGCATCCGGGATTACGGCGGCCGAAATTGTTGTCGATGGCGGGACCATCGGTGCACCGTGGGGCGCTCCAGCGCTTCGCAGAGGCTAAGACCGCTCCTTGCTCCGGCGTGGCGCGCGCAAGGGCGTGGCCGCGCTGTATGACGGGCACAGCAGGCGCGCCTAGCGTTCCCGCAATGTTTCCGATGGCGACTCGCCGAACATCGCCTTGTAGACCATCGCGAAACGCCCGAGATGCGCAAATCCGCAATCGAGCGCAATTTCAGAGACACGCACATCCGATGGCGCCGCGCGCAGTGCATCGCGCGCGCGTTCCAGGCGCAGTTGCCGCACATATTGCATCGGGCTCACGCCGCGAAATTGCTGGAAGCCGTCGCGCAACGTGCGAGCCGGGACGCCGGCGGCGCCGGCAATATCGAGTAACTCCAGCGGCTCGCTGCAATGCGCTTCGATGAACGCTTCCGCGCGCTTCACAAAGCCGGGCGACACCGGCGAACGCTTCGACGCGAAGCCCGTATCCATGCCGTTGTCCACGTGACCCGTGGCGAACAGATCGATCAGCAAACTTTCCAGTTGCGTCGCCACGTGCGGGTTGCTGCGCGCACACGCGAGCAATTCGGGTGAACTCGCCACCAGTTGCAATTGTTGCATCCAGCCGCGTAAATGCGAGCCACCCACCGGCACGAGCGAGGCAAAATGCGGCATGCCTTGACCCGCTTGCGCGTTCAGCGCGACGGGATCGATACGCAGCACGAACTGCTCGCAGCCGGGCGACAGCAGTGCGTCGAAAGGCTGCCCCGGCGCACATAAAACGCCTTGGTCACGGTTCACGAGCATGGAACGTCCCATCGTGCGGACTTCGGCGTTGCCAGTCACGCAAAACATCAGCAGGTAATAACCGTCCACCGCCTTGACGTCTACGCGCATGGCGTCGCCGAACGCGATCGTGCCGAGACCCAGGCCGCCGAGCTTCACGAAATCCATGTGCGAACGGCCGCGGCCCGAGCCCATGGGCACGAGCGCATGCGGCTGCATCACGCGCGAGATCAGTTCGCGGGTTTCATCGAGGTCGGTCGATTCGAATAATCGATAGCCCCGCAACGCGTCAGCACGAAAGGTGGCTGGAGACATGGACGGTTCCGTTCGGTGAAAACAATCACGACGATAGTAAGCCAACCTGGCCGCTACACCGTAGGCGGTCGTAGCACAACGCCGGGTGAAAAGCTGCCGGAAATGGATAACGGAGCCTGCGCGCAGCCGTTATCGGATAGACCCGCTATTTTGGCGCTCCAAAAATCGCTTCACACCCAATCCCCCACAAAAGGAGAGATCGCCGTGGAAACGAACGCGATAAACGCCCTGGACGCACAGGATGGAAGGGCTGAATTCCCCCTTCGTCCGATGAACCCGCTTGACTCCGATGCGGTAACTTTTCCCCATGACGACGGCTCGCGCGTGCCGTACAAGGTCTTCAGCTCGCAGGCGGTGTACGAGCGCGAGCAGGAGCGGATCTATCGCGGACCGACCTGGAATTTCTTGGCGCTGGAAGCCGAGATTCCGAATCCGGGCGATTTCAAAAGCACCTTTGTCGGCGATACACCCGTGGTCGTCACGCGCAACGACGATGGCTCGCTGGCGGCGTGGGTCAACCGCTGCGCGCATCGCGGCGCGTCTGTGTGCAGGAAGTCTCGTGGCAATGCAAGCTCGCATACGTGCGTGTATCACCAGTGGAGTTTCGACAAAAGCGGCAACCTCCTGGGCGTCCCGTTTCGCCGGGGACAAAAAGGCATGACCGGCATGCCCGCCGATTTCGATCCGAAAAATCACAGCCTGAGAAAGCTTCGCGTGGAGAGTTATCGCGGCCTGGTGTTCGCGACCTTCAGCGAAACGGTCGGTCCCTTGCCGGACTATCTGGGTGCGGAAATGCGGCCCTGGATTGATCGTATCTTTCATAAACCGATTGAATATCTCGGCTGCACGCGCCAGTTTTCAAAGTCGAACTGGAAGCTTTATTTCGAGAACGTGAAGGATCCGTATCACGCGAGCATGCTGCATCTGTTCCATACGACATTCAACATCTTTCGTGTGGGCATGAAGGCACGTTCAATACCCGACGCAACGCACGGACTGCACAGCATCATCACCGTGACGAAGACGGGCGAGGACACATCGGCTGCGTACAAGCAGCAGAACATTCGTTCCTTCGACGAAGGTTTCGCGCTGGAAGACGATTCCATCCTCGGCCTGATTTCCGAATACGAAGAAGACACGACCAATCATATCCAGCCGATCTTCCCGCAACTCGTGATCCAGCAGATTCACAACACGCTGGTCGCGCGGCAGTTGCTGCCCAAAGGACCCAACAGCTTCGAGCTGATTTTCCACTTCTTCGGCTATACCGACGACACCCCCGAGATGCGCGAGTTGCGCATCAAGCAGGCGAATCTGGTCGGGCCGGCAGGCTATATATCGATGGAAGACACGGAAGCAACCGAGCTGGTTCAGCGCGGCACGATCCGCGACGCAGGCGCCACGTCGGTGATCGAGATGTCGCGTGGTAATCCAGACCAGCAGGATACGGTCATCACCGAAAGCCTGATCCGAAAATTCTGGGTGGGCTACCAGAAGCTGATGGGTTATTGAACGATGGAGACGGTGAACATCATGGACGATATGACGCTGTGGTTCCAACTGCACGTGCTGCAGGACCAGTACATCAACACGCTGGACAACGATCGCCTGGAAGCATGGCCGACGCTCTTCACGGAGGATTGTCTCTACGAGATCGTGCCGAAGGAAAACGCCGACATGGGCCTGCCCATCGGCATCATCTACTGCAATAACCAGAAGATGCTGCGTGACCGTGTGGTGTCGTTGCGCAACGCCAATATCTTCGAGGAACACAGTTACCGGCACATGACGTCGGGGCTCTGCGTGGTGGCGGAGAAAGACGGTGTGATCGAGACGGAAAGCAATTATGTAGTGATCCAGACGCGCACGAACGGTGAGTCGAATGTGTATCAGGCGGGTAAGTACTACGACAAGGTGGTGCGTACCGACGCTGGTTTGCGTTACCAGTCGAAGCGCGTGATCTACGACACTTCGCGCGTGCAGACACTGCTCGCCACACCGATCTGATGGAGGCCACAATGAACCAATCGGCTCACGCGTGGCATCCGGTAGGCGCGCTTGATGACTTCGAAGAAGGTGAACCGGTCGCGGTCGTTGCGGGCAATAAACCCATAGCGGTTTTCCGTCTGGGCGACGATGTATTCGCGCTGCACGATCTCTGCACGCATGGTCACGCGCGTCTTTCAGAGGGTTTCGTAGAGGACGGTTGTGTCGAATGTCCTTTGCATCAGGGGCTCGTGGACATTCGTACGGGCGCGCCGCAGTGTGCGCCCATTGTGGAAGCGGTCCGCACCTATCCGGTTCGCATCAACGAGGGCAGCGTCGAGATCTATGTTGAATGACGCGTATGTGATCGTTGGCGCGGGACATGCCGCGCGACGTGCAGCCGAAACGCTTCGGCAGAAGGCGCCGGAGGGTCGCATCCTGATGATCGGCGAGGAGGCGGAACTGCCTTACGACCGGCCGGTGTTATCGAAGGATGCGTTGCTTGGGGCCGAAGGTGAGCAACGCGCTTTTATCCACGACGCAAGCTGGTACGCGGAGCAGCGTATCGAGATGCGGCTCGGCGTTCGAGTAGCGGCGATCGATCGTGCGGAGCAGTGCGTGCATCTCAGCGATGGTGTGCGGATCGGTTATCACCGTTTACTGATTGCGACCGGATCGCGTGTGCGCCGTTTTAGCGGACCGGTCGATGAGGGCGTGAAGCTGCATTACGTTCGTACCGTAGCCGATGCCCGTGGGCTGCGCGAAGCGCTTGTACCGGGCGCTAGAGTCGCGGTGCTGGGAGGTGGGTTTATCGGGCTGGAGGTGGCAGCGTCGGCGGTATCGCGTGGCTGCAAGGTTACCGTGATCGAACCGGCAAGCCGCTTGTTACAGCGGTCCATGCCGCCCGAGGTCGCTTCGTTCATGCTCGGTTTGCATCGGCAGCACGGCGTGGATATGCAACTCGAGACCGCGCCGGTAGCGATAAACAAAACGGCCGAAGGCGGCGCGCTGATCAAAACCGATCGCGGCAACGTGGCTGCGGACGTGGTGGTGATCGGCATAGGCGTACTGCCTAACGTGGAGCTTGCCGTATCCGCGGGATTGATCGTCGATAACGGCATTGTGGTGGATGAACACTGCCGTACCACCGATCCGCTGATCTTCGCGGCGGGCGAGGTGACGAATCATTTCAATGCGCTACTCGGCCGGCATGTGCGCGTGGAGTCGTGGCAAGTCGCTGAGAATCAGCCTGCCATAGCGGCCGCGAACATGCTGGGCCACGAGGAACGTTATGCCGAGATGCCGTGGCTTTGGTCTGATCAATACGACTGCAATCTGCAGACACTGGGCGTTTTTGCGGCGCATCAGTCGATAGTTACGCGGGGCGATCCGGAAGGGGACGCGTTCTGCATGCTGGGGCTGGGCGCGGACAACAGGCTCGAGGCCGCGGTGACGGTAAATTGCGGCCGGGAAGTCGCAGTGTGCCGGCGGTTGATGGCCGCAGGCAAGGTACTGGACCACGCTGATCTCGCTGACCCGAACACACCGCTTAAGGGGTTGCTCAAATAGCGGTTCGTTTCGGCTGAGTGAGCGGGTTCGCGCTGAAGTGAAAGCTTATTGTTAAAGCTTAAGGAGCGCGCGCGTATGATCTACGTCTGGAAGTTTCTGGAGCGGTGAAGGGCAAGTGGCGGATCGCTATCCACTACCCACCTGCCGCGAACAAACTGGACGTAGAGGAGAGATTCAACGCATGAAGTTTGACACTGTCGTGGTGGGCGCGGGCATTGTGGGTGTTTCGATTGCTATTCATCTGCAGAAGCGTGGCCGCTCCGTCGCGCTCGTGGACCGTAAGCTTCCGGGTCTGGAAACCTCGTTCGGCAACGCAGGGCTGCTGCAGCGCGAGGGCGTCTATCCCTACGCGCTCCCCCGCGACATTGGCACGCTGATGCACTACGCCCGCAACGTGTCGATCGATGTTCATTACCACCGCGATGCACTGCCCGGACTTGCGCCGTTCCTCTGGGCATATTGGCGCAATTCGGAGCCTGCGCGCCATGCCGCCATCGCGCGTCAGTACGCCACCCTGATCGAACATTGCGTGACCGAGCACGAGATCCTCGCGCAGGAAGCGGGTGTCGAAGCGTTGCTGCGGCCAACGGGTTGGATCAAGGTTTTTCACACCGCGGCCGCTCAGGACGAAGAGTTGCGCGACGCCGAGCGGTGGCATCGTGAGTTCGGGGTGCACTACAACGCACTCGATCCGGTGAAGTTGCAAATAGCCGAGCCGCATCTCGACCGCTCGCTCGTGGGCGGCCTGCATTACACGGACGCGGTGTCGGTCACTGATCCGGGCGCGCTGGTCGCGGGCTACGCGGCGTACTTCGAGCGTTTGGGCGGACGCTTCCTGATGGGCGACGCGACATCGCTTGAAGCAGAGGGCGATGGCTGGCGCGTCATGACGCAAGACGGTCCGGTGAGCGCGTCGTCGGCGGTGATCGCGTTGGGGCCGTGGGCTAAAGACGTTACCTCGGCGCTGGGTTACCGGTTGCCGCTTGCGGTCAAGCGCGGTTACCACATGCACTACGCACCGCAACCCGGGACGGTGTTGAATCATCCGGTGCTGGATGTGGATAACGGCTTCCTGCTCGCACCCATGGCACGAGGCATTCGACTGACAACGGGCGTCGAACTGGCGGATCGCGATGCGCCGAAGACCCCTGTGCAACTGATGCGTGCCGAGCCCGTGGCACGTTCGCTGTTCCCGCTAGGCGAGCGGGTAGATGACGAGCCGTGGATGGGCAGGCGCCCGTGTACGCCCGACATGATGCCGATTATCGGCCCCGCGCCGCGTCACAAGACGATGTGGTTTGCGTTCGGACATGCGCATCACGGGTTGACGCTCGGCGCGGTGACCGGGCGGCTTATCGCCGCCATGATGACGGGGGAAGAACCGCTCGTCGATGTCACGCCATTCAGGGCCGACCGGTTTGACGCGGGTTGAAGGCGGGTTGAATGCGTGCTCTGAAAATTTGTCGATAGAGCCGTAGAATCGGTCAGGCGCAATCGTCCCCACCCTCATCCTGCCAACGCCAATGAACACTACTGCTACCGAGAACCACGCGAACCAACCCGAGATCTGGCTGATCCGTCATGGTGAAACCGAATGGAGCCTATCCGGCCAGCACACGGGCCGCACTGACATTCCGCTGACAGACCACGGCCGTGCACAAGCCCGAACGCTTCGGCCCGTGCTCGCGGCCCAGCCTTTCGATCTGGTGCTGCGCAGTCCGATGAGCCGTGCCCGCGATACCTGCGCCGAAGCGGGTCTCGGTGGTCAGGCAGAAGAAGAGCCGCGCCTGAGCGAATGGGACTACGGTATCTACGAAGGCCGCAAAACGAAGGACATTCGCGCAGAAGATCCCGACTGGTCGGTGTGGACTTCGCCGATACCGCAAGGCGAGAGCGTCGAAGAAATTCAGGCGCGGGCAGAGTCCCTGATCCAGCGGCTGCTTGCCACGAACGGGCGCATCGCGCTGTTTTCGCACGCGCATTTCCTGCGTGTGCTCGGTGGCTGCTGGATGGCGGACTCAGCAGTGCTGGGGGCGCATTTGCTACTCGATACCGCGTCAGTCAGCGTGCTTGGTTTCGATCGGGAAACAAGGGCGCTCAAGCAGTGGAACGTGTGTTATCCACAGTCGTAGAGCGGGGTGTAGAGGCTAGAACAAATCCTCGTGCCGGTAATTCACCAGGATCTCCGCGACGCTCGCCGTATTCGGCATCGCGATGGTGTTCGCTATCAGCAAGGCCAGGTCCTCAGGCTGTGTTAGCGCCTGAGGTTCGAGGCCGGCTATCCCTGCTGCCATGTCCGTGTTCACGAAGCCGGGACAGATCGCGGTCGCGCGAATGCCGTCGTCCCAGCCGGCTCGCCGCACAGCATGATTCAACGCGATCACCGCATGCTTGGACATTTGATAACCTGCGTTCAGGTTCTTCACCCGTTTTCCCGATAACGACGCAATCTGCACAACGCGCGCATCGCCGGGTTTGCGCAGGTGCGGCAACGCCGCCTGGATCAGACGGAAGGGCGCCTTCACGTTGATATCGAGTGTCTCTTCCAGCAGTTCGTCGGTGCCTTCCTCGAGCGTGATGTGCGTGCAGACTCCCGCGTTGCTGATCAAGACATCGATACCGCCAAAATGCTCGACGGTCGCATCGACCCAGCGGCGTCCGCTTAGCGGATCGCGCGCTTCATAAGCGAACGTGAAAGCATCGAATGGAATCTGCGCCGACGAAGGATCACGCATCCCCAGCGACAACCGATAACCACGCCTGTGCAATTCCGTCGCCACTGCGAGGCCGATGCCGCGATTCGCGCCGGAGATCATCGCTACCTTGTTCACTATCGAGATCCTTAAAAGCCCGCGTCGATAACAATCTTCGTGCCGTCACTGAAACGGCTTAGCCGGAACAGGTGTGGATCGACCAGCGGCTTGTCGTTGGTGACCAGATCCGCCATCAGCTTCCCCGCGGCTGGACCAATGCCAAAACCATGCCCCGAAAACCCCGTGCCGATGAAAAGTCCCGGCACGCTTTCGACGCCCGATATCACGGGAATCGCATCCGGCGTGACGTCCATGAGACCTGCCCAGCGCTGCGCGATGCGCGCGCCGCTCAGGTGCGGAAAGACCTTTACGAACTCACGCAAGCCGGCATCGGTATAAGCTGAAATGGGCTCGGGATCGAGTGTGCGGACGTCCTCGAAGGCAGTCCGTTTATCGAGTGCCCAATGACGCGGCCGACGTAGTTCATCGAAGAAACGCGCGCCCATTCCAACCCTCAACGCGCCCAGTTGACTCTTCAGTGCGGGGATATATTTGGGCAACAGACGGAAGCTGTCGGGCGTGATATCCGTGTACGTACGAAAGCCGAACGCAATCGTATAACCGCCGTCCGAGCGCTTGCGGAACGCGAATTCCTTATTGCTTGCGCTCACTGCGGGGCCACCTTCAATGGGTGCTGTCCGCAACACGGAAGCCTTCACCATCAACTGCGGCACGTTGATATCCAGGTTCCCGCAGAACAGCCGCGACCAAGCGCCTCCTGCGACTACGACGCTCTTGCAGCGAATCGTACCCAGCTCGGTGACGACAGCGCTGACTCGGCCCGCGCTTGTTTCTACACCACGCACCGCGCAGGGCGTCAGGATTTTCACGCCGCGTTTGCGCAGCGCATTCGCTATTGCCGGCGCGGCTTTCTGCGGTTCGGCGCGGCCATCGCCTGGCGTGTACAAGCCGCCTTTGAATGCCTTCGTCGCGCCCGGCAGCAACCCGGCGACGGTCTTGGGATCGACTTCGCGGGTATCGAATGCATCGCGGCCAGCCAACGCTCGTGCCTTCTCTAGCCACACGCGATGACCTTCCATTTTCGTGTCGTCATTAGCCATGTACAGGATGCCGCACTGCTTGAAACCGGTATCGATGCCGAGCGTCTGGTCGAGCGTCCGCCACAGCTTCAGGCTTTCGATACTCAGCTCGAACTCGCGCATGTCGCGATGCGTGACACGCACCCAGCCCCAGTTGCGGCTGGATTGCTCGCCCGCTATATGCCCCTTCTCGCATACCGCGACACGCAAGCCTTTATCGCTCAGATACAGCGCCGTACTTACGCCGATGATCCCGCCGCCTACCACGACGACATCCACTTCGTCCGGCAGGGTGGTGTCGTCGGCGACGGTCTCGACTGGTGGTCCCATACGGTGTTATTCCCTGGCTTTAGTTGTGTTGTTCAGCCATGCCCGCGCGGGCTGCTGCGGCCTGGCGCTTAAGCTGCTTGCGAGTGGTGGCGCTTGCGCCGCCGTAACGCGGATTTGAATGCCGGTTAGTCCAGCGGTCGATATGATTGATTGCATGCGTGAGCGGCACGGTAATCAGCAAGTAGACGAGGCCGGCCGCGACTAGCGGCGACAGGTTAGCCGTGTTCACCGACGTGTTCTGTCCAATCGTGAACAGGTCGCGCTGCGAGGTCAGCAAGCCGAGAAAATAAACGAGGCTTGAATCCTTGACGATCGAAATGAACTGGTTCGCAAGCGCGGGCAGGATGCGCCGGACGCCTTGCGGCACGATCACATGACGCATGGCGGTCCAGTACGTCATGCCAAGCGCCTGACACGCGGAGAGCTGCCCCTTGCCCACGCTCTGAATACCCGAGCGAAAAATTTCCGCTATATACGCCGATGAAATCAGCCCGAGCGCCACGATGGCAAGCGGATACGGATTCGGGCCGAAGATCGACAGCCCGACCGGCGCGAGTCCTTGCCCCACGAGCAGGATCACAAGCGCCGCGGGCAAACCGCGAAAGACCTCGACGAACACGCGCGCCGGCACTTCGAGCCAGCGCATGTGCGACACCGCCATCAACGCCAGCACCATGCCCGCGATGATCCCGAGCAAGGTCGAAAACAGCGACAGCACGAGCGTGTTGACGAGCCCCGTTTCGAGCAGCGCAGGCAGCGATCCCGTGAGCAACTGCCAGTCGAGGAAGTTCTGCAGGAATGCGTTCATGGCGCTCTCCGAATCATGTCGGCGGAAATTCAGCTGCCGGTTTTCATCTCGTACGGCGGCAGGCTGGCGGGCTTCGGATAGCCGGGATGGAACTGCGTGTACAGCTTTATCCAGGTGCCGTCGGCCACCAGTTCGTTAAGCGTCTTGTTGACCGCCGCTTCGAGCTTGGCGTTACCCTTGCGCATCGGGAAACCGGCAGGCAGGTTGACGGCCGATATATCCAGCCGGTCCGTAATGTTCAACTGCGGATACTTGCTTTGCAGACCGTCGACGAGCGATTTATCGATGAAAAAACCATCGATGTATTTTGAACGCATGGAGAGGAAGCCTGCGTTCAGATTAGGAAAACGCACGATCTGCGCGCCCGGCAGGTAGCTGTCCGAATACGTATCTTCAATCGTACCTTGCACCACGCCGATACGCTTGTCCTTCACCGAGGCCTTGTCGCTGGTGATCGGGCTATCGGGCAAGGTCGCCACGCTAAGCAGACCCGTGAGATAGCCCTCGGAGAAATCGACCATCTTCAGCCGGTCCTTCGTGATCGAAATCGATCCGGCGGCAAGGTCGATCTGCTGGTTCGACACGCTTGGCAGCAAGCCGCTGAAGTCCTGCGCGCGGAAGTCGACGCTTAAGCCCAGCTTGGCTCCAATAGCACGCAGCAGTTCCACGTCGAAGCCCGTCATCTTGCCGTCGTCGATGTAGGAATAGGGCTTGTTATTGGCGTCCACGCCCGCCATCAGCTTGCCCGGCGCAAGCGTGCCGAGATCATCGGCATACGCGCTGGTCGCGGCCATCAACGAGAGGGGAACGACGATGGAAACGAGCCTGAGAAAGTGTCGAAACCGCATGATGGTTGCTCCAGGAAGACAGCGGTGGATTGAAAGTAAAGCGTTATTGCTAAGACAACGCGCCGCGCACGCGTCCGTTCCAGCAGTCGTCGAGCTGATACAGCGCAGCACCCACCGGCACGATCAAGGTGCTGGCCATGCCGCCCGGACTCAGCGGAAACGGACCTTCGCCGAACGCGCCGGGTACGGCATCGAGACCCAGCAGGGTTCTCGCAATGCGCTGCCCGAGGTAAGTCATCAACGCAACGCCATTGCCGTTGCAGCCGAGCGCGTAAAACACGCCGTCGCGCTCGCCGATGTGCGCGAGCTTGTCGCCGGTCATCGCAACGTATCCTTTCCATGCATGCGTGATACGCACGTCGCGCAAGGCGGGCCAGAGTTGCACCATTTTTGCGTGCAGGATCCGCGCCGCCGCCCGTTCGCCGATTTCGCGAAACGAGGGTCGCGAGCCGAATAACATGCGCGTGCCGTCAGGAGAGGGACGCGTATAAAACAGGTTGCGCTTGGAGTCGCTAATCATGCGGCGGCCTGGATTCAATACCTCCATCAGTCCCGGCGGCAGGGGTTCCGTTGCGATCTGATAGCTCGCCACCGGCAGCACGCGACGCGAGAAAAACGGCAGCAAGCGCCCCGTATAACCGTTGGTCGCAACCAGCACTTGCCCGGCGTCGATCTTGCCGCGCGCTGTATGTACACGGAAGCGCGTGCCAGTCCGTTCAATCCGCTCCACTGCCGCGTGCGAGTGCAGGCTTGCGCCGCACCGCCGCGCGAGCTCGCGTAGCGCACGGTGATATTTCGCCGTATGCAGCCCGCCGTATTCATCCACGAGAATGCCGCCGTAGTAATAGTCCGAGCCGACCATCACACGTTGTTCCGCACGCGTCACCACATGCGCCGTCACGCCGGTTTTCTCGCGCAGCAGGTCGCCTTGCCGGCGCAGCCGCTCGAAATGACCGGGTGTGAAGGCACCAAAAAAGCGGCCTGTTATCTGCAGGTCGGCGTCGAGCGCTTCATCGGCTATCAGGCGCTTCAGGTAGTCGAAGCTCGCCGTCGATTCCGCCATCAAGCGGCCCAGCCGTTCCGCCGATACGCCGCGAATCGCATCGGTCAGGGCCAGTTTCTGCCCGCTCGACACCATGCCGCCGCTGCGCGTGCTGCCGCCCGCGCCGATCTCGGCGGCATCCAGTACCGCCACCGATGCACCTTGCCGCGCCGCTTCCGCCGCCGCCGATAACCCGCAATAGCCGCTGCCCACAATCACCAGATCCACGCTTGGCGGTAGCGCGACGCGCGACGTTTCGGGTGGTGCCGCGTCCCACCAATAGGGCGCGAGGCGGAAGTCATCGTGGAAAAGCAGTGCGTCGGCTCGCATGGTTCGCTGGGAATGGCTAGTCGGCAATCAGTTCAGGAACGAGTCTAGGAGCGCCGCCGTCATCCGGTCAAATACGGCCAAAAACGTCTGCTATTCATTTTTGATATGACAAGCTTGGGCGTCGGCTAAGGAAATCGGAGGGAGGCACACACATGAATCAGAAGCAAATCGAAGCGTTCAGGCTGGTGATGCTGCGTGGATCGATGACCGCCGCAGCCGAAGAGCTCGGCACCTCGCAGCCCAGCATCAGCCGCCTGATCGGGGAGCTGGAAGCGTCGACAGGACTTGCGCTTTTCACGCGCAATGGCGGCCGGATTCAGGCCACCGATGCAGGCAGCGCGTTCTACCGCGAGGTCGACCGTAGTTTCGTCGGACTCGAGAAGCTCGCGCATTCGGCGCGCGAGATACGCCAGTTCGGCAGTGGCCGGCTGCGTTTGGTGGCGGTGCCGGTGTTGGCATTATCGTTCGTACCCCTTGTGATCGAGCGTTTCCTGGCGGCGTATCCGCGTATCGCGGTGTCGCTGGAAATGCGTAGCGAAGGCACGATCCAGCGCTGGGCATCGTCTGCGTATTGCGATGTCGGTTTTGCCACCACCACGCCCGACGCGTTCGGCGTGACGAGTGCGGAGTTGTATCGGCTAGCTGGGGTGTGTGCGCTGCCCGCGAAACATCCGCTCACGGCGCGCGAGCGGATACATGCGCGTGACTTGAGGGGTCAGAGCCTCATCCTGCCCTCATATGCCGACGACACACGCTCGTCGCTCGATCGCGCGTTGCGGCAGGCCGGCGCGAACCAGATGCCGATCATTGAGACGCCGTACGGCGCGACCATTTGCGCGATGGTCGCGCGTGGTTTGGGCGTGGGTGTAGTGAATCCGCTTGCCATGTCCGATACCAATCCGTCGCGCATCGTATTCCGGCCGTTCTCGCCGGATGTGATGTTTCGCGGTTTCACGGTTTGTCCTCAATTGCAGCATCCGAACCCGCTGGTAAAGGCTTTCCTCGACCTCACGAACGAAACGATGACGATAGAAACGGCGCGTTTGCGAGGTCTCCCCGCAGCCGTCTGACGTGTCGAAGTGCGTGAGATTGAAAAGATGGGTCGCAAGGCGGTCGAGACGAACTCGCCCGGCTGATGGACGGCTGCTGAAAGGCCGCGCGCTGAGGGGACAAGTGACACGAGGTGGTGCGGGATATTAGAGGCAACGTGCGGCGGCCACGCTCCATCATCCACCGCACGACCATCGCAAGCGCTTACTTCGGCGCGCCTGCCTGACGTTTGGGATCGGCCTTCATGAACGCCGGATGCTGGTCGCACGCAGTCATGATCCGGTCGATAGTCGGTACGTCAGGGATCGTGATCTTGAACACCCGTGTTATCGCGACAATGCTTGCGAGGCAAATGTCCGCCATCGTGGGTTCATCGCCGTGACAGAACGTGCCCGTTTCCGGTGCGCTTGCCAGACGCTGTTCAACCGCGGCCAGTCCCGCGCCGAGCCAGCGGATTTGCCAAGCGCGCCAGGCGGCGGCGTCGAATCCGCCCGTTTCCTGCAGATATTTTTTCACGCGCGGCACGATCAGCGGATGGGTATCGGCAGCACACATCGATGCAATCGACCGCACGCGTGCGCGACCGTATAAATCGCTTGGCAGCAACGGCGGCGAGGGCTGGAGTTCGTCCAGGAATTCGAGGATGGCCAGCGATTGCGTGAGCGGTTCGTGGCCGTCCTGAACCAACGCGGGAATTGACCCTAGCGGACTGATTTTCAGGAATTCCGCTCCGCGTTGCTCACCCGCGTCGAGATCGATGTTCTGTTCGTGTGCGCTCAGGCCTTTCAAATTAAGCGCGACGCGTACGCGAAACGCGGCGGACGAGCGCCAGAACGCGAAGAGTTCGAATTGTGCTTGCTCTGACATGAGGGTTCTTCCTTTGTGGTGGAGGCAGCGGGGAAGTTGGCTTAGTTGTCGACTCTCAACTATGCATCAAAGTTCTCTACACCGCGTCCACAACTTGGATGTTCCTCATGTCACTAAGGTCACTAAGGTTAAAAATGCCAATGCCCGGCGAACTCAAGTTCGCCGGGCATTGGTTTTCTGCTAAGCCAAGCTTCAGCTGTTATTAATTATGGGAATAGGTCGAGCGTGCATCGTTAGCTTGAGCGCGTTCGCCCGATTGCGTGGTGGTGCTTTTCACGCCGCCATACGCGCTTGTGTTGGCATCGTTATTCGATGCTTTTTCCGCTGCGAGGGTTTGCGCGCTTTGGCCGCGTTGCGAAGCAGGTGCGCCGACCAGCGGGTTGTACGACGGTGCCGGACCATAACCGCTGCTAGCGAATGCCGGTGCTGCAAAGGCGGCGGAAACAGCGACTAACAACGCTGCAATAAGGGTCTTGTTCATGATGTGCTCCGATGCGTATAAGTGACTTCATTCATGGGCTACGCAGCGGTCCTGCTGGTTGGTGCGCTGCGTCGATGGAATGGAGTATATGCGCGCACTATCGAAATATTGTACCGATAGAGGGGAATAGTGAATCCGTGCGAAATGAACAATCGGACGGGGTTTTCGTTCGCACTCGGGGTTCTGTTTGGTGGGGTTTTGGGGCGTAGTGGTCGGGGTTGGTGCCGGGTTGCTGCTGCTCAGGTTAGCGGTTGGCTTAAGTTAGCTGATTTCTTTATCACTGTTAGCCACTTTGCGTGGCCGCCCGTCATTTCTTTGTCCAAAGCGACAAAGAAACGAAGCAAAGAAAGCGCTTTCAAACCATGGGCAAGTTAGTGTCCCTAGCGTGCAGGCTAGAAGTTTCTGGCACCTGATAGCACGGTGCTCGCCAGACTGAAGAATGTTTGAACCCCTCCTTCTCGCGAATCCTGACACGAACACGCTTCGCCCCAACGCTCTCGGGCAAGCACCGCACCCCACGGACCATGACGGCCTCACGTGTGCTGGTTGCCTCATTTCCTGGTGGGTTGGCTACGTGGACTGCGAGGTTGTTTCTTGAGGTTGTTTCTTGAGGTTGTTTCTTGAGGTTGTTTCTTGAGGTGGTTGTACGCGGATAGCGCGGGGTGAACCTGTGGCAGGTTCAGTCACTGGTGGCGAAGCGTGTGGGTATCCGTGTTCGGAGAGGTCGGGCTTCAAACATCCTCCAGTCTGGCGAGCACCGTGCTATCAGGTGCCAGAAACTTCTAGCCTGCACGCTAGGGACACTAGCTAGCCGATTGTTGAGAGGCGTTTTCTTTGCTTCTGTTTCTTTTTCGCCGTCGGAAAAAGAAATGAAGTGCCGCCACGCACAGTGGCTAATAGTGGTAAAAAATATAGCTCACTCACGCAGACCACTAACACCGAAAGCAGCAACCCGGCATTAACCCCGACCGCTAAGCCAAAACCCCTAACCACCCCGCGCGGGAAGCTCCTTTAACTCCACGTCCGGCGCAACCGTATTTCCCGCAGCCGCGCCAGGAACATTAACGACGGATTGCTCTAGCCGGTTGCTGTCCTTGCTCGCTAGCGCAGCGCAATCTCCCATCGGCAAGCGCTTAACGACGGAATACGCCACCAGCATCGCCATCGTGCCGAAGATGGCATTGCCGGCAGCCTGTCCGATCATCACACCGACGGGACCATGCCGCATCCCGGCCGCAACAAACGGCACCGTGCCGATAGTCGCGCGCCCCCAGTTGAACAGCGTCGACAACAACGGACGATCGAGATTATTGAACGTCGCGTTCGCGACAAACTGGCAGCCGACGAACGCATAACTCGCCACCAGCCACGAACAGAACGCCGTGATAATGACGGCCGTGTCGCCGCGAGCCGAGAAGGCGCGGATCAAGCCGCCCTGAGCCAGCGCCAGCACGATCCACGCAAGCGCCACCGTCAGCAGCACGAACACCAGGCTGTTGCGAACGGTCTCGCGGATACGGTCCGCGCGGCCCGCGCCGAGATTCTGGGCAATGATCGGCCCGACCGCGCCGGTCAGCGCATAGATCACCGCAAAGGCCACGGGCGTGATGCGGTCGATGGTCGCTTGCCCCGCGACGGCCGCCGCGCCGAAGCTGGCCATCGCGTGCGTGACGTATGCGCTGGCAACGGGCGTCGCGAGGTTGGTCAGCACGGCGGGTAGCGCAACCTTCATGACCGGCTGGCTGTTGGACCACAAGCGAGCAACGCGAACACGGCCAATGAGATCGTTGACCCGGATCGCACCATACAGGCCGACAAGCGCAAGCGCGACGCGCGCGATATCGTTCGATATGGCCGCACCCGTCAGCCCAAGATGGAACCCGAAGATCAGGATCGGATCGAGGATCGCGGTCACGACCGCGGCGGTCAGCGTGACGGTCATCGCTCGCCGGGCGTCGCCGACAGAACGCATCAGCGCGGCTGTACACATGCCGATGGAGAGGAACACGTACGTGGGCGCGGTGATCATCAGGAAGCTGCGGCTCAGCACGCGCGTTTCGCCCGCAGCGCCGAGCGCGTTGAGGATCGGGTCCAGGAAGAGCAACGTGGCGGCGCTCAGCACCATGGTGACTAGCATCATCAACACAAGACTTGCCGACGCCACCTGCCGCGCTTTCGTTCGCTGGCCTGCACCGAGAAGCCGCGCGACGGTGGCGCTGACGCCTATCGTCATGCCGATGGAAATGGCCGTGTGGAAGAAGTTGATGGTCCCGGCGAATCCCACCGCTGCGGCGACCGACGTGTCGCCGAGCAGCGATACATAGAAGAGATTGGCGAGATCGACAGCGAATACGGCCATCAATCCGATCGCGCCTGTTCCTGCCATGACAACGACATGCCGCAAGGTCGAGCCGTGTACGAAGCGGGCGGAGTCAACCTGGCGTTTTGATGTCATGGCGGAGCACGGAGTCGCGGTGGGCGAATGATCGCATGAATAATCCTGGTTTTCGCTCGATGCGAAGCGATAGTCGAAACGAGCGCTGCGTTCAACCTGTCTTTCGGAAACGATCACCCGCGTGCGTTGCCCGCATCACCATCCGAGGCCGATCGATCGCCTACAATGTTCTTGCGGCTGTGCGCTGGCCCAAGACATTGCGCTGATGTTTCGGGAACGCAATTTGCGCACTGGCCGCATGAACCGGCGAACGCGCCGCTTCACAACGTCGTTCACTACGTCGACCAAGGGATATACATCATGAGCATCTTCGGCACTATCCTGAGCAAGATTTTCCCTTCAAGCCATCCGGCGAATACAGCGCCTGCCGATCCGGCCGCGCCTGCTGCAACTGATACAACGGATGCAACCTCGGCACCTGAAGCAAGCGCACCGGCCGCGGCACCAGAACCGGTGGATGTCGAAGCGGTCCTGGCCGACATGCAGGCGAATACGTCGGAGCAATTGAACTGGCGGACGTCGATTGTCGATCTGATGAAATTACTGGGTCTCGACAGCAGCCTTTCCGCACGCAAGGAACTGGCGGGCGAGCTGCACTATACGGGCGACACCAACGATTCCGCATCGATGAACATCTGGTTGCACAAAGCCGTGATGGAGCAGCTTGCGGCCAATGGCGGGAAGGTGCCGGACAGCCTGAAGAACTAAGCTTCGCGTCGCCCTTGCGGCGACGGCTGGCACGCGTGTGCTTGGGCAGCAGATGTCGCACGACAGCACGCGTGCCAGCAAGGTTGTGCGACCGCCTGGTCATGCCCTTGTCACATTGCTTTTTTATGACGCCGTGCCCTGCAACGAGTACCGTTATTTTTCCAGCTTCAGCGCCTTGGCATATCCCGTCAGTTCAAGATAACCGTGACCCAGGGTTTTACCGTCACGACTCACCGCTACCGCTCCCTCCCAATACACCGCGCCCGTCGACTGGCTGGAGTCGAGTTCCTGATCGTCCATCAACGGATCGAGGCGCCATGTGAGCGCACCGGTCCCGAGCTTCTCCGATACCGGGTAAGACGTGCCGGTGCGTGGCGAGCGCCAGGTTCGAAGCGGCGTGAAATCGACTTGCCCCGCATCGAAAACGGTCACGCGACCGTTGGTTTCGCGAAGCGCCGCGTGTGACCAGACGGTGCCGCCATTTCGTCCGCGTACCTTGAATGCCATCAGCGCCGAGCCGTCGGACAGATTGGCGCCGAGCCAGTCCCATCCCGCTGCATCGGCGCTAAGCACCGTGCTCGACCACTCATGATCCAGCCATGCCGAGCCGGTGACTGCCGTGTCAAGTCCGGCTTTATCGCTTGAGTGAGAAACGCGTGTGACCTTACCGCTCACTCGCAATTGCGGTTCGCTGTAGTAATAGCTCGCTTGTGCCGCCAGCGGACCTTTTCGCGAGTAACCTTTGTCGCCTTGCAGCAGCGGTTCCTGAGTCGGCGTGAGCGACAGGTTCAGCGTGAAATCAGCGGCATTCACGGTCACGGTGTAATTTCCATCGGCGGCTCGCACGAGTTGCCATGCATCAAGCTTGACGTCCGTGTTGTCGGTCTTTGCATACGCGAGACCGAAACCCTGACGCGCAATCTTCTGGTCGTGCACGAGTCGTCCCAGCGAGGGATCGCTAAGCGCTGCATGAGCGATGATCAACTGCGACGGTGCAAATGCGCCCGCGTCCGCTGGATCATGTTCGGTCGCCGAGCGAAAGAACGTGATCTGGAAACCGAGCGGTTTGCCGTCCGGTTGATTGAGCCAACCCGTTGCATACCACCATTCGGTGCGAAAGGCCGGATGTGCGCCGGTATCGTGCGCGAAGACAAGCGGATGATCGGGCGTGACGGCGGCGAACTCCGTCGCCATGGACGGTGTATTCGCCAGGCTGCAAACGCCCGCTACCATAAGCCATCGCCACGCCTGGCTTAACAATGTTCGAAGACCACGCATTACCAGTCCTCCTTGACGGCACGCACCGCATCGATCGATACCGCCTTGCGCCCTGCAACCACAGCTGTCGCACATGACGAGATCAGCATCACCAGCGCAACCGTGCTCAACACAGACCATGGGATATGCATCGACATGCTCCAGTGGAACGACTGCGGATTGACGACGAAGACCAGCACGAGACTGATTGCCCAGCCGAGGATAAATCCCACTGCAATCCCGAGCGCAGTCAGCATACCGCCCTCAGCCGCGAGGATGACCAGCACCTGACGACGCGTCACACCAACGTGCCGCAGCATGCCGAACTCCCGCGCGCGAGCGAGTGTTTGCGCGGAGAATGTGGCCGCCACGCCGAACAGCCCGATCACGATCGCCACCGCTTCCAGCAGATAGGTCACCGCGAAGCTCCGGTCGAAAATCGTTAGCGTCCGGGCGCGGATGTCGCCGGGTTGAGCAAACTCCATCGCGGTGCCGAAGGGCAGTTTTCGCAGGCTCGCAATGACACTTTCTACGCTTGCGCCGCGCTTGATCGTGACGGCTACGTCGGTGGCTCCTGTATCACCCGTCAAGCGTCTGTAGTCGGCAAGGCGCAACTGGATCGCGCCGGTTTGCCGCACATAGTCGCGCCAAATGCCTGCCACAACGAACGTCCCGCCAGACGCGCCAATGGATAACCGAAGCCGTTGTCCAAGCCTGTACTGATACAAATCGACCATTGCCTCCGACACCCAGATCGGTGTCTCGCCGTCGTTCAGGGTTGATGGTGGAAGCACTGGGCCGGTCATCTGCATCAATGCACCGGGATCGGCTGCGTCGATGTCGCGCGCTAGCAAGGCCACGGCCGGACGCGCAGGATCGAGCGTGAGATGGGACGTGCGGGTGAACGCAGCGTTCTTTACGCCTGGAGTCGCAGCGAGCGCCGCTTGTTCGTCAGGACTCAGACCGCCGGTGTCGCCATTGGGCGCGACACGAACGTATAGATCGGCGGACAGGAGATGGGTCAGCCACTCATCCACCGACACACGGAAACTCGCGACCATGATGGCCATCGCGACGATCAGCGCAAAGCTCGACAGAACGCCGCCCATGGCGATGGATGCCTGCCCCGGGGCATTCGCGAGCCGGGCGAGCGCCAACGTGGTGGTGGCGCGCGTACGGCGTTTCGTACGCCGGCGGCTGAGCGCGGTGAACACGATCGCCGTGCAACGCGGCATCAGCGCGATACCGCCGATCAGCAACAGCGCGACGGCGAGATAACCGAGGATGGGGACATCGAATAGCGGTGGCAAGAGCGCCAGTATTCCCGCAACAGCGAGGCAAGCAAGCGCAGGCCAGGGCGTTGCCAGCCTTGCCAGCGCGCCTTCTTCACTGCCGGCTTTGAGCGCGGCGGCTGGCCTTGCCCGCGCCGCCTCCAGCGCCGGTACGAGACTGCCGAGCACCGAGACGCCGACGCCCAACGCGAGAAACACCGCGCTTGCAACGGGCTCGAAGCCGACATGAGGCTGCACGCCCGGAAAGTAGCCGCCGCCAAGGTCGCTGCCGAAGAAACGCAGTGCGACGCTCGACAGCGCATAACCCAGTGCCAGACCGAGTACGGAACCGATCACCCCGAGAAGCGCCCCTTCCATCAGGATCTGGCGTAGAAGCTGACCGCGTGTAAAACCCAATACGCGAAGCATCGCGAACTGCGCGCGGCGCCGGACGACCGCTAACGCTTGCGTCGAGAATACGAGGAACGCGCCGGTAAAAAGGGCCACGAGCGCGAGCACATTCATGTTGATGCGATAAGCGCGCGACAAGCGATCGGTCCGGCTTTCATCGTCACGCGTTTCGGCTACGACCAGTTGACTGCCAAGCCGCTCTTGCAGCTCGCGTTTGAAGCGATCCCGATCGACGCCGCGCTCGAGTTGCAGGTCGACGCGCGAGAGTTTCCCTTCAAGACCGAAACGCCACTGAGCGGCGGCAATGTCCATCACCGCAATACGTTGACCGGGCCGTGTCCTGACGATGCCGCCCGCTACCCGAAATTGCACGGTCGACGTGCCGCTACGCAGCGCGACATGCTCGCCGGGTGCTGCGTGAAGCCACTGTTGCGCTGCGGGCGAGAGGAAGATGGCGTCGTCGGAAAGGGTATCGAGCGGACGCTGCGCCGAAGGCACACCGATCAGTTCCGGCGTGATACGGCTTGCCCTGAAGACGTCGATGCCAAGCACTTTCAACGCGGCGCTCTGGCCGGGCACGGTCACATCCAGGTCTAGTACGGGGCTGGCCAAAGCCACGCCCGCTTCCGTTGCAAGACGCGGGTACCAGCTTTCATCGAAGTGTGGCTGCGCACCGCGCACCTGTAAGTCAGCCTCGCCGGAGAGACTCTTGGCCGCCGCGGAGAACTCGTTGAATGCAGCGCTGTTGATGAGCTGCACGGCATAACCGAGCGCCACGCCCAGCGCGATCGTAGCGATGGCCACTATCGCGCGAGCCGGATGACTGCGCCACTCCGCACCTAGCAGCCAACGCGCGAGGAGCCGGCTACCTGCAATACGCCGGGAGGATTGCGTCACGGGCTTATTCACCGGCATGCAGGCCATGCTCGCTCAGGATAAGGATCCGGTCCGCACTGGCCGCCGCGGCCATGGAGTGGGTGACCATGATCGCGGCGGCGCCGTTCGCCTTGATCTCTGCACGGAACAACGAGAGCACTTCATGCGCGGTATCGGGGTCCAGGTTGCCCGTCGGTTCGTCGGCCAGGATCAGCGTGGGCCGGTGCACGAGCGCGCGTGCGATGGCGACACGCTGCAGTTCTCCGCCGGAGAGTTGCCGCGGAAAGTCGTCGCCGCGACCGCCCAGACCAACTGCCTCCAGCAAGTCGAGCGCGCGGGACGGGGCGGTGTTGTTGAGCAGCAATGGCAGCGCGACATTCTGAACCAGCGTCAGATGCGGCAGGACGTGAAATGCCTGGAATACGAAGCCGAGTTTTTGCCGGCGAAGGCGGGTGGCGGCGTCATCGTCGAGACTCGAGATGGACGTACCGTCGATCAGCACCTCGCCGCTGTCGGCGGTATCGAGGCCCGCGATCAGGTTCAAAAGCGTCGACTTGCCGACGCCCGAGTCGCCCATGACCGCGACAAACTCCCCGGGATCGAGTGCGAAGTCGAGACTTGCCAGCAGCACGCGGCCTGCGCCGTAGGCTTTGCTCAAGCCGCGACATTCGAGTGCGGGAGGAACGTCATTGTCGCGGAGGGTCATGAGAATCGGGTCGTCAATGAGTTGAACTGGCTTGCAGCCCTCTACTGTGACAGAGAAGTGCCGCACGCGTGCAGGACGGCAATCCTGCAGTCCATCGTCATTCGTAGTCCGAGAACCGCGACTCGGGCGCAGCTGGCGAAGGCAGCGGCGTATAGCCGGGAATGCTCGCGCGGAATTGTGAGGACAGTCCGTTATCGACTTTCGTCAGCCCTTTGAGTTGAAGCTGTAACAACACGCGGGTCGCGCTGCTGGCTACGCTCGTTGTGGTGGACACGTTGGTGTATTTTTGCACCGCCAGGCTGAGCGACCAGCAGTCTGCGTCGTACTGAACGCCGAGCAGCCCCGCCACAAGGTGATGAGCGACTATGTCGAAATTGGCCTGGCCCACGGCGTAAAGCCTGCGGCTCAGCGGCCATTGTCCTGACGCGACAATCTGGTTCTCCGCCTCGTTCTCGAGGTCCTCGTCGGCACGTGTATACCGGTAGGCAAGGCTGACCACCTCACGATCCGCCGGCTTCCAGGTGAAGCCGGAGGTCGTCCGGTCGAACCGGTCATGCTGCTCGTCGTACTGGACCGCCTGCTCGGTCGAGAAGCCGGCGCCGATCTTGATTGACCCTCCAACAATGATGTCGGTGCCGCGGACATCGGTCACGGATTCGCCCGACTCCAGCACGACTTGCGGATTGGTGAAATAGTATTCCTGCGCGATCACGAAGCGGGCGCGTTCGTCTCCGGTAGCCTGGTTGATGAACCGTGTCGTCACAGCAGCAGTGAGCCGGTTCAGGTCGGCGACCCGGTCGCCGCCGACGAAGGTGTTGTCGGTGAAAATCTGCGCCAGTCCAAAGTCCTCCTCGCCTGTGTCGAAGACCGGTGCGAAGGTCTGGTTCCGGTAGGGCGTATAGACGTAGTACAGCCGGGGTTCCAGCGTCTGGATATAGTCCGTCCCGAACAGGCGCACGCTGCGTTCGAACACGAGCCCGGAGTCCAGGCTGAAGGTGGGCACATTGAACGAGAAGTTATTTGGCTGCCCCGTCGGCGCGCCGCTTCCGATTGAGGTCAGGTCGTACGCAACGTAGTGCCACTGAACCTTTGGCGTAATGAACCATCCCGGCCCGGACAGCGGATAGCTGACAAACGGATTGAACGTGAAGCGGCTGCCTTCAGTGGAGTCGGCGGTCGAAATGCTGAACCGCGTGACGTCCGCCTCGGCGCCGAAATCAAATCCGCCGGCATTGTACTTGGCGTACTTGACGTCGAGTTCCGGGTCGCGATTGTAGGGCGGCGACGTACTGAACGACTGCCAGCGCTGGACGCGTGCGAGCACTGACCATGGACCGTTGTTATAGGTCACGCCCGCTTCCTGCTGGAAGATGTCCTGCCCGTTGACCAGCGAAGCGTTATTGGCGCTCAGGTCCGTCGTGACGTTGACGTCCGACACACTCGAATAATTGATGTACGCGCCGAAACCGTCACCGAAGTTCTGATTGTGCTGGATGTTGATCGAATAGCGGTTGGTCTTGGTGATCGCGTCGCTGGGCAGATACGAGATGGTCGCGGTGCCCGAATACGTGGGCGTCAGATAGCGAAAATTCGTTGTCAGCATGACGCCCCGTTTGGACATGATGCGTGGTGTCAACGTCAGGTCATAGTTCGGCGCAATGTTGAAATAATACGGGAGGGTAAGGTCGAATCCATTCGTTGAACTCAGTGAAAAAGTCGGCGGAAGGAGGCCGCTCTGGCGATTCCCGGACAACGGAAACGACAACCACGGGCTGGCGAAGATAGGCACGCCTTGGAAGAACAGTACGCCGTTGTGGGCGATGCCTTCGTCCGATCCCTGGTCCATGTCGAAACGCGAAGCCTTGAGGTACCAGGCTGGATCGTCTTCGCATTGGCACGCGGTGTAAGTGCCGTGATGCACGACTGAACGCTCGTTATCGATCAGGTCGATGCGCTCGGCACTACCCGAGCCACCCGTCAGATGGAAGTGGTAGGTCGGCGTTGTCATGGTGCCCTCGTTGGCATCGACATGCAGATGGGCTTCCGGACCGGTGAAGACGTCGTAGCCGTCGACCACATGCACGTGGCCGTACGCATCGGCTACGTTACGGTCGACGTCGTAGTGGACAGCGTCGCCCTTCACAAGGGTCGCATCGCGCCGTATCTCGCCGCTGCCCTTGAGCGACATGTCGCGATCCTCATCGCCATTCGTCGAATCGCCGATACCGAACACCGCGGGCGACGAGTTTGCCGGCAACGGATGTTCTGTGACTTCAGGCGCGAATCGCAGGCCCCAGGGCGGTTCGATCGATTCGGCCTGTGATGCCGCGCCGCTTAATTGCGCGCGAGCGGGCGAAGGCGCGAGGAACAGGGCGATCGCCGCTGCGACGGCGATATGACGCATGCACGGCGTGAACCCGATGGGTGTTTCTGCGGAAACCACGGGTTAGAACGACGTGCCGATCTGGAATTGGAACATTTGATACTGGTCACCCGAGTGGCGCACGATCGGGAAGCCGACGTCCAGCTTGAGCGGCCCGATGGGTGAGATCCACTCGAGCCCCGCGCCATAGCTGTAGCGCAAACCGTTGGCGCCGACGCTGTTGCCTTCGTTGCCCCAGACATTGCCGCCGTCAACGAAGGTGAACACCCGCAGCGTCCGGTCGTACCCGGTGCCCGGCAGGGGGAACGTCATTTCAATATTTCCGACGACCATCTTCGAGCCGCCGATGGGGTCGTTGGTCGTGGCGTCGCGCGGTCCGAGCGAACCGGATTCGTAGCCCCGCACCGAGCCAATACCGCCAGCGTAGTAGTTCTTGAAGATCGGATAGGCCTGGCCGCTTATGCCGTGACCGTAACCGGCCTGGAAATTCAGTCCGAGAATAAAGCCTCTCGCCGGCGTGTAATAGTACTGAGCCTGGATATCTGATTTGTAGTACTCGGTATTTCCCAGTGGCGTTCCGAGCTCTGCATTGGTCTGGAGGAAGTAGCCTTTGCTCGGTATCAGCGCGCTGTCGCGTGCGTCGTGCGACCAGGCCGCGGTCACGGGATAGTTGTTCACCACGCGCCCGAAATCGGCCACATAGTTCAGGTAGCTTTGTGGCGTTGACGAGTCCGTATTGAAACGGTCCTGTTCGAAGCCGGCACCAAAATAAACCACATCCGATTCGGAGAAGGGAATGCCGAACTTCAGATCCGCTCCGACCGACGTGATTCGAAAACTCGTATCGTTGAAGTTATAGAGCGGATAGGTGGTTTTGTAGTACACGTCGGTAATGCGCTTGATACCATCGATCGTAAAGTAGGGGTCGGTCTGGGTCACCGCCAAAGTCCGGTACGTCTGTGCCGTATTCACGTTGACGGCCAGCGTGGTGCCGGAGCCGAACACGTTTTCCTGCGACACACCGGCCGACAGCACGACCTTGTCGCTCGAATCGTAGCCGGCGCCCAGCGTGATCGCGCCCGTTGGTTTCTCTTCCACCTTGATGTCCACGTCGACCTCGTCGTTGGTGCCTGGGACGGGGGTCGTGGTTACCTCAGTGTTCGTGAAATAGCCTAGGCGATCGATCCGCTCCTTCGAGAGCTTGAGACGGGCGCTGTCGAACCATGAACTTTCGATCTGGCGCATCTCGCGACGGATCACTTCGTCGCGCGTGCGCGTATTACCTTCAATATTCACGCGACGCACATACACGCGGCGCCCCGGATCGACCTGCAGCGTGATCGCGACAGTGTGATGGACCTGATCGATCCCCGGCTGGGCATTGACCTGCGCGAACGCGTAGCCATATTCGCCCAGCTTGTCGACTACTGCCTGGGTCATGGCTTTCAGTTTTTCAGCCGAGAAACGGTCACCAGCGTGAATAGAGATAAGCTTTTTTAGTTCGGCGTCTCGATCGAGCAGATTGCCGGCAAGCTGGATGCTTGAAATGGTGTATGGCTCACCCTCGTGAATGGTGACGGTCAGGTACATGTCCTTCTTGTCGGGCGAGATCGACACTTGCGTGGAGTCGATGTTGAACTCGAGATACCCGCGGTTCAGGTAATACGAGCGAACGTTCTCCAGATCCCCCGTCAGCTTGTCCTTCGCATACAGGTCGTTCTTCGTGTACCACGAGAACCAGTTAGGGGTCGACAATTGCATTTCATCGAGCAGTGTCTGGCTGCTGGCGATCTGATTGCCTATGAAGTTGATCTGGCGAATCTTCGCGCTCGGACCTTCCGTCACGGAGAACAAAATGGATACGCGGTTGCGGTCGATCGGCGTGACCGTCGTAGTCACGTCGGCGGCGTAATAGCCCCGTGTCAGGTATTGACGCTTCAGTTCCTGTTCGGCTTTGCTGACAAGGGCCTTGTCGTAAGTGCTGCCTTGCGACAGGCCGACCGAATGCAATGCTTTGGTCAGGTTGTCCTTGTCGAACTCGTGAATACCGGCGAAGTCGATTGACGAGACGGCGGCGCGCTCCTGTACTTTCACGACGACCACGTCACCCTGCGTCTCGACCCGGACGTCGTCGAAGAAGCCGGTTGCATAGAGTGCGCGAATGGTTTCCGACGCTTTATCGTCCGAGAAGACGTCACCTCGTTTGAGCGGAACGTAGGCGAAGACCGACCCGGCCTCGATGCGCTTCAGGCCATCTATCTGTATATCCTTGATGACAAAGCTGCTGGTCGCGGCAAACACGGTCGGCGCAATGAACGCATTCAATGCGATGGCGGCAACTGAGTGAGCGGTGCGTAAGTTTCGGAAGTTAAATTTCATTGGATGGTCTTGACGAGCATATCGGCCCGAATGTGTTGCTCTGCTATCCGTGTCGTCGTATCGGACGTGATCGGTGCCGCTTCTGGCCTGAACTCACTGTTTCGGGCCGCTCACGAACTGCGCTGCATTAGCGGATTACTGCAAGGGGCCGCTGGCGTGCGTCGGAATCTGAACGAGTCGTGCTGCGGCTATGAGCGCGTCGACCATGGGGGGGATTTGCTCTCGGGGAAGACAGAATGAAATATCCGCACCGCCCTGAAGGCGGAACGTGAGGACCAGGCTTTTGCCGTTATCGATAGCGCCAAGTTCCCATCCTTCGCAGCCCATCGCGAAGTTAATGTGCGGCGTTGGCCGAAGCATGCGTTCCGACTGCATGATCGCGGCGGGCAGCACTGCGAGCAGTTCCCGGAACACTGAGTAGTGGAACGTAAGCGTGGATTGCTCGCTATGCACCACCATATGTTTACCGTCGGATTCCAGTTCGATCCGGTCGATTGAAGTAACGCGCACCGGCCCGGGCGGATCGTCCTTGTCGATGCTTTCCGCCTGAACCGGGCTGCGCTGGGAGTCAACCTTGTCTTTCACTAGAGGCATATTTTGTAATCCTTATTATTGTGTAAGGTATTGACAGAATTGGCAGCGACCTGGGGTCAAGCTAGCTACCTTGCTGTTCTATTACAGACCGAAAATCCGCCGTTACCGGGTGCCATTTCGCCGGAAGGCGGCTGGCTTCCTGACGGCATCGCGGAAAAAAGCCACGCGATCTCGTCCTGTCGACGCGGTCACGAGGATCTCTGAAAACAGTGGCGTTGAACTGGCTCGCAAAACCGCTGCAAGAACTGGTGCGGAAAGAATATGTTTCATCATGGTTGCTGCCCTCGCGTGCAAGTCGCTAGACGAGTCACTAAAGTAGCCCGCAATGTGACTCGGTGCGTTACGGCTTCGTTACCGTATTTCTCACCGGAAATAGGGGATGGTTTGGCGAGCTGGCCTGGTGGTGTAGAAGAACGCCGGGTGTAAGACAGTCGCTCAGGCTTGCCGGGCAAGCTTCCGATCAGGTTTGTTGCGATGCTCGAGCGTCTCTTTCACGCGTGAGAAAGGAGCGCCAAGACGGCATGCCGATGGAAACAGAGTTTCTGCTAAGAGACAGAGTGAAATGATTGGTGAGGACTTGGTGCGGTTCGCTTGGTCGGCTGAGCGACCGGTTCCGCTTCATCATCACGATCTCATACTTATGTTTCATTTTGTTTTAACCATAGCGCAATTATGGTGGTGTTAACTACGGAATAGCATGGAGTTGATCGGGTATCTCGTATTCGCATCAAGCGTATGAGACCGTCTAACTTCATCGTGAATCGATGGAACCATGACCCTTTGTCCCTTTGCATAAACGGCTGCCGTGCCGCGTTTTATGCATCCCCAAGATGTTCCAGAATATTCCCCACCATGACCGGAACGTACGTGGCGACCTGCTGATCGTGTCTCGCATCTTGTCAATCGTTGCACGGCTTAACCCGCGCACGCCTTTCCAGAGAACCGTTTACCGGGTAATAACTTGCACTCAGGCTCGCTGCCTGATGCAAACCATCGCGTTACTTTTTTTACTCGGCGCAACGCTTGGTAACGAGGCTTGTTGTCTGCTTCCAACGGCCCTGGGAAAACACTGCTGTTTAATGGTGCCCGTCTAATCGACGCACGGCGACGTCGATTAGTACGTGCAGCGATGCACGTTTATCTGACGAGACACGCGGAGTTTGTGGCCCTTGGTAATGGGCAAGCAGACCGCGTTGCTCAATCGTATTTTCGGAGAATTGAAATGAAGAAATCCCTTCTTGCTCTCGGTGTCATGGGCACCTTCGCCGGAGCGGCACACGCTCAGAACAGCGTGACCCTCTATGGCCTGATCGACGCAGGCATCACCTATACAAACAACCAAAGCGGTTCCAAGAACGTTCAGGCGACCAGCGGCCAGGTCAATGGCAGCCGATGGGGCCTGCGTGGCTCTGAAGACCTGGGCGGCGGCCTCAAGGCCATCTTCACGTTGGAGAATGGCTTTAATATCGACACTGGCAAGTTCGGCCAGAACGGCGCTGAGTTCGGCCGTCAGGCGTTCGTCGGTTTGTCGAGTAACCAGTACGGTGCGGTCACCCTCGGCCGGCAGTACGACTCGGTTGTCGACTATCTCGGCCCGCTCGCGCTGACGGGCACGCAGTTCGGCGGTACGCAGGCTGCTCACCCGTTTGACAACGACAACCTCGACAACTCCTTCCGCATCAACAACTCGGTCAAGTACCAGAGCGTCAACTATGGCGGTCTCAAGGTCGGCGGCCTGTATGGTTTCTCGAACGCCGCGGGTGGTTTCTCCGACAACCGTGCATACAGCCTTGGCACATCGTATAACTACGGTCCTTTGAATGTTGCTGCCAGCTACATGCAGCTCAACAGTGGGGGCTCGACCCTGAACACATCCGGCGCGGTGACCACCGACGCTACGTTCTTGGCGGGCCGCCAACGCACCTACGGCGCGGGCCTTAGCTATGCATTCGGCGCTGCAACCGTCGGTTTTGTGTTCTCTCAAACGCACCTGGATAACGCGACGGCCATTGGCGCATCCGCTGCAGGTTCAGCAAGTAACCTCACGCTGACGAACGGCAGCGCGCGGTTTACGAACTATGAAGTGAACGGCCGCTACAACTTCACGCCGGCATGGACGTTGTCGGGTGCTTATACGTTTACGGACGCAAAGATCGACGGCGTCAGCCCGAAATACAACCAGGTCACCCTGCAGACCGCATACGCATTGTCCAAGCGTACCGACGTTTATCTGCAAGGCGTGTATCAGCACGTGAGCGGTACGGGTGATTCTGGCCTGACCGCCGATATCAACGGTTTGACAGCGTCTTCCACCAATAGCCAGGTTGCTGCAACGATCGGTCTGCGTCACCGCTTCTAAGCGAATGAATGCGGCCTTTGATATCGTGAGCCGGAAGGCCGCGACTTAGCGCTTAAGCTTAGTGAGAGGTTCAATGAGCCGGGGAAGTTCTTCCCGGCTTTTTTATTTCCAGTCTGCGTTTAATCGAAGACGGGACGAAAGAAGCTGCGCTCGTAGCTGACGATGCATCGCGTTTCTTCGGCATATTTGAATGCTGCCTGGCATTCCGGGTCGCCCTGAGATTGTTGACGGTAGCTTTCATAAGCCGACAAACTCGGAAATGAAAACAACGCCAGCGCGACATTGTTAGCGCCTTCCGAAGGCAAGAAATAACCATGATGCTGGCCCCCGAATTTCTCGACTAGCGGGATCCACATCTTGCCGTAGGTTTCGAATTCCTTGAGTCTGGACGGTTCGATAATGTAGCGAAGGTAGCAGGTAATCATGGCGTGTTCTTCAGGGAGAGGTTTGATCGGATAATATCGCAATCGGTCGGTCGACTCGCACTAACCGCCTGGACAAGCCGCTCAGGTAAGCTATGACGTAAACGCTAGATCGATCGGCGCTGCTGTAGCGTCAATGTCAACTATTGCGCATCGCAAAGGCGGTGGCGCGGGCGCCTTAGCGCCATACAACCGGGACTCCCGATGAGCAACAGTTCGTTGCCTGCACCTTCTGCCGCTCGCTGGCTGCCTTACATAGTCGCGGGAACATTTTTCATGGAGTATCTGGACACCACCGTCATTGCGACCGCGTTGCCGCAGATGGCTCATTCGTTCGGTGTCGGCCCGAACGCGCTGAGCATTGGGATGACGGCCTACATGCTCGCGCTGGCCATCTTCATTCCGGTTAGCGGCTGGGTGGCCGACCGCGTTGGTTCGCGTACGGTGTTCTTTAGCGCGATCGTCGTCTTCGTGATTGCTTCGGTGTTGTGCGGCTTGTCGAACTCGGTCGCGGAGTTCACGGCGGCGCGTTTGCTGCAGGGTGCAGGCGGCGCGATGATGGTGCCGGTGGGGCGTCTTATCGTGGTCCGCAGTACGGAGAAAAGCCGCCTCATGCAGGCTATCTCTACTATTACCTGGCCTGCGATTGCAGCCCCGGTCGTGGGGCCACCTGTCGGCGGTTTCATCACTACATACGCGTCGTGGCGCTGGATTTTCCTGTTGAACGTGCCCTTCGGAATCTGCGCGCTGATTGCCGTCGCCATGCTTGTTCCGAACTTGCGCGGCGCTGAGCGCAAGCCACTCGATGTGATTGGCCTCGTGCTGAGCGGCGCGGCCCTGACGGCGATTCTGTACGGTGCGGAACTGGCCAGCCAACCCAACAGCAATCCATGGATTGCCGGCGGCGTAGTCCTTGCCGGCCTGGCGATCGGCTTCGCCGCGGTTCGCTACGCGGCGGGTCATCCGCATCCGTTGATCGATTTTTCGACACTGAAGATTCCGACGTATTCGGTGACGGTCCTGACCGGTTCCCTAACGCGTATTGGCATTGGCGCCGTGCCGTATTTAATGCCGCTCCTGTTCCAGATCGGTTTCGGTCTTTCCGCTTTCAAGTCAGGCCTTTTGTTACTTGCCAGTGCCCTTGGAAATCTCGGCATGAAAGCGCTGACCACGCGCATTCTGCGGCGCTTTGGCTTCAGGTACGTCTCGATAGTCGCGGTCGCGACCGCCGGAATATTCACGATCATATGCGGCCTGCTTACGCCTCTTTCGCCGCTGGCATGGGTATTGATCGTGGTTTTCGTCTATGGCGTGGCGCGGTCCATGCAATTTTCTTTGCTCGCGACGCTTGCTTACGCGGACGTGGGCGCTCCGCAGATGAGTGCCGCGAGCACGTTATGGAGTGCGGCCGCACAGATGACAATAGGGCTCGGTATTGCCTATGGCGCCGTGGCCTTGCGGGCTGCCGCGCTTATCAACGGTGAGACGGCGAGTGCAGAAGGTATGCATTTCTCGCTCGACGACTTCCAGCTCGCGTTCCTGTTCGCTGGCTTGCTGACGCTGCTGTCCGTCTGGGGTTACTTCAAGGTTGCCCGGGATGCCGGGCAGAGTGTGGGCGGCGGATCGATGCGGCAGAACGCATCGCAGTAGCGCGTTAAGCCCGACGTACAGCGGAGAATGATCTCAGGCATGACTAGCGAAATCGATGCACCCGCATGGCTGTCCTTGGCTTTCGCCGAGCGTGGCGTCCGGCCCTTCGGACCGGGCGAAAGTAATCCGCGTATTGTCGAATATAACGGCCACACCAATCTGGCCGGCTACGACGACAAGATCTCGTGGTGCTCGTCGTTCCTGAACTGGTGCCTCGCGAATACCGGCCACCGCGGCACGGGATCGGCCCTCGCACGTTCCTGGCTCGAGTGGGGACGAGCCCTCGAAGCGCCGGTGGTCGGGTGCATCGTTGTATTGTTTCGAGACGATCCTGCTGGCTGGAAGGGGCACGTCGGCTTTTATCTTCGCCATGACGCTGAAGCCATTTACCTGTTCGGCGGCAATCAGTTGGGGGAAGTCCGCGAAAATAGCTATCCGCTAACCTCGGTGCTGGGTTACCGGTGGCCTGAATCAATCTGATATTTTCTGCACGGCCAGCTTCTCAATACGTGCATGACTCTGCGTCACGCTCATGCGGGATCGTGGCAGCACACGCAGATCTTGTTTCCGTCCGGGTCGCGAAAGTACGCTCCGTAGTAATGCGGGTGATATTCGGGCCGCAAACCGGGTGGGCCATCGCACTGGCCTCCGTTTGCCAGCGCCTTTGCATGGCAGCGATCGACGATGTCACGATCGGGTGCAAGAAGGGCGACCATCTGTCCATTGCCGGGGCTGGCAGCGTTTCCATCGAACGGGGTTCCGATCAGGAACAAAGGGCGTGGCGCATCGGCTGCGACCCAGCCAGCCCAAGGCCTGTCTTTTTCGCGGAACTTCAATAGCAGCCGCAACGCTTCCATGATCGGTGAGTAGAAACGGAAGGCGCGATCAAAGTCGGTGACCCCTATAAAGACATGTGAAAACATCTGGCCGTTCCTTTGTTAAGCGGTGGGTAAGCAGTAAGTAAACGCAACGCCATCATGATGTCGCCAGTGCTGGGCGCTTGCAAGCCGTGAGATAAGCTCCACCGAGCGTGGCTTTGCCGTAGCCGCAGCCGTTATCAATCAAGCCGAACCTGTTCAAGCGCCGGCCGGCCTCGTTGCACGCACGAGAAAAGCTTCCACGCAGCCAAACACTACGAGTGGAGCGATAGCGCCGGCAGGTCCCGCAATCTCATAGCCGATCCTCGCGCAGACATAAAGGAGGACCAGCATGCTTTGCATCATGCCGGGAGCGCCAATGGCGCGATGCTGCGACCCATAGTGGTATCCAATCCAGAAAGCGAAACGCGTAGCGATCCACACCACGGTGGTCGCGGCAACCGCGCGCATCGAGTGTCCGTCGGAACAGTAGAAGGCCAGCGCGAACAGGCCGGGGACAAACAGCACAAGTTGTTCGAGCGTGTGCTGGAGATAGCGAAGGTTGATCGTCATTCGACGCGTTTCATAACCCGACAACGGGTCGATGGCGGGCGAGCGCAAGCGTTCATGCGCGACTGCTTCAATGCCCGAGAGGAAGCAGAAAAGGATCGCAATGCAGCAGCATTTGAGAGCGAACATGAGGCGGGCGAGCGTATCTTCCATGCCGCTAAGCGGCGGCAGGAAATAGTAGACGCCGAGCCACAAAGCGATAGTGACGGGAAACGCGATCGCTATCTCCGCAAACAAGGTCGATTGGTGCCGGCGAATAATATCGCCCGCGCCTGTTATTCCAAGGGCTTTCTTCATGGTTGCCTCCCCGAGGCCAGGTTGGTCCACTGAAGTTAGCATAGGGACTTTTGACGGCGCGTCAACGCGGCGGAACCCGCGGTCGAGCGCTGTTGGCGAGTTGCACAAGACGCTCAAGTTTCGAGGCTAAGCCGTTTCCCGATCTACCTATTCAGACGGCAACCCGACGCTTCAAGCCAGGCTTTCGCTGCGCCGGCTTGCGCACGCCGGCGGCCAGGTCCGCCACGTCGACGCATTGACCTTCGGCCCATGTGTTTCGAAGCGTGGAACGCAAAGCGCGAAGGTCGTCACGTTGCGATCGCAGCGTAGCCATCATCTGCTCGATTTCATCGAGGCGCGTATCCAGCCGGTCTAGCAGTTCCGCTTGCGGAAAGCCCTTGTTATTTGCAAAGACACTTCGCATGGCGTCGAGAGAGAAGCCCAGGTTTTGCGCCATTTGAATGACGAGAAGCCGTTCTAATACGACCTCCGAATAGACCCGATAACCATTGGCGCCGCGCTCGACGGGCGGCAGCAAACCGCTTTGTTCGTAGAAGCGGATAGCTGAAGGCGCCATGGCGGTTTTGGCCGCTAGTTCACCGATCTTCATTTCGCTTGACCTTCAAGTTAACTTGAAACTTAGTATAAGGACTTTCCATTGCTGGCTGCGCGTAATCATGACTTCATCCTTATTTTCTCCACTGGATCTGCCCAACGGAACCCGCGTGCCAAATCGTCTCGCCAAGGCCGCCATGGAAGAAAACATGGCTGGCCCAGGGCAGTTGCCCGGCGCTGCCCTCCAGGGGCTTTATCGGGCCTGGGGCACCGGCGGCGCAGGGCTGATCATTACGGGCAATGTCATGGTCGATGGACGTGCATTGACCGGACCCGGTGGTGTCGTGCTCGAGGCGGACACGCCGCTTGGCGAATTTATCGAATGGGCTCGTGCGGCGCGTCAGGGCGGCGCGCAGGTCTGGATGCAAATAAATCATCCTGGGCGGCAGGTTCGCGCTGCAATGCGCGGCAAGGTCTGGGCACCGTCGGCGGTTGCGCTGGATCTCGGCAAACACAGCAAACTCTTCGGTCAACCGGAATCCATGTCGGAAGCCGACATTCACGAGACGGTCGGCCGCTTCGCCGCGACGGCGCTCGCGGCAGAGCGGGCCGGTTTCACTGGCGTCGAGATTCATGCCGCACACGGCTATCTGCTGTCCCAGTTTTTATCGCCGCTCACCAACCGTCGCGACGATGCGTGGGGTGGCAGCCTCGCCAACCGTGCTCGTTTGCTGCTCGATATCGTGCGTGCGGTGCGAGCGTGCGTATCACCCGATTTTTGTGTGGCGGTGAAGCTCAACTCCGCCGATTTCCAGCGCGGAGGTTTCTCGGCGGAGGACGCGCGGCAAGTGATCCTGTGGTTGAACGAACTGCCCGTCGATCTTGTCGAGTTATCCGGCGGCAGCTACGAAAGCCCGGCGATGCAGGGCGAGGCCGCCGACGGCAGGACGCTGGCCCGCGAAGCCTATTTTCTCGAGTTCGCCAAAGAACTCGCGACTGTCGCCCGGATGCCGGTCATGACCACGGGCGGCATTCGCCGCCGGGCAGTGGCGGAACAGGTGGTGGCGAGCGGGGTTGCGATGGTGGGCATTGCAACAGCTTTTGCGCACGTTCCCGATTTGCCTAAGCGCTGGCTTTCGGACGACGAATCAACGGTACAGGACCCGCAGGTGACATGGAAGGACCGGGCCTTGGCCGCGCTTGCCCGCATGGCAGTGATAAAACGCCGCTTACGCGCGCTCGGCGCAGGACACGCAGCGTACCGGCAATACTCGCCGGTCCTGAGTCTGGTCATCGACCAATTGCGTATGCAGAGGCTGACGCGGCGGTATAGACGCTGGCAGCAGCGTGGCTGAACTGGCAACGTCGACTCTTTGCGCCGCTTTCAACAAGCTCCACTACTCCCCGATAGATCAGTGATCCTGAGCATATCGATTTGGGACGACGCGATAGACACATCGCTGGGCGCCGGCGAGAAGGTGCTGCTCGCGCGTTGCCGTGGCGTCTTCTCCGATCACCTCTTGAAACAACCGCAATTCCGAGCGGCAAAACCCCTGGCAGGTGCGCGCGGCGGCGCAGATCGGGCAGTGGTCTTCAATCAGCAGCCAGTCGTGGCCGTCGCGTTCCACCCGCGCCATGTAACCCTCGTCGGTGCGTAGCGCAGCGAGCCGTTTCAGTCGCTCCGGCAAGGTCCTGCCCGCGCGGGCCGCGGCATAGAACGCCCGCGAATCTGCCTCGCGCTGCGCGATCAGACGATCCATCCCGTCCTCACCGAATAGTTGCCGGATCGACCCGATCAACTGCACGGTCAGTTGCGCATGCGTGTCTGGAAATCTGCGGTTGCCCGCCTCCGTCAGCCCCCAGTTCTGGCGAGGCCTCCCAACGCCGGCTATGGCCTCCTGCTGGCCTTCGATCAACCCCGATGCCGCCAACTTCTGCACCTGCTGGCGAGCGGCCTCAGGAGTCATGTCGAAGGCTTGCGCAAGGGTCGCGGTAGAGGCTGGCCCCTTCGTCTTGATGAAAAACAGGATGCGATCCGCGGTCGACGATAGACTCGAATTATCCAAGTTAATCCTTGTGTAAGTTGACGCATCAACCTAATATGCAAGTCATTGTTTTGATATTAGGCCTTAGCGGCCTTACTGTCGAGGAAAGCCAATGCCTGCCGCCGATACTACCCACGCCTCCGATCAACTGTCCGCGGGTCAGCCGGGCACCGCCGCCTGGAGCGACTTGCTGCGGGGCAAGAACGGCTTCCTTGCGTTAGCTCTGACTGGTGGCGTGGCGCTTTACGCGGTCAACGTACATATTGTCTCGACCGTGTTGCCGTCGGTGGTGCGGGACATCGGCGGACTCGATTTCTACGCCTGGAATACAACGTTGTTCGAGGTGGCTTCCATCGTCGGTGCAGCTTTGTCCGTGCGGGTGCTGGCCGCGTTCGGGCCACGCGGCGCCTATCTCGCGGCGCTCGTTGTATTCGCACTGGGTTCGGCCGCTTGCGCGTCCGCTACGTCCATGCCCTGGATGCTGGCCGGGCGCAGCGTGCAGGGTCTGGGTGGCGGAACCCTGGGCGCCTTGAGTTATGCGTTGATCCGGCTCGTGTTCGCACCGGCGCTGTGGCCGCGCGCGGTGGCGCTGATATCGGGAATGTGGGGCGTAGCCACGCTTTGCGGACCGGCTGTGGGTGGCCTGTTCGCCGAGGCGGGGCATCGGCGCTGGGCCTTCTGGACGCTATTGCCGCTGTCCGTCCTGCAGGCGCTGCTGGTAACGGCGCAGTTGAAGCCGCATTCCAGGGCACCGTCTGCAGACAGCGCGGCTAGCGTTCCGGGTCTGCAGATCGCATTGCTTGCAAGCTCGGTTCTGGCCGTGGCGGCAGGCAGCTTATCAACAGAGCTGGTCTGGCAAGCAGCCGGCGTTGCAGCAGGCCTGGTGCTGGGAGCCGCGGCTGTTGCGTGGGACCGGCGGGCGGCGGTGCGGTTATTACCCCATGACGCAACGGCACTCGGCACACCGCTTGGTGCTGTCTATGCGAGCGTGGCCTTGTTGCTGGTCGGCACCACCACGGAAATCTTCGTGCCTTATTTTCTGCAGACGCTGCACGGCCATACGCCGCTGGCAGCGGGTTACCTGACGGCAGCAATGGCGGGTGGATGGAGCCTCGGTTCACTGCTTGAGGGCCGGGGCGCAGCTCGCCTGTTACGCGCCGGTCCTGCGCTGTGCATGCTCAGCCTGCTTGCGTTGTCGGTACTGATGCCGCTTGGTGCCGGGTTGCCGCCAAGCCTGCGCGTACTGTCATGCGGCCTCGCGCTGGCCGGTGTCGGCGCAGGGGTGGGCATCGGCTGGCCGCATCTGCTGACGCGCGTGTTGACATTGGCGCGGCCGGCTGAGGGCGAGATCGCTTCGGCTGCAATCACGACCGTGCAGCTCTATGGCATGGCGATAGGCGCGGCCGTCGCAGGACTGGTAGCGAATGCAGCGGGGCTTCTAAGTCCCGGCGGTGTTGCGGGTGCGCAATCTGCCGCTGCGTGGTTGTTCGCCAGCTTTGCCTTGGCGCCTGCACGGGTGGTTTTGCTGACTCGTCGAATTGCAAAGACGGGTAGTTGATGCCAGTTTGCATGCTTGAGCAGCAAGCCGATCTCGCGCGATTTCTCTGGATAGTGAAGCGCACCCATAGTCGACGCATGTTCATGACACGAAGCTGACAAACCTTTCGATTCCGCTTGGCGGTGACGATCTTAATGATGTAAAAAATATTACGCGGTCCAAGCGCTTTCGCTTTAGAGATGTAACACGGCATAAGCCTTAGCCGGAGATCGACTGATGGTTGATATGCTCCTTACAGATATTAATTAAGCGGCTCGAATGACATGCGACGTGGGGCGAGCGGTGTTAGCAATCAAACTTCTCCATGCCAGGTAAGCCCTGGCTTTCACAACTTAGCCTTCGATTCCCTGTAACAGTTGCGCCATCGTTTGAAACCGAATGTATGTAATGTGAAATGTGTCATCCACCGGTGCCAAGGCCGCGTTAGACAGGCGTGTCTCAGGTTGAAGCTTGACCTGACAAACTGAAAACTACCGGAGATTGCACCCATGAAGGTAAGCTTGCGCCGAACCCATGCAGCCGTACTTTCTGCCATTGCATTGTTAGCGGGGGTTTCAATTCCCGGATGGGCTCAATCTGTCCCGTCACCTACAGCGCAGGTTGCAACGGCTGGTGACCCCCCAGGCCGCGTCGCGCGTCTTAACTACTTCGACGGCAGCGTGACCATGGAGCCCGCTGGTGCGACCGACTGGTCTTACGCTCAACTGAACCGTCCGCTCACGACCGGCGATCAATTATGGGTAGACAGCGGCGCGCGTGGCGAACTGCATGTTGGATCGACGGCGCTGCGGCTGGGTCAGCAGACGGCGTTGAGCATGGTCAATATCGACGACCGGAATTTGCAGTTGAAGGTAACGCAAGGCACGCTCTCAACGCGTGTCCGTACGCTGCCGGCCGGGCAGACCATCGAAATAGATACACCTAACGTCGCCATGCAGGCGTCGAGCCCGGGTGAATTTCGTGTCGATGTTGCGCCCGACGGCAATTCAACCACGGTGACGTTGCGCGGAGGCACGGCCACACTTTACGGCGCCGGCGGTGCGTTGCAGATGACTGCGGGCCAGCAGATCACGTTCACTGGCGTGAATCTCCAGCAACAGGCCGGCGGACCGGCACCCGGTCCCGACGGCTTCGATCAATGGGTGGCGAATCGCGATCGTGCGGAAGATGCTTCGGCATCCGCACGATATGTGTCGCGGGAGATTCCCGGTTACGAGGATCTGGATGCGAACGGCACATGGCGCAGTGATCCGAATTACGGCGAGGTCTGGGTTCCGACCGTCGCGGTGTCCGCGCAATGGGCGCCTTATCACGAGGGCCATTGGACGTGGATTGCACCGTGGGGCTGGACCTGGATAGATGACGCTCCCTGGGGGTTCGCGCCTTTCCACTATGGTCGCTGGGCGCATCTCGACGATGCATGGGCGTGGGTGCCGGGGCCGGTGGTGGTCGCGCAGCCGGTGTATGCGCCGGCGCTGGTGGCATTCGTTGGTGGAGGGGGCGGTGGTTCGCACTGGGGTGTCGACCTGGCGATAGGCGGTGCCGTGGGCGCGGGGGTGGCGTGGTTTGCGCTGGGTCCGCATGAACCGTGGCATCCGGGATCCGGTTATAGCCCGAGCTATTACAACCGGGTCAACAACGTGAACATCACGAATGTGCACAACACGACCATCGTCAACAACATCACGAACATTCACAACACCTATATCAATCAGCGAGTGCCCGGCGCCATTACGGCCGTGCCCGCAAACACGTTCGTGCATGGCGAGCCGGTAGCACGGGCATCGCACGTCCTGACGGCGCAACAGATTGACCGGGCGCAGGTCGGGGCGGGTGCGCCCGGCATCGCGCCGGTACGCGGCAGCTTCACGGGCGGAATGCGACCCGCCGATATCGGTGCGCCCGCGCTGGCCGCACAACGGCAAGTCGTGGCTACCCGTGCGCCGGTCGTGCCGGCTGCATACCGGGACACACTTGCACAACGCTTTGCCAGCAGCGGCGGGCGTATCGCAGGCGCCGGTGAGCCGATCGTGCGCACGACTGTACCTGCATCCTTCGTGCGCCCGTTGAACCAAGGTGCGCCTGCGTCGCCGCAAGGCTATCGTCTGGTGAACAGAACGCAAGCGCGTCCGGTTCAAGTGCAAGGCGCGCCGGCCGGGAACATTCAAGCGAACGTGCCACGCGAGGAAGCGCGCGCGCCGCAAGCTCCGCATGCTGCCGAAGCCATGCAACAGCATGCGCCTTTAGCCGCTGAAAATGGCGCGCCGCGTGCGCCTTTGGCCGCTCAAAATAGTGCGCCGCGTGCGCCGGCGGAAAACGTTGGCCACGAGCCCGCAGTACATGCCCCGCGTCTTGCCCAGAACGAACCCCAGGGTGTTCGGCAAGAGCAACAACCGCAACCGCAACAAGCGCACGCGCCGAATGCCCAGCAACAGCATGCCGCGCCGCAAGTGGCGCCGCGTGGCGACGAACATCCGGTGCAGCACGCGCACCCTGTCGCGCAGCCGGTATCGCAGCCGGTACCGCATGTAGAAAGGCCTCAGCCTGCTCGTCCGCCGGTTCAGCAGGAAGCGCATCGGGCGGAGCCGCCGCATCCACGGCCGGAGGCTCATCCGCCCGCACAGAAGGAAGAGCATCCGAAGTGAGCTTGTAACGTTCCTATGGGGTTGGCCGTCGGTCTTGCTCGTCTCGGCGAGCATGATTGACGGCTTGCAGGAGCGCGCAGGTATACCAGTGAATTCCTTAGTCGCTAAAGCCGACGGGTTTTTTGTCTTCCCGCCAAGCGCTGCGATAATCCCGGACATCCTGGTAAGAAGCGATTGCATCAAGCCATCGCTATCACCCGTCCTTGTCTTGCGGGAACCGGCACTAAACCCCACTTGCTATGCGAATAACGAGTCTTAACGGCGGAAACCTGATCTATGTCGAATGAACACGCCCCTCATGAGCATGCGGTTGAACATGCAGCGCATGCGGGCGATCCGCTCTCTCGATGGGTGGCCGTTTTTACCGCCATTCTTGCAGCGATATCGGGTCTTTTGCACTACGAGGAAGGTGTCCTGCAAACGAAGTCCTTGCTGTTCAAGAACGACGCCGTGCTGCTACAAAGCAAAACGAGTGACGAATGGAATCTTTATCAGGCGCAATCCAGCAAGGGACACCTGATGGAGCTCGCTGCCGAGTTGTCCGGTCCGGAAAAGCAGGCGTACTACCGCGACCAGATCGCCAAATACGAGCAGCGAAAGAAAGAGATCCAGGCCAAGGCTCATGATATGGAAAAGCAGGTAGAGGAAGCGAACCTGCAATCCGAGCGCAAGGAGCATCCGCAACACATGTTCGGTCAGGCGCTTGCGTTAATCAACGTGGCGATTTCGCTAGCGGCTATTACGTCGCTCACGAGCAGTCGCAAGTTGTTCGTGCTTGCGGGCTTGGCGGGCGTCGCGGGAATTGGCGTGTCGATTGCCGCGTTCCTGAATATCTGAACCGATACGCCTGGTTCACCGCTTGGCCTGGCGCTTCGCTAGGTCCCTGGGCACGTCATGGCGCGATGGTTCAGGTCCTGGTGTTCGACACTAAACGCCGCATTGATCTTGTCCGCACTTTGCGTGAGGCGCAGCACGTAAATGCTGTCGTAATCCGCACTCGCCCAATGGGGTACGCTTGCCGGGTCGCCGCCGGCGTCGCTAACGATCTGGCGGGCGAGTGCCTCAATGATCTTGTGTTCCCAGGCGACAACGACCAGGCTGCTTTTGTATTGAGGCGCCAGCAAGGTCGTACGCAGATCATCGGTTTTGGAAAAACCAATCGATGCGTTCACGGGCAGACCAAAGTAAATAGCGGTCGGCTCGATTGTCGCTAGCGGGCGAACATAGTCGTACTTCGTGCCGCTATCGTTTTTTTGCTTGGCCGGATCGGGCGCGAAGATGAAGTTGGGTTTTCCGTACTTTCCCTTAATGACTTGCGGCAAGGCAAGCGCACGATTCAGACCTTGGCAACTCAATTGACCGAGCCCGGCAGCGGGTTTTTCCCCGTGTCGAACCATGACGATTGTCTCGACAGTATCGCCAGCGGCGTATGCCGGTATCGACCCGAGCGTCGTCATGGCGAGCATTAGCGATAGACCCCTGAACCGCGGGCGGCTGCAATTTTTCATGAACGGTCCAGCCATGTGGCGTGTGAGCCGCGATTCTAGCAATTCCGGGCCCGGCATCCCCGATCACCGCTTCACTGCCAGATAAGCACGGCTCAGGGCCGGCCGGCTATGCACCCACAATCGCGATCGAAGCCACGACGGCGGCCGGTCACGCACTTCCAGCCGATAAATCGAACGTTCGCTGGCTTGCTCTTGCCCGCGAACATTCGGACCCATCTCGCACGTGTAGAAGTGCCGAAAGCCCGTTTCGCGAGCAACTCGCCGGTAGTCGTCGTCGTAGTAGCCTTGAGGCCAGCAAAGATGGTCTGAGGCCCCGCCCAAACGCGTCTCGAGTGCCGCACGTGCAGCGAGCAGGTCGCGCTTCAACGCCACACATTTCTCTTCGCGGTTGGGCGCAACTTTATCCCAGCGCACATGGCTATGCGTGTGGCTATGAAATTCGAAGGTGCCGGCGTGACGCATCGCATCAATCTCGGACCATCGCAGGATTGCGCGATCAGCTTCCCCGTTCTCGATAGCCCGTTCGCCTTCGTGATGATTCAGCAACTCAGGAAGTTCATCGCCTAAGTGCGCGTGAGCGCGTGGTGCTCCATCGCCCGGCCAGCTCGTGACCAGAAAGCACAAGGCGGTAAAACCGTGCCGCTGCAGCACCGGATGGGCATGGACCCAGTTGTCGAGATAACCGTCGTCGAAGGTCAGGACCACTGACTTCGCCGGCAACGACGCCCCGGCCAGATACGCGCTCAATTGATTGGCGCCCACCGTCCGGTAACCCGCTTGAGCGAGATAGGCCATCTGAGCCGCAAAGTGATCGGGCGAGACCGTGATCATTCCCGGCGAGGTGCTGATGTGGTGATACATCAGCACAGGAACCGTATTCGCTTGCCGTCTCACGCCTGGGGCCGCCGTTCGCAAATGCCGCGCCAGTAGAAGTCGATGGTTTCGTCGGCCATGCCGTCGACCGTGAAGCTGGCATCGGTCAGAAGGCGTCCCGCCACGCCGAGCTGCGCGCGCAGTCTCGGGTTATCGATCAGGCGGCCAATGGCCGCTCGCAAGGCCGGGATGTCATGCGGCGGCACGAGCAGGCCGTTCACGTTGTGCGTGATCAGTTCAGGCACGCCGTCGACGTCCGTGCCGATGACCGGCAAGCCTGCCGCCATCGCTTCAATATAGGACTGACCCAGTGCTTCCTGATGCGTCGGCAGCACGAAGAAATCGCAGCCCCGCAGCACGTTCGGGATGTCCGTGCGAAAGCCCAGCAGATGGATACGATCGCCAAGCCCGAATCCGTCGACGATGTTCTTGATCTTGTCGAACCATGGCCCGTCGCCGGCCATCACAACATGCAGGTTCGGACGTTCCGCGAGCATGGGCCGGACTGCGTCGATCAGATCCTCATGACCCTTCTTATCGCGCACGATGGCCACCATGCCCGCGATGATCGCGTCGGCACCGAGCCCGAGTTCCATACGCAACGTGGAATGCGAAAGGGCTTCGGGTTTGACGATACCGTCGTAGATCGTTTCGACGCGGCTCTTCGATACTCCCGCTGAAATCAGGTATTCCCGCACGTGGCGACTCACCGCAATGACGCGATGCGGAATCCACGTATAGGTGGCAAGCGAGCTGATAGGCAAGGCGAGGTGCCGCGTGCGGACCACCAGCGGCGTGCGGGCGAGCCGGCCGGCGGTTCCCGCAACGATGCTGTCGTGGCCGCTATGTGTGTTGAGCACGTCGAATTTTCGGCGCGAAAGCAATGCCTTGACGGCCAGCATGGACAAGACGTCTGCGCCGCCTTTCATCCGCGCGTGGTGGACGGTGAAACCCTCCTCCTGGGCGCGCACGCCGAGGCGAGCGTCCTCAGGGCAGACGACTTCCACGGCATGGCCACGGGCGCGCAATACGATCATCTCCTTGAGCGTCCTGTGTTCCTGCCCGCCCCAGCCTCTAGAGGACTCGCTATGCAGTATTCGTAGTGCTTTCATCTGTTTCACGACCTTCCGGCGGTCCGTAAACGTTCTGTAGTGGTCGTAATATATAGTAATAATCCGCGTAAATCGTAGGTGAATTTAAAAAAACGTTCGCGGGAATCTTACGGGTGCAATCGGGTCGCATCGCGTTAGCTGAAGCCGTTGAACGCGGTCTGTTAGCCCCGCGGCAGTTGACTTATTGCACGTGGAATTGCAAACGTTTGCGAGAAAATCGAGAGAGTTTTTTTGATGTCATCTCGATCGAGGGGGCCTGAAAGCAGTTGACAACCGGCCTTCACATTCCTTCGGACTTGGAACGGAATGTTTTTTCCTTGCGGCATAGGCGAAAGGTCCGGTAAGGCATATGACAGGCGAATCTGCAGGGGAGAACTTCAGTGGCGACCCGAATCGCGCGGGCCCCCGCGCCAAGGGACGCAAATTTTGGTGCGCAGATATATATGCATTATGTATGGCAACCGACGATAGAATATATTTTTCATTCCACTCGGCGCTTTGTACCCTGTGCCCGTTTCTAGTTCATCAAGTCGCCACGCCAGGCAAAATCACTTGGGTTCTTAGCTTGTCAGGAGCGTTGAATGTTTCTACATCGGCCGCGTTGTCTTCGGTTGTGCTTGTCGTTTGCGGCCATCTGCTGTCTCTCCGGCGCCCCTGTTTTGGGACGTGAAATAGCGCTGCATCACTCGTCGGCTGATGATGGCCTTGTAGAAGATCTGCCTCTGCAAGGCGGAGGTTTGCAGCGCGTTCTATATTCCCCTGCCAGGCACGACACAAAAGGCATCATCGTCATGTTCCCGGGGGGCACCGGAGAGATCGACATCGAGAAGAGTGGACACGTCAAAAACGCGAAGAATTTTGTGGTGCGCTCGGACGATCTTTGGCGTGAACGAGGTTATGGCATCGTTCTGGTCGACGCTCTCGAACACCAGTCCATGCGAGGGCAGCGCAGTAGCGCTGCGTACGCAGAGCTAACGAAAAGGATCATTGAGTTTGCGCACAGGCAGGCGAATGTCCCGGTATGGGTACTCGGTACGAGTCAAGGGTCCATTGCCGCCATGAACGCTGCGTCCCACGCAGGAGGAACGCAGCTTGCCGGCTTGATCCTGACCGAGTCCGTGTCCATTCTCGGTGGATCTCACGAAACGGTTTTCGATGCACATCCTGAAGATGTGCACGTTCCTTCGCTTGTTGTCGCGAACGTAGATGATCGTTGCAAGGTCGCGCCGCCCTCGATGGCGCAGTCAATCGCGCAAGCTATTCGCCATGCGCCAACTACAGTCTTGACCGTCAGCGGAGGCGAGCAACGTTCCCGGGATGACTGTGCCTCCTTATCTCCGCACGGCTACTATGGAATAGAAGAAAAGGTTGTCGATGACATCGTGGACTGGATGCAGAAAACGCAAAACCGGCCGTGATTTGAAGGGTTATCGGTAACGAGCAGGACGTTCGTCAATTGGTTTGCTCGCCCAAGCGAAGGACGTAGCGCACGGCCACGCTCAAGGCTGCGGGCTGGCTCTAAACAGGGAAGGTCTATTGTCTGGCGTTGCATTAAGATTGAGACCCTTAAGAGCAAACTTGCAGCCAATGATCCCCGACGCTTCCCGTTTTATCCAACCAACGCTGACAGGTCCCACCATCGAACTTCGTCCCTTGGAGCAAGCTCATCAAAAGGCTCTGGTCGATGCTGCGGCAGACGGTGAATTGTGGAATATGAAGGTGACGGTCGTTCCCGGCCCCGAGACGGTCGGACAGTACATTGCTGCTGCGCTGGCAGGACAACAGGCCGGAACGGTGATGCCGTTCGTCATTGTCAAGCGTGAGACTGGGCAGATTGTTGGTAGCACCCGGTTCTGGAAGATTGATCGCGCTAATAGAAAGCTCGAAATCGGTCACTCGTGGCTCAGTGCCGCGGTGCAACGGTCGGGTGTCAATACTGAGGCGAAGTACCTTCTTCTGACTCATGCGTTCGAATCCATGAACGCCGTACGCGTTCAATTCACCACTGACGAACTAAACGAAAAGTCGAGAGCGGCGATCTTGCGCATTGGCGCGAAGCAGGAAGGGATCGTCCGGCACGAGCGCATCATGCCCGACGGCCGCAAGCGCAACTCGGTCCGGTTCAGCATCATCGATTCCGAGTGGCCAGAGATAAAAACATTGCTGCAGCAGAAGATGAAAGCACGATAAGCCGGCCGGCAAACGACCGCTTGCGCAGTGCAGCAAAACGGGCCTTTGTTTCATTTCAAAGTCTTCTTCCAATAATGTTTGTCTGAAAGAAAATAGTAAGAATTCTTTCGTTCACAGATTAAGTGACCACATTAATCGCCTCTAAAAAATTAATCAGACAAAATGAGTCGGTTATATTTACCAATAATATTAACAAAAGGTAACATCATACGATTCCGATTGGTTAAATAAGTAATTATTCGTTTTCGCGCAGTTATTTGAGGACAAAATTCCACATTTCGGCTCATTATGGGATAAGAGGCTTTCGTCGCATATCGTGTGAGGAACTATTACTTATTTCTAAGTCTTTTCCAACGTTACACGAATGAAACGTTTTTTTGCGAATATAATTCGTCCATCAAAGCAGTCTGTAACTAATACCAGTCCGTCGCGAGACTTCTTCTGCATCGGGAACATTTGCGTGACGTGGAATTGAACATTGGTTCGAGGCGGTTGTTTTGCGCGAACACTTGGCTGGTGGTTATGGCGACGCAGCATTGAGACAGCCTGCTTTGATCGACAAGTTGTCCCGACGACGCGACGTCTCCGGTCAGGCCGCGCTAGTAGCGCTGTGAACGGCCATGAACCATATCTCCAGGGGCGACGGCGGAGCAATCGGTCAAGGCTCGGATAAGTATCAAGGTTGCGCTGATCGGCCAGAACTCTGCCGGCTTTTGCGTATATGGAAATGATTTTACTGATCATATAAATAGGTATGCAAACTACTGGCATGAAATGAACGATCGCTGCACTCCCGGCAATATGGCATGCGTCATGCTGACAACCGTCCCGTGAAGGTTTCATGAAACCTCTGGGCGTCGGATGACCGCGCTCGCGGCCCGGCTGTAGTCGTACGCGTGACAGCAGGACGTTGTTGCCTGGCCGGATTTCGAGCAAGCGTCTCAGCGCGGTAAGTCCCATGGATCTTGTCTTTGTGACCGCAGCATGTCGGGCGGCATGAATTCGGTATTAATTAGGATGACAGATTATATGAAAGGTTATTTCCTGTAATTTAGCCGGTTCTCCATACACGAGAGTCTGGGTTAGCCGGGAATCCGCGGAGTCAAAGGTACGTCCGGCATTGGCATGTCGGAGGGCGCCGTTCCTGCAGCACGATAGCGATCAGCACCATCCCCGGGTCAAATCTCTCTGCTCTACAAAAAGCGCGAACGCGGGACGACTTCGGTCGATCTTGATGATCCTCGGGGAAAACTCTTGTATCAGCACAACACGGACGATGATGAAACATTTAAGACTACTTCCGATTTCGGTTGCAACGATGCTCGCTGTCTTCGGCGTCGGCAATGCCCAGGCGCAAAGCAGCACGATCACTGTTAGCGGCGTGAAATACACGTTCTGCGGGAGTGAGAACGATAACTGTACGTTTTCCGGCAAGGGATCCGTGGTGTTCGGCTCAGTTCCGCCTAACTCGCCGACCACCATGCTGACGAGCCCGAGCAGCTTCACGAACGGGGTCGGCTGTTATGTAGGCGCTGTCTCGCAGACCGATCCGGCATTCGGTTACGGAAAATCGTGCTGGGTCAGCCTGGCGTCCACCACCACGCCGGTGACAACGACCCCCGTCACGACGACGCCAACCACGACGACGCCGACCACGACGACGCCGACCACGACGACGCCGACCACGACGACGCCGACCACGACGACGCCAACCACGACGACGCCGACCACGACGACGCCAACCACCACGACGCCGACCACCGCCACGCCGACCTCGGCCATCTCATGCGGCTCGCCGACACAAGCGTCAGGCGGCACGGCCAATGGATTGATCAGCGCCGACACGCTGACAACCGACGGCACGCGCATCTTCGCGAATAACACACCGTTCAAAGTAGCGGTCACGACCAACGCGCCAGGCGCGGACACTGTCATCTGGTCGGTTGCCGACGCGAACGGCGCGATCAAGACGCAGGGTAGCTTCGCCGTGAAGTCCGGTGTGCAGACCAGCACGATGTCATGCACGTCGACATGGTCCGGCTACGGCGCGATCACTGCCACGTTGCGATCCAACGGCGGCACGTTGCCGAACATGGGCACGCGCCCGACGGGTATCGCAACGTTCGGTGTGTTGCCCAACCTGTCACCTGTCCTCGGCACGGTGACGTATGCGCACCAGGACCAGCATCGGTTCGGCATGCAGGGTTTCAACGGCAACATCGCCGCGTTGCACGCTCTGGGAATTTCCTGGACCATCGACGACCGCGAAGTGTCGGCCATGGAGCCGAACGGCCCCAACACCTATACGCCGAGCGTTAGCGACCTGGACCCGTTCTACAAGTCCAATCCTGACCAGATGCGCATTGTGCGTCTTGACGGACTGCCGGCATGGGATTCGAAGACAGGTCAGTTCAACGACAGCTTCTATGCGCCGTCGAACATGACTGAATTCCAGAACTTCATGGGTAGGGTGGGTACCGACACGAGCCTGATCCGTGCCGCCAATTATCCGAACCAGAAGAACAACTACTACCAGGTGACCTGGGAGCCAAGCAACGGATGGGCGGACAGCGCGACGAATTTCGTCGCGATGTACAAGGCCGCTTATCAGGGCTTGCACTCGACCGATCCGAACGCCATCGTGATGGGCCCTGCCAACCCCTTCCCGGCCAATTGCACCACTGCTTGCTCGACGGGCTACCTGCAGACCTACGGCGCGCTCGGCTTGTGGAACTACATCGACGCGGTAGCGACGCACGGTTACTGGAATGCCGGTACCTATCCGGCCCACCCGCCTGAATTGCAGGACTCGGACCCGGACCCGGCAAATCAGGCCAATGCGCTCGACAACCAGTTGATTCAGTTGCGTGCCATGATGCAAGCCGGCAAGCCGAACATGAAGTTGTTCGCCACCGAGGCGGGTACCAGCTACGATCCGGGCATCAACTACGGACCTACGTCGCCGTCGCAGAATCAGTTGTTTGCTCAAGCTGCCGTCGGCGTGCGCTCCCACATCATCATGATCGGTGGCGGCGCGCAGGTGACCACGCTTTTCTACGGTTCGGACTATCCCGGCGAGACTGGCTACGGCACGTTCTTCGACCTGAACGATGCTCAGGGTGCGTTCGGTGCATCGAACCTGTCACCAAAGCCTGAAGCACTTGCGTTCGCCACGATGACCCGGGCGCTTGACGGCACCAATACGCTTGGCCGCGTAACGGGTGCTCCCGCCGGAACATTCGCCTATGCGTTCCAGCAGCTCGGTAACGGCAAGGTGGTGACGGCCGCGTGGGCACACAGCAATGCGCAGTGGCCGGCATCGGGGGGGCTCTATAGCCAGACCTACTCGACCAGCTACTCGCTTCAGGTGGACACTGCCGGCACGTCGGGCAACGTGACGAAGATCGATGGTTACGGCAACGTCAGCACGCTTCCCTATACCAACGGGAAAGTAACGCTGACACTCACCGAGGTGCCGCAATACATCGTCTCGAGTAATGCGACGGTCGCCAAGGCCAACGCAACGGTGCCGGTCGGGTACATGGGTCAGTAACACTCTGGCTGCTTGACGCGCCGCTGACGGAAGCGGCGCGTCAACAAGACAACGAATGCCTCGCGGTCAAACGCGAGGCATTCGTTTATGTATTGCGTACGTTACGCAAGCACACTTTCGGCCGGCACGTAGCTATAACCGAGGGCACGTGCGACGGCCTTGTAAGTGACCTGTCCCTCGCACACGTTCAAGCCGGCCCGCAAATGGGGATCCTGCGACAGCGCACGCCGCCAGCCTTTATCCGCGATCGCCAAGGCATGACCGATAGTCGCGTTCGTGAGTGCGAACGTCGATGTTCGCGCAACTGCACCCGGCATGTTGGCAACGCAGTAGTGCACGACATTGTCCACGACGAAAGTCGGATCTGTATGGGTCGTGGGCCGCGAGGTCGCGAAGCAGCCACCCTGATCGATTGCGACATCGACAACAACGGCGCCTGGCTTCATATGCGAAATCATGTCGCGGGTAACGAGCTTCGGCGCGGCGGCACCGGGGATGAGCACACCGCCAATCAGAAGATCGGCAGCGAGCGCCGAGTCCTCGATCGTCTGCGCGTTCGAGCATAGCGTGGTGACGCGGTTGCCATAGATCAGATCCAGTGCGCGCAGACGATCGAGGTTCTTGTCGATGATCGTGACACGCGCGCCCATGCCCACCGCGATCTGCAACGCGTTCGTCCCGACCACGCCGGCGCCGATGATCACCACGTGTGCGGGCGCCACACCGGGAACACCGCCGAGCAGCAAGGCCATTCCTCCCTTCGATTTTTCCAGATGCGCCGCGCCAGCCTGGATCGACATGCGACCCGCGACCTCGCTCATCGGCGCAAGCAACGGCAAGCCGCCACCCGGGCCGGTGATCGTTTCGTAAGCAATACAGACCGCCTTGGAGTCGATCAAGGCTCGCGTCTGCGCCGGGTCCGGCGCCAAATGCAGGTACGTGTAGAGGATCTGGCCCGCGCGCAACATCGCGCATTCGGCGGGCTGCGGTTCCTTGACCTTGATGATCATCTCGGCGCCCGCAAAGACCTCTTGCGGCGTGTCGACCACAGTGGCGCCCGCAGCCTTGTAGGCATCGTCCGACAAACCGATCTCCGCGCCCGCCGCTGTCTGGACGACAACCTCATGCCCGTGAGACACCAGTTCGCGAACGCCCGCAGGCGTCAGCCCGACCCGATATTCGTGGTTCTTGATTTCTTTCGGCAGACCGATACGCATGATGGAACTTTCCTCCTGAAATGACCGCTTGCCAGCGTCCGCTGCCATCGATCGCCAAGCGAACCCTCACACCCGGACCCGCAGCGATAACCCGCCGCAGGAGATTGCGTGGGTTGTGTCGAGCTGTATGTCTTGCCGATGGCTGTGCGTAGCTCATTGTCTTCATCCGGAATTGCGGGCAGTGGATGCATCGAGTGCTACTGCCGATTCAAGATACCGTCCAGTGTGATCGCAAACCGATGTCCTAGGACGATGAAACAGACCGGGGTTTTCCATGAGATGAGCGATGGCGTTTGTCTATTGCAAAAACATAGCTAACCATTCGCAGCGAGGGCTTCTTCGCCGCTCATTCTCGTGATGCAGGGACTGTAAGCGCCTTTGCGTTAAGCGCATGTTGTGCGTGCGCCAGGCGCTTAGTGGTCCATTGCACTGTCATTGCCAGGACTGCTGCTTCGACGAATGCTAAAAGAGTCGCTTGTCTGGGCAGCGTAAAGATGAGGCAGAGACAGAAAGCGGCGAATGAGAACCGGCCGAGGACCATGCCTCGCAAAAGCGACACCACGAAGTCGGGGCCGTGCGCTCGGTGAGAAGAGACAGAAAGCACGATCCCCAGTAACGGAAACACCGCGAGAAGCCCGCTCCATTTCGCGCCTAGCGCAGACGACAGCGTGGTGACTGCGACTGTTAGCGCCGCACCGGCAAACATGCGTCCAAGGAGATCGTTACGGCTAAGCGCTGCAATCCTGGCAACGGCATTGCTGCGGGGAAGAAACGTTTGTCCAAACGCGACAGCAATAAGCGCAGCCACGATGGCCCACGCCGGCGACGCCGGCATTGAAGCCAGTCCTATGGCTGCGACAAGCCAGCCTCCCAATCCAGCCGCCAGGGCGAATGGCCATTGCCGGGATCGGCAAGTCCATGCATAAGCGAAGTTGAACGCCTCGGAGGCCAGTATGGCGGACAGCGACAAGGTAGCCGCGTGTGCTCCGAAAACCGGTCCGTGGTCCAGGACCAGAAGGAACAGGATCGGCCCGGCAACAAAGGGCAATCCGGCAAGCCAGCCGGCGATGGCGGGACCCCACCATTTACCCGACATCGAAACAACGAGAAGGAAGAACGGGACCAGCGTCAGCTTTAGCGCGAGCATGGCAAACCAGGCGGATTTAAAACCGGATCGTACACGAATCTGTGGTTAGTAGTCGGGGGGCACCAACCCAACACCACTCACACCGGCAGCCCCAAAACCCGTCCACCGGTGCGAGCGAAAAACCGACCTACATCCCTTAGCCGATTACTGGAGAGTGGCCATCCGCAAGCTTAGAAAAGATGCTGAATCCCGGCGTACGCACCCGACTGACTATGGCCTGGAAGCGGATTGTCGGTGCTGGTCGAGTCGCCAAAGGCGTTGGCGTTCAAGCCGAAGTTTGCATGAGCGCTGTTCCGTGCGGTCGCAATCTGGAAGTCGAGCAATGTACGTTTGGTCAGGTTGTAGGTGCCACCGATCGTATAGATGGTCGCATTCCCGCCGCCATTGTTTGCATTGACGTGATACACCGCGCCTATAAGTGCGGCCGCAGGCGTGGCTTGCCATGTCACGCCGCCCCATTCTTGCTGCGTGGTCGTGATGCCGCCGGACTTGGCGCCTGAACTCGAATGCGATTGCTGATAGACCGCCTGGATCTTGAATTTCCCCAAGAACACATTAACGCCGCCGAAGTATTCGCGGGAGAAATTGAATACGTCGTCCAGTGTTCCATTAGCGGCGTCGCGCCATTCGTCGTAGATCGCGCGGATCTGGAAAACAGGCTGCGTGTAGGTCAACTGGATCGCGTCCGCGCGGCCTTGTCCGGTAGAGCCATTGCCGTTCCAGTTGGTCGCGTTAGACAGCGCGTATTGCCCGCTGACGTCAAAACCCGCGAAGGTAGGCGACTGGTACGAGATGTTGTTGCTTGTGTGATTCCAGTTCCGGCCGCGAACCAGTGACGCGGATGACCAGTTGCTTTGGCCAAAGGGGTCGAAGTCCCAGACACCGTTTGACAGGAAAAGCTCTTTGCCAAGCAGCACCGTACCAAAGCGGTCATTGGCAATTCCCACCGTGGCATACCGGTCGAACAAGCCGTTGTTTGAGGGGCCTTGCCCGGTCATGGTGTTGAATGCGCCTTCGAGGTGGAATACGACCTTGTTGCCTCCACCAATATCCTCGACGCCCTTTATGCCCCAGAGACTCGTTCCCCAATCTCCGCTTTCCGCCTTGAAGCGGTGACTGCTACCCGTCGATGCTCCCGTCACGGGGTTCTGTCCTGTGGGTACGCCCGTCATATACTCCACGCCAGCGTCTATACGCCCATACAGTGTCACACTGCTTTGAGCGCGTGCGCTCCCTGCGCCGGCTGCCAGCAGGGATGCCAGCGCAACGGCCTTGAGCTTGTTCATGTCTCCTCCAATGTCAAATTGACTGCGTAGCCGGTTTAGCCGGCACTTTGTCTTACGCAGCGGTCGTCATGTTCTTTGCATTTATCGTGCTTGAAAAAATGTAAAAAAGCCCCGGATCTCTTGGGCAAATCCGGAGCTGGCCGTGGAGGCAGGGGGAGGATTTTCCCCCACGGGTGAAAATGTTTATCTCAACGGGGATGGTTGTTTAGAAGAGCGCAACGAAGCCATCACTCCGCTGCACGCTAAAGGTAATCAAACTTCAGCTTCAGATAAATGCCGGTCAAACGAATAGATATTTTCTAAGTTGCGAATAATCGTAACGGGAGCTGCTTGACGTTAGGCGAACCCGCTGGGCAAACCAGGCGATCTCTTCAGGTGATCACGCATTGGATGGCGTGATCGACGCTAAGTCTGCACTAAGCCTAATGCTTAAGCTTAAGGCAGCGCAGGAGGGAATCTTTTCTTGCCTGCCGGCCGCAACTGCGGTGTCGACTTCGCTTGACGCAAGCCCGCCTCAATCGATAAAGCCGCACCAACGATCAATCCTTCTGCCATCGCCTAAAAAAAACTCGGGGTTATGTAACCCGCTGCGTGAAGTCGCCGAACTAGCATGTGGGTCCCCCGTTATCATCCGGCATCGCGTCAGCGTCCGACTTTTTTTACAAATGCCTTTCTAATAAAAGCGTCAAGAGATGGATATCAACTTTGAGTGCACGATGTGCGGCAAGTGCTGCCACGATCTCAAGCTACCGCTGAGCGTTGACGAAGCACTGGTATGGCTTGCGCGCGGCGGCGATGTCCAGTTTCTCTGCGACGCTGTTCCGTGGCCCGAGGAACCCGCGGCGGATAATCTGCAGGCGCAGCATAAGCGGCGCCGGTCGTTCGCCGCGTCGAGCGGCGACATGCCGGTCCGGGTCGTGGTGGTTCTGGCCGCGTCGTTCGAGGGCGCGTGTCCGCATTTGCAAGCGAATATGAGTTGTGGCGTGTACGAGCAGCGCCCGACTGTCTGCCGGATCTATCCTGCGGAAATCAACCCGTTCATCGAATTGAAGCCGGAGCAAAAGGAATGTCCGCCGGAAGCGTGGTCGGCAGACAAGCCGCTGCTGATGAGGGCGCAGCAGGTAGTAGACGCCGGGACCTTCGCCCTGATTGCAAAATCGCGGGCGGCGGATGTTAGCGACGCCGGCATTAAAGCGCGCGCATGCGCGAATCTGGAAATCGATGCTGCTGCACTGGCTAACGAGGGCCTGGTGATTTATTCACCGCCTGTTGCCTTGGCGATAGCCGCGTTGGAACGTGCTCGTGAGCAGGGTGATGAGAGCGACGACACACTGCAGTGGAAGGTCGTATCGAACCGGCGCGAAACGGTGGACACACTTGCGTCGATAGGCGCAACAGGTGTCCACTACGTGAAGGCAGATGCACCGGCGTTCGATTATCTCGGCTTCTTTCCCGCCTCGGCGTGATCGGCAATCGATGTGGGCCTGCTGATCAATCAAGCCGGTCTTGACGATCCTGTCCACAACCAACGCTAAGTCGTACTCGCTTGCGGCGCAGCAGAGTGGCTACGCTGGAACGCACTGGAGAGAGCACGCAGCACCGGCAATAAAAAAGTGAGCGCACCAGCCGGGCGAGCGCTAAACATCTTGTTCGTGACGGCCCGCAAAGCTCATGGTGGAGGAGGATCGCTCGGGGCATCCTGTGTGGTGGTATCCGCGGCCAGCGCGTTGCGGAACCCGGACAAGCGCTGCTGGTAATTTTCGCCATCGCCGTAGGCAAGAAACCCTTGAACCCGCGCTGGGGCGCCCAGTATTTTGCGAGCATGCTTGATGGGACACCAGTATTGCTCGGTACGCGCGGCAATCTCGGTTCCATAAGCAAGCAGGCCGTTGGCATACGCGCAGTACGCGCAATTGAACTTCTCCATGAAGTTCAGGTAGCTCAGGTGCCACCGGTCCATCACGATGTAGTCCGAACGCTTGACCTTGTTGATCCTGTACACGGGAAAGCAGATGGCTTGATACACCGTCAAGCCGAGGTCGAGGAACAACAACGGCAAGATCAGTCCATAGATGACCGGCGCGACCGCGACGGTGGGCGGACGGCTCTTGACGAGCCAGCGCAGCAGTCCCGTCTTCGATCGCCGGTGTGCTTCCCTGACGGTGTGGTCGAATTTGATCCGCTTACCGTCAAGGTGGTAGAACAATGGCACTTCAGCCCGATGCAAAACGGCTCTCAGTTCATCTTCCAGTACGTTTATTTGCGCCATCAGTTGCCGCACTTTCTCGTCCACATGACCTCCGTGGCTGTTGGATACGACGTGCCCGGTTTGGAGAGGCGGCATAACCCGGGCTATCTTTAAGTCATATCAACAGACCACCAGCAAAAATCGTTCCGGGTAGAGAAAAATGCGAGGGGTATCGCGCGTTCGATCAGGGACCCCTGCTATCCAGGTCGCATCGCTGTAGGCGAAATAGTCGCTGTTCCCGGCCGCTGCACCAGTGCCGGGAAGCGCGCGGGTATCCGAGGTCATCGCTGCGATGAGTGACATGCCTCTCCGCTTCCGCCAATCCGCGAACATGGTGGTTCGATTCGCAGCGCTCGATGCGCTACTTTGGCGCTTTCATCACGGTACGCGCTCGCAGGCACTCAGGCGGCTTCAAGACGTACACGCGTGCGGAAGGCCGTTGGCGACATGTTGAGTCGCTTACGAAAAACCTTGGCTAGCCGCGCACCACTGCCCATGCCACTGCGACGGGCGATCTTGTCGATCGGCAGGTCACTTTCCCTCAGCAACTGACAGGTACGATGTAACCGGGCGCACAGCAAGTACTCAGACGGCGTCATGCCCATCTCCTCACGGAACCGCCGCAGGAAGTTGCGCTTGCTCATTGCTACGGCCTGAGCGGCATCGGCTACGGAGATCAGGCGCTCGCAGTTCTTCGTCAGCCACTCTGCAGAAGCATGAATCTTCCCACTGCCCCTTGACCCGGGAATGGGGGACTCAAGATGAACCTGCCCGGCACGGCCATTCAACTGGACGCGTGATGTCCACGGTTGAGCCACCGCGGAACTGGAATGGGTGCCGGCGAACGGCGATACGCTTGCCAGCGCTTTACGTTGTTCCACGCCGTACTGCGTGACGGACGCAGGGTGCGGACCGGCTCGAGGTGCAAGTACCAGTCGTACGTTATAGATACGACCATCTGCACCCTCTGGCGACGGCATCTCGTTGATCACATGCAACACGCCAGTGATCGTATTCGGCACGCTGCCCGAAGCGCCATGTGCCAAGTCCTGGAAGAACACGATGCCGACTTGCGTGGCCGCAACGTTACAGTTGTGGTCTTGCCAGCTCTCGCCGAGGCCCAGCAGGTACAGATTGCGTTCAGCGTCGCCCATACAGCCTCCTGACAGGATTGCTTTCCATTGCGTCGGTGGAGACTTTCCGCACCGACTTTGCAATTGATGCAAGGTAATAAAAGAAATAATAAGGGCTTGCCGCCAAGGTAAAGCGTCATGTAGAAGTCGTCGATGCGACTGCTATTTGGAAATTGATAGCAGTTGTCAAATCCGGCTTCAAAAACGGCGATCCTATTTATTGGTTTTCAACTGTGCGCTATCGAACACTCAATTAAACTTTGGTCTCCGCATTGCAATCTTCGACAACATCGTGGCCCCGTGGAGGGCGTTTTTTCAACGGCTGCCAGGCGTGCCTGGAGCCGACGATATGGGTGTTCGTGATGACTCATTTAGGCTCCGCAAGATTCTGCGACCGGTGCCAGATGGCGGAAGAGCCTTGCCGTCAGGACCGCAACGCTCTCACTGCTGCGTTTCATACGATCACTACGGAAGCGCGAAGCGCCCTCGAATCCACACTTTGGGACGTTCCGCTGAGATAGTTCGATGCGACGATGTTCGGACAACTGCGCCGCCAAACGAAAGACGGCAACGCTGCAAGTCCCGAGCAACCTGACATTAGTGTTGATAATACATCTTTAAAATTCTGTCTAAGCAAGTGAATAGATTTTGACAACAATTTTTAGCGGCGGATAACCCAATTATTGCTCAGACTTTGACACATAATCTTAATATGATTCGCGAAGAGATAAGGATATGAACTTAGAAATATTGAAATTTACGTGAAATGTCAGGGCACACGCAAAAGATCGGGATGCCGAACTTGTCGCAAGAGACGCCATAGGAAAGCTGCGACTTGTCGGATGGGTCATCAGGCAGACAAAGTACGCGACAGTGCAAACCAGTCCATGCCCGACGCAAACGTTTCACGTCCACATCTCATCGTCACAGACCCCGGTGATGTCCCGAAGACCGTACAGGCGAAGCATCGAACGCAGCATGAGTGTTAGGTGCCGGGTTGGTAGTCGCGTCGCACCGCTGCGCCTGGCGTAACTTGTTTATCGAAGCGTCCTCGCCCGATATCCAGTCCATCGATATCAAGAGTGGTCCGTGGCCCACCGATGTTGGTCAGATCGAGAACTCCCTTATAGGCGGCATCGGCGATTACGTTTTCGCTGTGGGCAGCTCAGGATTTTCGCTGGGCAGGTGTCGTAAATGATTAAGCATGACGAATCAAAGTTGACCGTGAGGACTTGCCATTGAGATGACAAATGGCAGCGGCTGTTCCTCACGCGCCAACATCTTGTCCGCATCGGTCAAGCCGATTGCGTCATTAATTCGGGTGCGTATTATCGGAAGCGTCAAACGAGCCCAAAGGATTCGAATGGTGTGAACGCGAGTGTTTGCAAGGGCGCGACCTTGCGCTAGCGCTCAGTAGTGGTATTGACACGGGACGGTTCGAAGCAGTGTTTCACCAATGTGACCGCTACCCGCTGTAGTGGTTGAGTTCGTTGAGTTTCAATGGTGCGAGCACAGCCGAACTAGTCAGCATGGTTGCTCCGGACTTGTCCTTCGTGGTGTTGCCGGCGGAAAACGCGCCCAGCATCCCGGGGATGGTGATCCTGGCCGGAGCCGTGCTTGGAACGCGTGTGCTCGCCGTGTCAACGCTTATCGCACGCTGTCGAGAATCGCCTTTCAGTTCAGTTCATCAACATGCTCAGTCGAGTGCTCTGGCCGGAATTTTCCAGGCAATACGGAGATAAGGCCGACGAGACCATGCGCGAACTATATTGCTGCGGCACCGTGGCTTCGTCAGGCGGCGCGACGGTGCTCTCTTTCATGGGTCCGTTCTTGATCCCGTGGCGGACATACGGGGAGATTGCCTGCATCCCCGGGTTCTTCAATCTTCTCATGGTTGTTACCGCACTCTCAAGGTCCTACCAGGTTGGCTTGATCTTGCTTGCCACGGTCAACAAGCTTGCCGGCTTGTCGATCGTCTACATCAGCGCGTCTTTGTCAAGTATTGGTGCGGCGTTTCTCGCCCGTAAACATGTCGGGGATCGACGGCGCAACCGTCGCCATGGTTCTCACGGAGGGTGTGTGGCCCGCACGTGCAACTTCTGCTTCAAAGGATTTTTCGATGAGCATGACCCTATGCGAACAACCGCCCTGGCACTGCCGTGATCGACATGCGTCTCGCTGTGAAGGACGCCTCGGCTATTTGTACCGAAGACTCGAACGGCATCACGGACAGGATCCTTTCACCGCTTAACAAGGTGGCAAACAAGCATGCAGATGCGACATCTTTCTTTAAAAGCCCCCAGCGCTACCGGCCTGGTGAGTCTAGGGCTGGTTCTCAATCTGTTTTTGATGCGCCCGGCTGCGCTCGGTGAAACTTACACGTCGATAGGCATAGCGCTCGCGTTGCCACTCACCGGTTTGCATGTGCTGCACAATATGAGGAAAACGCGGTACTCCAACCCGGCTATCCGCTGGGACGTCGCGACACTGCTCGGCTTGCTTGGCGTCTACTGGCTGTACATCTGCCCAATCTCGATCGTCTTCGAGATGTCAGAGCTTGACTGGATGTTCAAGGAGTTCATGGCCACGATTGTAGTCACGCTGGCTTATGGTGCGTTCCTCATGGATGAGGAGGCTAACCGCACATTTTTCAGGACGTTGTGTACGGTCATAGCCGTGCTCGGACTATCCAGCGTGGTTACCGTCGTGCTCTCGACGATACTTGGGAGCAAGGAATCGCTGTTCTTGTTCACGGTCGCGGTGAAGGGCTACACCGAAGTCACGCTGCATCAGCAGACCACCACCGGCGCTATTTATTTCCCGTTCTCCATGCTTTATGGGGACTTTGTTTCAGGCTCGGTGAAACTCGACCGCTATTGCGGGTTCTTTCGTGAGGCGGGCATCTATCAGGCAGTGGCCTGCTTTTGTCTCGCCTACGAAGCCTTCACGCGGCGTTCGAAGATTGTTATGTTCGGTCTTGCCGGTGGGACGATCTGCGCGTTCTCATCGCTAGGGATCGTTTTGCTCGTGATGACCGTGGGCGCCATCGCCCTGTTCTCAGGCACGCGCGTTCGTGCATGGCGCGTAGTGCTGACCGCGGTGATGATCGGCCTTGTTTATCCCGTCTCCATGTACACGCCCTACATTGGTCTGGAGGATAAAGCCGTTACGCATGGAGCGTCGTTGTCCGACCGCTCGGAGTCGATCAAACGGGGCCTCGAAGGTGTGCGTCAAAATCCGTTTGGCAACGGGCTCTACTCGAGCCTTGCCAAGAACGACGGCATTTGCCTGGTCGCCGAATTGGGCATGATCGGCTTGTTTGGATTCGCCTGTCAGGTGCTTTTGTTGTCCGGCTTGAGGCTTGGACCTGGCATGAACTGGAAGAAGGTCGCAGCATGTGCCCCGTTATTGATCACCGCGCTGATCTCACAGCCGATCGCGGGCGCGCCGATGATGTACGTAATCGGTATGGTGTTCGTGCCGCAGATGATCCCGCGACGCAAGATCAAGATGCCGCGCAGAATAGCCGGTTTTCGCGGCTTTCGGGAATCGGTCAACCTGTTTGCACCCTCAGGCGTCGCCCATCAATCGGTGGACAACCCGTTGGCTTCGCCGCCAGTGGTGAACTCCTGAACTCCTGACCCGCTGATCACTTGACTACGTTCTGGCCCGCTACGCTGTCCTTCGACAGGCGCAGTGGGGCGGGGCAGTTTGCGATCGTGTTGCCGAACACGGTAGATGCCGCCACCGCATTGATACCCTGCGCGAAGCCTGCCACATAGTTGCCTGTGACCGTGGTGTTGGTGGTGCCGGGGTCCGGCAGCAAGATGCCGATCGTCTCGCCATGCGTAATCGATCCCTGCACGTGATTGGCCATGATGACGGCGCGCATGGCGGGCCGTGCGTCGTGGCTCACGCTCGGATCGACGCCGAACTGAATGCCGTTGTTGGCGGCGAGCGCAGTTACGACGTTCGCGCTCACCGTCACCGCGCCGCTGGCGTCCTCAATATGAAGTGTCCCGTTCGCGCTCGCCGTATTCGACGTCACCGTATTCCCGTACACCACCAGTTCTGTCACATGCGCCACGTTGAGCGGCAGATCGAGATGCAGGCGCTGCGGCGTGATCGTGTTGCCTTCTATCACCACGTTTGAGCACATGATGTGCGGCGTATTCACGCCGATCGTTGCATCGATACACGTGTTGCCGCGGATGTGAATGTGTCGCGAAGGCTCTCCGAGCGGATTCTTGCGGACGTTCTTGTCCAACCCGTCCTGGTTGTTGACCTGGACGCCGTACGAGCACTGCTCGAACTGATTGTCCAGCACGTAAAAGCCGTTCAGACCTGTGCCGAGGACCCACAGCCCGAAGATGTTCGACTGCAGCTTCGACGGTTCCGTCGTGCGCGCCATGACGCGATTGCCAAAGAAGCGCTGATTGGAGGCGTTGTCGCACGCATTGAGAATCCCGTACATCGTGGTCTTTCCGAGGTTGGACAGATCGAAGACGAGTCCGGTCACGAATGTATCCGTGCCGCCCCATTCGAAAGCGCAACTGGTGCTGTGGTCACCATTCACGGTACTAATCAGCGTCGCGCCTTCGCCGATGGTCGAGACGTCGCGTGCATAGATGCTGCCGTTGGCACAGTATCGACGACCGCGTAGAAATACGGTGCGACTGGTCGTGTTGCGCACGGTTTTCGGGTCGCGCATGTAGGCGTACATGCTGTTGAACGCGTCGGTGTCGTCGGTCTTGCCGTCGGCTTTGGCGCCGAACATCATTGGAGTAATGACCGGCGGCTCCCGCTTGAGGGCTTCGCGCGAGAGCGATGGAATCTCAGGCGTGACGGACGCGGCAGACGCAAGGCGTCCAGCAATGCCGGCCGCACTGAAGAGGGCGGTGTTGATGAGCAAACGGCGTCGCGAGCGTCCTGGATGGTTCATCGAATGATCGGTGGGCAAAGCAGTCCCGAGAGCAGTCGGGACGAAGTATGAAAATGGAAATCAGATGTTAATGGATAACGAACCTGAACGGCCGCTTCATTCAGTAAGTCGCAATGCCCGATGTCCAGGCAGGTCAATCAGGCTTTGCGGTGATGGCGCATTTACGCCGCGCCTTCAGGCAGCGCCGCAAGTTGCGTGACCGGAGAGATGACAATAACCACTAACTGGATGGCAAAAGCCACGGTCGACATCAGCAGGCACGCGCTCACGCCGGCCTGTGTTGCGAGGGCTGCGCCAAGCAACGCGCCAACGGGACGCGCTCCATAGGTTGCGGTGCTCATGATGGCCGACACTCTGCCGAGCATGGTGTGGGGCGTGATCGCCTGGCGCAGCGTCGTTGATCCGATCGTCCACAGTATCGGCCCAGCGCCGAGCAAGAAGAAGCTCATGCAAACCATCCATACGTGGGGAAAGAATAGGGTTGCGCTCATCAGCACAGAGGCCAGGAGGCCGCATAGCGGACCGATCACGAGTGTCCGGCCGAAGCAGATTCGCCGCGACACTTCTGGTCCCGCCAGCGCGCCGGCCACCATGCCCGCGCCATAGGCCGCCAGACTTACCCCGATCACAGCCGACGACATGTGCAGATGATGTGCGGCGTAGGCCACGTAGACCGCCTGCAAGACGAAATAGCCGAGGTTGAAGAAAACTGCGGTCAGAAGAATGGGGCGAAGCAACGGGTCGCGACATACAAAGGCGGCGCCCTCGCGCACCTCGGCGAGGAAATGCCGGCCGGTCCTGGGTAGATGCGCCGAGACTGGCAAGGTACGCAGCAGCGCGACGGCGAAGGCCGACAGGATGGTCGCCAACGCGTACGCCCAACCCGCGCCCGCGGACCCGACTATCACCCCGCCGATCGCAGGCCCTGCGGAGTACGCAACGCTTCTTGCCAGTTCGATACGACTGTTCGCCGCGGGTAGCGCCGCGCGAGGCACCAGTGAAGGAACGAGCGACGGTGCTGCGACGCTGTCAGCGACCGTACCCGACGCGCCGATGAAACCGCAGACGGCAAGCAACGGCAACGTGAGCAGATGGGCTTCGATGAGCACGAGGATCGCGATCATCGCCAGTACGCGAACGGCCTCTGCGCTTGCCATCAGTCCGCGTCGCGAGTGGCGGTCGGCATAGACGCCCATCGGCAGTGAGAGCAGCAGGAACGGCAAGGTCTGAGCCGTTTGCAACAGGCCGGTTTGCGCGGCGCTTGCGCCCAGCACGAACACTGCAACGAGCGGCGCGGCAGCGAGACTGATTTGCTCGGCGGATTGCGCCAGCAGATTCGACCAGGCCAGACGGCGGAATGCCGGTGGGAGAGTGACGCGCTGATTTGAAGAGGGGTGCATGACTCGGGGCTCCTTGGGAGGTGTCCCGTTCATCATCGTGTGTGGGGCCGTGTGAAGCGCCCCGGATCTTGCGCTTACGTTCAGCCAGGCGTCGCTAACGGTCTTGCTGTGAATTCTTCAAGCTTCGGCGCGTTCTTCGCATCGATCATTTCGAGAATAACCCTTAGTGATAGTCGTCTTCCAATTGATGTCGTACGGCTATAACTGTCACCGTGTCGCTATCGTCTATTTCGAATAGCGCGACATATCCGGATCGGCCAAAAGGGATAATGAGTTCCCGTAGAAAGGGAAGGTTCGGCTGAGCCTTTCGACAGGTAAAGGGTGAGGCGCGAAGCGTGCCGATGCCCTCGTACACAGCCTTAAGAGCGCGTTCGGCGAGCGACACGTCTGTGGTATCGCGTGTGAGGATGAGGTCGTAAAGTCGTTCGAGATCGTCTGCCGCACTGCCGGTAAAGCGTATTTCGAACGTCATCTGCGCGTCTTGCTCCGCGCTTTCGCGGCGTCGAGCCGCTTGCTCAATCGAGAAAGCACTTCGTCAGCCGAGATGTAGTCGCCGCTGCGCTTCGCGTCGTCACGAGACGCAAGTCCTCGAGCAACGAACTCGCTATGATGCTGCCGGCGCAAGATATTCTCGCGGATCGCCTGTTCGACGAAACCGGAGAGGCTCTCACCTTCCTGCAAGACGCTTTCGGCAGCCTCGCGCAACTCTGGCTCGACCCGCACTGACGGGAAAGTAGCTGTTTTCATGATTCACGCTCCTTGTATCGCAATTGCGATACATTGTCGTGCTTTTCCGGGTTGAGCGCAAGCGAACCTGATTTTCACAAAATGAACGCCTCTCAAACCTTCCCTCGCCAGGGCACCAACCGCCGCTCCAGTGCGCGCATGCCGAGATCGAAGGTCCACGCGATCAAACCGATCAACACAATCCCCATCACCACGACGTCGGTGCGCAAGAAGCTCGATGCGTTCAGCACCATCTGCCCGAGCCCTGCCGTCGCCGCCACCATTTCGGCCGCGACCAGCGTGGTCCAGCCAAAGCCGATAGCGATCCGCAAGCCGGTCAATATTTCGGGCAACGCGGCCGGCAGCACGACGAAACGCACGACCTGTGCGAAGCTCCCGCCCAGCGAATACGCGGCGTTGACCTGCTCCGCGGTAGCGCTTCGGGCACCTGCCCGTGCCGCCATCGCGATAGGCGCGAAGCACGCGAGATAGATCACGATCAGCTTTGCGGTTTCATCGATGCCGAACCAGATCACGACCAGCGGCAAATATGCGAGCGGCGGCAGCGGCCGATAAAATTCCAGCGGCGGATCAAGCAGGCCACGCGCGATCCGGCTTACCCCCATCAGGATGCCGATGGGCACAGCCGTCACGCTCGCCAGGGCGAACGCGCCGAACACTCGAATGGCGCTCCACAGCAAATGTTCGGACAGCGGCAGACCACCTTGAATACGGCCATTCCATGCGTCGGTGAACGCGCTCCACACCGCTTGCGGCGAGGGCAGAAACAGCGGCGGCACCCAATGAAAAAACGTCGCGGCCCACCATAGCGCGGCGATCGTTGCCACCGACACCACGCTCAACGTCACGGTCGGACCTTCACCCGGCAGTCCGCGCCGCGGTTTGCGACGACGCTTGGGCTGAGGCACGGCGACAGCGGACGGCAGCGAGTCGATTGAGCTCATCGGAGCACCTCCTGCAGGGCAGCGTGTGATCCGCCATGCAGTCGCCGGACGAGCCGCTCGCGCCATTCGATAAACGCGGGCGATGACTTCACCGCACGCGCATCGCGCGATTCGAGAAACTGCCGCGCGAACGACAACGCGTGGCTTTCCGCGATCCGGCCGGGACCGGGTGTCATCAGGACCAGGCGCGTTGCGAGGAACAACGCTTCTTCCACGCTATGCGTGATGAAGAAGATGGTTTTGCGGGTCCTGCCCCAGACATCGAGTACGAGTTCCTGCATGGTCTCGCGAGTGAGTGCGTCCAGTGCGCCCATCGGTTCATCCATCAGCAGCACCTGTGGATCGCTGGCAAGAGCCCGCGCGATACCCACGCGCTGCTGCATGCCGCCCGAAAGCGCATAGACCCGCGCGTTGGCGTGCTTTTCCAGTCCCACCAAGGCCAGCGTTTCGCGCGCGATCTCACGACGCCTTGCTCGCCCGACGCCCCGGAAATGAAGTCCGAGCGCAACGTTGTCGATCACATCGAGCCACGGCATCAGCGCATATTTCTGAAACACGACGCCGCGTTCGGCACCGGGTCCGACGATCGGTTCATCGTTCAGACGCGCCTCGCCGGCCGTCGGATCGATGAAACCCGCGAGACAGTTCAGCAGCGTTGTCTTGCCGCATCCGGAGGCGCCGAGCGCAACGACGAACTCGCCGCTGTCGATCTGCAGATCGACACCTTCCAGCGCGGCGCTCGCCGTGCCTTCATAGGTCACGCCGAGGCCGCGAATATCCAGTGTGCTCATCGCGAGGCTTGCTGTACGAAGCGTGGGTCGACGCCCACCGAATAATCGGGCAGCACGTTCTGGATCGTGCCCTGGGCTTTCAGGAAGGCTGCCGTGGCTGCCAGCGACTTCGCCGCACCCGACTGAGCGCCGCCGCCAAGCCAGGCCGGCGAGGCCTGTTCTGTGAGCGTCGGGAAGCCATAAAGCGCGAGACTCGCGGGCACGTCGGCGGCCGTCGCGCCCGATTCCTTCGCCACGCCTTCGACTTCCTTCGACCCGGCTGTCCACGCAGATTTGTTGTCGCGATACTGCGCGTCGGTGACGGCGAGCACCTTGACGAGGCCCGTCACGAACGCGCCGTTATCCTGGGCAAACTTGCGGCTGACAGCGAAACCGTCGAAGGTGGCCTTGCCGGTTTCCTTCGCGACTTCACCCGATGTGATCAGCACCTTGCCGTTCTTCTTGACCTTCGCCAGCACCGGGTCCCAGATATAGGTAGCGTCGATATCTCCGCGTTCCCACGCCGCGGCCACTTCGGGCGGCCGCAGGTTCAGGATCTTCACCGTCGACGGATCGACGCCGGCATGTTCCAGCGCGACGAGCGCATGGAAGTGGGAGGTCGAGACGAACGGCAAGCCGATCTTCTTGCCCTTGAGATCGCTTAGCTTCGTCACACCCGAGCCGTCGCGGGCAACGAGCGCTTCGGCGTCGTTGATGTTGTCGAGGATCCAGAACAAGGAGATGTCCACGCCTTGCGAGAGGCCGGCCGCGATCGGGCTGGAGCCGGCTTCGCCGAGTTGAATCGACCCGGATGCCAGCGCGCGAATCACGTCGGCGCCGCTGCCAAGCTTGCGATAAGTCACCTTGTAGCCGGTCGCCTTTTCGACCGCGCCGGTCACCTGCGCGTAGCGCCACGGTACGACCATGTCCTGGTAACCGATCACGACTTCACGCGACTGAGCGTGAGCGACGCTTGCGGCCACAGCGAGGAGCGCGACGCCGGCGGACGCGCGCAAGGAGGAGAAAAAGCGTTTCATCGGAAGCCCCGGTTCAAGTGTGTCTCGTGAAAGGGTTCCGACTATAAGCAATCCGCGCTCAGGCGGTTAGAAGCATTCGTGCATTGCAAATGACGTTGCTGGAGCGTTGCTTTACACGTGGTGTCGGAAGCGTTCGAGCCCACGCCTACGCCGTTCTCAGGCGCTTCTCGAACGAGCGCGTAAGCCATGAAATCGGGTAACAGTAGGCAAAGAAAATCACCAGCGTCGCGACGTAGGTCAGCACTGTAAAGCTGCCGCGTGCGACGGTGCTGCTGGCGATCTGGGCGGTGTCGAGCAGATCGTGGATGCCGACCAGAGAAGACAGCGCGGTGCCCATGGTGATGATGGCGTACACGTTCATCCACGGCGGCAACATGCGGCGCACGCATTGCGGCACGACTATTTTTCCGAGGATTTGCCAGCGGGAAAACGCCAGCGAGGCTGCCGCTTCCCATTGCGCGGACGGGATGGACGCCACCGCGCCGCGAAACACTTCCGCGATATTCGCGCTGGCCGGCAGAGCGAGACCAAGCGTCACTTTCAGCCAGTCGGGAAACGGCGCGGTGATGCCAAACGCATGGATCTCGAAGGGGAAAACATAGGTGGTGAAGTAGATCAGCACGAGCCACGGTGCATTGCGAAACGCGACAATCCACAACCGCGCCAGCCGACCCGCGAGAGATGTCGACATTGCGAGCGCGCCCGCGAGCAACCCGATCACCGTGCCTATGAAAATCGCGCCGATGCTGATGAGCACGTTCATCGCAAAGCCGTGCGCCAATGCCGGCGCCCATTCGACAAAACGCGCGAGCGTCTCGCGGCGCGAGCCCGCTTCGGGGGCAAGCGACCACAACAACGCGCCCGCCACGAGCACGCCGAGCACGCCATAAACGCCAGGCGGCAAACGCATGACGGCGAACTTGCCTGCGGCGGCAGCGGAATCAGTAGCCATAACCGGGGATCCTGTAACGACGCTCGAGCCAGCGTCCGGCCAGCGTGACCAGCCACGTGAGCACACCGAAGAACGCAAGAATCAGCAGCATCAACGCGAGCACGTTGTCGCGCTGGGTCCAGATCATGATGGACTCATAGGTGACGTCGCCGACCGCGATAGCCGATGCCACCGCCGAGGCCTTCACCAGTTCCACCATGTTGTTGACCAGCGCGGGGAGGGCCGCGCGCAACGCAAGCGGCAGTTCGATGCGCCAGAAACGCGTTGCCCGGCTGAGCCCGAGCGAGGCCGCGCCCTCGAGCGTTTGCGAAGGCAGTGCGTCGAATCCGGCACGCAACGCTTCGGCGTGAAATGCCGCCTTGTGCAGCGACAAGACGAGCACGACCCAGAAGAACGGCTTGAGCGGATTGTCGATACTGCGAGCACGCAGCCATTGCGTGATCAGCATGTTCAGCACGAGAAACGCGCAGTAGAGCTGCACCAGCGTGGGTGTATTGCGGGTGACTTCAATGAACCCGCGCGCCAGCCCTGCGACCAGCTGGTTACGGCCCCGTAATGCGAGCAGCAACACGAGTCCTGCAACTGCGCTGGCCGTCATGGTCGAAACAATGATCTCGATGCTCACGCCCAGGCCCTGCACGAACGGTACGCGTTCGTAGTCGTCGAGCAGGAAGCAGTAGTCGAGCCCGAGACGTGCTGTCGCTGTGATGAAGCCATGCAGCAGCGCATCCATCTCAGTTCTCCGCGGGCAATTGCCGATGCCACTCGGCGAGCGCGGGCGAGGGCGGATTGAGACCGTTCTTCGCTTCTGTCGCAATGAACCAGCCGTTGCGATGCAGATCGCGCACGAACGTGTCCAGTTTCGTGGTGGTATCGTGTTCGCCCTGACGCACCCAGATCACCGATGGTGCGGGTTCTATTTCAGGTTGCAGGGTACGGTAGTCGCGCCACTCGGGATCGCTCTGCAACAATGGATAAAGCAGCGGTGCAGCGTCATGAACGGCAGCCACGCAACTCCCGCCGCGCAACGCGAGCAGCGACTGGGACGAGCCTGGAAATGCCCGCGGGATCGCGCCGTATCTCTCGACTATTGGGCGGATATAGCTGCTGCCCTGCGAGATGCACACTGGCTTGCCGCGCAGATCTTCCCAGCGCGCAATACCGCTCGTTTTTAGCGTGATTGCTGTGCCGCCTACCCGGTAATACGGCGTGGCGACATGGTCCAAAATTTCCCCGCGCTGCGCGTTGTACTCCATGTTCGCAATCAGGATGTCGACCTTGCCCTGTTGAAGGAACTGGACGCGCGTGGACGGCAACACGGACACTAGCTGCACCTTCGCGCCTAGCCGTTTGCCCAGTTCGTTGGCGAGATCGACATTAAAGCCACGGGGTTGCTGCGTCGCAGGATCGAGTGAACCGAACGGACTGCCGCCGATCATCACGCCAACCGTGATTTCATGGCGCGAGTTGATCCTGTCGAGGGTGGTATCGGCGTGCGCAGTAAAGGAGGCTCCCAGCACGGCGACCGTCAGCAGACGGCGGAGGTTCGTCAGAGTCATAGCGGTGAATAGCAGCAGAAGAGCCTTACAGAATAGGTAAGCGCCAGCGCATCGCCAAGGAAGCGAATCTGCTAAGCAAATCATCGAACGAGTGGAATAAGACTGGAATAAAGCGTGCCATGTGCTTGGCGGATCGTTAGCAAACCGGCTGCTATCGATTCGACGAATGCTTGGTTATCGAAAAGGCGCGCGGTTCTTAGAATCTCCGCTCCTGCATGCTTTCGTGCGCTTTTGAAGGAACCCCGGATGACTCAGTTGATTCTTTCGAAACGTGCGTACAAAACTTCCGCGAAAACGCCTGGGGAGGTCGCATGAATCGACTAGCGCTTGCGCTCAATCCGCTTCAGGACACGACACCGGTTGCGCATGCGCCAGCACGCCAGGGTGTTGCCAGGAACACGGACCCCGTGCTTGTGTCGCTGCGAGATGTCCACCTCTCTTACGGTGAAGTACCGGTGCTCAAGGGCATCGATCTATGTGTGCGGCGCGGTGAGGCCGTCTCCATCATCGGACCATCGGGCTCGGGTAAATCGACGCTGCTGCGTGTCATCAACGGCCTCATCGCTCCACAGCAAGGCGAGGTGCTGGTCGACGGAATCGATGTCCGCGCGCAGCGCACCGACGCGCAGAAGATCGCGTTGCGCAAGCGCATTGGCTTCGTGTTCCAGCAGTACAACCTGTTCCCGCACCTGAGCGTGCTTGCCAACCTGACCATTGCGCCCATGAGCGTGCTCGGCCGCAGCCGCGCCGAGGCCGAGCACGACGCACACGCGCTGCTGGCGAAGGTGCGGCTGGCTGACAAGGCGCAGGCATATCCCGGCGAACTGTCCGGTGGCCAGCAGCAGCGCGTCGCCATTGCCCGGACACTCGCCATGCGTCCCGATCTGATTCTCTTCGATGAAGTGACATCGGCGCTCGACCCGGAAACGGTCGGCGAGGTGCTTACGGTGATTGGCGAACTCGTAGACGACGGCCAGACCTGCGTGCTGGTCACGCATGAAATGCGCTTTGCTGAAGACGTCAGCGACGAAGTGTTTTTCACAGAAGGCGGCGTGATTGTCGAGCATGGCGCGCCGTCGCAGATTTTCGGTGCACCGGAGAACGACCGCACGCGCCTGTTCCTGCAACGCGCACGCGGCGACGACCGGCGCGCACTGCGAAAACGCTCGCGAGGCAGCCCAGCGCTCGCTCTGGCCACACCCTGATTCTTTACTAACCGATCCCACCATGACCGTAACTTCGAATCAACTTGGCGAACGCCAGGCCGCCGTCACCGCATTGCTTGACGATGTACGCGATATTGTTGCCAAAGAGGGCGTGACACGCGCTGCGCTCGACGCGATCAGTGAGCGCCTGCAAGGACTTGCTGCGCGCAACGCCGCGTTGTTTTCCGCCGGAGATTTCCCGCCGCCGCAAGCGGGTAGCGGCGATACGTCGACGCGATACCGGCTGAATCCCGGTGAGGACGGTTTCGCGTTGTATCTGAACTCGCTGCTGCCCGGCAAGACCACTATTCCGCATAACCACGATACGTGGGCGGTCATCGCGGCGCTCGAGGGCGAAGAGCTGAATCGCGTCTACAAGCGTACCGATGACGGCACGGACCCTGAACACGCCACGCTCGATGTAGAGCGCGAAATCGTGGTGCGTCCGGGTACGCCGATCGCGTTCCTGCCCGACGACATTCACAGCATCCACGTGACGGGCGCTGCACCCACGTTGCATTTCCATCTCTACGGACGGCCGCTCGAAACGCTCTCGGGTCGCCTCGGTTACGAAATCGACACGGGGCGTGTGGTGCGCTACAACGCGACCCACCTGCAGCGCGGCACCCAGGCGGTCGGCTGATGAGTCCGCCGCCGCTGCGAAAATCCACGCGCCTGATGCGTGCCGGCGCACCCTCGTTCAGCGATGGCTCCGCGCCTGTCAACGTACCGGTAGAGCGCACGAGCACGGTGCGTTTCGAGAGCACGTCGAGCCACGCGGCGCTGCATAAACGGCGCGAGGCGGGTGAGGCAGTCAGCACCTATGGACGGCATGGCACGCAAACGCACCGGGCACTGGAAGCGGCCATTGGTGAGCTGGAAGGTGCGCGCGATGTCCTGCTCGCGCCTTCAGGTCTGTCGGCAATCTCGCTGGTGTTCATCGGCTTGTTGTCGCCCGGCGATCATGTGCTCGTGCACGATGGCGTTTATGGACCCGTGCGCGAACGGATTGAACCCTTGCTGACGCGCCTGGGCGTTACCTTCGGCTACTTCAGCGCAGCAGAGGGTTTGCCGCATAAGCAGCTTCAAGCGAACACGCGCCTGATCTATACAGAGTCGCCGAGTTCGTTCTTATACGAGATTATCGATCTTCCCGCGCTGGCGAACTTCGCGCATGAGCAAGGCGTGCTGCTCGCGGCCGATAACACATGGGGCGCGGGTTTGCTTTATCAGCCGCTGGCGCTAGGGGCCGATATCTCCGTCCAGGCCGTCACCAAATATCTCGGCGGTCACTCGGACCTGATGCAAGGTGCGGTATCCATAGCTGATGCAGTAATCGGACAGCGCTTGCGAGAGACGCATGAGGCACTGGGCCTGAGCATCAGCGCAGACGATGCGTACCTTGCATTGCGCGGCATCCGTACGTTGCCCGTACGCCTCGCGCAACATGCGCGCGGCGCGTTTGCAGTCGCGTCCTATCTGCAACGCGTGCGCCCGGTCACGCGCGTATTTCATCCGGCGTTGGCCACCGATCCCGGGCACGCCTTGTGGTCGCGCGATTTCCACGGCGCGAATGGACTTGTTTCGTTCGCGTTGCGCGATGCCGATACCAGCCGTGCCGCTGCTTTCGTCGACGCCTTACAGCTATTCAGCATCGGCGCGTCGTGGGGCGGTTATGAAAGCCTCGCGCTGATCGCACCGCCGCGGCGCTTGCGGTCCCATACCTACTGGCAGGGGCAGGAAGCCGTGATCCGGCTGCATATCGGCCTGGAAGATGCGGACGATCTCATCCTCGACCTCGCACAAGCGTTTCGCAGCGTGCTGTCCTGAACGTTGGCCACCTCTCATCGCGATCCTATTCCAATGACCTCAATTCGAAACGACGTGGCTATCGTCGATGCTTCCATCGTCCGTGCCTGGCTCAACGACGAAACTGAAATCGCCTTCCTCGATGTACGCGAAGCAGGGCAGTTCGGCGAAGGGCATCCGTTCTTTGCGACCCCGTTGCCTTACAGCCGGCTCGAAATAGATGCACCGCGACTCGTGCCGGGGCTGGATACGCGGATCGTGCTGCTAGACGATGGCACGCAGGCCGAAAACGAAGGCGTAGCAGTACTCGCAGGACATCGTCTGCACGCCCTCGGCTACACCAACGTCTCTGTACTGCGCGACGGCGCCGGCGGCTGGCAGGCGGCCGGTTATACCCTGTTTAAAGGGGTGAATCTTCCATCGAAGACCTTCGGCGAGTTGGTCGAACACGCCTGCGAGACGCCACATCTGTCGCCTGAAGAACTCGCCGCTCTGATCGAAGAAGGAAAGATGCACGCGTTGTTCGATGGACGCACCCTCGATGAACACAGGAAGATGACGATTCCCGGCGCGATTCCCGTGCCGAACGGAGAACTCGCCTACCGGATCGGAACGCTGGTGGCCGATCCTGCTACGCCGATCGTGATTCATTGCGCAGGCCGCACGCGCAGCATTATCGGTGCGCAGACGCTGCGCAATCTCGGTGTGCCGAATCCGGTCATTGCGCTGGAAAATGGCACGCAAGGCTGGGCGCTCGCCGGTCTCACGCTCGAACACGGGAGCGAGCGCCGTTATCCGGAGGCTCTGGACGAAGCGGCCATCGCCGACGCCCGGTCGCAAGCGGCCACGCTTGCTGCGCGCTTCAGGATTGTGACGCTGGATGCCGCAGCCGCGCAAGCATGGCTTGCTGATCCACGCCGGACGACCTTTCTGCTCGACGTCCGCACGCCCGAGGAATTTGCCCGCGACGGCCTGCCGAACATTACCCACGCACCGGGAGGACAACTGGTGCAGGCGACCGACCAGACCATCGGCGTCCGGCGTGCCCGCGTATTGCTGGTCGACTACGATGGCGTGCGCGCGCCCGTGATCGCTTCATGGCTGGTGCAATTGGGTTTTGAAACCGCACTGGTCGATGCCGCCGATGCAATCGCGCTGCACGTCGCCAGGCAAATTGCGCCGCTGAAGTCGTCCTTGCCGCAACTCGGCGTGACCGCGTTGCGCGAAGCCGCGACGGGCCATGTGCATTTGATCGACTTGCGGCCGAGCGCTGCGTACAGGCGGGAACATGCTGCCGGCGCGCACTGGTCGATTCGCCCGCGGCTCGCGAACACGCTGGCCGAGCTCGGAGCCAAACCAGGCGACACGTTGCTGTTATTCGCAGACGAACCAACTGTCGCAAGCATCGCGGCAATCGACCTGCGCACGCTGGGTTTCACCTCGCTCTATCTCGCAGGCGATGGCCTCGACACCTGGAAAAAAGCGGGCTTGCCGCTGGTATCGACGCCCGATCTTCCTGCCGATGCAGCGCGTATCGACTACCTGTTTTTCGTCCACGACCGTCACGATGGCAACCTCGACGCTGCGCGCCGGTATCTCGACTGGGAGACCGGCCTGATCGCGCAATGTGCACCGGACGAACTCGCTGTTTTCCGCATCGATGCACCCACTCCTGACCGTTCCAGCCGATGAAATTACGCTCTGCCGCCTCTTTGAGTTTTACCTTGATTGCGCTGGCACTCTCGCAAGCTGCTCACGCCGATGCCACCCTCGACCGGATCAAGTCACGCGGTACGTTGACCGTCGGAGTCGTGCTCGACGGTACTTACGGTTCACTCGATCCGCAGACCCGCAAGCCGGTCGGCTACAACGTAGAACTTGCGGAAGACCTTGCCCGGCGTCTCGGCGTGAAGTTCGAAGCGGTGGAAGTCACGCCGCCGAATCGCGTGCAATTCCTGCAGCAGGGCAAGGTCGATGCGCTGATCGCGAGCATGCAGTACACCAAGGAACGCGACGAGATATTGAGCTATGTGCCCACGCCGTTCGAGGAGATCGGCGGCTCGGCGATGGTTCGCAAGGGAGCAGGCATTCGCGACTGGAGCGATCTGCGCGACAAGCCCGTATGCGTCTCGCAGGGAAGCAACTACACGCGGCCGCTGATCGAACAATACGGTGCACAGGTCAAGGGTTTCAAAGGCATGCCGGAAGCGCTGCTTGCGCTGCGCGGCGGGACTTGCGTGGCGTCGGTTCACGTCACGCCGGGCATTCAGGCGCGGCTCGCCAATACCTCGGGCGAGTGGCAGGACTACGAGTCGCCGATGCCCAATCAACTGATTCCGTCGCCCTCGGTGATCTGGGTGCGCAAGGGCGAAACGGACACGGTCGCTGCGCTGGACAAGATCGTGAAGGAGTGGCACCGGAGTGGCTTTCTCATCGATGAAGGCAACAAGTGGCACATGCCGCCCTCACAGCAACTGCTTGCGTGGCACCGGGAGTATTCGGCGAAGTGAGAAGATGAGGAGGGCCGGTCACGTAGGACTGGCCCTCCTCACATGCTTAGAACTTTGCGCGGATACCGCTGAAGATAGCGACTTGCCGGTTAGTCGATGAAGCCGTTCCCGCATCCGCAATCGCGGCGATCTTGCTATAGCCGCTGCCCACGCGGGTAGACGCATCGCCCGAAGCCAACTGATACACGCCCGAGAGATACAACTCGGTACGCTTCGACAGCGCATAGTCGACACCCAGCGTGAACTGATGCCAGCGCGGTTTGAGCGTGGCGCCCCCCGTTCCGGGCAGACCATTAGCGCGGCCATCGGTAAAGGTGTACACGCCGATCAGCGTGACCGCGCTCGTTGCCAGATAACGCAGGTTGGCGTCGTAGTTGTTGAACTTGCGCGACGAGCCGTCGTTGTAGTCGAGTTGCGTATGGCTGAAGGCGAAGCCTGCCGTGGCCTTGCCGATTACGTAGTTCGCTCCGCCGACCGCGATCTGTTGGCGCTGTACGCCGCCATTGAGGCCGTAGAAGAGCGCACCGCTGTAGTCGTCCCCGGTGGTGGTGGTCGCGCCGCCTACTGCGCCGCTTGTGTTCGACGTGCCGTCGGGATGATTCAGCACGACATAACCCGCGCCGGCCGACAGCGGCCCTGCTGCGTAGTTCGCCGCCACGCCCCACGCGCGGTTGTTGCTGAAGCCCTGGCCCGAGCCGTTGTTCGCCTGATTGCTGAACGCATACAGCGTGTCGAGCGTAAAGCCTGCTATAGGGTCGCTGCGGAATTTGACCGCGTTGTTGATGCGGAAGGTCTGATTCAGGTTGTCGTTGTCGCCTACGTGCGTGGCCGGCGACCAGAAGCCCGAGCCCGCATATTGCGCCACGAGATCCGCCAGCGGCTCGTACTGACGACCAAGGGTTACTGTGCCAATACCTGTCTTCGCAAGGCCTACGAACGCTTGCCGGCCAAACTCGCGGCCGCCTTGTCCAAGCGTGCCGTCGTTCGGACGAAAACCATTTTCCAGCGTGAAGACCGCCTTGAGGCCATCGCCCAGGTCTTCGGCGCCTTTGAGGCCCCAGCGGCTGCCGCTCAGCTTGCCGCTGGTCTGCTGGAAGTTCTTCGCACCCTTCTGATTATTGGTGTAGGTCAGCCCGGCATCGACTATTCCGTACAGCGTGACCGAGCTTTGCGCCTGCGAAAGTGCGGGGGCGATAACCAGCATGCCAGTGGCGCCGGCGAGTACGACTCGTTTCATTGTTGTCCTCTTGTTCCAGGTGGTTTTAACGAATTTTTCGGACCCCGATATTAGGGTTTCGCGACGCCAGACTGAACGATGAATTTAAACTTCGTAATACAGATGATCGTGATTTGTAATACACGTTGGCGGTGATTTGAAAATGAGGTGTAAGCCCGGTATTCCCGGCCGTTCGATAAAAAGCGTCTAAGCAAGGCCGACATCGTCTGAACAATCATGCAATCGATAAAGCACGTGGCCTCATAACGATATTGCAAACGAATAATTGTTAAGAGGACGAAGCGTCGTTAGTCTTGACTGTTGTAGTGCGGCAAAACCGTGCTTCGATGCGTGCGCATCGAGCGTCTTTTAACGTAACGAGGGTCTTCCGATCCATGTCCGGCACTCCTCATTTCGACCCGGCCTCCGGGCACTCTGGCATCGCGTTTCAGCCGCATGTGGCTGTGCGGACGAAAGCCGCCCGCGTTGTCGCGACGTCCACTCGCGAGCCAGCCCGGAGTTTGCTGCCAACGTGGCTAGCCGCCCTGGCGTGGGTCGCCGGTGCGGGTTTTACGCGCTGGTGGCCTGACGCGGACGAGTGGCCCTACACAGACTACCTCCTTGTCCTCAAGCTGGCGCTGGCGGTCACTGCATTACTGATAGGCGTGGCGGCGCGCAGAAGCCTCTTGACGCGTCAAGCCGATGCACCTCCATCACGCGCCGAACGCTGGCTCACGGCCATGCCGTGGCTCGTTGCGCTCGCGGTTGGTGTGACCGCGTGGGAAGTACTGACCGCAAAACTCGAATGGCTGCCGCGGCCGTTTTTTGCTCCGCCGCAGGCGTTGATCGCCGTCTTTTTCGACGACTTTCCGCGCCTCGGTTCAAGTGTCGTTCATTCATTCGGATTGCTTGCTTATGGCTATGTGATCGGTGCGGTGGCGGGTTTTGTGACGGGAGTCGGCATCGGCTGGTCGCGGGCAGTGGGTTATTGGTTACATCCGGTGTTGCGGCTGATCGGTCCGTTGCCCGCCACCGCCTGGTTGCCACTGGCGTTCTTTTTCTTTCCATCCAGCTTCAGCGCCAGTGTGTTCCTGATTGCGCTCGCCACCGGCTTCCCCGTGGCGGTGCTCACGTGGTCGGGCGTGGCGGGCGTCAACAGCACGTACTACGACATCGCCCGCACGCTTGGCGCACGGCCTGATTTCCTGATCCTGAAGGTCGCAATACCGGCGGCATTGCCGTCCGTGTTCGTCGGATTGTTCATGGGACTGGGCGCGTCGTTTTCCGTGCTGATCGTGGCGGAAATGATGGGCGTAAAAGCTGGCCTCGGCTGGTATTTGCAATGGGCACAGGGATGGGCGGCTTATTCGAACATGTATGCGGCGCTGCTGGTGATGGCGCTGATGTGCTCGGGCCTGATCACACTGCTGTTCCGCTTCCGGGACCGGTTGCTCGCCTGGCAAAAGGGATTGTTGAAATGGTAAGTACGCGAGGTGTTGCACAGGCAACGGCAGCAGGCGCACGTATCGACGTCAGCGAAGTCAGCCACCGGTTTTCGCTGCACGGCGCGGCGCTCCCCGTTCTCGACGACGTCAGCTTCTCTGTCGCCCCGGGTGAATTCGTCGCGTTGCTCGGACCCAGCGGGTGCGGCAAGTCGACCTTGCTGCGACTGGTTGCGGGACTCGATGCGCCTGCGCTTGGGACGGTGTCCTCGAACGGCGTGGCCATACGCGGGCCGCACCCGTCGCGGGTTGTTGTGTTCCAGGACCCGACCTTGTATCCGTGGCGCACGGTACGCGCCAACGTCGGTCTGGGACCCGAGGCACAGCGAAAGCGTAAGCGGTTTCCGTGGAGCAAAGCCCGGCAGGTATCGCCCCTTCCGGAAGGCACGCGTTCGGCAGAGCAACGTATCGACGCCGCGTTGCAACTTGTCGGTCTGACTGACTTCGCTGCCGCCTATCCGCATCAGTTGTCTGGAGGCATGGCGCAGCGTGTTGCACTGGCGCGGGCGCTCGTCAACGATCCCGAGTTGCTCGTGCTCGATGAACCGTTCGGCAAGCTTGATTCCCTCACGCGGCTGCGCATGCAAGGCGAGCTGGTGAAGTTGTGGCTGGATGCGCGCTTCTCGGTCCTGCTGGTGACGCACGATGTGGAAGAGGCGCTGTTTCTCGCAAACCGGGTGATTGTTTTCAGCGAGCGCCCGGCGCGCATTACGGCGGAAGTGCGCAATGACGCGCCGTATCCGCGTCATCGTGACGATCCGAAGCTGGTTGAATTGCGGCGCGAAGTGCTCGCGTTACTTGGCTTGGTCGCGTGAGTTGCTACGCCAATCACATCAATAACAAACGACCCGTGGAGAATGTCAAATGAATCGTCCTGATGCCGATGCCGGCGAAAATGCTGCTGCGCCGGAGAACACTTCGCGCCGTGCGTGGCTGCGCAAGACCGCGTGGACTGCGGGCGCAGCAGCGCTTGGCGGTGCATCGTTCGGGCTTGCCGGACTGCCTGCCCGTGCCGACGATAGCCGGTTAAAACAGCTGAAGTTATCGTGGAATGCAGGCGCGATCTGCACGGCGCCGGTGCCGGTGGCCGTCAAGCAAGGTTTCTTCGGCAAGCGTGGGCTGGACGTCGAGCTGATCAACTTTGCCGGGTCGACGGACCAGTTGCTCGAAGCTATTGCGACGGGCAAGTCGGACGCGGGCGTTGGGATGGCGCTGCGCTGGATCAAGCCGCTCGAACAGGGCTTCGATGTCAAGCTCACCGCTGGCATTCACGGCGGCTGCATGCGGTTGCTCGCCACGCGCAGCTCGGCAATCGTCGATCTACCCGGCTTGCGCGGCAAGATAGTGGGCGTCAGCGACATGGCCAGTCCCACCAAGAATTTTTTCGCCATCACGCTGAAGAAGCTTGGTATCGATCCGGACAGTGAGGTTCGCTGGCGCCAGTATCCTGTCAACCTGCTGGGCGAGGCGTTGAAAAAGGGCGAGGTCCATGCGATTGCGGACGGCGATCCGACTATCTGGATGCTGCGTGAATCGGATCATCTCTACGAGGTGTCGAACAACCTCTGCGGCGAATATCAGACGCGTGTTTGCTGCGTGCTCGGCGTGCGCGGGACGCTGGTGAGGAAGGATCGCGCCACGGCGCAGGCGTTGACGCAGGCCTTGCTGGACGCAACGGAATGGACGGCGAACCATCCGGCGGAGGCGGCGACTATCTTTGCGCAGTACGCGCCGCAAGCGGACGTGGGGCAACTGACGGCCATGCTCAGGAGCCACACGGACCATCATCATCCGACGGGGGACGCGTTCAGGAAGGAGATCGCTCTCTATGCCGACGATTTGAAGACCGTGGGCGTATTGAACGGCAGCACGGATTCGAACCGCTTCGCGAGCCGGGTGTTCTCGGATGTATTGGTCTAGGTTTTTTCGTTCGCACTCGGGGTTCTGTTTGGTGGGGTTTTGGGGTTAGTGGTCGGGGGGGATGCCGGGTTGCTGCTGCTCAGGTTAGCGGTTGATTTAAGTTAGATACTATGTAAGGGGCCATCGAAAGTAAGCTCCCTGGAGTAAAACGAGAATTCTGACACTCGTTTTTCGAAAGGAGCATGCAAATGGACGCGCCTAACACGGCCCTTCAAGGGCAACATATAACGATCGTCGGCCGGCTGTACGTTGCCTTCGAATTGGGCGATAAGAGCTGGAAGCTGTCACTGGGCGACGGTGTGCGCGCGCCGAGTCGGTGTACGGTGGTGGCCGGCGATACGGCGGCGGTCCTGAGCGCGATCTCGAAGGCCAAAGCCCGCTGCCATCTGGGCACTGATGCTCCCGTGCGCAGTTGCTATGAGGCCGGGCGAGACGGCTTTTGGCTGCACCGCTGGCTGAGCGGACAAGGGGTCGCCAACCTCGTAGTTGACCCGGCCAGTATCGAAGTGAATCGGCGGGCACGCCGTGCGAAGACGGACCGGCTCGACAGCGACAAGCTGCTGTCGATGCTGATGCGCTACCACGCGGGTGAACGGCGGGTGTGGGCGGTCGCGCGGATCCCAACGCCCGAGCAGGAGGATGAGCGGCGCGTGCATCGGGAACTCGGGCGTCTGCGGCAGGAGCGCACCGCGCACAGCAACCGGATCCGCTCGCTACTGGTGCTGCACAACCTGCGGGTCGAGCACATCGGCGCGCGCGCGTGGGCGCACTGGTGGGCCCAGCAGGCAGGGCAACTGCTGCCGGGCTTGCGGGCCGAGATTGAGCGCGAGTTCGAGCGGCTGTCGCTTGTCGCCGGGCAGATCAGGACGCTTGAGGCGCTGCAGGCCCGTCAGGTCCGCAGCGGCGCACAACCCGCGATCGCGGTGCTGGCGCGGCTCACGGGTATCGGCACCGGCAGCGCATGGACCCTGGTCAAGGAACTGTTCGGCTGGCGGCAGTTTCACAACCGCCGTGAAGTCGCCGGCTGCCTGGGCCTGGCACCGACGCCTTACGCGAGCGGCACCAGTGAGGTCGAGCAGGGCATCAGCAAGGCCGGCAACAAACGAGCGCGCTGGCTGATGGTCGAACTCGCGTGGAGCTGGCTGCGCTTCCAGCCGGCCAGCCAACTGAGCCAGTGGTTCAAAGTGCGCTTCGCGGGAGGCGGCAAGCGCGTGCGACGCATCGGCATAGTGGCGCTTGCACGCCGTCTGTCGATCGCCTTGTGGCGTTATCTAGAACAGGGTGAGATTCCGCTCGGGGCAACACTCAAGCCACCCAGCAGCAACACGGTTGCAACCTGAGCGGCGAATGACGATCGATGACACGGCCTGAGGGTCGACGCGCCCGGACAGTAAGAGGCTTGCCCGACGGGCAAGCGTAGTTTTAGATAGGGCGCGTCGGTAACGGAGTGGTTCCAGCGCTCTGCGCATGTGGTATGAGGTGACCGGCCTGGCGCCGGCACGGATAGAAGTTAGTCCGGGGGCGGTTGCCCGGACATCAAACACTCCGACCTAACTCGTTTTGAAGTTTGGCTTAGAAGGACTCCGAATACGAATCAGGCACCCTAGCCTGTGCAAGTTGTCCACCGCCGGCCAGCGTCGTGGTCGTGACAGGCGACCCGCTGGTCGACCGTGGACAACTTGCAGCACCCTCAAAGGAGGTAACTGATCCACGGGAAACAGATCCCCAAGGGCTTGACTTTCAATGCCCCATAGAAGTCTTACTGTGTCATAAATTAAGAAATTGCGATATTGCTGCGTTTGCCTGACAATAATAAGGATACCTAAGCATAAGGCGATAAGCAATGAGCACACAAACGCGGTTTGAGCAGTACATTGAGCATCTGGCTGTCGGCCTGGGTCATGCGGATCGCCACTCTGGACTGAAGGCCTACTGCACAGGCCTGATGCTGCCGTTGACCCGCAAGAGCGTCGAGCCGATGGCCGCCAGTGTGGATCCGCTTCACGCCAGCGCGCGGCATCAGGCACTGCACCACTTTGTTGCCAAGGCCGACTGGTCGGACGACGAGTTACTTAGCCGGGTGAGCCAGTGGGTCGTGCCCCGGATGGATTTTTCCGGCGGCGGCTTCTGGATCGTGGACGACACGGGATTTCCAAAGAAGGGCCGCCATTCGGTAGGCGTTGCGCGTCAGTACTGCGGGGTGCTGGGCAAACAGGATAATTGCCAAATTGCGGTCAGTGTGTCACTGGCTTGTGAGCAGGCCAGCATTCCGGTTGCGTGGCAGCTCTACGTGCCGCGTGAATGGGCAGAGGACAATGAGCGGCGCGAGAAAGCCGGCATTCCCGCACAGATCGGGTTTGAGACGAAGGTGCAGATTGCATTGCGACAAATTGAGGCTCTGCTGGCTGCCGGTGCGCCCCGGCATTGCGTACTGGCCGATGCAGGCTATGGCATAGATAACGCCTTCCGGCAACATCTGGACGATCTGGGATTGTCTTATGTGGTCGGCATCACATCGGCTCTCGTGGTCTGGCCACCGGGCGTCAAACCATTGCCGCCCAAACCGTATGGCGGCATGGGCCGCCCGCCTGTGGTACCGCGCCGTACACGCGCCCGACAGCCGGTGAACGTGAAGGACCTGGCGCATTCACTGCCTGCTACTGCCTTCACCACGCTCAGCTGGCGGGAGGGTTCGAACGAAACACTCAGCGGGCGTTTCGCTGCGGTGCGTGTGCGTCACGCGGGCGGCAATACCGGCAAGGCGCGGCTGCGCCCCGAGCAGTGGCTGCTCATTGAGTGGCCCGCCAGCGATGCTGACCCACTGAAATACTATCTCTCCAACCTGCCAGCCGATACTGCGCTCGAGCAGCTCGTGGCGCACGCGCACATGCGCTGGCGCATCGAGCGGGACTACCAGGATCTGAAGCAGGAATTGGGGCTTGGACACTACGAAGGTCGAGGATGGCGTGGGTTTCATCACCACGCAGCGCTGGCCATCGCGGCCTACGGGTTTCTGTTCTCAGAGCGCCTCGCTACCGGAACCCCGGTCAGCGCCAAAAAAAACTTCGCAGCACGCCACACACCTGCAGTTCCCGACGATTACATTGCGCGGGGAAGTCCGGCGCGCACAGCGCCACACGGCTGACTCGATTGCTACCATTCGCTACGAACTTACGGTCCGGCTTGTCGCCGGACTCGATGTGTGTCCATGCTGTCGGAACCTGGGAAGACGCTTTGATTTAATGACACAGTAAGATTAGCTGATCTCTTTGTCACTATTAGCCACTGTGCGTGGCGGCACGTCATTTCCAAAGCGACAAAGAAACGAAGCAAAGAAAGCGCTTTCAAACCATCGGCTGGTTAGTGTCCCTAGCGTGCAGGCCTCAGCTTTTGGCACCTGATAGCACGGTGCTTGCCAGACTGACGGATGTTTGAACCCCTCCTTCTCGCGAATCCTGACACGAACACGCTTCGCCCCCAACGCTCTCGGGCAAGCACCATGATCCCCGGACCAGCACGGCCTCACGTGTGCTGATTGCCTCATTGCGTGGTGGGTTGGCTGCGTGGACTGCGTGCTTCTTTTTTGAGGTGGTTGTACGCGGATAGCGCGGGATGTCCCTGTGGCAGGTTCAGTCACTGGTGGCGAAGCGTGTGGGTATCGGTGTTCGGAGAGGTCGGGCTTCAAACATCCGTGATGTCTGGCGAGCACCGTGCTATCAGGTGCCAAAAACTGAGGCCTGCACGCTAGGGACACTAACTAGCCGATGGTTGGAAAGCGCTTTCTTTGCTTCTGTTTCTTTTGCGCCGTCGGAAAAAGAAATGAAGTGCCGCCACGCGCAGTGGCTAATAGTGATAAATAGAATAACTAACTTAAACCGACCGCCAACCTGAGCAGCAGCAACCCGGCACCACCCCCGACCGCCACGCCCCAAAACCCCACCAAACAGAACCCCGAGTGCGAACGAAAGCTAATCCTTCGCTAAACGAACCAATTTAGCCAGACGCTGAACCAAAGGCTCGAACAACTCAGCCGATGTATTCCCATACCCCAACACCAGCCCGTTGTCCTCGGGCGTGGGCTGCAGCGCGAAACTCGATAGCGGGGCGGGCGCTATGCCGTGCCCCCGGGCTGCATCGGCGATTTCACGGTCCGGGTAACACGCCGGCAGCCGTATGGTTAAGTGCAATCCGCAATAACCCCCTTCAATGATATGCATCGCCGGCATATGCCGCATCAGCGCTTCTCTCAACGCGTGTTGCCGGTCGCGATACAAACGCCGCATGCGGCCCAAGTGCCGGCTGAACTGGCCGCTTTCAATAAATTCGGCCAGTGCAAGTTGTTCATAGCGGTGACCACCTCGCAGCATATCGTCCAGAGGCGCCTTCATCTGCGCCACCAAGGTCGCCGGGAGCACTAGAAAGCCAATCCGCAACGACGGAAACATCGTCTTGCTGAACGTGCCCACGTAGAGCACCGGCGCCTGCGCCACCAGACCCTGCATCGCGCCGATAGGCTCCCCCGCGTGGCGGAATTCGCTGTCGTAGTCGTCTTCGATGATCCACGCGCCGTGGCGCTGCGCCATCGCGATCAGCGCCAGGCGGCGCGCAACGGTCAGCACGGCGCCCGCTGGATATTGATGCGACGGCGTGGTGTAGATCAAGCGGGGCGGCTGCGTCTGCCAGTCGCTGGCGGCAGCGATCAGACCATCGGCGTCAACGCGCATTGGCATCATTCGCAGGTCGCCTGCTCGCATCGCCGCCTTCGCGCCGCGATAACCCGGGTCCTCGATCCACGCCGTATCGCCGGCGTTGGTCAGCAAACGCACGCACAACGAAAGCGCTTCTTGCGCACCCTCGGTGATGACCACCTGAGCGGGCTCGCACCGCACGCCTCGAGCTATGCCGAGATGCCGGGCAATGGACGCACGCAGCGCCGGCTCGCCCGGAGGATCGCCATAACCGAGCGCCTGCGGCCCTGCATGGCGAATAGCACGGTCGATCGCACGGCGCCACGCAGCCAGGGGGAAATGGGACAAGGCCGGCACGCCGGGCCGCAACGCGGCACCCGAGTCGGCAGGTGGGGTAGTCGCTTGAATGGGCGTCAGCCGGCGCGCAGTGGCTGGCGCAGGTGACGTGTCGCGCTTGCCGTGCGGTGCCGCCGGACTCGATAACGCCGCCACCCGGGTGCCCTGCCGGTCGGGTTGCACATAACCCTCGGCAGCCAGCAGGTCGTACGCGGCAGTCACCGTGTTGCGCGAGATCGACAGTGCTTCGGCCAGCGCGCGCGATCCCGGCAGGCGGCTTCCCGGCGCCAGATGGCCACCGAGGATGGCTTCCTTGAAGCGATGGTGCAACTGGCGCTGCATGGGCATCGCGCTGGGACCTTTGGCGAGCGGAGCCTCAAGCAGCGTTAGCGGCGCAAGGGATGGAGTGGCGGTCATGAGAAGGATGGGAAGTGCCCGGGATCCAGTGGTTCCATGAGGTTCCACGAAACGTGGATCCATGAAATACATGGGAATGTGGCACTTTTTAAGGTTCCATGATGCGCGTACGTTAGCACATGCTTCGCCTACGTCCCGCTTCAACACTCGCCTCATGCCGCAAGGAACCGCTATGCCCAGCACTTTGAACCAGTACCAGCAACCCGTCGGCGAGCCCATGCCCCACTGGACCGCGCGTGTGCACCCGCCGCGCAGCCCGATCGAAGGACAGTACTGCCGGCTGGAGCCGCTCGAGCTGCGCCACGCCGCTGACCTCTTCAAGGCCTACAGCCAGGCGCCGGATGGCCGCGACTGGACCTACATGCCGGTTGGCCCCTTCGACAACGCCGCGAGCTACCGCGACTACGTCGAACGTGCCGCGGTCAGTCCCGATCCCCAGCACTACGCGGTCATCGACCTGAAGACGGGAACGGCGATCGGCACCCTGGCGCTGATGCGGATCGACCGGGCCAATGGGGTTATCGAAGTGGGGAGCGTGGCGTTCTCGCCGCTGCTCAAACGCACGCCAATATCCACCGAGGCCCAGTACCTGTTGATGAAACATGCCTTCGACGAACTCGGCTACCGGCGCTACGAATGGAAGTGCGACGCCTTGAACGCACCTTCGCGGCAAGCGGCCGCGCGGCTCGGTTTCCAGTTCGAAGGCATCTTCCGGCAGGCCGTGCTCTACAAGGGACGGACACGCGACACCGCGTGGTTTTCCATCATTGACAAGGAATGGCCCGCGGTGTGCGCTGCGTTCGAACAATGGCTTGCGCCAGAGAACTTCGATGGGCAAGGGCAGCAGCGCAAGTCGTTAACCGAAATACGCGGTCCGAACCCCACAGCAGGCTAGCCGCAGTTTTTCAACTGCGGCTTTTGCGGGTTCCCGCCATTAATCATTGTTGGTATCGTGCGCGTTGCTGGCGGCCCGGTTGTCCGGGTTGCCAGGTCACCGCTGCCACAAGCGCCTCTCTTTCCCTCCGCAACGGACATTCAAACAATGAAATTCGATCGTCTCGCCCAGTCGCTTCTTGCGGCGGCGCTCGCCCTTTGCTACGCGGGCGCGCAAGCCGCATCGCAAGCCCCGGTCGCCGCCGAGAACGGCATGGTCGTCACCGCCCAGCATCTCGCGACCCGCGTGGGTGTCGACGTGCTCAAGGACGGCGGCAACGCAGTCGACGCGGCCGTCGCTGTCGGCTATGCACTCGCCGTGGTCTATCCTGCGGCCGGCAACATTGGCGGGGGCGGATTCATGACGATCCAGCTCGCCGACGGCCGCAAGACCTTCCTCGATTTCCGCGAGAAGGCACCGCTTGCCGCGACCGCGAACATGTACCTCGACAAGAACGGCAACGTGATCCCGAACCTCAGCACCAAGGGTTATCTGGCCGTCGGCGTGCCGGGCACGGTATCCGGCATGGAAATGGCGCTGACGAAATACGGCACGATGAAACGTGCCCACCTCATCGAACCGGCGATCCGGTACGCTCAGGAAGGCTTCGTCCTCGATCAGGGCGACGTTGATATCCTCGGGACCGCAACGGACGACTTCAAGAAAGATCCGGCGGGCTCGGGTTCGATCTTCCTGAATCACGGCGAGCCGTACCAGGTTGGCCAGCGGCTCGTGCAGAGGGACCTCGCCAAGACCCTGCGCGAAATCAGCACCAAGGGCCCCGATGGCTTCTACAAGGGCTGGGTCGGTCACGCCCTCGTCTCATCGACGCAAGCCGGCAAGGGCATCATCACGCAAGCCGATCTCGACCAGTACCAGACGCGCGAACTCGCGCCGATCGAGTGTGATTATCGCGGCTATCACGTGGTCTCGGCGCCGCCGCCGAGCTCGGGCGGGGTCGCTATCTGCGAGATCATGAACATTCTCGAAGGGTATCCGATGCAAAGTCTCGGCTTCCGTTCAGCCCAGGCCATGCAGTATCAGATCGAGGCGATGCGCCATGCTTATGTCGACCGCAACAGCTATCTGGGCGACCCGGATTTCGTGAAAAACCCGCTGGACCGGCTGCTCGACAAGAACTACGCGGCCAAGATCCGCGCAGCGATCGATCCGCAGAAGGCGGGGGTGTCGCAGGAGATCAAGCCTGGTGTTGCACCGCATGAAGGCACCAACACGACTCATTATTCAATCGTCGATAAATGGGGCAACGCGGTCTCGGTGACCTACACGCTGAACGACTGGTTCGGCTCGGGCGTGATGGCGAACAAGACCGGCGTGATGCTCAACGACGAGATGGACGACTTCACGTCGAAGATCGGTGTCCCCAATATGTATGGCTTGGTGCAGGGCGAGGCTAACGCTATTGGTCCGGGACGGCGTCCGCTGTCTTCCATGAGCCCGACGATTGTCACGAAGGACGGCAAGACCGTGATGGTGGTCGGCACGCCGGGAGGCAGCCGCATCATTACGCCACGCTGCTGACCATGCTCAACGTGATCGACTACGGCATGAACATCCAGGAGGCCGTCGATGCGCCGCGATTCCATCAGCAATGGCTGCCGGAAACGACGAATATCGAACGCTTCGCGTTGAGCCCCGACACGCAGAAGATCCTGGAAGGGTGGGGCCAGAAGTTCTCCGGACCGCAGCCGGCCAATCACGTTGCAGCGATCCTGGTCGGAGCGCCGTCATTGGGTGGCAAGCCGGTCGGCAAGAATCGTTTCTATGGTGCGAACGATCCGCGCCGGAACTCGGGTCTTGCGCTTGGCTATTGATGGTTGTTGACGGCTATTGATTGATGCATCGCAGCCGTGCTGGCGGATGGTTTTGTTTATCGCCAGCACGGCTGGGACATAGGCGGCTTTTGCATAGCAGCATAAGCCGCTGACGTCATTCGCTGCTGGTCCACTCCACGTCCGCGCCAACAGAGCGCAGGTTTTCGACGAAACGCGGGTGTGCGCGGCGGATCGGCAGCGCATTGATAATCTCCGAACGCCCCTCGATACTTGCCGCGACCATCAACAGCGCGATCGCCACGCGAATAATGTACGGGCTCTCGACCTTGGCGGGACTCAACGGCAAACCGCCGAACGTGATCAGCCGATGCGGGTCGGACAAAAACACGTGCGCACCGAACTTCGACAGTTCCACGGACCATCCCATGGCGCCGTCATAGACCTTGTTCCAGAACATCGCGCTGCCTTCGGCCTTCACGCCGAGTGCGATGAAGATGGGCAGCAGATCGACCGGCAGATAAGGCCAGGGCGCCGCTTCCACCTTGGTGAGGATGTTCTGCGTAAATGGCCTGCGCACGCGCAGCGGACCGTCCTGGAATGCGCGCGACCAGCCGTCTTTATGTACCACGTTCACGCCGAACTTCGCGAAGGTCCGGTCGATCAGCGGGAACTGTTCGGGTGCGGTATTTTTGACCGCGATGTTGCCGCCGGTGATTGCGCCGAGCGCGAGGAAGGTCGCGATCTCGTGGAAGTCCTCGCTGAACCGAAACTCGCCGCCACCCAGCTTGCGGCCGCCCGCGACGCTCAGACGCGAGGTGCCGATCCCATCGATTGCGACACCCAGCATGGCGAGGAAACGGCAAAACTCCTGCACATGCGGTTCCGATGCCGCATTGACCAGCGTCGACGTACCGCCGGCCGCGACCGCGCACAGCACGAAGTTCTCGGTGGTGGTGACCGATGCATAGTCCAGCCAGTGATGATTCGCGGTCATCTGCGTATCAGCTCGCACGATGAGCGAGTCGGCCGTGCGCTCGACCTGCGCGCCGAAACGCTCGAACACCTCCACGTGCGGATCGATCTCGCGAACCCCCAGCGTGCAGCCCTTTACGTCGTTTTCTAGCCGTGCCACGCCGAAACGCGCTAACAGGGGAGGTACCAGCATGATGGAAGAACGCATCTCCTCGGGCAGCCGGTGCGCCACGGGATCGAAGGTGGTTGCGTGATGATGCAGGTTGAGAATGCCGGTGGAAAAGTCCATCGACACGTTGCTGCCGAGCGTGCGGAAAATCTCGAGGATCTTTTTGACGTCGGTGATTTCAGGTACGCCGATGAGGCGCAAGGGTTGGTCGGTCAGCAGCGTGGCGCAAAGGATGGGCAGGACGGCGTTTTTGTTGGCGGACGGCGTGATCTCCCCGCGTAACGGGACGCCGCCATGTACGATCAGATTCGACATGTTCGGAAGAGGCTCGTGGAAGAAGCGAGGGGATAATCATGCCACCGCGCGACGCGCACAGGTCGTAGGTGTGGCTAATTTTTCACGGCGCTAAGTGGCTCTTTCGGTTGGGCTTAGCCGTTGTCCGCTGGCACTATCCTCGACCTGCCAGCCTTCTGCTTTCAAAACTTCGCGCAGATGATCGGCTTGTGCCCAGTTCCTGTCGGCGCGAGCTTTTTCACGTTGCTCCGCGAGCGCTGCGATGTCTGCCGGAATATCGACCTTGTCCGTCTGCCATTCGCCTAGCCGGAGTCCAAGCACTGTGTCGAAGTGATCGACGGTGGCGCGTCGGGTAGCGGCCGGCAGATCGCTTTTGACCAGTTCCCACAACACGGCCAATGCTCGCGGCAGATTCAGGTCCTGATTGACCTCGGCGTTGAAGCGGGCCACGAAGGGGGCATCTGCATGTCCGCCCGCCGGCCAGCTCGAATAGGTTTTGCGCAACCGGTCCAGCGCGGACTGCGCGGCGTCGAGCGCTTCATGATTGAACCGCAAGCTGCTCCGATAATGCGCCGTCAGGCATAGATAGCGGTAAGCCAGCGGATCGCTCCCGCGGTCGATCAACGTCTGCAGGCGCACGAAGTCCCCAGCCGATTTCGACATTTTGGCCAGGTCCAGCGTCAGGAAATGGCCGTGCATCCAGAAATTGGCGAGCCGGGTGCCGTGGCAGGCCTGCGTCTGCGCAATCTCGTTGCTGTGATGCACGGAGATGTGATCTTCGCCGCCGCAGTGAATATCGAACCAGGGGCTCAGGTATTTCGCCGACATGGCCGAGCACTCGATATGCCAGCCCGGAAAACCGCGGCCCCAGGGGCTATCCCACTCCATCTGCCGGGTGGAATCCGATGGGCTGAACTTCCAGAGCGCGAAGTCGGTGGCGTGCCGTTTCTCACCGACCGCAACCCGCTTTCCGGCCTGCAGTCCCGCATGATCGAGTCGCGTCAGATAACCGTAGTCGTCCTGCTTGCTGGTGTCGAAGTACAGGCCGTCGGCGGTCAGGTAGACGTAGCCCTTGCGTTGCAGCGTGTCGATAAAGGCAATCTGCTCCGCGATATGGCCGGTCGCGCGGCACCAGACCGAAGGCTCCAGCAGGTTGAGCGCGTGCCAGTCTGCCATGAAGGCCGCGGTATACCGTTCGGCGATAGCCCATGCCGAATCTCCCGTTCGCCGGCTGCCTTTTTCCATCTTGTCTTCGCCTTCATCGGCATCGGAGACCAGATGGCCGACGTCGGTGATATTGACCACATGCCGCACGGTGTAGCCGTTAAGCGTGAGAGCGCGTCGAAGCACGTCCTCGAACACGTAAGTACGCAGATTGCCGATATGCGCATGGTCGTACACCGTGGGGCCGCAGCAGTACATGCCCACGTGTCCGGGCTGTATCGGAGCGAACGGGCGTACTGCGCGCGACCAGGTGTCGTACAAGGCGAGAGACATCGGATTTCCGTATTGTCGAGGTGACCGTGAAAACAAAAAGGCCACCGGTCTTGCAACGGGTGGCCATGGAGGACTTGGACGTGATGGTGTCGACGCGCTAGACGCAAGCTCCCCTCGGCAGGCTGTGACAGCATGCGCGCATGAAGCGGGAGGGGGATGCGGTGTAGGCGATCATGAAAAAGATGCTAACGCGTGTTTTTCTATTGGTCAATATGATTGCCTCGTTGTTATGACTGCAAGAGTCCCTTCGCCTGTCTCAGGTTGCTGCCCACGACATTCAAGACGTTGGCGCAAGGGACCGGTAGCCTAGAATTTATAATCAAGACCGACGGAAAACCCCATGATTCTTCCGCCCGCGTAGCAGAAGGGTGCGCCCTGCGAGATCGAGCTGCCGTCGTGGCAGTCTGCGGTGACTGATCGTCCCCCCGCGCCGAGATCGTAGTGGGCCAGGGCCTGGTTGATCGTGATGGCGTAATCGGCATAAACGGTGGTGTGTTTGTCCACTGCGTGCCGGTACATGGCCGTGAACATGTTGGCACCGTTCGAGGGGTTGGCGATACCCAAGGCACTGGGATCCGCAGGCGCCGTATTGTGTTGACCGGGATCGCCGGGCGTCGAGTTCGCATGAGCCCACCCGATGCTGGCACTGTCCTTCGGTGTGAACTCCTGCGTCAGCGCGAGCCAGAAACCATTGCGGCTACGCTCGTTCTGAATCTGCAGATAGGCGGGGACATTCCTGCGCATGACTTCGTAGATTGCGCTCAAAGTCGTTTTAGTGGGCAGCTTATATTGCGCGCCGACTTTGAACGCCCATTCGTTACCGATATCGTTCGGGTCGGTACCATCGGGGGATGCCAATGCTGCAGGGCTCGCGGTGACATCGCTGGAACGGTTGACACCTTGGTGTAGTTCGTAGGCGGTGGTGAAGTAAAGGGGCCCATTGGTATAAGCGAGGTTCGCGCTGTAAGCCGAGCCGTAACTGCCGTCATTACATGCGATCGGGTTACCGCCGCTTCCGGGGACGTTGCCTCCCGTACAACTCGATTCCCCCGAAGCTTGAACCGAATTTTCATAACCGCGGTTCTGGCCGGGCGACACCAATGCGTTAAAACTCCAGCCGTGGAACGTCGGCGATTCATACCAGATTGCATGGTCAAGCCGCGTGCCGAATTCGACGCGATTGTCGCCGCCCGTGTTGCCCATGATCGCCGAGTAGTCTCCGATCGTGCCGGAGAAAGGGTTCATGCGTGCCGTGGAGGTCTTGTATGGTGCATCGGTCTTGCCGATCTTTAACGCGCCCCACGACGTAGACGCGACACCAATGAAGCTGTTGCGTGACGTGAGCGCGCCCTTGACGCCTGAATCTTGCGCGGAATTCGAGTTTGAAGTGCCCGCCGTCGCCGAGATATCCAGTTGCGTCTCCAACTGATAGACAAACGCGAGACTCTTATCCGATCCAAACGGCTGTTTGCCGCGTACGCCGACGTAAGAAAGGTTTGAGGAGACGTCGGGTTGCCAGCTCATGTTACCTGCGGGGAAAACTCGTTGGCCGCCTGGCGTCGTGTATTCGCTTTTGAGTCCCTTCGTGAGGTAGTCCACGGAGAGGTCCAGGTTTCCATAGAACTCCATGTTGCCGAGCGCTGCCAGCAATGACCGCAGGCGCGGCGGCATGCTGGCGCCCCACGAGTTGGATCCGTCATCTGCCGATGCTGTCTGAGTGCTCGTTGGTGTGGTCGTCGCGCCAGCCGTTACAGAAGCCGTGTTTGGAATAGTTGAAACGGTCGCCGGGCGAGGTACCTCGGCACTCGATCGCGCCTGTCTGGCGGAAAGCTCGTCCAGTTTTTTTGTCAGCGCATCCATTTGTTGCCGCAACAATTGGATTTGTTTTGCCTGATCATCTGCGGGAAGTGCCTGCGCCAGCGCCTTTTCCGATAAACCTCCACTGCCGGCGGCAAGGAAAATGATCGGCGCGGCCGCCATGAGTGAATTGCGTCTCTTTTTCATCGTCGTCTCCACTTGATAGTTATGCTTATTAAAATATTTGCTTAACTTTTTAACGCTACGCCCTCCTCAAAGGAGCAGGTATCAGATTGGTTCCACGGGACGTGTCTCGGCCGGATACATCGATCGGGTCACGCAAAGGACGCGTGATCCAGGTAGTGAGTGGTTGTTCCAATTTCTCTCGATGGGAATGGCATCGATGTAATTGAAATCAATTTGTAAATATTACGCGTCCCGAAGTAAATGTGAGGGCATCGTAATTTTTAGGATAGTTAAATGAACTTATGGTAACCATACCCAATGGTGAATCTGTATTGCGTGGGCGAGGTCAAGTGTGTAGTCGGAATTAACCTGGGCTACTTTATTAAAATATCTGAAATACTATTGAAATATATATGAAAGTACAACCTAAGTATAAGCTAAGTATTGATAGGTTATTTTAAGCTCACGCAAGCTGTGTGCGGGTTGGTTAGCGGCTTTGGGGAAAACGATTTGGCGCCACGTCGTTTCTTTCCGTGCCCTCTGGAAACAGGCGCTAAAAGGGGATTGTGCGAAACCTGGCGCGGGCGAGACGAGAATCTCTTTGGTGAGTATCGCCATTTTCGGGGTCGTTCGCGAACTGCGCTTAGTCTTTGAAACTCAATTCCATGAATAATACTTAAGATAGCTAATCATCAAGATTGCACCTGTGTTTGACTCGCGACCGGGAGCTGCGGTGGATCGGCTGCGTCGGGCTAACACGACAAGCTTGCAAAAACGGGTGCCGGCTCGGCGTGCATTTCCAACTGCTAACAACCAGTCCCGAATTAAACATGACGGGTAACCGTAAAGTTCAACGACTATAAATTGCAGTGACTGGGAGCAGGTGTGTCAGAGGTCCGAAGAATACCAATCTGGCGAGGAAATACGCGATGAATAATCTAATGATTGTGATCGGAGTTGTATTTTCCTTTGCATCCCAGGCGTACGCCGGAACTGTCGACGATTACGACGAAGGGATAGCGGGAGCAAAATTAGGAACAACGCTGTATAACGCGGCGATTCCGGATAAGCCGCTACCCATGCCTCAGAGTGACAGTGACGACGCGACGGAGTCCATTCCTCTTGCAAACCCGGTGGCCGGAAACAACGTAAAGGAGCCGGTGACTAGCGTGAAGGACGTCAGCGTGACCAACAAGTAGATTCCCGAGGTGTTTTATCTGATGGCGGTACTCACATTCCATTAACACAGCCACATGCAAACACCGTGACGCGGCGGACCCCGTTCGCGGCGTTGCGCATGAGGGGATGCGCCTGCATGGGCTGTGTCAGGTATCGAGCGATGCCTTATGGAGACTTCGACGCTCGACTCGATTGCGCAACTGGCCCGCGACCAGGGCGCCAATGACCAGGGACAGATAGATCGTCAGGAGATCGCGACGCCATGTATCCAGCGCGACCCGATGTGCGAGCAGCTTCGGATCGGGTGCAGGGAGGACGGCACTGGCCGTCTCGACGGCCCGGGTCATGTGAAGAAAGCCGGCCGCCGACAGCAGCGGCAAGCCAATGAGCACCGCGATCAGTGCGGGTTTTGCGCGGCGCACGGGATCATAGTGGCGAAAACGTATCCAGAGCCCGAGGCAACCGTGCACCCAGCCCGGCGCGAGCAGCGCAAGTTGCAAGCCTTGAGTGCCGCTTGAGATCAGCGAGATCACGATCTTTTCATAGTTCGGTTCGAAGCCGTAGAGCGAGGCAGCGAGACGGGTTGCAACCGCATGGCGGATGAGCAGGAGAGGCAGGCTGAGTCCGGCCCAGATACGGATCCATTCTGTAGCGGGCAACACCCAGCGGCGACGCCCGTAGATCGTGCGCAGCGCCAGCGAAAAATGAAGCGCAGCCGAACCATAGAGCAAGATCGTGCCGGGCGTGCTGTGCCATAGCTTTATGGCAAGCGTGAGACCGTGTCCCGCGAGATCCAGAGACCAGAGCCCGAGCGCGTGATTGACCAGATGGAGGAAAAGATACGTCAGCAGCACCACGCCTGATCCAATCTGCAAATGACGCAAAATCGATTGCATCTCCATTCCTCTTGATATCGAACGTGGACGGGTTTCATTAAACAACGACTCCAGCCAAACGTGCACGGATCGGGAAAAATATTCACGCGCGCCGGTGCTCAACCTGACAGTAAGACTTGCGACCGTGCGGTTTTATTCCCGCTCTCCGGGTATTCATGAAAAAGAAAGCCGCGTTCGGATCAACGCGACGATCGGGAATAAAACGCACTTGGCCGTAGTTATATGAGTGCACGTCTGACTGATTTATCCAGGACCTTGAGATCCTTGCACTATCTCCGACGCGGCAATCCGATGCATCTCATTCAATGAATGTGATCGGTATTCCTAAACGAGTTAATTGGAGGTTTTCATGAAATACCTCACGTTAGTTGTCACTGGCGCGCTGATGACCGTCGCAGCGCAGGCATATGCCGGGGAGTACGACGCGGCCAAGGGGACGCCGGGCGATAACAGCGCCGTAGTGTCGCAAGCGAATTCGGCGCCCGCGCAGCCGGCGGCACCCATGAAGAGCAACGCTGCGCCCGTCGGCAAGACCCGTGCAGAGGTTTACGAGGAACTGATACGCGCCCAGCAGGATGGCACGCTGGAACGCCTGAACGAGCTTTACGGCGGCGGGTGAGCCGATGCTCCCGGCAGGTCGGACACGGGCTTGCACCCGGCTCTTTCCCCGGGTACATGGCCCGCGGAATATTCCGTTCTGTGGCTGAGCGCTGTCGTGTTGCACGGTCGCCGGCTAGCAGTATCGGTATGAAGGAGACGGAGATGAACATCGCTGAGAAGTCCTTGCATTACCTCGTCGAAAAATGGCTGGCACCCACCCCGGCGATGCGGATCCATGTGGTTCAATTCGGCCGCATGTGTCTGGACAACAGACGCTACGTGCGCGTCGAGGCCTCGGCACCCACCGGCTCACGCGCAATCTTTTTCTTTCGGCACGATGACGGTAGCTGGTGTGTGTTTCCGCCTGCTATCTCAGGGCCTGCAATGATGAGCTATCGGATTGCGGCGTAAGACCGCTCGCTACTCGCTTAAGACAGCCGCGCCGGTTAGCGAAACGCCGGCAAAAGCATGAGCATTGCGCTGCTTCAATCCCGAGGGGATCTAGCCAAACGAACCATGACTGCGTGATTTTCCCGGTGCTTACCGTGTCCCGTCCAGCAGCATCGTCACGCGCGTGCGGGCGAACGCGGGGTCTATCGGGGCATCGTCGAAAAGCAGGCGATAGATGAGCGGCGCGACCACGTGATCCAAGATCGTATTTGCATCGGGCGGCGTTTCGCCTTGCTCGATGGCCCGGTCCAGGATCATCTGGATCTGTGAGCGTGTGATGGCCGCGCACTGACAGGCCGGGCTGCGGGAATCGTTGCTTGCCAGCACGTCGCGTGTCATGGCCCGGCCGGGCGCGGACGACATCTCTTCCTGATACCCCTGCGCCCAAGTTTCGAGATCGCTTCTTAAAGCGCCGGTGGCGGCCGGTCCGTTGTCCGGATGAAAGCGCTGCAGGGCGACATCGGCGAGAAGGGTCGGCAGGTCGCCCCAACGCCGGTAGATTGTCGAGGGTGTCACCCCTGCACGCGCCGCGACTTGCGGCACGGTGAGTTCCTCGCGCGGTATTTCCGCCAGCAACGTACTGACTGCATGATGCACCGACTCCTGCACCCGCGCGCTACGTCCGCCGGGTCGCAACCCTTCTCGTGCTGCCATTTCCTGTCTCTCTCCGACCCTGTTCGCGCATCGATAAAACGCATTAAAGCTAAAAAGTTGCGTTAACGCAAGACAACGTGCACAATCCGTTAAAGCAATTATTTTGCGTTTATTCCCCGGAGTGTGCAATGGCCTTCGATGCCGATCCCGGTTTTCCCCCTCATCGCACCCGCTACGCGTTGCCGCTCTATGCGGCCATAGCGGCGATGTTCTTTGGGGCATCGAGTGCGCCGACACCGCTTTACCGGCTGTACCAAGAGGTGTGGGGGTTCTCGTCCGGGATGCTGACGGTGGTCTTTGGCGTCTATGCGTTCAGCTTGTTGCTCGCGTTGCTGACAACGGGGTCGCTCTCCGACCACATTGGCCGGTGTCCGGTGATTGTTGGCGGATTGGCGCTCGAGATCGTGGCAATGCTGATATTCGCCGATGCCGATAGTGTCCGGATGCTGATCCTGGCGCGTGTCCTCCAGGGTTTCGCGACCGGCGCGGCGACGAGTGCGCTGGGCGCCGCGATTCTCGATGCCAGCCGCACGCGCGGGCCGCTGGTCAATACGTTGTCGCCGCTGCTTGGCATGGGGGTGGGAGCGCTTGGCACGAGCTTGCTGGTTCAATATGCGCCTGCGCCCATGCGGCTCGTCTACTTTCTGATGCTCGCGGTGTTCCTGCTTCAGGCCGTGGGTGTGTCGCTGCTGCCGGAGACGGTGAGCCGCCGCCCGGGTGCGCTGGCTTCACTGGTGCCGCGCGTACGGGTTCCCCGGGCGGCGCGTGCGGCGATGCTGCGCATTGCACCGGTCAACGTCGCGGTATGGGCATTGGGCGGGTTCTATCTGTCATTGGGACCGACGCTTGCGCGCGCGGTGACCGGCACCGATGCCGTCACGACGGGCGGCTGGGTCGTGTTTGCTTTGACGTGCGGCGGCTTTGTTGCCGTGCTGCTGTTGCGCGCCTTGAGCACACCCCGGTTGCTCGTGACGGGCGCGCTGGTGCTCGCCGCCGGATTGCTGGTCACGCTGACGGGTGCTCACGCGGGTAACGCCGGACTCTTTTTCGTCGGAACGATATTGGCAGGCATGGGCTTCGGCTCTGCGTTTCAAGGGGCATTGCGCTCGGTCTTGCCGCTGGCTGAAGCGCACGAACGCGCGGGCCTGATGGCGGCGTTTTATGTGTTGAGTTATCTGGCGTTCAGCGTGCCGGCGATTATCGCGGGGACGATGGCCCATGTTGTTGGCTTGCGGCTTACTACAGATGTGTATGGCATTACGCTGGTGGTGCTGGCTGGGTTGACTGTTGTTGCCAGCGGATTGGAGAGAGGGCGGGGGATGGTCGGAGGGTAAGCGGGGTTTGCAGGTAGACCGGCGGCCGGTATGCCTGCATCATCTGCGCGCACTCTCCGGGCTAAACCAATAAGCGAGCGCACCGGCCGCAAGCGGTACCGCCGTCACAACAAACAGCCTTGAGTAAAGATCGGCGTTCGACACACCCGCATAGCGGGCTCCCTCGGCTATCCAGCCGAAAATGCTGCTAGCCAGCGCCACGCCCAAAAACACAAGGCTGTTAAGCAATCCCAATCCAAGCCCCAGCTTGGCCGGCGCAATAATCGCCCGCGCTTGCGACATGACCAGCGGATGAATACAGCCCACCGACAGCAGCAAGCAAATCGCTGCAATACTTATTGCCGGGCTTCGTTGCGGCATCATCGCCAGCAAGAGCGCCGCAAAAACGCCCAGGGCTTGCCAGCACAACGATAACGTCTTGGGCGCCCATCGCCGAACAAGAAACGGGATGCAAAAAGACGCGCCTATCCCGGCGATACTGGTGACGGTCATCGCGTTGCCACGCGCTATTACGTCGAAACCAAACACGTCCGCCAGATATGGTCCACCCCAGGAAGTGCGAAACGTTCCACCCACCGACATAGCCAGGCAAACCGGCATCAACGTCCATAATCCGTTCGCGCGGTTCGACACTACCGCCGTCCTGAGCGATGGCTGCGAATGCGGTGCCTCAAGCGAAGGTTTTTCGTCCCGGCGGCGCACGGAGCAAACAATGCCGATCGTCGCGAGCAGCATAAAAACTGCGGACAACGCCATGACCGGCCGCCAGCCGAAGCGAGCTGTCGCCCAGCTTAGCGGGAACGCTGCGAGCAGCCCGCCGGACATACCAATAGCGCTGGCGGTCGTGATAGCCCGCACATGGCGTGGACCTGCGCCGTGGCGCAGAACGTGGTTGAGCAGTCCCATGAAAACCGGTGCGCAGCCCAGTCCGATTCCGGCCTGGGCAATGATGGCGAGATGCGGATCGGTAGTGACCGACACAAGCCCGACGCTCAACGTGCCCACGCTCATCAGCACCGCCGTGGGATAACGCACACCATACCGGTCGAACATGAATCCGACCGGGATTTGCGCCGCGGCAAAGACGAGAAAAAACGCGCCGGAGAACCAGCCGAACATCTGCGGAGTGAAATGGAAGTCGCCGATAAGCTGCGTGGAAATTACCGCTACGTAGCTACGGAAAAACTGGCTTAGAACGTAGCTGAAGGTAAGCGCCCACAAACCATAATCGGTCGATCGTACGGACGCAGAGGCATGCGGAGTTCCTGAAATATCTGTCATCGACTCAACGTGAAAGCAGCTTCTTGTGGGTTGTTGTATTAGCTATATTCGCCGTATCCGCTGTATTGGCGAGTTGAATCGCGTGGCCGCTGGCCCTCACAATTTCGCGCGGCGTGACGCCGAGCAGCCGGTTCATCCAGTGCGCCATGTGGCTTTGATGCGCAAAGCCCGTTTCCAGCGCCACCTGGCTGGTACTCAACTTACCCTGCAACAACAGCGCCTTCGCGCGCTCGACACGTCGCTGTACGACGTATCGATGCACCGGCATGCCAAGCGTCTCGCGAAACAGCACCTTGAAATGCGGCACGCTAAGGTGGGCCAGTGCTGCTAGTTCGTCAAGCGTCAGGCGCTGTTCCAGATTGCTTTCAATGAAGTCGATTACGTTCGCCGCCGTTCGCGGCGCCAGCTTGCGCCGATGGCCTTCGAGCGCGTCGACGCGTTGGGCGCCGTCGATCAGCCGCACCACCATCGCGGTGCAAAGGCTTTCTGCGTAGAGCGGATCGGACGTGTCGCCAGCTTCGAGTTCTGCTTGCAGCGCCCACGCCAGATGCTGGAAACGCGGATCTCGCATCTGGAGTTGCGGACGGATCTGCGCGTCCCCGGCCCTCAGATCGAGTTGCTCCAGGGTCTTGCGCGTGAATGGCTCGCTGATCCAGACGCTCAGGACTGTGCAGTCCGAATCGTCGACCCATTGGCCTTCAAGTCCCGCGGGTATCACGTCGGCATCGCCGTGCGCCTGGATGCGTGTGTCGCGACGCTGGTCGCAGACGCAGCGCGCTTTCACCGGTGGCCCGACATGCACGCCGACGACATGATGCGACGAGGGTGTAAGCCGATGCGCGCCAGCCGAAATGCCGAGCAGCGCCGCGCCGAAACCGTTCCAGCCGCGGCCCTTGCTGGAGCGCAAGTTAACGCGGGAGCCGGCGGGCGACATGGGCAATGGGGTCACGGCGTTCATGGCAGTTCCTCATGGAGGTCGGCAACAGCGTGCATTGTGCTGTGTTTAGCGCCAATTTGCTTGACGCCGTGAGCGAGTGACGTCCTTGCACCGTCAGTCTCGCCGCAGTGCCACAAAACAATCATCCGTATCTGCGCATGATGATCCGTGTCTGCGCGCCCGGAACGGCACACATCCCTACGATGACGATATCCAGGCCAATAAGGAGTCGAATGTGTTCGTAATATTCGGAGCATCAGGCAAAGTAGGGCGCGTTACTGCTGCAACAGTGCGCAACGCGGGTCACGCGGTAAGAGCCGTGGTACGGAACGACGCTCAGGGCGAACGCCTTGCAAGGATCGGTTGCGAAGTCGTGCTTGCCGATCTGACGAATCCCGCGTCGGTGGCGAAGGTTATCGATGGCGCGCAGGCGGTGCAGATCCTGTGTCCAGTGCCAAATGGCGACGCACAACCCGAGAGCACGATGCGCCACATGATCGACGTTGCGGCCATCGCGCTGCGTGCCAATCCGCCGCCTCGTGTGCTCGCGTTGTCCGATTATGGCGCGGAACTGGACCGCGGCACGGGCATCACATTGCTCTTTCACGCCCTTGAATCACAGTTGCAGCCGGTAGTGCAAAACCTGACGTTGTTGCGCGCAGCGGAACATATGCAGAACTGGGCACGTGTGATCCCGGTCGCGTTCGCAACGGGTGTGTTGCCAAGCCTGCATCATCCGCTGAACAAGCGCTTTCCTACGGTAGCCGCGCAGGACGTGGGCCAACTTGCGGCCGAGCTGCTGCTGGACGACTCGCACGGCAGTGTGCCGCGTGTGGTGAGCATTGAAGGCCCGCGACGGGTTAGTGCGCTCGAAGTCGCGCGTGCGCTAAGCGATGCCAGCAGGCGCGAAATAAGCGCACGCGAAGTGCCGCGTAGCGAATGGACATCCACGCTGCTGCGCGCCGGCCTGAGCGCGAACCATGCCGATCTCATTACCGAACTCTGCGATGCGCATAACGCGGGCCGCATCGACGTGGAAGAGGGAATAGGCGAGCGGCGTTTCGGTACGACGGAACTCCCTGAGGTCCTGGCTTCGATGCTGCCGGACGGCGCAGCGGTGGCTGGCTAAATGCGCCGCTCGACACGGAAGCAAGCGATGCATTCTCGACCTTCGCTCGATGCGCCGAAGGTGTCGGTTGCGCGTGCACGCGGCCCTAAGCATGCATGGTTTGCGGTCATTATCGGCGTTGCGGGACTCGTTGGTGGTTATCAGCTCCAGCGCATATTGAGCTCACTACCCGACAGCAACGACGACTTCATCTTCTTCTGACGATCCGCTGAAGAGAGATGGCGCATCCGTTCGCGTTGTTCCTGTAGCCCGGAGCGCGGGCGAAACTCAAACGTCCAGTACAACGGCCGACTCTTCACCCAGTCCAAGCTTCGCCGGGATCGCGCTGCAAATCAACGCATGTCCCGGCGGGACCTCGGCCTCACACGGCACTGGATACGTCACCTCTCCAGAAAGGACACGCGTCGCGCACGTGCCGCACACCCCTGACCGGCAATTCGACGCAACCACCACGCCGTTTGCTTCGGCAAAATCCAGCAAGCTTCCATCTTCCGGAGACCACTGTGCGTCGCGATGCGTACGCATGAAGACTACCTTTGATGATCGCTCAGGGTCACGGGGAGATACAGGCGTCGCTACCGTATTTGAAGCGCTTTCTGTGCGCTTGACACTGGCCGGCCCGAACGCCTCAAAACGAATCCGGTCGTCGGCAATGTTGAGCGAACGCAAGCCGCTGTACATATCCTGCATGAACGAGCCTGGACCGCACAGATAAAAATCGTAGTCGCCAAATGGCAGCACGCTCTTGAGATACGCAATATCAACACGCCCGACGGACGAACGCGGATGAGTGTCGTGACCTGGATCGGCTTGGCTGTCTCGCAGATGTACCGAGAGACGAGAGTGGGTTTGCTCAGCATTCCTGAGTGGATCGACGAACGGATGGTCGTTGGACCGGCGCGCGCCGTGGATAAAATGAATGCGCTCGGGCTGCGTGAGTTCGCTCTTGTCGGCGAGCAAGCTGTTCAGCATCGCGACCATTGGCGTAATGCCTATGCCCGCAGACACCAAGACAATCGCACGGCCGCTCGTGCGGTCGAGCACGAACGCCCCGCCCGGCAGCTTGGCCTCGATCTCCGTTCCCGCCTCGACGTTCTCATGCAGCCACGTCGACGCCGCACCCTCACGTTTTACCGTGATCCGATAATGTCGACCATTGGGGGCATCGGAGAGGGTATAGGTTCTGATCAATGGTGCTGCGAGCCCTGGAACGTGCAGCCGGACTGGGAGAAACTGGCCGGGTTCGAATGCCGGAAGTGTCGAACCATCAGCGGCTTGCAGATAGAACGATCGCACGCCAGGAGCCTCGTCGCGAACGTCGGAGACCTTTAGCGTGCGCCACGTGTTCGCCGCTAAAGGTGTTGCCTCCGCCGTTTTCCAGCTACCGGTCTTCACTAATTGCGGGGCGTATTGAACGCCGGACCAACGCAAGGGCAACGCGCGCCGGGTGCGTCGAACCTCGCGCACGTGCCAGCGGATCAGCCGCTCGGCGCCATCGAACGATTCGAGCTCCTGGCCTTCCCAGATGATCTCGGCATCGACAGCGAGATACAGCAGGTCGCCGCTGTCGAAGTCGATGACCAACAAACCCGCACGCGGATCGTGCATCAGGTTGCCGATGGTATTGAAAAACAAATTGCCGCTGAAATCCGGCGTGGTCAGCGTGCGGTCATCGTCGATACGAATAAACCCCGGCTTGCCGCCGCGGTGCGATACGTCAGCGCCACGCCCCATGCCCGCATCGCTCGATGTGTTCGCGCTCGCGACGAAGAAGGTATCGGCCCGTGCAAGCAGCGCGTGGTCATCGTCATTCAGGCGGCTTGAAACGACCGGCGACTCCTGACTTTCTTCAACATTAAATTCGATAGGCGTACGGCTCTGGATGTACTTGGCGCAGTTGCCAAAACTCTGGCTCACGGCAACGGTAATCGCTTGATCGTCGATAGCCGTGATGATTCCGTTGACGCGGTTGCGCCGACGGGTAGCGGGCTGAATACCGAGCCCACCCGAGATCGATCCGACTTGCCACGTACTAGCAAGCGGATCGCCTGCCAGGCTCCGGCCGCCGATACGCAGCGTGCGTTCATCGGGCGTCGAGATAAAACCCGGCGCACCAACGCGCAGCGTCGCCCACGGTTGCCCCTTTTCATCCACTCCACCGAGCACCATGAACGGCTGTTCCGCAAAGAACAGGCGGTGCTGTTCAGGCATGTAGTCGCGAATCCCGCGGCGCGCGTCAACGTTCATCCGCTCGCGCACCCCAGCACGTTCCTGCGCGGCCAGTTCACTGGCATGAAATGGCGATTCCACAGCACGCCAGCCCGAAGGAGGCGCGGCAACGGCAGCGGACATGATGTTCTCGATCTCGAATATGAACGTGTGCTGTCTGTTTGACGCGCTACTTTGCGTCGGCGAGCAGACCCGCCTTGGTCACGGGCATCGGCAGGAAACGCGGCAGTGCCTCGACGCGTTTCAGCCACGCGCGCAAATGCGGGTACGGTTCGAGCGAGATGCCGCCTTCGGGCGCATGAGCAATGTACGTATACGCGGCGATGTCGGCGATGGTCGGTGCCTGCCCAACCGTGAACGGCTTGTCGCGAAACTCGGGATCGATAATCGGAAAGAGATCTTCCGCGATCCGCTTTGCAGTTGCGTAGTCCCGCGGTGCGCCGAACACCGTGACCAGACGCGCGGCGCAAGGACCATACGCAATCTTGCCAGCCGCCAGCGACAGCCAGCGTTGCACCGCTGCCGCGCCGAAGGGATCCTCGGGAAGCCACGAGGCATCGCCGTATTTGCGGGCGAGGTAGACCAGGATAGCGTTTGAATCGGTCACGACAATATCGCCGTCTTCGATGACCGGTACCTCGCCAAACGGATTGAGCGCTAAGTGCGCCGGCTTGCGGTTACCGCCGGTTTTCATGTCGAGTTCGATCGTCGTAAAAGGCAGGTCGAGCAGCGTCAAGAAAAGTTTCACACGATGCCCGTGTCCGGACAGCAGCGTGGTATGCAGCCGGATCGGCTGGAGGGGCTTGGTGGGCGTGGGAGCAGGCATGACGACTCTGGTAAGGATATGAACCGGTGGATCGATAGAGTGAGCATAGAACGTCTCACTTGCCCCGGGAAGACGGATAATGATGGTTAGACAATCCTCTTAAAGTGGACAATCCAATGACTAGCCTGAGCGCTGTCAATCTTAACCGGCTGGTGGTTTTCGCGGCCGTGGTCGAGGCCGGTTCGCTGACGGCCGCTGCCGATCGTCTCGGAATTGCGAAGACAATGGTCAGTACGCACATGCAGCGTCTCGAAGCCGAGGTCGGCGCGAGCCTGCTCGTACGCACCACGCGCCGGGTCAGCGTGACCGAGGCCGGCAGGGCGTTTTACGAATCAAGCCGGCAGATCCTGAACGCGACTGAAGAAGCGATCTCGGCGTTGACGCAGGAGTCGGGCGCGTTGCGGGGAACGCTGCGTGTTGCCACGCCGATCGACTATGGGGCAAGCGTGGTGGTGCCCATGCTGGTCGCGGTGCAGCAACGGCATCCGGAGCTCAAGATTGAACTCGTGTCAGCTGACCGTCAGGTGGATCTGGTCGCAGAAGCGGTCGATGTAGCGATCCGGCTTGGGCGGCTGGCAGATTCGAGTCATCGCGCGGTCAAGATTGGCGGTTTCGTCAAATGGCTCGTTGCGAGTCCCGGGTTTGTCGCCCAGTGGGGTAAGCCGACTACGCTCGATGCGGTTGTCAAGCTGCCGTTCGTCGGCATGTCTGCGTTGCAAAAGCCGCTGGTGGCGCCGCTCGAAAGCACGCGCGGCGGGAAGCGGACTGTCCGGTTCAGTTCGGGATTTCTCGCAGACACCGCGCCTACGTGTCGCGCTGCAACATTGGCAGGCGCCGGCGTGGCCTATCTGACTGATTTTTCGATCGGAGAGGATGTCGCGGCGGGACGGCTGGTGCGGTTGCTGCCGGCGTGGTCATCGCCGCCCGCGGGCATTCACGCAATCTTTCCATCGGCACGTTATCCGGTGCCGAAGGTGCGGGTGTTCATCGATGCGCTCAAGGCCCATCTTGAGACGAAAGGCGGCTAAGCCGATGTTTCGTTCGCCGCGGTGCTGTCCACCGATGAATGGCTCGATGTGCTTGCAACCGGCGTAGCGCCCGGGCGTCTGTGCGTTTATCGACTGTCAGCGGGTCCGGCGCCTATCTGCCAGACGTAGACGGGTTCCTTCTGGTTGATCGACCAGTCGCCAACGAGTTTGGCCTTGTACACAATCGGATTATGCGAGGAGACCGCGCGCGCATTGCGCCAATGGCGATCCAGCGCTTTTCCTCCTCCAACAGCCGATGCACCGAGCGCATCGAACAGATGGGTCGAGGCGCGCAAGGCAAGTTCTGTTGCAACGATCTGTCCTTTGGCGGATTCAATTTCAGCCTCGATATTGAAGCGGTTTTCAGCGTCGACGTCATCGGCAAAACGCGCTTCATACGCCCGCTGTGCCGGTTCCGTTGCGCGTAAGGCGACGGCTTCTGCGGCATAGGCCCAAGCCGCGATCTCACCTACCACTTGTTGAATCTGAACGTCCTGGCTGACGTGCGGCGCATTGCCGTGGCTATAGATCCGTTTGCGCGCTCGCACCTCGGCCGCAGCATCAAGCTCAGCCGCCCGGGCGATACCGGCTAGCGTCGCGAGATGGAACAGTTGATAGAACGCGGTCTGATATTTAAAGCGCCGGGAGAAATCCACGATATGACCCGGCTCGACCACTGCGTCTTTGAACACCGTCGTGCCGCTTCCCGTGGTGCGTTGACCAAAACCGTCCCAATCGTCGCTTAACGTCACGCCCGGTTGCTGCGTGGCGACCGCGACAATCACATCGCTGCCGTCTTCAGCGCGTTGCGCATAGACGTCGATCCAGTCCGCGAAAATGCTACCCGTGCTGTAGTACTTTTCGCCGTTCAAGACCCACCGGTCGCCTTGCTTAGCCACCTTGGTGATCACGCTGCCCAGCGCAACGTTGCCGACTTCTGTCCACGCATTGCCGAACAGATCGCCGCGCACAAAGCGTGCAAACCACTGGTCCCGCTCGGGGCTCGCGGGCGCATTGACCACGTCCTCGACGAACGCAAAGTGGCCGCGCAACGCCTGGGGAAGGTTGGAATCCGCGGCGCCGAGTTCAATCAGCAAGCGGAATAACTGCTTGATGGAAACGCCCGCGCCGCCATGCGATACCGGCACGCGCAGTGCGCCAAAACCAGCTTGCTTTAGTTCCGTGATCTGATCGTAGGGAAGGGTCCGTAGCTGGTCACGCTCGACGGCGCCGGTGGCGATGCGCTCGAAGATCGGCCTGAAGCGGCTGGCGACACTCTCGTAATCCGCTCCAACCGATAACGCGACAGGCGGTAGTTGTGTCATGTCGAAATCCTTGGGTGTTGTTTGTTGAAGTTTGTTGAAGGCGACGGTGGCGCGACGTTGGTCACCGCTGGCGCGAGTGCGCAGGCTCACAAATCTAGTTCATCGACTGTGTTTCCGTTAGATCGTTTTGCGGTTTGTTTATCGGGCTATGGCAGATGAAGGCCGCGACTGAACAGTATTGCGTCGAACCCACCGTTTCAGCGTCAGGTTCCGTCGCTGCTGCTTATCTATGCCGGTTGCCGGACATATCGATAGCTGAATTAATTGATTGGTGGATGCCGCTGACTGAAATAGATTCAGAAGCTGTGAGTCGACCTCGCAGCGACGACGTAGGTCGCCAGTGAATCGGCATACTAATTAATCAGGAGATTGTCATGAGCGAGAAGCAGGAAGCGCTTAAGTTTGCCTATTGGGTTCCGAACGTCAGCGGTGGCCTAGTGGTCAGCACTATCGAACAGCGCACTGACTGGAGCGTTGAATATAACCAGAAGCTTGCACAGACCGCAGAGAAAGCGGGCTTCGAATACGCGCTTAGTCAGATCCGCTTTACGGCGGGCTATGGCGCGGATAATCAACACGAGTCGGTGTCGTTCAGTCAGGCTTTGCTGCACGCGACCACCAAGCTGAAAGTACTCGCCGCCATCTTGCCCGGACCGTGGAGTCCGGCGGTTGTCGCCAAGCAGATTGCGACGATCGATCATATCTCCAAGGGGCGGATTGGCATCAACGTGGTAAGCGGATGGTTCAAAGGCGAATTCACGGCGATCGGCGAGCCGTGGCTTGAACACGACGAACGTTATCGCCGGTCGCACGAATTTATCGAAGCGCTCAAGGGCATCTGGACTCAGGATAACTTTACGTTCCGGGGCGATTTTTATCGATTCAACAACTACACGCTGAGTCCGAAGCCGGTGCAAAAACCGCACCCTGAAATCTTTCAGGGCGGCAGTTCGCGTGCAGCCCGCGACAATGCCGCGAGCGTCTCCGACTGGTACTTCACCAACGGCAATACCCCTGAGAACCTGAGGCTGCAGATCGACGATATCCAGGCCAAGGCGGCTGTCAACAACCACAAGGTGCGCATTGGCGTGAATGCGTTCGTGATTGCCCGCGACACCGAAGAAGAAGCCAAGGCGGTACTCGCCGACATCATCAAGCATGCGCATGTGGAAGCGGTCCATGCATTCGGCGACGCCGCCAAGCAGGCGGGCAGCGCGTCGCCTGAAGGCGAGGGCAACTGGGCCAAATCCACGTTCGAAGACCTGGTGCAATACAACGACGGTTTCCGCACCAACCTGATCGGGACACCACAGCAGATCGCAGAGCGGATCGTGGAATTGAAAGCGGTAGGCGTGGATCTTGTGCTCGCCGGTTTCCTGCACTTTATCGAAGAGGTCGAGTATTTTGGGCAACGCGTCTTGCCGCTCGTGCGTGAACTCGAAGAGGCTGCGCAACTTGAAGCCAAGGCTGCTTGAGATGGTGGCGCCGACGCGGGGCAAAGAGACCGTGCTCGCTGACACTCTGCCCGGGTGGCTTGCCGGGCAAGCGCAGTCCCGTCCTCAGGCGCCCGCGTTGCGGCATAAGCGGCTGGGGCGTTGGGAGCAGTTGAGCTGGCAAGTGCTCGCCGCGAAAGTCGAGGCACTAGCCGCTGGTTTGGCGGCGCATGATTTCGGTCCCGGCGACGCGCTGCTGCTCGTCAGCCAGCCCCGCGAGGAGGCGCTGTCATTGTCTCTGGCTGCCCAATGGCGCGGCGGGATTGCGGTGCCGGTCGAACCTTCGGTATCGGATCGAACGCTTGCCGAAATCGTGCGGCGTCTTGCGCCGCTTTTCACCTTCGCCGACGACGATCGGCAGGTCGATCGCCTGCTCGCGTTGTCGCAATGGGTCATCGATGCGAACCCGCGCGGACTATGGCCGCATCCGCATGCGGACGTGCTTGAATACAGGACGTTTCTGTTGTCGGATAAACGTGTTCAAGCCTTCGCACGACCCGATCATGACGCGTATATCTTCTACCGCGGCGACGCTGAACGCGGCCTCGAGGAGCAGCGCGTCACCCATGCAACGCTGATTCGCGAGGCACAGCAAGTCGCTGCAAAGGAGCATCTTCACCCCGGCGATGATGCGTTCGCCGCCCGCGCATTCGCGACAGCGGCGCAGGCGCGCTATCTGGTTGCGCCGTGGATACTGACCGGCTTTCGTTTGAATTTTCCCGAATCGCTGGATACACGCGACAACGACCGGCGTGAACTCGCGCCCACGCTCGTCGCGGGAACACGCGAGACCTATGGACGGGTCGCACGGCTGGTCGATGCAAGATTGCCCGGCGAGGGTTCCATCCGGCGGCGCCTGCTGGATAGCCTGAGCGATGAGCGTTCTTCCAGGCTGTTGCGCTTCGTCGCGTGGTGGGGCGTCGCGCGGCCGTTGCGCGAGGTGATTGGCTTCAGGCGGACTCATGCTGCCCTGGTAGTCGGCGCGGCTCTGGATGACAACGCGGCGCGTCTCTTCAACGCACTACGAATCGATGTCCACGCGTGGCCGGATGACGGTCAGTGGCACCGCTTGCCGGAGCGCGGTCTGGCTCCGCAAGACACCGCCGATGTACAAGGACAACCCGCGTGACGTCACTAGAACGGCCCTTACCATTACCCACTGAACCGCTGCTTTCGCTGGACGGGATTTCATTGTCGTTCGGCGGTGTCAAGGCCATCGCCGACATCAGCTTCGATGTCCGTCAAGGCGAGATCTGCGCATTGATCGGCCCGAACGGCGCCGGCAAGAGTTCGCTTCTCAACGTCATCAATGGTGTCTACCGGCCGCAGCAGGGCACGGTGACCTTCGACGGCACCGGGAGCCGCCGCATGAGTTCGCACGACGCGGCGCGTCGCGGTATTGCGCGCACGTTTCAAAACATCGCGCTGTTCCGGCGCATGAGCGTGCTCGACAATGTTTTGACGGGACGCAACCTGCATCGCGGCAGCACATGGCTCGAACAGACCTTTCGAGTCGGCCGGGCCCGACGCGACGAAGCAACACAACGCCGTTACGCCGAAGTCGTGATCGAAGCACTCGATTTGCAGCGTGTGCGTGACAGCGTCGTGGGCACGCTGTCGTATGGCGTTCAGAAGCGCGTGGAACTGGCTCGCGCGTTGGCGGCCGAGCCGCGGTTGCTGTTGCTCGATGAGCCGATGGCCGGCATGAATGCCGACGAGAAACGCGCGATGGCGGGTTTCATCGTCGACGCCAATGAACAATTCGGCGTGACCGTCGTGCTGATCGAGCACGACATCGGCGTGGTGATGGATCTCTCCGATCATATCGTCGTGCTCGATTACGGCAAGAAGATTGCGGACGGTAGTCCCGCTGAGGTGCGTGTTGATCCCGGCGTGCTGGCGGCTTATCTCGGCACGCGTCACTGACCTCGGCGCGCTTGTCGATCTCGTCGATCTTATCGATTTCATTGATTCACCCAAAGGCTGCATCCATGAGTTTCTTTCTCGAAGTGCTGGTCGGCGGTTTGTTGGCCGGCGTGATGTATTCGCTCGTCGCGATCGGCTTCGTGTTGATCTACAAGGCATCGGGCGTGTTCAATTTTGCGCAGGGTTCACTGGTGTTGTTCGGCGCGCTCACCTTCGTGAGCCTGGTCGAACGCCATGTTGCGCCCTGGCTTGCATTCGCGGCAACGCTTGCAGTATTGGTGCTGATCGCCATGGCAATAGAACGCGTCGTGCTGCGGCCGCTCGTGAACCGGACGCCTATCGTGCTGTTCATGGCGACGCTCGGGTTGAGCTTCATTCTAGAAGGCGCTGCGCAGTTGTTCTGGGGCGCGCAAGTGCATGGCCTGGATCTGGGTATCGACGACAAGCCGCTTCAGCTGGGTGGCGTGATGATCAGCCAGTTCGATCTGTTCGCGGCAGCCACTGCGGGTGTGCTGGTCATTGCGCTGTCGTTGATGACCAGCCGGACACGGCTCGGGTTGTCGTTGCGCGCGGTCGCGGACGATCCGCTTGCAGCGCTCGCGGTCGGCATCCGGCTGCCGCGAATCTGGGCCGTCGTCTGGTCGCTGGCGGGTTTCGTCAGTCTCGTCGCCGGCCTGCTATGGGGCGCACGGCTCGGTGTGCAGTTCTCGCTGTCGCTGGTGGTGCTGAAGGCGCTCCCGGTGCTGATCATCGGTGGCTTCTCGTCGATCGGCGGGGCGATAGCCGGCGGCCTGCTGGTCGGGGCGTCGGAAAAGCTGGCCGAGGTGTACGTCGGCTCGGTAATAGGCGGAGGGATCGAGAACTGGTTTCCGTATGTTCTAGCGCTCCTGTTCCTGCTCGCGCGTCCTGCGGGCTTGTTCGGCGAACCTGCCGTCGAACGGGTATGAGGCTGTTTATGTCGAACCTTGTCATGCGCCGCCCAGGGCTGAACATTTCAACGCCGAGCGCATCAGGACTCGTTTTGATCGCGAGCCTGGCGGTCCTCGCGGCCATGCCGGGCGTAGCCAGCGAATACTGGCTGAGCGCAGTGCTGACGCCATTTCTGATCTTGTCGCTGGCCGGGTTGGGCTTGAATTTGTTGACGGGTTATGCCGGTCAACTGTCACTGGGCTCCGCGGCTTTCATGGCGATCGGCGCGTACGCCACCTATAACTTCGCCGTCCGCTTGCCGGGTTTGTCGCTGCTGGTGGATCTTGCGTTGGGAGGCTTGTCGACTGCGGCAATTGCCACGTTATTCGGTTTGCCAAGCCTTCGCATCAAGGGTTTTTACCTGATTGCTTCGACGCTGGTCGCGCAATTTTTCGTCGAATGGCTTCTCACGAAAGTGAGCTGGTTCTCCAATGACGATACGTCCGGCGTCCTGAGTGCGCCGCGGCTGTCGATCTTTGGCTGGTCCATCGCCACGCCGGTTTCGCGCTATCAGTTCGTTCTCGGCGTTGTCGCGGTGTTGTTCGCCGTGGCTGCCAGCCTCGTGCGCAGCGAACTCGGCCGGCGCTGGATGGCGGTACGCGACATGGACACGGCGGCTGCGGTCATCGGCATTCCTATCGGCCGCACCAAACTGCTGGCGTTCGCTGTCAGTTCGTTCGTCATCGGGATCGCAGGCGCGCTCTGGGCATTCGCTTATCTCGGCACGGTCGAGCCGCACGGCTTCGACCTCAACCTGTCGTTCCAGGTGCTGTTCATCATCATCATCGGCGGGATGGGCAGTATCTCGGGCAACTTCTACGGTGCGGCTTTCATTGTGTTGCTGCCCATCGCGCTGTCCCACGCGGCCGGTGCGCTCGCCGCCATCGGCGTGGACGTCGGGCAACTCCAGAATCTTCAGAAGATCCTCTTTGGCGTATTGATCATCGTATTCCTCATCAAAGAGCCGGACGGGCTTGCGCGACTTGTTCAGATCGCGCGGCAGCGCCTCAGGAACTGGCCGCTGCGGGCCTGAACGTTTCAGCAGAAACACTCGTAGACCTCTCACCTCAATCCAAACAGACACGGACGCGTTCAGCATGAATCATTCACTATCACGTTATTTCCGCGCGACCTGGTCGCGTGTGACGGCCATTGCCGGCGTATCGCTATTGCTCGCGGCCGGCGTTGTTGCGACTGCTTCGGCCGCCTACGCGGGAGGCGAAGAGTACTTCCCTTTGCAGAGTTATAGGGTGGGGCCGTACGCGGCCGGCGGCACGGGTTTCTTCGGCGGGTTCATCGACTACATGCAGCTCATCAATACCCGTGATGGCGGTGTGAACGGCGTCAAGCTGACCTGGAGCGAATGCGAAACCGAGTACGTGGTGGAGAAGGGCGTGGAGTGCTACGAGCGCCTCAAGGCTGGCCTCAACGGCGCGCCGGCGGCGGCCACCAATCCGCTTTCGGTCGGCATAGCGTATGCGACCCTTGATCGGTCGACGGCGGACAAGCTACCGCTCGTCACGATCAATCATGGCCGCACGGACTCGACCGATGGCGCCGTTTTCCCCTACGTGTTTCCGCTGCAACTGAACCCGTACAGCGAGGTTTCCGCGATCATCAACTACATCGGGACGCAGTCGGGCGGGTTGCAGGGTTTGAAGGGCAAGAAGATCGTGGTGCTTTATCACGGCTCACCCTATGGCCGCGAGACGATTCCCGTACTCGATACTCTCGCGAAGAAGTATGGCTTCGAACTGACGCAGACCGAAGTGCCGCATCCGGGTAACGAACAGGGTTCGCAGTGGCTGAATATTCATCGCATCAATCCTGACTGGGTCATCCTGCGCGGCTGGGGCGTGATGAATCCGGTGGCGCTCAAGTCCGCGCAGAAGGTGGGTTTTCCAGCGAATCATATCATCGGCAACATCTGGAGTAATTCGGAGGAAGACGTGCGTCCTGCCGGCGATGCTGCGAAGGGCTTCATTTCCATCACCACGCATCCGTCGGGCACGAACTATCCCGTGCTCCAGGCTATCGATCAATACGTCGTCAAGCCCGGCAAGGGCAACCTCAATGACCCGGCGCGCTTCGGGACGGTGTACTACAACCTTGGTGTCGTGAACGGCATTCTCAACGTCGAAGCATTGCGAGTCGCACAGGCGAAATACGGCAATAAGCCGCTGACGGGCGAACAGGTGCGCTGGGGTTTCGAACACCTGGACCTCGATAACGCCCGCTTGAAACAGTTGGGCGCATTCGGGCTGGTACAGCCGCTCAAGCTGTCGTGCGCGGACCACGAGGGCGGCGGTGCCGTACGCTTCCAGCAATGGGACGGCCAGCACTGGAAGGTGATCAGCGACTGGGTGCAGGCGGATCGCGCGCTGCTGCGTCCGATCATCGAAAAATCGGCGAATGCGTACGCGAAAGAGAGGGGCATCACGCCGCGCGACTGCAGCAAGGATCTGTAGCAATGGCGGCCGGCACGGTTCTCGATGTGGATGGCATCGCCGTCACCTATGGCGGACTTTTTCCGGCATTGCGTGGGGTGTCGCTGAGCGTTCCGGATGGAGCCGTCGTCGCGTTGCTGGGCGGCAACGGCGCGGGCAAGACGACTACGCTGAAGGCGATTTCGGCCCTGGTCGGCGCCGAGCGGGGTGAGTTGACTGCCGGGCGGATCGTGTATCGCGGCAAGGACGTGACGCATGCCCACCCCTGGACGCTCGCGGAGGCCGGCCTCGTCCAGGTTCTGGAGGGGCGGCGTTGCTTCGCGCATTTATCGGTGGAAGAGAACCTGCGGATCGGCACGTACGTTCGTCATCCGTCAGGCCGCGAAGTCGAGGCAGGCCTTGACCGCATCTATGATATTTTTCCGCGCTTGAAGGAGCGCCGCAAGTTGCCCGCGGGGTTGACGTCGGGCGGCGAGCAGCAGATGGTCGCGATTGGCCGTGCATTGATGGCGCGGCCATCGGTGATCCTGTTGGACGAACCTTCGATGGGCCTCGCACCGCAGATTGTCGAAGAAATCTTCGAGATCGTCGCGGGGCTTAATCGTGAGGAGGGGGTGAGCTTTCTGCTGGCTGAACAGAATGCGGCTACCGCGCTGCGATACGCAACGTACGGTTATGTGCTCGAAGGTGGGCGTGTCGTGGCGCAGGGAACATCGGCTGAGCTTGAACAACTCGACGTGCTGACGGAGGCGTATCTAGGTGCGGCGAATGCGGCCGGTGGCGGCCGTGCAATCCGTCGCTCGTCACGCTTCGCACTGGCGTGACGGCATAGATGTATTTCGACGCGTCGTGGACGGTGTCACGACCCTCGAGCACGGCCTCGAACTCGCTGCACGAATCGCCCGGTGATGTCAACTGATCGTGGCGTCGGCAAAGCCGTTTCTCTTCCACACTCGCTCCGAATCCCGAGCTGAACGAAATCGGCCCGGGAATCGTCGCTTCTAGTTCAACGCAGCGATCAAATCGCGATCTTTGCTGTCGATGCGGCCAGTGGCAAGCTCCGATTTACCGGAACCTACGTTGCAGTTGGCAGCCCATCGGATATCGCTTTCGCGTCTCCGGCCGTCACGGGAAAGTAGCACGCAACGCGCCGTCCAGATGCGAGCTCGTCGAGCTTGGGCACCTCCGTCATACACGCCTCGACGGCACGCGGGCAACGCGGGTGGAAGGCACAACCGGACGGCAAGCGCGTGGGCGAGGGTATTTCTCCCTCGATCTTCGACAGCCTGATGCGAGCACCTGGATCCGGTACGGGGGAGGAGTCCCTGAGGACCCGGCTGTACGGATGCGCTGGCGCGTCCAATAACGGGCGCGTCGGCCCGCTCTCGACGATACGTCCCAGATACATGACGCTGACCGTGTCGCAGAATTGGCGTACCACGCCCAGGTCGTGCGATACGAAGACGAACGACAGTCCGCGTTCCTTGCGCAATCTCGCGAGCAGATGAAGGATCTGCGCTTGCACCGATACGTCGAGCGCCGACACGGGCTCGTCGGCAATAATCAACTCCGGGTCGAGCACCAGCGCGCGGGCAATGCCGACGCGCTGGCGTTGACCGCCCGAGAATTCGTGCGGGTAACGGTCGAGCACATCGACTGGCAGGCCGACGTCGAGCAAAGTGTCGGCAACCTTCTTGGCGATCGCGCGGGCGTTGCCCTGGCCGTGCACACGCAACGGTTCCTCGAGGGTCTGACGAACCGTGCGGCGTGGATTGAGCGACGCGTAGGGATCCTGAAAGACGATCTGGATGCGTTGGCGCAGTGTGCGCATTTGCGCTGCGCTGGCGCGCCGCAGATCGATGCCATCGAACACAATGGAACCGGAATCGGGTTCGATCAGGCGCAACAAGGTGCGCGCAACCGTCGATTTGCCACAACCGGATTCCCCGACCAGGCCCATCGAGCAGCCCCGCTCCACGGTGAACGACACCTCATTCACGGCTCGTACCACTTGATGCGGCGCGCCGAACCGCTCGCCGCCGCTGGCGAAATGCTTGACCAGATTGTCTACGCGCAGGAGTTCACTCATAGCGAGGTTTCCAGGTTCATTCGCAACTGTTCCAGCCGCACCGGACAACGCACCATGTGGCCGGTGGCGCCGTCCACCACCTGCTGCAAGACAGGGTGTTCGCGTTCGCATTGCGCCTGGCGAGACGGACAGCGCGGCCCGAATGCGCACCCGGGCGGCATCGCCGCGAGCGTGGGCGCCTGGCCCGGGATAGCCAGGAACTCGTCGGTGTCGAGATCCACCCGCGGCATCGCGCGCAGCAGCGCTTGCGTGTAGGGATGCGTGGGCTGCGCGAACAGCGCATCGACGTCGGCCAGTTCGACCACTTCGCCGGCGTACATGACTGCCACACGGTCCGCGATTTGTGCGACGACGCCCAGGTTATGCGTGATGAACAGGATCGACATGCCATGCGCCGCCTGCAACTGAGCGAGCAGCGCCAGTATCTGCGCTTGTATGGTGACGTCCAGGGCGGTGGTCGGTTCGTCGGCCACGAGCAGCTTAGGCTTGCACGCGAGTGCCATGGCGATCATGACACGCTGGCGCATGCCACCCGAGAACTGGTGCGGATAATCGTCGAGACGATTGTCCGCGCCTGGAATACCGACTTCCCGCAATGCCTCCAGTGCCTGCAGGCGTGCTTCTGAATAAGGGGTGGCATGGTGCTGGCGGATGGCTTCGACAATCTGGTCGCCGACGGTCATCGTCGGGTTCAACGAGGTCATCGGTTCCTGGAAAATCATGGCGATGTCGTTGCCGCGCACGTGCGACATCTGCACTTCCGGCAACGTCGACAGGTCGCGGCCCGCAAGCAGTATGTGACCGCCGGCGTGGCGCGCGCCGGCACCCGGCAGCAACTTCAGGATGGATAGCGCGGTAACGCTTTTGCCGCTGCCCGACTCCCCGACGAGCGCCACTGTCTCGTTGCGAGCCACGGATAACGACACCCCGCGCACAGCTGCGTGCCATTGTTTGCGGATGCGGAATTCAGTGCGCAGGTCGCGAATCTCCAGAACGGCTGGATCCTGTGTCATCCCCTGTGTCATGGCTTCTCTCCGCGCAGTTTGGGATCGAGCGCGTCGCGCAAGGCATCGCCCAACAGGTTTAGGGCCAGTACCGTGAGCAGGATGGCCATGCAGGGAAAAACGATCAACCACCAGGCGTCGAGAATATTGTTGAAGCCTTCCCGGATCATGCTGCCCCAGGTCGCGATCGGCGGCGGCACGCCGAGGCCGATGAAGCTGAGCGAGGCTTCGGTGCGGATCGCCGCGGCCATCCACAGCGAGGCCAGCACGATCACGTCCGAGGCCATGTTGGGCAGGATGTGCAGCCCCATCAGGCGCATCGGTCCGAAGCCTAAGGCACGGCCTGCCTCGATAAAATCGCGCTGCTTGAGCGCGATTGTCGGTGCGCGCGCAATCCGCACGAACGGCGCGATTTCGGTGATCGCGATCGCCACGATCAGATTCTCGAGACTGGCGCCGAGCATGGCCGCCACCATCAGTCCGAGCAACAGCGTGGGAAACGACAGGAGTACATCGACCAGCCCCATCACCAACTGATCGAACCAGCCGCCCAGGTAGCCGGCCAGTATGCCGAGCGCGGAACCAATCAGCATGGCGATCAAGACCGCGAGAAAGCCTACCAGCAGCGAAATGCGGGCGCCATAGATCAGGCGCGAGAGCACATCGCGGCCATAGCTGTCGGTGCCCAGCCAGAAATCAGCAGATGGCGGATCCAGCCGATAAGCAATGTTCTGCTGAAGCGGATCGTGGGGCGCGAGCCAGGGGGCGAATACCGCCGCCAGGACGATTATCAGCAACAGGGCTACGCCGATCCAGGCGACACGATTGTTGAGGAGTGCACGCCATAGACTGTTGGGCGGGATGGCGGGCGCTGTGGGCGGGGCCGGAGGCGAGAGCGTGCTCATTTGTATTTCACTCGAGGGTCGACCCACCCGTAGGCGAGGTCGGTCAACAGGTTCACGATGATCACGCAGGCGGCGAACACGATCATCAGGCCTTGCAGCAGGGTATAGTCGCGCGCGTTCAAGGCGCCCAGAATCAACTTGCCCAGGCCGGGCCGGTTGAAGACGATTTCGGTGAGAACCGAGTTGCCGATCAGCGTGCCGAAATACAGGCCAACCACCGTGAGAATGGGAATCAGCGCGTTGCGCAAGCCGTGGCGCAAGATCAGTTGGCTCGGGCGCAGTCCTTTGGCGCGTGCCGTGCGGATGTAGTCTTCGCTGAGCACGCTCAACATCGACGAGCGGGCGACCCGGGTGACGTAGGCTGTCATGATCAAACCCAGGTTGAAGGCCGGCAGCACCAGGCCACGCCATTGGCTCCACGGGTTACCTGAAGTCGTGCTGCCGATGACCGGGAACCAGTTCAGCTCGATGGCGAACACCAGCAGCATCAGAATCCCGGACACGAACGCGGGAAACGACAGACCCGCCAGCGACAGGAAGCGACTCACGTAGTCGGGCCAGGCATCGCGCCGCAGCGCGGCCCAGATCCCCAGCGGCAGACCGAGGCCGATGCCGATGACAATGGCGGCGAAGCTCAACTGCAGGGTCCATGGCAGCACCTCGGCGACCTCTCGCAGAACACTCTGGCCGTTCGACAGGGAGTAACCGAAATTGCCCGTTAGCGCGTCACCCAGAAAATTCAGGTACTGCGTATGAAGTGGGAGGTTCAAGCCTAACTGGGTGCGCAGCGCCGACAGAGCCGCGGCACTGGCCTGGTCGCCGAGCATGGCGGCGGCGGGGTCACCCGGTACCAGCCGCACCAGCACGAATACCGCGGTCAGCATTGCCAGCAGCGTGGGAATGGCGAGCAGGAGGCGTTTAACGGTGTAGCGCATCATGCTGCGACCTCCGCTGGCGGTGTGGCCATCAAGCGTCGCGCGTTCAGGGCGCCGATGGCGCGCCGCGTCGAACCGCTGACGATCAGATCCGTCAGCGCAGCGCCCACGACGGGCACCAACTGGAATCCATGGCCTGAATAACCGAAAGCATGGAAGACCCCCGGCGCGTTCACCGCGGCCCCGACGACGGGCAGCAGGTCCTCTGTTTTTGCCTCCAGGCCCGACCAGACACGCACAATGCGAATGTCGCGTACGCAGGGGAATAGATCGGTCGCCGCCCGGGCGCCTTTAGACAGGACACCCATTCGTACGACCGAGGTTTCGGCGTCCAAATCGGGGATTCCCTGCAAGCCGCCGCCGATAACCAGCGTGCCCTGATCCGACTGCTTGAAAGACAGGGAGCGCCCCATGATCGATACCACTGGTTCAATCATGGGGGCCAGCCGTTCTGAGACGATCATCATGGAAGCCTTTGTATCAAGCGGAATGTCATCGCCCACCATCGCCGCGATGCGTCCGGACCAGGCGCCTGCCGCGTTGACCACGAACGGCACGACGAGGGTGCTGGTTTGCCCGTGGCCATGATCGCGGCTCTGATCACGACCAAGCGCTTGGCCGCCGCCCCGTTCGCCGTCAGTGACTGCCGCGCCATCCATCTCGATGGACCAATCCTGGCCACGCCGCTCGATGTTCCGCACGCCGCATCCTTCGCGGATCACGACGCCGGTTGCCTGCGCGCTGCGCCGGAAGGCTGCGAGGGTGCGGTGCGGATCCGCCGCGCCATTGTCAGGTGCAATCGATGCGCCGATGCAATGCGGGCTGATCGCCGGGACCCGCCTGCGCAGCTCTCGGGCATCGATGATTGCTTCGTGCGTATAGCCCAAGCCGTTCAGCCTGGAAACGCGCTCCTTGAGTTTGGACAAGCTGCCGGGCTGTTCCGCCACGCAGATCTGGCCATGTGCGTGGAAGCCGCAGTCATCGCCGACCAGTGAACCGATGTTGTGCCACATCTCCATCGATTCGAGCGCCAGATCCAGTTCGCCCAGATCGCGGTTGAGCGTGCGCACGCCCGCGGCGGACGCCCCGGACGCGTGCCTCCCGACCCACGCCCGTTCGAGCACGACGACGCGTTGTCCCGCTCGGCCGAGGTGCAGGGCCGCCGACAGGCCGTGCAGGCCACCACCGATCACGGCGACATCGAAGACGGCGCTGGTCATGCTGCGTGGCTCCCTGTATCGCTCCCACTATCCAGGGACGCCAACTCGCCCAGGGTCAATGGCTTGAGAGGGGGCCGGATGCGGTAAAACCCGATTTCCTCGACCGGCTTCCCGTACGCCGCAGCGAGAATGTGCGCGACCGTGTAGCCGCACTGCCGGCCCTGGCACGGTCCCATTCCCGCACGCGTAAATGCCTTGATCTGGTTCGGGCCCGGCTGGCCGATTTTGGCGGCCGCGCGGATCTGGCCAGCGGTCAATTCCTCGCAACGGCACACCATCGTGTCGTCCGTCGGTGCGAACAGTTCCGCGCGAGGCGGGTACAAGGCGTCGAGCACCGGGCGAATTGACAGTTCCGTTGCCAGTCGCCGGCGCATGGGCTCGGCGAGGCGTCGCGCCGCATCGTCCTGCAACTTGCCGGCGCGCATCGCGATACCGAGTGCTGCCAGGTCGCCGCGTGTGCGGGCGGCATGCGCGCCACCGATGCCTGCGCCATCGCCAGCCAAAAAAATCCCGGGCTTGCTCGTCTGGCCCCACTCGTCGAGCGTCGGCGCGAGACAGAATTGAGCGGCGCTCCAGACGTGCTCGCAACCGAGTGCCTGCGTCATATGGATCGACGGAACCACGCCCTCGTGTATCAGCAAGAGCTCGGCCCCGACGCGTTGCGACTGTCCGTCGGCGGTTTGATAAACGAGATGCTCCAGGCGCTGGTCGCCTTGTGCACGCAGTTGCGTGACGTCGCGGATGATGGGAAAGCCCGCGCGTCGCAACTCGCGTGTCCAGCCCAGACCTTTGAGTATGTCTTTCCAGGCGTGGCGTGCGCTCGCCACATGCGGCAGGGCACGCCGCCAACCATCAGCGGGCGCGGTGTCCAGCCAACCGGCGATGCTGCCGCCGGCGCGCAGCAACTGCACCATGTAAAGCAGGGCGAGGGGCCCGCTGCCCGCGATCCATGGCGGGTTTTGTGGAATCTCGCGCGCGGTCTTCAGGAGGATCTGGGCCGCGCCCACCGTCAGCACGCCGGGCAAGGTCCAGCCCGGAAAAGGAGCGGGCCGTTCCTGCGCGCCGGTGGCTAGCAGCACATTGGCGGCTTGCACGCATTCCGCCTGTTGCGCGCGGCTCATGTAGACCTGCCAGCCAGGCTCGATTTGCCACACCTGGGTGCCGGGTTCGTAGACGGCGCCGCTCGCCCGGAATGCTTGCGCGAGCGGCAGGCCGGCCGCATACTCGTCGCCCAGTAATTTGCCAGTACTGGTGTGGGCCCGGGTTTCGATCGCGCGCCAGATCTGGCCGCCCGGCGCGTGTTGATCATCCACCACCAACACGCTCAAGCCCAGGCAGCGGGCCCGCAGCGCCGCGCTCATACCCGCTGGGCCAGCGCCGATGATCAGTAAGTCGACGGCGCGGTTCATGGTGAAACTCCGCTTGGCATGCCGTCGCGAGGGTCGGCAGTGCCAACATCGCTGACATCGTCAACGGCAGCGTTTTCCGACATCGCCATCGTGAGCGCGCGCCGGCCGTGCTGGCGTTCCACGCGCATGCCCTCGCGCACTTGCACGAGGCAGGTCTGCGTGGATGCCACGCCATCGACGCTGGCAAGGCATTCGAAGCACACACCCATCATGCAATACGGCGTGCGCGGGCTGCCGCTCACCGGGGTGGTGCGCGAGAACGGCGGATCCAGCCGCAGCAGGACCGCAGCAATGCTGTCGCCCGGTTCGGCGCTCACCGTTTGTCCGTCGATCGTCAAGGTCAAAGCGGGGACTGTCGCCCCGGGGTCATGCAGTTTGCGGAACATCGAAGCGTCCATGGTGAAAAACCTGCAGTTCGGCCGGAATAAGCGCTTGCGCGAATGCGGCCGCAAGCGGACCCGCATGAAACGCGGCTAGCGTAATGCCGGAGTGACAAAGGGCGATCCATGCGCCGGGCTGGTCGACGGAACCCGCATAGACCGGGCAGCCGTCCGGCGTCATGACGCGCAGGCACGACCAGTGCCGCACCAGCAGCGCTTGCCCCAACGCGGGCAACACACGGCCAGCCTGACGACTCATGCGGGCCGCGGCGGCGGTCGTCGTGCTCAGATCGAAGCCGACTTCTTCCTGGGTGACCCCAACCATTACCGTGCCTTCGGCGGTCTGCCGAAGGCCGCTGGCCGGTAAGGGGAGTATTGGCGCCAGGCGCTCGGTGACCAGGAGCTGCCCGCGCTGCGCTCGCAGCGGTACGTCCAGTCCGACCATACGACCGAGCGCCGGCGAGCCCAGTCCGGCGGCAACGATCACCTGAGCCGCCTCGTAGCGCTGGGCACCGACCTGTACCTCGAAGCCGCCGCCGGTGCGCGACGCAATGCGCGACACTGCGCTGTTGGCGCGCAGGTGCCCGCCGCGCAATTGAAGGCCGCGCTGCAGCGCGGCCAGCAGGCGGAGCGGGTTGACGTGACCATCGATGTGCCCGTAACTCGCTCCGCTGATCTCGGGCCCGAACTGGACCTTGGGCAGCAGACGCTGCAGGGCGGCGCGATCCAGCATTTCCGCGCAGCGTTCTTGCCCGGGCAACTCCTCGGCCCAGCGCGCCAGCTTCTCGGCACGTTGATTCCATTGCGCCTGGCCGAGACAGAAATGCAGGCCGCCGTCGGCCCGGTAGTCCAACTCGATGTCGGTTTCGGCGGTCAACTCACGAGCAAAGGCGGGCCACAATGCCACGCTCTGGCGCGACAGCTGTTGGTAGGCCGGAACGCCGAAGCCCTTGCCTTGTACCCACACCAGTCCGAAGTTCGCCTTCGCCGCACGCAAGTCGCCGTCCGCGCCGTCGAGCGCCAGCACGCGCAGGCCTCGGCCGGCCAGACCGTAGGCAATCGCGGTACCGACCATGCCGGCGCCCGCGACGATCACGTCGTAGGTTTGCTTCGCCAATTGCTGTTCCGTACTCCTATCGACTGTCATTTCAGTGCCGTAAAATAAGCGGGTGCGCATCAATTTTTGTTATGCTCGAACGCGCATCAGTATCGGTTGGTCGGCCTATTTCCAAGGGGTGTGGCATGAAGCGGCAACTCAATTTGCGCCAGATCGAAGCGTTCAAGGCCGTCATAGAACAAGGCACTGTCAGCCGCGCCGCCGAAATCCTGTTTGTCTCACAGCCGGCGGTGAGCAAACTGCTGGCCCACCTCGAAGACGAGACGGGGCTGGCTCTCTTCGAGCGCATCCGCGGCAAGCTGGCGCCGACGCGCCACGGCATGCGCCTGTACGCGGAAATCGATCGCATCTTCGCCGGCGTGCGACAGGTCGAGCAGGCCGTCGACTCGCTGCGCCGCGACGAACAGCGGCATCTCACGGTGGGTGTATTGCCCGCACTGTCGGGTTCGTTCATCCGGCGCGTCGTCATGAATTTCCTGAAGGTCCATCCCGACGTACGCGTGTCCATCGAGACGCGCAGCTCACAGTTCGTGGCCGACTGGCTGATCACGCGGCAGATCGACGTCGGCCTGGTTAGCGGCCTGGTGGACAATCCGTATATCGATAGCGAGTCGCTCATGGAACATCCCCTGATTTGCGCCTTGCCACCGACGCATCCGTTGTGCAAGAAAAAAATCATCCGTCCGCAGGACCTCGATGATGTTCCGTTCGTGACCTTCTCGGCCAAGAGCCAGACCCGCCAGTTGGTCGAAGCGGCGTTTCAGCGCCATGCGGTGCGACTGAACGTGGTGCTCGAAACCGGCACTGCGCCGACCGTTTGCGAATTCATTGCCGCGGGCCTCGGTGTGTCGTTGATTCATCCGCTGTTCGCCGACGGTTCACAGGATCGGCTGGTGCTGCGCCGCTTCAAGCCGGACATGGCTTTCGATTTCCGGCTCTGCCGGATGCCTGCATCGCGCAATGCCGGTCTCGTCGACACGTTTATTGAAGGCGCGCGCCTCGTGGCGGCACAGGTTTCGGCCGAATTGCTCAGTGACCAGTAAGCGATGTCTTCTCGGTGATGGGTGGCGCGAGGTTCAATGAACCCAACAAGCTGTACCCGTACACGACCTTGTTGCTATGAACCCAGACTTGCAACAAGCCGAACAGCGGCACCGAGCAGACGTCATCGTGAATTTTCTGCTGCGCGCTTTTCCACAAAACCAGTTGCTTGTTCGGGTCTGGTTCCACGCGTGCCGCACGGATGTCGGCGTCCGCCATCGAGCAGTGGGAGAAGTTCGACATCGCTGTTGGAGAATTCACCGCCGCGGCGGAATCGTAGAACTCGCTTAGCCAGGCATCGGCGTTGGGAAAGCGTGCCGCGCCATAGAACACCAACGCGCTCAAGTCTTTCCGGCTTTGTGCCTGATAGGTCGAGTGATCGACCACCTCCATGGTCAGCTTGATCCCGGCCTTCGCCAACTGCGACTGCACGATTTCCATGATCGGTTCCTGCTCCGAGATATTCGACACGATCGACTTGATGGTGATGCCGTTCGGAAAACCGGCCTCGGTCAGCAGCTTGCGAGCATCCGCGACGTTGTATGGATAGCCGCCGCTCGAACAGTCCTCTCCCAAGTAGCCTGGAGGGACCGCCGAGCAGCCCTTGGTGGCCACATCCGTGCCGACGTAATGCATGATCTCGTCGACGTTGATCGACTCGGCCAGCGCTTGCCGGACCTTGACGTTATCCAGCGGCTTGATCGTGCGATTGATGTACAAGGTGCGGAATTCGCCCGGTCTGAAGATATCGACATTCGTCCCGCTGCGTTTGCGGGCGCGTTCCACCCAGCGTTGTTCGCGCTTGCCCGCAATGATGTCGAGCTCGCCCGAATCGAACGCCAGTTCGCGATCGCTGTCCGACGGGATCATCCGGTAGGTAATGCCCGCGAGCTTCGGCTTGCCGCGGAAATACTGATCGTTCGCAACCAGTTGCACGTATTGCTGCGTGACATGCTGGCTGAAGGCGAAGGGCCCGGTACCGACTGGATGATTACCGAACTGGTTGCCGTATTTCTCGGCCGCTTTCATGCTGAGGATATTGCCGCCGTGATAGTTCGATACGCGCCCAAGGAAGGTGGCATTGGGGTACTTCAACGTGACGCGCACGGTGTATGGGTCCGTGGCTTCGACCTTGTCGATCACGGCGAAGTTTGCCGCGAAGCTCGACCTCTTGGAGTCCGCGGCGCGCTGCAGCGAGTAGACGACATCCGCCGCGGTCAACTCACCCCAGTCCCCTTGAAACTTGACGCCGTGGCGCAGATGAAACGTCCACACCTTGTTGTCCTTCGAGGTCTCCCAGCTTTCGGCCAGGTCGGCCTCGAGTGACTTGGGATCCGCGCTGCCGGGTGCGAAGCGGACGAGACCATTGAAGATCTCGGCGACCACCCCGACGTCGTTGGTCGACGTGGCACGATCCGGATCCAGCGTCACGTTGTCTTCGGCGCCCGAACTGACGCGGATAACCGGACGTGGATCGCTCTGCGCCTGCGTGGCAACCGGGAAGCTCAAGCCCGCAGTTGCCAGCGCCACGATCAGCGTGAATAAGATTCGGTAGCTCAAGTGTTGACCCTCGATCGAGATGCGTCGTTTCAGGAGTGACGCTAAGGTGAAGCCTTCAAATTAGGCTGTCAAAGTCCGGTATCGGTGTGGAGTATTCGAAAGAGTTATAGGTCGGGTAATCCCTTGTCGCGGGGCAATGGGGGTCACTCGGTGCCCACCGCATGACCCGATATAGAGCGTCTGGGTGGCATAAACATGCAGCGCGGCAAAGCCCCAAGCGGAATGGATAAGGCGAGCGGTTTCAGATTCGCGACAAATCCCCATGACTTTTTTGCTTGATCTCAGTACGTACTGTTATGACGAAATTTTTCGTCAAATATCAGTACATGTCGGCTGTGAAATCAGAATATGGCGCAAAAAAGAAACTGGATAATCGTTTTTTTTGGGTTGATGATAGTGTTTTGTTATGAACTAATTTCGAATGAAATTACGACAACTTGAGGCATTCCGCGCCGTGATGCTTTGTGCGACCGTCACGCGGGC